>CAJTQX010000016.1 GCA_910578425.1 uncultured Anaerotignum sp.
GATCCTCCACTCAGACCAAGGCTGGCAGTACCAACACAAACGCTTCCAAACTATGCTCAAAGAGAAGGGTATCCGCCAGAGCATGAGCCGGAAAGGGAATTGTCTGGACAACGCTGTTATTGAAAATTTCTTTGGCTTGCTCAAATCCGAGCTGCTTTATCTGCAAAAATTTGAGTCTATGGAGCATTTCAAAAAAGAACTTGTTGAATACCTTGACTACTACAATAACCGCCGTATCAAGGCAAGATTGAAGGGCTTGCCACCTGCTCTTCACAGACAACAAGCCCTTTCAGCTGCTTGAATAATTTTAACCTATAAACTTTGTCTAACTTTTCGGGGGCACTTCATTCCTCACAGGGTTTTGTATTTCAGGCCGTTTCCTTTTGGGAAAAGCGGAAAAAATTTTATTATCTATCGGAGTCCATATGTCTGTGCCTTCAGGGCTTTGCTTTCAAATACCGCAGAGCCGTTTGGGCTACCAGCCCGATAAGGAGCCCTGTCACCACGCCGGAAACCAGCAGGAACGGCAGATAGTACGCCATTTTCACATTCTCTACCGCCAACGCTGCCACAACGATTTGTCCGACATTATGAAATATGCCGCCCGCGATGCTTACGCCTGCAATGCTGAACCGCCCTGTTTTTTTCAGCAGTGCCATGACCGCAAAGCTGAGCAGCGCGCCGGAAAGGCTGTAAAGCAGACCGGCAAAGCCAGCGAACAACAGCCCGCAAAGTATTACCCGGACAAGCGATATGAAAAACGCGCTTTTGGCGTCCATATAATACAGCATGACGATGACGACAACGTTCGCAAGCCCCAGCTTTACGCCAGGAATGGGTACGGGAACAGGCACAAGCAGCTCTACATAGCCCATCAGGACGGCAAGTGCGGCGAACAGCCCGTAATAGGCAACCCTTCGCGCCTTCATTGTCCCACCACCATATCAAACATTGCCGGACCATCTCCGGTAATCTCGACCACCAGCTTATGTGGCAGGCAGACGATCGTTTCGCCCGTTCGGCTGATTTTTTTATGCTCTACACAAATCTGATCGCGGCAGTCCGCGTCTGTTACCATGACAGCACCGTCCTGAACGGCGACAATATTATAACCCTGCGGCGTTTCGATACGCATGCTGTCGTTTTCATGCAGCGGCAGGTATGCTGTGTTTTTTCCGTCAACAGTAACCTCTGCACCGCTGCCGGCCTCAGCCCCTGCGGAGTAGAACAGGTAAACCCCCGCCGCCACAGCCAGCGCGCCCGCCGCAAGGAAAATGTCCGCTTTTTTCATGCCCTCCGCCGCCTTTCTTTTTCGGAATCCTGCCCCTTCCGCGTTTTGAAAAACTGTTTTTCTATACAGGAAAAAAGGAAGCCAGTGCTTCCTTTTCAGCTTTTCCAGGTAGTAGGATACTCATACACAGAGAATAAAAAACTGCCCAGAACCGGAATCGAACCAGTGACACGTGGATTTTCAGTCCACTGCTCTACCAACTGAGCTATCTGGGCATAAAAGACAAATTCAATTTACTTGGCTATCATAGCATAAAATGTTTTTTTTGTCAAACACTTTTTTACAAAAATGGCAAAAAACTGCAAACGTTATTCAGGGAGGCTTCCGCCCGTCCGCCTCCCCGAAAGACACTCAGAACTTATTCATAAATAAGATACGTGCAGATTGCACAGTCAGATTTTTCGGCAGGCAAGGAGCTTTTTTGCAGGCGTACCAAGTGGTACGGCAAGGAAAAGCGACAAAGAGTGCCGGAAAATCTGAAGCAAGATGTGCGTGGATAATTTACGGATAGGTTCTTAATATTCCTTTCCCATCATCAGCGCAACATCCATCCATTCGGTAACCATTGCGTAAAGCTCATCGTCGTCCTTCATGCGTTCGATGGTTTCCTCATCATTTTCAAATGTCAGAAGAAGCGTATCGAACTCATTGTAAAAATCGACGCGCCAATCCTCCCGCACGCGGCGGTATTTTTTCAGGTAATAGCAGATGTCGTCCAAACTGCGGATTGTAAATCTGTCATGAATCATAGCGCACCCCTCCTTACGCAAAGTATACCAAAAAACGCCATGAAAAAAAAGGGCGAATGAAAAGAAATTCTTTATTACCTGTTCCGTATCCTTGGAAATGGCGAGCTCGCATTGCATACAGCTGTGAATATTTCAGGAAATATTACCGCGGCAAGGCGGTAAAAGGTCTGGAAAGGCGATGTTTCAAAAGATGCTGGACGGACTCTTACTGCTTTCCTGTTGAGCCGATGCCGCCGCGGTTCTCATTGCCAAGATCCTCAGTTTCTTCAAATTCGATTGCAGGCTGGTGCTCAAAAATGCGGAACTGACAGATGCGGTCGTTTACTTCAATCACCGTATCCCGCAGGGCATAGGCGGGAAAAAACCATTGGTCGCCGTTGCCGCAGTAGCTTTCGTCAATGACGCCGCAATGGTTGGTCTGTATGATGCCGAAGTTTTTGAATGTCGAACTGCGGGGCAGAATATGTGCCTCGTAGCCCTTCGGCAACTGCATTGCCACACCCAGTGGTATCAGCCGGAACTCGCCTGCTTTCATTTCCACACGTTCTGCCGCCCGGAGGTCTATCCAGTCGGATTTTCCGTCAATGCAGCGCAGCTTTTCAATCTGGCTGCTGAGATATTTTATCCGTATCTTTTCCATATGCTATTGTTTTCCTCTCTGTAAAAAATATTCGCTGTGGTTTCGGGCGGTCATAAAGGCTTTTTCCCGATTTTTCCGGCTTTTCGGGGATACTGCGGCGGCGTGGGCGTGGTTTTTTCAATGAAAACCAGCTTATGCGCAAGGTCTGTGCCGGGGATATCCGCATTACGGATTTCTGCCAGCCTGCCGCCCAGCTTTTCCAACGCTGTGCGGCTTTCCGCGGCTTCTGCTTCCGCGTCCGGTCCTTTTAACGCGGCGAAATACCCGCCGACTTTCACAAACGGCAGGCAGTATTCCAGCAGCACAGGCAGCGTGGCGACTGCGCGGGATACACAGAGATCAAACTGTTCCCGATATGCCGGATTCTGCCCGCCGTCCTCCGCGCGGCTGTGTACGCAGGAAACATTTTCCAGCCCGAGCTGTGCCGTAACCTCTTCCAGAAACCCGATGCGCTTTTGCAGGGAATCCAGAAGCGTCAGCCGGATTTCCGGACGCGCGATTTTGAGCGGCAGGCCGGGAAAGCCAGCGCCTGTTCCTACGTCAATGACTGAAAGCGCGCCCTGTCTGATGGCGGGGGCGAGGCTCAGGGAATCCGCAAAATGTTTCAGCACAACCTCCCGTTCTTCTGTGATCGCGGTCAGGTTCATTTTTTCGTTCCATTCCAATAAAAGCGTGAGATATGTCATAAACTGGCTGACCTGCCCCTCCGCCAGCGGCACGCCCATTTTTTCACAGCAGCCCGCTAAAAGCGCGGCGGCGTTTTGTCTGGTTTCTTCCATGTATGGCCTCCTTCTTAAGACAGAAAGACCTTGGGGACTCCGTCCCCAACACCCCTGCAAGCCCTTTGAAAAGGGCTTGACCCTAAACTTTATTAAGCAAAACATTCAATTTTGCCAATTTATTTCATAAATCGAAAAATATTATCTTAAATTTTAGAGTTTTCAAGTATATATTTCAGGTCTTATATGTTTATTTCAAATTCCATCGTAATCGTATCATTTCCATCTATGGTAAAATATAGCTCGAACCAGAAATCAAGCGGATCGCCATGACTCTGTGGGTGATAGACTGCGGCGGCGCGGCTGCCCTCGAAATGCAGCAGGTCAAAATGCTGTTCCTCGAACGGGTCTACTACAAATTCCGTTTCATAGTCCTCCGTCCACATCGCAAGCTGCCCGTCCAGCCATTCCGTAAACTCCGCGATGCCTTCCGCCTGCGTTTTGCCCTCGCCGCACCAGGAAGGGTTGATGTCCGCAATGGTGTGCAGCTTTTCGTATTCGTGTCCGGCGATGCAGTCAATCAGTCGCTTTACGTCTTTTATCGCTCTTTCCCCAAATTGTGCTTCTGTCATATCCGTTCTCCTTTCTGTCGTTCCGATTTCCCTCTATTCCCCCGCAAAGTGGCAACTTTGCGCAATAAAGTTTGGGATTGAACCCTTTTCAAAGGGTTCACAGAGGTTTGGAGGCAGAGCCTCCAGGGTCTTTAACCTTTTCGCTTTCTCTGCTCCAGAGCAATCAACAGTACGGAAATATCCGCCGGAGAAACGCCCGTAATGCGCGACGCCTGCCCAAGCGACCGCGGCCGCACCGCCGCCAGCTTCTGCCTTGCCTCAATGCGCAGCCCCTGTATCCCCTCATAGTCCATATCCTCCGGCAAAAGCCTGTTTTCCAGCTTCTTGAACTGCTCTACCTGCTTTTTCTGCTGGCTGATGTATCCTTCGTATTTGATTTGGATATTGACCTGCTCCCGCACAGCGGCGGGCAGTTCCGGACGTTCTGGGTCGATTTCCGCCAGCTTTTCATAGTCCAGCTCCGGCCGTTTCATTAAGTCCGAAAGGCGCACACCGGTTTTGACCGGCGATGTGCCGTATTTATCCAGTAGGGCAAGCAGCCTTTCCTCCGGCCCCATTGTGACCGCCTGTACCCGTTCGATTTCCCCGCGTATCAATCGCTCCTTTTCCAGCAGGGCAGTATACCGTTCCTCGGAAATCAGCCCGATTTCGTGCCCGATGGGAGTCAGCCGCTGGTCGGCATTATCCTGCCGCAGCAAAAGGCGAAATTCCGCCCGACTCGTCATCATGCGGTAAGGCTCTTTGCTGCCTTTGTTTACAAGGTCGTCAATCAGCACGCCGATGTATCCGTCCGAACGCTGCAAAATAACGGGCTCTTTACCCTGTAGATGCCGCGCGGCATTTATGCCGCCGATCAGCCCCTGCGCCGCGGCCTCCTCATAGCCCGAGCTGCCGTTGAACTGCCCCGCGCTGAAAAGCCCATGATAATCCTTAAATTCCAGCGAAAGCCGCAGCTGTGTCGCATCAATGCAGTCGTATTCTATGGCATAGGCAAAGCGTGTGATTTCACAATGCTCCAGCCCCGGAATCGTGCGGTACATGGCAATCTGCACATCCTCCGGCAGAGATGAGGACATCCCCTGAATATACATTTCTTCTGTGTTTTCGCCCTCCGGTTCTACAAAAAGCTGGTGGCGTTCCTTATCGGCAAAGCGTACAACCTTGTCCTCTATGGAAGGACAATAGCGCGGCCCTGTGCCTTCGATCAAGCCGCCGAACAGAGGCGAGCGGTGGAGATTATCGCGAATAACCTGATGGGTCTTTTCGTTGGTATAGGTCAGCCAGCAGAGTGTCTGCGGGCGGGAAATTTCCTCCGGCGTATGCGTGAAGGAAAAGGGGACGATATCCTCGTCGCCCGCCTGCGGCTGCATTTTTGTAAAGTCAAGCGAATTTTTATTCATTCTGGCCGGCGTGCCTGTTTTGAAGCGGAACAGCGTGACGCCCATGTCCCGCAGGCATTGGCTCAGCTTCGTGGCGGGCATGAGGTTGTTTGGCCCGCTTTCTGTGATATTTTCCCCGGTCAGGCAGCGGCTTTTCATATACGTTCCCATGCAGAGCACTGCCGCGCCGCAGGGGTAAACTGCCCCGCCTGCTGTGACAACGGCTTTCACGCGTGAATCCTCCATTTGAATCTCTACGATTTCTGCCTGTTTGATTTTCAGATTGGGTGTATTTTCCAGCCGCCTTTTCATTTCCTCATGGTAACGGGTTTTATCCGCCTGCGCGCGCAGGGAATATACGGCGGGGCCTTTGCCGGTATTCAGCATTTTTGTCTGAATATATGTTTTGTCAATGACCTTGCCCATTTCGCCGCCCAGCGCGTCAATTTCACGCACAAGGTGCCCTTTCGAGCTGCCGCCAATGGAAGGGTTGCAGGGCATCATGGCAATGCTGTCCAGACTGATGGCGAACAGCACCGTATTCATGCCGAGGCGCGCGGATGCAAGCGCGGCTTCACAGCCCGCATGTCCGCCTCCGATAACGGCTACATCTATCGTTTCTGCTTGATACATTTTCAAAACTCCTTTGTTAAGCTGGAAAGGCGTGGGAAAAGGCGGCTTGACTTAGGCAGTGTCGTCACAAGTGTCTGCATACGCCTTTCCGGCAAATTTTGTCGGCTTTTTCGTTAAAAATTCTTGCTGTATGAGAAAACAGATTTTACTTTTCTATTGATTTTTTAAGTCAAACGCTGATGACAGCTGCCCGAGAAAATTTCGTCTAAAATGAAAGCCACTCTGAAAAATCTTGATTTTTCAGGGATTTCAAAAGATGAAATTTTCTTATGGCAACGCTCGTAACGCCCCAGCCTGCTTTTCCCGCCCGCCTTATGGGCATCGCCGTCAGCGGGTTTCTTTTATTATAAACAATATCGCGGAAAATGCAAATTTTTGAGTTGCTTCCGTCAGGTGCTCCGCGCCTTTGGAACGAAAAAAGGGCTTTTGCAGCCCTTCAGAATCTCTGCTTTTCCTCAGCCCTGTTTTCCGGCTGTGCCTTTGCGCGGAACCCGTCCAGAAAAACAGGCATCATTTCCCGCGCGTACTGGCAAAGGGAATATTCTCCGTTGCAGATGCACCAGTCGTAAATCAAAGCCCTTTCACAAAGGGCGTAAGCCTTGACAATTTCATTCACAGAAACATCGGCCCGCAGCTCTCCCCTCTGCTGCCCCTCCATGATGATCTGGCGCAGCAGCTTATAATACACCCGATTGTGGTCGAGCAGATGCTTCGCTCCTGCCGTAATCAGTTGGGAGGAGTACAGCCGCGCTACCAGATCCAATGATACGCTGTTGTCTATCATCAGGAACAGTTCCCGGTTCAGGTACATCAGTTTTTCAAAGCTGTCCTGTTCTGGGCGCAGCGTTGGTATCAGTTCTGAATATTTATCGTCAAACAAATCGGAAAGAGAACTTAAAAGCGCGTCCTTCCCGCTGAAATAATGGTAAAAGGAGCCTTTCGACGTGCCTGATTCTTCCACGATTTCCTCCACAGTCGTATCATCGTAGCCATGTTCATAAAACAGTTTCCACGCCGCCGCAACGATACGGCTTTTCGTATTGCGGGTATTCTTTTTTGCCAAACGGTTCCCCCCTTAAACTTTTTTCCATTTCAGGCTGACAAGGTCATGTTCCCGTATGGTGCGGACAAGCCGCTGCGGAAAATCCTCCGCCAGAATATCCCGCGCGTCCAGCATTTCCAACCCCAGTTCCTTGGCGCGGCTGAATGTGCCGGTGCCTTCCTTTTTCTCCCTGCCGAACGCCACGATGACGCCCTTGGAGAACCAGCCGCCGAGCCTTTTTTTGGCAATCAGCAGTTCGTTCAGCGCGGCGGTATCCGCGTCCCGCAGCTTGCAGGAAATGAAAACGGGCAGGGAATGGTCCATCAGAATCACGTCGATTTCGTTCCCCGCGATGGTCATGCCGTCGTAAGCGTTCCAGTCTATCATGGTACCCAGCTTCACATCGTCAAACATGCCTGTGGACGCTGCCGCTATGTATACATATAATTCCAGCCATACGCCGTAGCTGATGCAGTAATGCCTGTCCTCCAGCGTGCAGAAGGAAAATTTCACCCAGTTATCATCCATAACAAGGTTTTTGAGGAAGCCCAGCCGTTGGAATTCCTTCAAAATTTCGCGGTCGGCAGAAACAGGCTTGCCGTTTTTCATATGGATATTTCTGCGGCTTTCCATGTAAAGCTCATGCGGCAGATGGCGTGATGCGACAGTCTGCAAAAAGCTGCAAGTGGATTTCCACTGCGGCAGATGGCGGAACAGATAGCGCGCCATTTCCATGATTGACTGAAACCGTTCCTTCTGCGGCGGATGGTGGGATTCCCCAACGAAGCGTGCGCCCTTTGCATCCAGAAAGTCCTCAAGGGAGAGCGTTACAGTCTGCGCGACGATGTCGTCCGTTTCCACGTCCGTGATGCAGCCGTGGAGCAGGTCGGTATGCAGCATTCGGATTCCCGTTTCACGTCCCGCTTTGTAACCGCCAACGGTCATCAGCTCGCTCCCGCCGGTCAGCTCCAGCGCGCAGTCTGCAGGGGCGTTTTCGGCAATCACGCGGAAAACGGCCTGACGTATTTTCGGCACAGAAAGGATATCCACCGGCACAGCTTCCAGCCGTATATCGGGCATATGCCGCCTGAAACAGGCTTCCAGACTGCGGAATGCCGTACCGTCCCGCAGACCGTTATCGTAGAGGTAAACAACCTTTTCGGGACGCAGCGTCAGCGGCGCGACAATATTTTTCAGTACGTCCTTATCATAAAACTCAATCAAAACCTTCATGGACGTTCCCCCTTCCGGCACATTCCCACAGGCGTTCTTTCCTCATCATTCTTCAATGATGGTTTCTTCCTCAAATTTTACGGATTCTTTCGGTTCTGCGGAGGAATCCTTTTTTGCGCGCCCGCCAAAAACCGCGCCGAAGTTCAGTTTATTCACAACGCCGGGAGCCATATCAATCAGCCGGCTCACAGCATCCTGGTTTTTCACGTTTATCATATGCACGTTGTCCCCCTGTATCACGAGGACGGCGGAAGGCGTGATTTTCGCGCCCATACCGCCTGCGGCATTGACGTTTTCCTTCGCGCCGGCACCTACGCCGACGGCAACCTCAATCAGCGGCAGCAGCGTCAGACCATCCAGCTCGATGGCTTCGCCAACAACGGTTTTGGTCGAAACCAGATCCTCCACCTTATGAAACAGCACATCAACGGATTCATTAAAATCTTTTCCCATTTCTCCACCAAACCTTTCTTTGATATGTAAGACCCTCGGGACGCTGGTCCGCGCCCCCAATCCCCTGCAAGGGGCGGAACAGCGTCCCGCAGTTTTCCGGCCTTTACTTCCTTGCCTTCCAAAGCCTCCAAAGCGCGCGCCGTACAGGTCTTGTCAACAGGAATGCCAGCACCGCCCAAAGCAGATATGCCAGTACAATGCGCCCTTTGATACGGATTTCCACATCTTCTGCCGCGGCTTTGGAAAAATCACCTTTTATCTGAATGTCATTGCCAAAACGCGCAGTCAGTATTCCGGCCGCCGCCAGCAGGTATCCCGTTGTTGTCGGATCACCTGTGCCAAACGTCCCTTTTATGAACAGATTCCCCGGCAGCACGCCTTTCAGCAGTCGTTTCAGCAGTTTTCCCAGCGCGGAGAAAATTCCCTTTTTATCTTCTATATGGATGATTTCCGAAACGATGGGCGGAATCCCCTTCTTTGTCTTTTCTCCGGATTCCTCTCCTGTAAAAAAGGCGTCGTCCTCCTCGGGAAATTCTATCTCAGGCAGAGGCGGTTCGGGTTCCGCAATTTCCTCCAGCCTTACGCGCCGCACTGTTTTTGCCTGCCGCCGTTCCATGCCCTGCGTGGTTGGCGGCTCAGGCTTTGGCGCGCTTTGCAGCTCTGGTTTGCTTTCCGGCGCGGCTTTCTCCCTTGCGCCAATAAGCGATGCGCCGGAGGGCTGCGTGTCAATTGGCAGCGTATTGGCGGAAGCGGTTTCCTCTCGCACAGCTTTCTGCTTCCGCTTTTTCTTCTTTTTTTCCTTTGGCTCCCCGCCCAGAAGAGTGAGCCAAAGGACATTCAGCCGGATTTTCAATCCGTTGTCCGGGTCATAGCTGCCCTGGCAGCGGATTGCCCCCAGAAGCCATGACACACGAAACAAGCCGCCCGGCGCGTCCTTTTTTTCCCCTTCCACACGGTAATTGATTGGCGAAAACAACACCAGGAAAACGAGCAGAAGAAGCAAAAGCAGAACCGCCAGCAGCACAATGCCAATCCATTTGCATATCACAGCCAAAATCCCAAATTCATTCATACCATTCCTCAGTTCACAAATCGCTTATGCAGGAGCCTTGCCGCAAGCCAGAGCAGGAATGCCGCCGCAAGGAATATTCCTGCGATTAAAAGAGCCGTATCCCTGAAAAAGCCTTCCGGCACAATGTTAATCAGCCTGTCTGTGGCAGGGTTCAGAAGCCAGTCGTTGTTGTCAAAAAGGAGCAGATGAAACCATGTGAAATATTTCGTGAAACTTGTTGTTGCCAGAGAGGCGATTGCAGCAATTGCTGTCAGAAACAGCCCCACGCCCCATTGCAGTGTGCGCAGAAGTACGCCGCGCTGGCCGCGCCAGAGCAGGAACAGCCCTGCAAGGGCGGCTGTCCAAAGCCCCTGTGTGCGCAGACGCTCCGCTGCCAGAAACAGCTCTTTCACATCGTTCATATGCCGTTTTTCCTTTTCGTTGAAAAATTCCTGCATCCTGCCGTTGATAGATACCTGAATATTGAGGTCCTTCCGGTCGTCCCGCAGATAGTCCATCATTTCATCCGTTACATAAAGCAGGCTGTTCATTTCCATCGGCACATACCGCAGTACGTTATATTTACGGTATTCCCTTTCAAAGTAACCATCGTTCCAGTACACTACGGCTTCCACCGCGGTGACCAGTATGGCGCACATCAGGCAGAATGCCGCCAGCAGCCCTATGGCATGGTAAATCAGTTTCATTGCATCCTCCGTATTTTCCCACCTGGGGAGATTACAAAATCAACTGGCTGGGGTCGCCCGCGTTGCGTCCGCTCGCGGCAGCCTCCTTTGCCATAAAAAGCAGCATATCCACAGCACCGGCGCGCCCCATTGCAATGCCGGCGATTACGCCCTGCCGCCCTTTGTAGCGCGGCGTGAAAAGTTCTCTGGAGGAAAGAATTTCCAGACGGTTCCTGTCTGCGAAATATACGATGCAGTACAGCCGCAGAACGGGAATGTCCCGGCGCAGGCTGTAAATTACGGTTTCCAAATTCGTTACATTATCCGCTACAAACAGGTTGTCAATCAGTTCCATTGCCGTATCCCCTTTCTGTATAACCGATTCCTTTTAGCTTCGCCTGACAAGGCGGCATACGCTTTTTCAGCCGTATATGCCCTTTGTCAAGCGTAGATATATCTAGGAAAAGTATACCACAAAAAAGCGGACGGGCATACAAAAAAATCCTTCAATACAGAAAAAAGTGAATTTTGACGTATGAAATTTGTTTATGTAATTGTGAAATGGCGATTCCTGCCCCTCCTGCCGCACGAATGTGCGGCAGAAAATGGGACGGGGAGCCCCGCGGCCATAGGACGATTGCGATAAGAACATTTCTTTGCCTGAAACGCCTGCAAAAAGAAAATTTTTCAGAACGATTCCAATATGGGCGGAAATTTTCTCGGGCAACGGCCGCCAGCGTCTGACTGAGTCAAGCCGCCTTTTACGGCAAAGCCTTTTCCAGTTCAGAAATGTGCTCGTAAGGATATATTTTCAAAAGCTCCTTGTATTGCCGTACATCCAGCCCGGGTGTTTCGGTGTAAATCTTAATTTTTTCCTGTAAATCTGCCTGTGTAAAGCGCAGTTTCAGTTCCATAAATTTATCCTTTTCCATGCGTACCCTCTCCTTTTTTCTTCTTGAAAATTTCACTCAGCCCCATCAGCAGCAGAAATCCGCCGAATATCTTCCGCAGCAGATCGGCTTGCAGCGAAACCGCCAGAAACGCGCCTGCCGCCGCGCCTGCAAGCCCCAAAACCGCCAGCGGCTTTGCTGTTTTCCATGATATATTGCCCGCTTTCTGATGCGCGAGCAGCGCAGTGACGGCTGTCGGGATAAAATAAATCAGGTTCACACCCTGCGCCTGATGCTGGTTGATGTCCGTCAGAAACAGCAGGGCAGGTATGAGTATTGTCCCGCCGCCGATTCCCATGCCGCTGATAATGCCGGAGAAAAAGCCCACTGCCAGAACGCCCGCCCACATCATAGCATCATCCTCACAGCGGCCGCCAGCATGAACGCGCCAAAAATGCGGTGCAGCCACAGCCCGCTGACTTTTGCCAGAAGTTTCGCGCCCACAAGCCCGCCTGCAAGCCCGCCGGCAGACGCCCAGAGTGCAAGCTGCCATACCGCGCTGACGTCCGTTTTCCAGAGGTAAATGATAAGCGAGAGCACGGACAGCGGCAGGATAACGGCAATCGCCGTTGCATGCGCTTTATGTTCTTCCACATTCAGAAAGCGTTCCATCGCCGGAACAACGATTGTGCCGCCTCCGCTGCCAAACAGTCCGTTTGCAAAGCCCGTCACAATGCCGATCAGCGTTTTTTTCCATTTTTCAGACAATTCCTCCACCGCCTTTCGCGGTTAGTATGCGGGAGGCAGGCGGTTTTTATGCAAAAAGGCGCAGTCCGGAAATGCCGGAATACGCCTTTTCGCTGGAAATGCTGTCCCTGCCGCCGCGGGCCGGAGCTTTTAATCAAGGACAGTCGCTGTGCTGCCTCCTGTTGTGCCGGGCAGGCTGCCCAGGCCATAGGTGTCGTTCATTGTGCCGCTGAACCCATTGCTGACATTGCCTGTGCCATTGATGGTACCGTCATTCATGCGTCTGCCGCTGTTGATGCCGTAACCGTCCCAATAGGCTGTGCCGCCGCCTGCATAAGTCCCCGCGCCGTAAACGCCGCTGCCATAAACACTGTCATTATACCAATCTGCCGCGCCGCCGAGGTTGTTGCTCGTCTTTCCGCAGCCTCCGAATAATACCGCTGCGACTGCCGCCGCCGCAAAAAGCCCTGCCTTTGGCATATGTCTGAATCCAAACTTCTGCATTTGCTTTTCCTCCTTTTTCCGAGCGGACAGACCAAAGCTGTCCGTTGGTGCAAATTTGTTTTGCAGGATTATTGTCTGCTTTCTGTACGAAAAAAAACGTATCATTCGTTGGGATTCGGCGCAAATTTTGGCAGTTATGCGGATAGCCGTGGCGTGGAAAACTTGTTACAATAATACTTAAAGTCAAAAATGATATGTGTTTCAGCTTTGAAAACGAAAAATTTTTCCCCTGCGCAAAATGCAGTTTTGCGGAAAACGGGTCAAAGGGCGCGGCAGCTTCGCTTTGCGCCGACCGAAGCAGAGCGGAGAAGAGTCCCATGATTTTGAATTTTTTGACACCTGAGAAGGAGTGAATGGAAATGTTTTCAGAAAGAAAAAGCGGCGTGCTTCTGCACCCGACCTCCCTGCCTTCGCCCTATGGCGTGGGCGATCTTGGCGCGGCGGCCTGTGATTTTATCGACCGTATTGCCTCTGCGGGCCAGAGCCTCTGGCAGGTTCTCCCGCTATGTCCGGCGGATTACAGCGGCTCTCCCTACCAGAGCTGTTCTGCGTTTGCGGGGTATCCTCTGCTCATCAGCCCTGAACTGCTTGCGGAAAATGGTCTTCTGACCGAAGCTGATTTGTCCGCTGCTGTCCGGCCGCCCTGTGCAAGGGTGGATTATTCTCTGGCCGCGGCGGCAAAGCTTCCCCTGCTGGATAAGGCGTTTCAGGCGTTCCGCGCACAGGGCGCGCCTGCGGATTTTGCCGCGTTCCGGAAGGAAAACGCGTTCTGGCTGGAGGATTACGCCCTGTTTATGGCCCTCAAGACGCATTTTCGAGAGGAACGCCAAAACGAAACCGGCGAAGGCTTCGCCGCGTTTGCCGCGGAATTTGAGGGTACGGAAATACCGGAGGAAACTCTGCGCGGCTATTACGAAAGCGCGTGCTGGAATTCCTTCCCACAGGCTCTGCGCAAGCGCAACGCGGGTTCTCTCAAAAAATGGCAGACGACACTTTCCGGTGCGATTGAAAAGGAAATCTTTTTGCAGTATGAATTTCAGAAGCAGTGGCGCGCGCTTAAGGCATACGCCAATGAAAGGCATATTTCCATCATCGGGGACGCACCGATATTTGTCGCGTTCGACAGCGCGGATGTTTGGGCGAACCAGAACCTGTTCCAGCTTGACAGCAAGGGCTTCCCTGTTGCCGTTGCCGGCGTTCCGCCTGATTATTTCAGCGAAACGGGACAGCTTTGGGGGAATCCGCTTTATGACTGGAAACAGCATGAGAAAACAGGCTTTGCCTGGTGGACGTCCCGTATACAGAAAAATCTGACGGATGTGGACATTCTGCGCATCGACCATTTCCGCGGCTTTGAAAGCTATTGGGCCGTACCCTTCGGGGCGGAGGACGCGCGCGGCGGCGAATGGGAAAAGGCTCCCGGCCTGAAATTTTTCCGGGCGTTGCAGAAACAACTGGGCACGCTCCCGCTTATCGCTGAAGATTTGGGCTTTATTACGGAGGAGGTTCGGGCTCTGCGGGAGGCAGCTGGGTTCCCCGGCATGAGAATCCTTCAGTTCTCGTTTGGCTCTGACGCAAACAATCCATACCTGCCGCATTGCTATGACCGCAATACTGTCGTATATACCGGCACGCATGACAACGATACCACACTGGGCTGGTACGAAAGCGCGTCCGAACGGGAAAAGGACCATTTCCGCCGCTATATGAACGTCAGCGGGAAAGACGCGGCATGGGATATGATACGGCTGGCGTTTTCTTCTCCCGCGCAGTTTGCCGTTGTCCCTTTGCAGGATATTCTGGGGCTTGGTACGGAGCACCGCATGAATATCCCCGGCACAACAGGCGGCAACTGGGGCTTTGCTTTCCGGTCTGAACAATGGACGGAGGGCTGCACAAACGGTCTGCTCTATCTGTCCCGTCTGTTTGGGCGCAATGGAGAACAGCTTGCCGCGCTGGACGCGCCGCCGGAGGAGGAGAAACAGCCCGAAAACCCAGAAAGCATGTGATATAAGCCGCTTTTGGGAATCATTGTTAATAAACTGTAAGGACATTGTAACACAACTGTAATATTCATAGTGTATACTATCCGTAAGCTGTAAAAGGAGGTGGCAGAGATGAAAAGACAAATGAAAAAATGGCTGGGTGTTTTTGCTGCGGCTTTTATTTGTTTTTCACCTGTCAGCGCACTGGCTGCCGAAACAGATACGCCCCTGACCATTACCAGCGGTTTGGATCTGGAATGTGAGGAGGCGGAATGTACCTTCAGCGAAGCCCGCATCGTTTATGGCGAAGCGGAGCCGGATACATGGATTACTTTCAAAGTTTCCGTGCCGGATCAAAACGGAGAGCCGGAGGAAATTTTTTCTGACGAATTCTCCGTAGGCTCCCTGGGGCTGTTCAGCGCAACACTGCCGCTGGAAATGGGTTATAATTATGTAACCCTGACTGCGGAGCTGGACGGTTCTGATGAAACCGCTGTGGAAGTGACGATCAAACGTGTTCCGCAGAAGGTGAAAAAGCAGTTACAGCGCATGATCGCGCTGCCAGGTATGACGGCTGAGCCATAAAACAGCAGAAAGAAACGGCAGACGGGAAAGCGTGGAACGCGCTTTCTCGTTTCCTTCCTATTGGGGAAAGACAGAATTTGCAAATCAAAGCGGTATGTGGTACACTGGAAATATCAGGGGGTACAGACGTGAAAAAATATGAGTACGTACAGATTCATATCGGACGTATGGATGGCACAAAATCCGGAGAAATCCGGCAGGCCATCAATGATTATGCCGCGAAGGGCTTCCGGTATGCCGGATTTGTGCCTACGCGCGAAAATGACCGCGGCAGGACAACGGATATGGACCTGATATTCGAGAAGGACATAGAGCCTTCTCCGGATAATGCGCAGCCGTTTCCCCAGTGAAAGGTTACACGTATTTTATCAATATTGTAAATGGGATTTCTTTATTTATTCCCCATCGCACGAAGCGCGATGGCAATCGGGGTTAAAGGGACTGAGTCCCCTGCGGGGCAGTGGAGCAGAGCCCCGCGGTCTTTTACACGAAATAAACGAAAAAGCGGTGAGATCAAATGAAGGTTTACAAAATTACGAATTTTGTCGTGGTGCTTTTGGTCATAGCCGCTGTTTACCAAACAGGACAGTTATGGCTGGAAGGAACAACAGGCTATAACTTTTTTTATGCGCTGGCGGAAAATTTCTCCGACCCGCGCCGTCAGGCGGACGGGAATGTCCTGCTTGCAACGCGTTATGCAGTCGGTGAGGGCGATGGCATGTTTTCTGTCTATTACCCTGACGATACCGGAAACAGTACGATGCTGAACGCTGCAAACCGCGCGCTGGAGGAAATCCTTGCCCCGAACGATTCTTCGCCGGAAAAGACAACGGCGGACTGGAAAGAAATACTTGAGGACCGCTGCATTGTTATGCAGTATGATTTCATGATTGCAGGGGAGGAATATCTGAACAGCTATAAAAATCTGCGGAGCAATCAGCGGCTGGAACGCTTTGATTATATCACGATTGTGCCCGCGCGCAGGACAGGCGAGGAAAGCCGTGCGTATTTCGTCAATTCTGATACAAACGAATGTGTCATGTTCCGGTGCAGTGCAGGGGCCGCAAGCACTTCGCTCTACCAGCTTTTGGAATGTAAAGAGGAGGACATGCTTTATATCTCGACCGGACAGAGGACGAGCGCATCTGTGCTCTGGCGAAATCTTTTTGTGCCGCAGTGGGCAACGCTGCCCTATGAATACGCGCCGCTGACACAGGAATTTGTATTCGAGCGGGACGGGGAGCCAAGCCGTGCCGCTTTGGAAAATACAGTCAAAAATTTTTTCCGAAACTTCTCTGTGGACTGGAGTACACGCGATGGGAACGGCGTTTTTACGTTCAGCGACAGTCAGACGGTTGTAAAATACCATCCGTCTGAACGGCTGCTGGAATATTACAGCTACGAAAATTACGGCACTGACAAAAACCGCATGGGGCTTTTGGAGGGTTATCAAATCAGCTGCAATTTCCTGAAAAACGATACCTCTCTGCAAACGGACATTTACCTTGCGGATATCCAGCGGACGATAAACAACGAAATCATTTATTATTTCGATTATGCGGTGGATAACCTTCCGGTCAGCCTTTCCCAGCCTGTACAGGACCGCATCGGACAGCCGCACGCCATCCAGATTACACTGCGGAATCAGGCGGTAAAAGAATACCGGCGGTACGCGGTGAACTACCGGACGGCGGAAGAAGCGACCGAGCACATCAACGTGCAGTTTATCGACGCGCTGGACGAGGCGAATAAAACCTATCAGGCTGTTGTGGAGGAAAAGGTCATAACGGACGTGAAAAATATTTCACTGGGCTACCATGTAGACCTGACGGGGAGCATACGCCTGAAATGGTTCGTTACATTGTATGACTATACGTTTGTGGTGGATACCGAGCAGGAGCAGAATAACCTGACCGCTGTTTCCGCCACGTCGTAAAAACGGCAGAAAATCAAAAGCCGGAGCGGCAAATGGGCGTTGCCATAAGATATGTTTAATAAACAGGTCCCTGAAAACGAGATTTTCAGGGACCTGTTTGCCTATGCAGATTTTTCTATGCGATTTATTGCAGATGCTTAAGTGAGGAACTCAATTCATCATAAAAAAAGTTTGCTTCGGTCAGGCTGCCGTCTGCGTTGACTCTGTCTGCGTGTTTGGAGTCAGGCTGCTGTCTGTAAACCTCCGTAACCTTTGCAATAAACGGTTCCTCACCGTCATCCCAGCCAAGTTCTACGGAATAGCTTTTGTATGCATTGCTTCCGGAATATTTCAGTATTTCCATCCATTCCGCACAGCTGACCTGCTTCTGCCCGTCTGCGTCCCGCAGCAGGATTATCGCGTCCTCTGCAACAGTAAACCCTTCTGCGTTCCCGATATTCAGCACGAAATAACCGCTGTTTGTCCGCCCGCTGGTATCTTCTACCCAAATCTGCGGTTCCACGAGTACGGCATTTTCCGATTTCATTTTGCTGACATTTGCCAGTTTCAGGTTGTCCCAGAGCAGTTCTGCTGCTGCGTTTTTGTCGTCAAAGTCATAAGGTTCCCTGTCTGAATCAAAATCTTTCCTATAAAGCCGGAAGGTTTCGGGGTAACAGGTGTCCTCCGTCACATCTTCCGCGCCAGATGCGGCCTGGCAGATAAATCGGTAGTAGTCTTTATATTCCTGCAAGTTGTAATATTCCCTGTAAAGCTTTTCATATTTTTCGGGGGCGGTTTCCTTTTTTTCGAGTATATCCGGCATTTCGCCAGGGTCGCGGAAAGCATTGCGGTAATCTGCTCTTAATTCAAAATCTACCATTATTTCATCATTTCCATTGGAAAGAGCCTTTTTTTGTACATCAAGAATCCTGAAAGAGATATTTTCTATCTCTTTATGGTCAAGTCGGAGCTGTTTCAGGACTGCTGTTATGCTTTCCCGCATGAAATCAAACACGCCGTTATCCAGTTCTTCATCGAACACGCCTGTCGATACGAAAGTGACATTGTTGTATGGCTTTCCATCCTGACGGAGTGTGGAACAGGTATCGAACGTCACCACAAACTCCCCGTCAATCTCCCCGAATTTCAAAATCTCTATCATTTCATAATGCTGGGGAATGCTGTCCTGCATATCGTAAACGATGGTTGCTTTATCGCCCGTCAGCGTGATTTCGTAATCGTTGACCCATGGGCTGGAACCGCGGATATTATGAAAGCTCCAATCCTCGCCATCTATAGCAATCCGTTCTGCCACAAACTGCTCCTTCATGTTTTCGCTCATCATATTGTAGCGGATTTCGCCTTCCCGATTGGCAAGGGCCTCCGCCCAGTCCGCCGCCATGCCTTTCAGCGTCTTGATTTCTTCTTCGCTTAAGGGCAGTTCAATCTGCTCCGCCCCGCCAATCAGCACAGGCTCCGCCGCTTCCTTTATGGCGCACCCCGCGCTGGCCGCCAGCAGGAGGGCAAGCGCGAACAGGGGAAGCCCCCTTCTGCGCGTCCCGCCGTCCAATATTTCGCAGAGCCGTTCCCTGAGCGTCTTTTTCCCGTCTGCAAAGCAGGTGTTCAGCCCCTTATGCAAATCCAACCCGCGCCCGGTTTCCCGCAGTATCATCTGGCCGTATGCTTTCCGGTAGGCGGCGTCCTGTCCGCGCACTGCTTCGGCGTCGCAGGAAACCTCCAAATCCTTGTGTGCCTGCCGCGCGAGCAGATGCACCAGTGGGTTGTACCAGTGCAGGCATTCCGCCGCAAATAACAGCAGCTTGTACCAAATATCCCGCCGTTGGCAATGTATCCATTCATGGCGCAGTATCATTTCCAGCTCCGTTTCGCTGTAATCCTCATGCGGGATATAGATTTTCGGCGAAAACAGCCCCGCCGCCATAGGGCTCTCGATTGCAGGGCAAACCCGCAAAGGAGGGCGTTTTTCTCCTGCAAGCGTACTATAAAAGTTCTGCGTCTGTTCGGACGGCTGTGTTCCCCAGCGTTTCAGCATGCGCGCCAGCCTGAATGACCGCCATATGAACCGCGCCGCAAGGAATAACGCGCCGATTCCCCAAATCAACGTAAAAATCTCCAGGGGAGCGGGGAATGAAAGTCCGGCGGGTTTTTCCTCGGGAAAATGATTTTCAGCCGATATGACAGCCGGAGCGGTATGGGTTTCGCCTGCGTGCGGTTCAGCCGTTCCAAGGCCAGCCGTCCATAGCGCGCCTGTGTCCAGCGTTTCCAGCTGTACAGGGACAGCCTCCTCCGGTATGGACAGCCCAATCGGGCAGAGCAGGCGCAGCGTCAGCACCAGCCAGACCGCATAGGGCAGCTTCGCCGTATACCGGCGGGAAAGTCTGGGCAGCAAAAGCAGCGCGCCGCCGATGACAAAAGCTGTCCAAAACCCGATTTTCAAATACCCTAAAAACATCCCTGACATCCCTCTCACTCCTTTGTTTCCTGTTCGATAAACGCTTTCAGTTCTTCTAAATCTGCTTTGGTCACGGAGCGGCTCTCATATAAGCATGCTACCAAATCCCGCAGTGTGCCGCCCTGCCATTTCTGGAAATAGCGGCGGCTGTCCTCCGCAAGATATGCTTCCTCCGCCACCAGCGGCGTGTAATAACGGTTTTTGCCGTTTTTCTCTGTGGATAAAAAGCCGCGCCCGACCAGCCGCCCCAGCAGGGTCTGCAATGCGGAAAGGTTCCAGGGGCGTTCCTTTTGCAGCTCTTCCCGGATTTCCGATGTGCTTGCGGGGGCGTCCATGTGCCAGATGGCCTGCATCACCCGCAGCTCTGTATCCGGCAGGTTTCCTTTTTTCATGTTATCACCTACGATTGTATGTTTTTATATTAAACATACACCTGTATGTTATATTTGTCAATAGGAAATTTCATTTCCCATCGTGTTATGCTCGCGTTTGACAGGCAGAAACTCCTGCATTACTATAAAGATATGGTACCTTCGCCTGACAAAGGGTATATGCGGCTGAAAGCGTTTCTTTTGCAGTTCTGCTTGCCGTACCTGCGGGTACGCCGCGCTCGAAAGCCTTGCATAGCCACAAAATAACCGGCTTTCAGCTCTGAAAAAGCGCGTATCCCCTTGTCAGGCGAAGGTAAATATGCAGAAAAGAAGGGGGCGGCGATGATGTCGCCAGCAAAGGAATATCTGGAAAAGTTATATGAGCGCGAACCAGGCTTATTTCCGGAAGGGCTGCGGGAATCCCCGCTGACAGAAACGGATTTATTGGAAATAGAGCAGGGGCTGGGGTATGCCCTGCCGGAACAGTATCGGGAATTTCTGCAAAGCTGGCTGCTGCCGGAAGGCGCGGTTACGGTGTATGTCACATTCTGCGGGGACTACCCGAACTGCTTCTGGAAAACGTATTCCAAAGAAAAGGGCGGCTATATCCCTTCGGATTTTGGAAATACTGTGACAGTAGATTTGGTATGGTACGGCGGCTATGGGAACTGCGCCGCGGATTATTTGGAGCTTTTGAAACGGCGGGCGGATGGCATGGCTGCATGGCTGGAAGCGGGATTTATACAGCTTGGCGCGTACTATATGGAAGATTATTTCCTGTTTTATGATTTGGCCTGTGGGAATGTACGCAGAATCCATAACGAGGATACTTTTGAGGCAGATTGGGAGAACCCTGCCGCAGTGCGGGCGTTTATGGAAAGGGAGGCATTGCCCCTTTGTCCGGATTTCAATACTTTTTTGCGCTTCATCTGCCTCGGCGAGCCTTATGATGAGGATGAAATGGTTTTCCGGAAATCGGATGAAGCGATTTAAGTAGTGTTTTTGGGAATAAAAAAAGGACAGTATTTGACATACTGCCCTATCGCTCCCCCCAGCCGCACGTAAGTGCGGCTGTAAGTGGGGTCGAGGGGGTGCTGAATGCCCAGTGGGCATTCGTTTAGCACCGACCGGAGCGGAGCGGAGACAAGTCCCCTCGCGGGGTCAGGCATTTTGCCTGCGGCAAAACGGGCTCCGCCCGCCCTGCATGGCAGGGTGCCAGAGGGCGGAGCTCCAAAATCTTTTCTCACATCTCCCGCCGGCCCTCCAGCGCGCGGGATAATGTGATTTCGTCCACATATTCCAAATCCCCGCCGACAGGCACACCGTTTGCGATGCGCGTAACCTTCACGCCCAAAGGCTTTAGCAACCTGCTGATGTACATTGCTGTGGCTTCGCCCTCTACATTCGGGTTTGTGGCAAGTATCACCTCGTCCACGCCGCTGTCGATCCGCCGCAGAAGCTCCTGTATCCGAATATCCTGCGGCGTAACGCCCGTCATGGGCGAAATCGCCCCATGCAGTACGTGGTATACCCCGTGGTATTCCTTTGTCCGCTCATATGCCGCCATATCCCGCGGGTCCTCTACAACCATAATCGTTTTGTGGTCGCGTTTGAGGTTTGCACAGACAGGGCAGACTTCCTCCTCTGTCAGGTTGCAGCAGACAGAACAGTAGCGCATTTTTTCCCGCGCCTCCAATATCGCCGCAGAAAGTGCCTCTGCTTTTTCCTGCGGCATATGCAGGATGTGGAACGCAAGCCGCTGCGCGGATTTTCCGCCGATGCCCGGCAGGGCGGCCAGCTCTTCAATCAGTCGGGTGATGGGGTTTCCATAATAATTCATGACGTCCCCTCTTTATCAGAACATGCCGCCCATACCGCCGGTCAGCCTGCCCATTTCGTTGTTATACATTTCTTCTACCTGACGGAGAGCTTCGTTCATCGCGGAGATAATAAGGTCCTCCAGCATTTCCACATCATCCGGGTCAACAACGTCAGGGTTGATTTTCAATTCCTGTATTTCACGCTTGCCGTTTATTGTTACTTTGACCGCGCCGCCGCCGCTCGTCATTTCCAGCGTGCGTTCCGCAAGCTCCTCCTGCTTTTCTGCCATCTGTTTCTGCATTTTCTGCGCCTGCTTCATCAGATTGTTCATATTCATGCCGCCGAAGCCGCCGCCGGGAAATCCGCCTTTTGCCATGTTGTATTCCTCCTTGTTTTTCATCTGTATTACACATTGTATCGGAAAGCCGCGCTTCTGGCAAGCGAATTTGGAAAAATCAAGGGCATAATGGGCGTTATCCTTATTGTGCAATACCAAATAGACAGGGGCTGCTGCAAAAGCAGATAAATAATCTACCGGAGCAACAGCTCCGTTTTTGTATCTAAAAACAGAAAAGCAGGCTCCGAAGAACCAGCCATCTGTGGTATAATAAATTTTGACAAGTAACTTCCTCTATCTTGTGTAGACACTACCTGGTCGCGCTGCGGAAAATTTATCAATTTATTCCAATTTATGTAAATTATTTTGTATAAATTTGCTTTATTTTTTACTTTCTTATTGACTTTCGAAAATTTTAAATATAAAATGTTCTTTGGAAAATAGAGGGTTTTTATGTTCCGATCTGACATCCGTTGCGTGATCGTGCCAGAAAACACTCTCTTTTTTTACCATTAATAAATATTATGTAAATCTATGCGGCGCAGCGTTGGCTCCGCCCAAAATCATGAAGGAGATGAATACAAATGCTGGAAAAAATGGAAGAACACGCAATGGTGCAGTTCTTAAGCAAATTTGATGAAAATCCATTCCTCATCAAATTTGGCGGGAATACTCACCTTGTAGGTGAAGGGGAACCATCCTTTACCGTAGATTTCAAAAAAGCCATTCCTCTGGCAGAACTTTTAAACAGCACCTCCATCGCACTTGGGGAAGCGTATATGGATGGGAATTTAAATGTGGAAGGCGACCTTTATGAAGCCCTGTCAAATTTTTTAGGCCAAATGGCAAAATTTTCCACAGATGAGAAAGCCCTGAAAAAACTCATTCATTCCTCTACCTCGAAAAAAAACCAGTCGCAGGAGGTGCGTAGCCATTATGATATTGGCAACAGCTTCTATAAACTCTGGCTGGATGAAACCATGAGCTATTCCTGCGCCTATTTTAAATCCCCCTCCGAAAGCCTTGCCCAGGCGCAGCATAATAAGGTTGATTATATTCTGGAAAAACTGCATCTGGAAGAAGGCATGACGTTGCTGGATATTGGGTGCGGCTGGGGCTTTTTACTGATTGAGGCCGCAAAGAAATATCACATCAAAGGCATGGGCATTACCCTGAGCCACGAACAATACAGCGAATTCCAGCGGCGTATTGAAGTGGAAGGGCTGCAAGATTCCCTTACCGTAGAATGTATGGATTACCGGGAACTGCCAAAATGTGGCAGGCAGTTTGACCGCGTTGTCAGCGTCGGCATGGTGGAGCATGTCGGCCGGGAAAATTACCAGCTTTTCAACGACTGCGTACGGGATGTATTGAAGCCCGGCGGGCTTTTCCTTCTGCATTTCATCAGTGCCCTTCAGGAACATCCCGGCGACGCATGGATAAAAAAATATATTTTCCCCGGCGGCGTCGTCCCCAGTCTGCGAGAAATGCTCTCTGCTATGGCAAATGATAATTTCCATGTGCTGGATGTAGAAAACCTGCGCCTGCATTATAATAAAACGCTGCTCTGCTGGCGTAAAAACTATCTTGCCCATCTGGATGAGATTCGCAAAATGTTTGACGAACGTTTTGTCCGGATGTGGGATCTATATCTGGCTTCCTGTGCCGCTACATTCTATAATGGGATTATAGATGTGCATCAGGTTCTCGTTACAAAAGGAATCAACAACAGCCTGCCAATCGTGCGGTGGTATTAGGCAGTGTCGTCACAAGTGTCTGCACACGCCTTTCCGGCAAATTTTGTCGGCTGTAGCAACAGGCGAAGCCCGCCATGTAAAAGAAGCAAAAAGCCTTGGAAAATCCGCGTCAGAAGTTCCGCTTCTTGCTTGCAGCAGCGCGAAGCACTGTACGGACGGAAAATTTACCGCTGATATACGTGCCAGAGATTAAGAGCCTATCCCTAAATAAGACATGTGCAGATTGCGCTGTCAAATTTTTTGACAGACACAGACAGGCTGTATACGGATTATTTCGGGATAAGCTCTAAATCAATGGTTCCTTAGGCAGTGTCTACACAAGACGAAGGAACTGTGATAGAATGGAAACATCTTAAAGGGCAGGGGAGAAAAAATGGATGCTGTCTATCACAGACATGACATAAGCGATAAAGCGTTGGTTGTCTTTAGCGATTCCGCCCCACTGACCACGCTGCCCGGGTAAATGCGGCTCCAGTACTGCCCACACCTTATTCTATTTTATTTTTGAAAAATGTTGTATTTTCTATTGCTGATACGATTAAAATACTCACGAAACTGCTTGCAAGCCCTATCACATTTGAAGGAATCCATCCAAACGAGAAGCCATGAGGAATAATAAAAAATTCCCATAAAAGCCCTGCTGCCACAGCGCATACAGAGCCGACAACCGCGGCCGTCGCAGTTGTTTTCCTGCTGTTTATTCCTATGATCAGTGGCATAAATACCGCGGTACTGTAAAAAAGCCCTGCAATATAAATGGTGTTGATAATATCTGTGAAGAAAAGCGATATCATCGTACTGAATGCAGCCGCTGCAAATATGACTATCCTTGAAAATACAAGTTCATCATGGTCAGATTTATTTGCGCCGATCAATGGCTTCCATATATCGTTTGTAAACAAAACTGTCGTTGCATGCAGCAAAGAGGTCCCCGTCGATATGGTTGCGGCAAAAACTCCGGCAATGGAGAGCCCGACAAGACCTGTCGGAAAATACTGCATCAGCAGAACAGGAAATACCATGTTTGTGTCTTCTATTCCCGGTACAAGGTTAGCAGCGGCAATGCCGATGAAACCCAGCACTATGGATATCACAAAATAGAAGCCGGCGGTAAAGAGTGCGGCAAAACGCGCGGTTCCTGCATCTTTTGCGGCTACCATACGCTGGACATAATTTTGGTTTGTGGAATAGGCCAGGACACACAGGATAAACCAGCTCAAGGGTGTGAATATGCCAATACTGCCAATATTCAAAAAGCCCTCCGGCAAATGCCGGATCAGCTCCGTCAGCCCTCCGCTGGCGTGGAGCACAACAGGGACACAGAGAAACAGGGACGCGACGATAATAACAAACAGCACCGCGTCTGTATTCACAACCGCTTTTAATCCACCGCTTGTAAGGAATACAACAAGGAGCACGCAGACCAGAAGGGAAAGCTTTGGATTAAATCCGGTAATGGTTTGCAGCAAAGCAGAGGATATTGTAAACTGTGTGGAGAGCATTGCGATATTTGCGCATATATGCATGGTTCCCGCGAGATATTTCATTGCGGGGCAATATCGTTTTCCAAGGTAATCCGGTATGGTTGCCCCTCCGAATACATTCAGCTTTGGCGCGAGGAACAGGCCCACAAGCAGAAAGGCTGGAGCGGCGGCCAAATTCCACCATGCGCCCCCCATGCCGACAAGGTAGCAATATCCAATCGCGCCTACAAGTCCGCTTCCTCCAAAATCTGTCGCCGCCATAGAGAAGCCTGTCTGTAGTTTGCCCAACCCCTTGTCTGCGCTGAGAAATGCCACTGAATTTTGCGTGTTTCTGCCTGAAAACCAGCCTACAGACAAAACTGCCGCAATCAGAACAAGCATTACAATAATATCAAATAAGGTCATGATCAACAGACCCCCTTTCATATGTATATGCAGACAGCGGCAAAAGCCGCTGTCTGTGAAGGGTATTATTCAGCCGGACAGACGATATGTTTTTTCTCATAGTTCCTGAGCAGAAGGGAGCTGACAATGACCAGGGCAAGCCCTGCAATAAAAAGCATGAAAATATATTTGTAGCCGCTGTTTCCATGTTGATCCAGCCAGTTGCCGCAAAGCGTAAACAGCCATAAATCTGTCGAATATCCTATGGCGGAGCAAATACCCATTGCAGTACCGGTGATTTCCAAAGGTATGCCTGCTTCCGGAATGGGAGTATACATACCCGAACGGCTTAATGCCAGAACGCTGATCAGCACAAGTACCAGAATTAAGGCAATTGTCATATGGCCGCTGTCATTTGGGACAAAAATGGAAATAACACACAGCGCGATCATGGCAGCGCATGTGAGCACCAAAAACTTAGGCGTTTTCATCCTGTCGATCAGTATGCCGCCAAGCGGAGAGAAAACCATGCGGAGAACTGTCCGGTTTGCAATCGTAATGCTTGTGCCCAAAGTAACAGATGCGCCGAATACACTGGTAAGATATGGATTCAAATAGCTTGTACCCCTTACAAGGATAAACAGCCCCATTACAATCAGGCCATTCAGCCACGTTACAGGGTGCACAAGTGCTTTTCCAACCATTTTGACGTTAAAGCTGTCACTGGAAATACCTTTATCTACATCTTTCAGCAATACGGCAATCAACACAGCAATAACCAGCAGGACAACGCCATAAACGCTCGTAACGATACGGAAACCGCCCATGCTGATGATCGAATCCATAGCTGCCAGAATGCCGTAGCTTGCGATCGCCCCAACAATGGCATAGCTGAACTCAAAGAAGCCAAATGCCTTCCCCTCTTCATTTTCGCTGGCCTGGGCACGGATCAGTTTCATCATTGCAGACCAGTGGATAAAGGTTGTTGAAACCCCAAAACCCAGATAGCAGACCAGCAAAAGAGAATAGCTGTTCAAAAAGGTCATGGAAATTCCAAGCACTGCCGTTAAAATCTGAGAAATCAAAATCAGTTTTTTGGGAGAAAATTTATCCGCCAACATACCGCCGAAAAGATAGCCCGGGGTTGCAGTCAGGGAAAACATAGAAAGCAGCATTCCTGCCTGGGTATTGCTCAATGCGAAAGCATCCAGAAATTGCTGGTAAAACGTAGAGCTTAAGTAAGGGAGATTATAGCAAAGGCATGAGAATGCCAATAAAAAAATGATTGCATATTTTTTTCTGTTCGTCATCAGTTATCCGCCTTCTTTCATCTGGGTTATAAAATATACAGGCGGGAGCCCCTTTCCGCAGAAATCGTATCCAGGCAGTGTCGTCACAAGTGCCTGCATACGCCTTTCCGGCAAATTTTGCCGGCTTTTTCGTTAAAAATTCTTGCCGTACCGCATGCCTGGCGGCTCCGCCCGTATGGCGGGGTAAAACCCCGCTGTTGCAGCAGTCGCCAAAGGCGACCGCACGGCTGGGGCAGCGCGGCAATGCCGCGCCACATTGTACGCCTGCGGATTTTTGCCTGAAATCCGACAAAATTATGCTCAAAATATAGATACATGACTTATGACGACACTGCCTAATATGGCAAAAAGAGGGCTCCCAAAAGAAATCCTTGTAATGACAGGCTTGTCAGTCTATAAACTGCTTTCCTTCCTTAAATACGAAAACCGGAAGTTTTTGCAGGACATCTAAATCTTCGTCAGGGTTTCCGTCAAAAACGGCAAGGTCTGCATATTTCCCTGCTTTGACCGTACCGCACAGCTTGTCGATACCGGCAATTTTCGCGCTGTCTATGGTGGCCTGCTTCAGCAGTGTTACATTACCCACGCCAAAATCTTTCCGCGCCATAAATTCCAGGCCGGGGTATTTCTCCATAAATTCCATATCCAGATCGCTGCCCCAGCCAACGGATACCCCTGCCTCCATAGCCATTTTCGCTCCGGAAACCATATGCTGATAGACATCCTTCGCCTTCGCAACAAATTCAGGGGCGACGCCGCCTGCAAACAACTCATTCTGGAGCGTATATGCGATTGCCAATGTAGGAACGATCGCTGTTTGATTGCCCATTTCAAGGATCAAGTCAATGCAGCGTTTGTCAATGTAGGTTGCGTGCTCAACCGTATGGACGCCATTTTTAATGGCTTCATAAATCCCCTCTGTACCATGGCAGTGTGCGGCAACATATGTCCCAAGGGAGGCAGCCGCCTTTGTGAGCGCGGCGATTTCCTCCGGGGTCGTTACCATTGCGCCGGGGACGCCGCCCTCATTCAGCACCGCCCCTGTCACCATATATTTAATAAAATCTACGCCCTGCGCCATTTCTATGCGGGCTGCTTCCAGCATATCATCCGCGCAGTCAATCTCTTTATACAGTGTCCCGAAGCTGGAGTTCCCCTTTGTGGTCGGGGAAAGGATCTTGCCCGAGGTGATAACGCGGCAGCCCTGTACGATTCCTTCCGCTACCGCATCTCTTACGGCAACGCTCCCATAAAAGTCACAGCCGCAGTCGCGAACGGTGGTATAGCCCTGACGGAGGTAGCTTTTTGCATGTTTGATAGAATCGATCAGATATTTGTTTTGGGGCCGCAGCATAGAAGCATTGTAATCCTGATCACAAAACATCAGATGCGCATGGAGGTCAAAAAAGCCGGGAAGGACTGTTCTGTTCTGTATATCCATTTCCGTATCATTTCCTGTTTGATATTCCCCGATGGGATAAATCCCTTTGATTTCTTTCCCCTCAATGACCAAATCGGCATATTGGCCGGTATAGCCTTCTGTCAGTTCAGGAATAAGCCTGCAATTTCTTAAAATCATTATGTCTTCCTCCCTTGTTTGTTTATTCCGCAGACGGGAGGCACCTTCCCGGCTGCTTTTGGCTTATCCTATCAAACGGCGGCAGGCTGTGTCAAAAAGGCGTATTCTATCTTCGGGAAACCTGTTTTCCTGAAATTCCACTTGCGTTGGAATTTATGCAATGATATACTCATTACAATAAAAAATCCTTAAAAATCTTCGAGAAATAAGATTTTATTTCTTTTTTGTAAACTATGGCAGGGAGGGAAGAAGATTGGACAATATTAAGCTGGCTGTTGGGGCGAAAATCCGGCATTACAGAAAAGCGCGCGGCTATACTCTGGTAGAATTTGCTGATAAAATCCACCGCAGCAAATCCGCCGTATCGAAATATGAGCGCGGAGAGGTTTCCATTGATATTGAAACCTTAGACGATATTTCTAAGGCGTTAGATGTGCCACTGCACCTGTTGTTTGGTGACGGAGCCCCTCTCCATAAGCCTCTTTTTTCCTGTGAGCAACAGGATGAAAACAAACAGGTTTATTATATGTATATATATGCCGGCCATAAGAAAGCATATGTCAGCCGTTCTGTATTGCTGATTGGAGAAACAACTGCCTCCGGCTATATGGAAGCAGAGAATGAAGAGGAGTATCAAAGGTGTAAATATCAGTATATAGGATCTGTCCAGAGGGGAAGCTCCTTTATACGTCTTTTTCTGCAAAATCCAATCCATAGCCAGGATGTTTTTATAGTCGATTTTCCGAAACCATTGAATACGCAGTCTGTATTCTTCGGCTTTTTTGTGACGCTTTCCATCGGGGTTAATTTCCCGATTGCTGCGAAATGTGTGATAAGCTCTTTTCCTATCAGAAGCGATGTTGAAATTATGGAAATGCTGAAATTTACAAAATCAGAAATAGACAGTTTCAAAAAGCATAATGGCTTTTTTGTAATACCCTGAATGACAGTTGTATTTTGATTCCGTGTGTTATGTTTAGGAAATTCATGGATGATTCTGTGGTGTTGGCAGGGGTGGGTGAAAGTATTTATGCCTGCATTATACCTTGGTGCGGGCAAATATCATACTGCAATGCAACTTTCTGGAGGAGAACCCGGAGAAAAGACTCTCCGGGTTTTCCGGAGCCTGTTTACTGAATATCTACAACCTCATATCCTGCGTCCGCAACGGTTTTGATCAGTGCATCATCGCTGATATCTTTGGAAAGCGTCACATCCGCGCTTTTGCCCTCCAGGCTGACGGTCGCGGTTACGCCGTCCATCTCATTCAAAGCCTTTTCCACGCGCCCTGTGCAGTGGCCGCACATCATGCCTTCAATCTTCAATACCTTTTTCATGTTGATTTCCTCCTTATTCATATCATTTTTATTGGATAAACGGTTTTCTGTCATGCTTTCCTGCTCCGGCACAGGTACGCCTGTAATTTCCGGCCTGAACAGCTTCAGGCGCAGTGCGTTGCCGACAACAAACGCAGAGCTGAAGCTCATCGCCGCCGCCGCGAACATCGGGTTCAGCTTCCATTGCAGGGCATGGTAGAATACGCCTGCCGCAAGCGGAATTCCGAGGACGTTATAGAAGAATGCCCAGAACAGGTTCTGCTTGATATTCCGTATAGTGGCGTGGCTCAACTGGATTGCGGTTACTGCGTCCATCAAATCGCTTTTCATCAGTATGACATCCGCGGATTCCATAGCGACGTCTGTTCCTGCGCCGATGGCGATGCCTACGTCGGCACGCGTCAGAGCGGGGGCATCGTTGATACCATCGCCAATCATTGCGACTTTTTTCCCTTCCTCCTGTAAACGGCGCACCTCCTGCTCCTTATCCTGCGGGAGCACCTCCGCAACAGCACGAATGCCCAACTTTCCGGCAATCGCATCGGCGGTACGTTTATTATCGCCTGTCAGCATGACTACGTCAACCCCCATGCGGTGGAATGCGTCTACAGCGGCTTTGCTGGTGGGCTTAAGCGTATCCGCAAGGGCAAGCACGCCGAGAAGTCTGTTCTCTTCTGCGAAAAACAGCGGCGTTTTGCCCTCTGCCGCGAGTGTTTCCGCTTTTTCGGCAAATTCGCCTAAAGCAATGCCGCGTTCCTGCATCATTTTGAGGTTGCCGCCGAATATTTTCCTGCCGGAAACATCGGCTTCTATGCCCTGTCCGGCAGTGGCGTGCAGGTTTTGCGCCGTATCGGGTTCAATTTCCATGTTTTTTGCATAATGGACAATAGCCTCCGCCAGCGGGTGCTCGGAAAGCGATTCCAGAGAGGCGGCGGCGCGCAGAAAAGGGTTGCGCAGTACGCCCGACGCGGGAAGCACGTCTGTCACAACAGGTTTCCCTTCCGTCAGCGTTCCTGTTTTATCCAGCACAACGGTGTTGATTTGGTGGGCAATCTCCAGGCTTTCCGCTGATTTTATCAAAACGCCGTATTCCGCACCCTTGCCTGTGCCGACCATAATGGCGGTCGGCGTGGCAAGCCCCAATGCACAGGGGCAGGAAATGACGAGCACTGCAATGCCGATAGAAAGGGCAAACGCGAAGGGCTGCCCCAGTACCAGCCAGACGATGGCGGCAAGCACAGCAATGCAGATAACAACAGGCACGAATACGCCGCTGACTTTATCCGCAAGCTTTGCGATGGGAGCTTTGGACGCGCCGGCTTCCTCCACCAGCGTGATGATCTGCGAAAGTGTTGTATCGTTCCCAACGCGCGTTGCCTCCATTTTGAAATACCCGCTCTTGTTAACAGTCGCGCCAATGACGGTATCCCCGGGCTGCTTTTCTACAGGAATGGATTCGCCTGTAATCGCGCTTTCGTCCACAGCGGAAAAGCCTTCTAAAAGTTTGCCGTCTACAGGGATGCTCTGCCCCGGGCGCACAATGACAATATCCCCGGCAAGGACCTGTTCCACAGGAATCTCGGTTTCGTTTCCATTGCGCAGTACGGTTGCCATTTTCGGTGCAAGGTCCATCAGTTTGCTGATCGCTTCAGAGGTTTTGCCTTTGGAGCGCGTTTCCATATATTTGCCGACGGTAATCAGCGTCAGTATCATTGCGGCGGATTCGAAATACAGTTCCATGCCGTAATGGTGCGCCTGCATGACATTTCCGCGCCCCAGATGCCAGCCCATAGCGTATATGGCGAAAATACTGTACAGATAAGAAGCGGAGGAGCCGAGTGCGATGAGGGAATCCATATTCGGCGCGCGGTTCCAGAGGGATCTGAATCCTACAGTAAAATATTTCTTGTTTATGATGAGTACGGGCGTTGTCAGCAGGAGCTGCGTCAGGGCGAAGATCATGATGTTTTCATCACCCAGCAGTATTGCGGGCAGGGGCGCGCCCATCATATGCCCCATGGAGATATAAAACAGAGGAACAAGGAAACAGAAAGACGCAATCAGCCGCTTTTTCATGGAATGCATTTCTTCCGCCGCAACATTGCGAGGGGCTTCGCTGGCGGCGTCTGCCTGTTTCGCGCCCTGTGGAAATGCGCCGTAGCCGCCGCTTTCTACGGCATGGATAATGTCGTCCGTTTTCAGGACAGCTTCATCGTATTCTACGGTCATGGAGTTCTGGAGAAGGTTGACGTTTACAGCGGCGATGCCTTCCAGCTTGCAGACGCTCTTTTCCACATGCGCGGAACAGGCGGAGCAGGTCATGCCTGTAACGTCGAATTTTTGTTTCATGAAGCAAAACACCTCCCGATGATTTTTGGTATATGGTTCATGGCTTATAGTTAGCTATGGAAAACTTTTCTTTTTCTGCTTTGAGTGTAATCCATTTTTATTGCCCTGTCAACAGCCTTTGTGACTGTGTCACAGATAAAAGCTGCGGACTTTTGGTTTTTAGCCGCTTATCCGTGTGGCTGGGTCGGAATGCCTTTCCTTTATTCTGTATGGAAAAAAGAAAAAAACACTTCCGCCGCTGCGAAAGTTTGTGTTAAACTATGGAAAAAAGAAAACGGAGGGGAATGACATGAAGGAAGGCAGACCGATGCGCCGGAAAGACCGGCTGGTATCTGAGGAAAAAGCACGTGAAATTATTGCGCGGGCGGAATATGGGACATTTATGACGGCAGACAAAACAGGCATGCCATATGGCGTGGCAGTTTCGCATACTGTGGAGGGAGATAAAATCTATTTCCACTGTGCGCCGGAGGGCCGCAAGCTGGATAACCTGCGGGAAAACCCGAGGGCCTGCATGAGCTTTGTTTCTTCGGCATATCTCGATGAGGAGGCCCATACCCACCGCTTTGAAAGCGCGATTGCGGAGGGGACGGCGGTTATTGTGGAAGAGCAGGAGGAACAGGTGCATGCCCTGCGGTTGATTTGCGGGAAATACGCGCCTGGCTCATTCAAGGATACGGACGAGTATATCCTGGGGCGGCTGGGCGTGACGGCGGTCTGCCGTATGGATATTGAAACGCTGTGCGGGAAGGTGAATGAAAAGCCGAAACATTAAAGCAGCACCGCTTTCAGACTGTTAAAAAAACTGTTTTTGTGTCGCGGAAGGGTTCGGGAAACGAAGCGTTTCCCCTGGCACCGTCTTTGGCGGCAGACCTTTTGTCCGGTTCGCAGAGCGGCTGCATGGAAGGCATAGCCGGAGCCTTTTTTGACACAATGGGAGCGGCACAGCTGGAAAGCTGTGCCGTTCTTAAAATTGCCGATAGATTATGTAGTTTGTTCAAGGCTTTCCAGATAGCGGCAGATTGCCCGATAATATGCGGCGGCGGCTTTTTTGCAGCCTTCCTCTGTCCCGAAGCTTTCCACATCGGCCGCGTTTGTGATAAAGCACTGCTCCGCAAGCACAGCCGGACATTCCATATGCTTCAATATGCCAAAGGTATCGTAATCGTATACCGTTGTGTCGGTGGAATCCAGCAGTACCTTCTCGTCATTTTCATCATAATAGCCGAAACGTACACCATCTGTCCCGCGCAGACGCGCGCCGACAGTCTGGAATTCCCCTGCAATCAGCTGCGCAAAAACCATGCTGGTATCGTGGTTGTCATAACCCGGCGGGGAAGGGTAGCATTCAAAGCCATTCGCGGTGGGGTCATCGCTGGCATTGCCATGTATGGAAAGCAGGATATCCGGTTCCCGCCTGCTCAGCTTTTCATTCCTTTCAGTGATGCTTTTGCCTTCGCCTTCCTTCCGCGAAAGGACAATCCGAAATCGCCCGTCCGCCTCAAGCAGTTCTTTCAGCTCTGCGGTGGTGCGTTCTGTCAGCTCGATTTCCTGTATCACGCCTTCCGCGCCAACATCTTCGCCGCCATGCCCTGCGTCCAGCGCGATGGTGTAAGGTCTGGCTGTGCCATAATACACCAGAAATCCACAATAGCCAATGGCAAACAACACTGCCGTCAGCAGTATCCTGCGCAGAATACCGCCGCGGCGTTTGCGTTTTCGTCTGCGTTTTTCCGGTTTCTCGCGCCTGCCGCGCTTTGGCGGCTCATATTCCCTCCAGTTTTTTCCCTTCATGCTACCGCCTCTTTCGTACTTTTCGGGCGTTTTGGCGCGCCCATGTCAAAAAAACCATTGCAGGGTGTGATGAAACATGTTTAATCCCTGATTTCCTCCCATATTCCGGCTTTTTCGTAAAGCTCGTAGAAGTGGTTCGTAGGGCCTACGCCCTTGCCGATATCCAGCGCGTGCGCGATGGCGGTGGTGATATAGTCCTTTGCCGTCCGAACAGATTCCTCCACGCTTTTGCCCTTTGCAAGGTTTGCGGCGATACAGGAGGATAATGTGCAGCCTGTGCCGTGTGTATTTTTTGTGGCAATGCGGCCAGAGTGGAAAAAGGTGATTTTTTCCCCGTCAAACAGGAGGTCGGTTGCGTCATTTTCCAGATGGCCGCCTTTTATCAGCACGTTTTTCGCGCCCATTGCGTGAATGGCACGCGCCGCCTGTTCCATTGCCGGAAGGTCGGCAATTTTCAGCCCTGTAATGACCTCCGCCTCCGGCAGGTTGGGCGTAACAACATACGCCAGCGGCAGGAGCCGTTTGATAAGGGTTTCTTTTGCTTCCGGCTGCATGAGGTCGAACCCGCTTTTGGAAATCATCACAGGGTCTACTACGATGTTACTGGGGCGGTACTGTTCCAGCTTATCCGCGATGGCGTTTATGGTTTCAATCTGGGAAACCATGCCAATTTTGACCGCGCTGACTGGGATATCCGTAAAAATTGCGTCAATCTGTCCGCGAATGATTTCCGGCGCGATATCCTGACAGCCGAATACGCCCTGTGTATTCTGTACGGTTACGGCAGTTATGACGCTCATGCCGTATGTCCCCTGAGCGGAAAATGTCTTCAGATCAGCCTGTATGCCTGCGCCGCCGCAGGAATCCGAACCAGCGATTGTCAGTACGTGTTTCATGTGTATTCCTCCCTAAATATGCTCGTTTTTTCAGAAGCTGTTCAGTATCCTGGGAAATGCCGAATTTGTCTGAATTTTGCCGCCAGACAATGGGAATTTTTCGCCGGAATACTGTGAATATTTCAGGAAAAATTACCGAAGTATGGCGGTAAAAGGCTGAGGAAGTCGATGTTTCAAAAGATGCTGAACAGGTTCTTATGCTTATCAAAGAAGGCACAACAGCTACCGGAGCCTGTTGTGCCTGTTCTGCAAGTGAAGTGGCGTGCTTCCCTACGCTGGCATGACCCAGATCAGGTAAAAGGGTAACGGCGTGCATGAAAAAAAGTCCCGTTTCTCAGCCGCAGACGCGGCACCCCCAGCAATGCTTATTACGGTAACGATAACACGTTTCCCTGCCGCTGTCAATGGGGAAAACGGTGGGGCGTTGCGGCCCGGCAGGCGTTGTGATACAATGAATAAAAGAGGAGGGCGGGAGATGGATTGTCAGAAAAGCTTTAAGCTGTTGAAAAATGGAGTGTTTTTAGGAGCGTTTCTTTTGCTGCTCGGCGGAGGAATGGGAACCTGCGATTATCATTTTGGGATTGGAAAAATGGTTCGGGACATAACACGCGGCAAAGGTCTGCCGCGGCATTGCCCGGAATGCGGCGGAAAGCTGGAAAATGGAGAGGAGGAAAAGAATGGGCTATAAAAGAAGCTACGCGGTTCTGCATCTTGGGCTGCTGTGGGCCGTTTTGCTGGTGCTGTGCGCGGTATCGTTCCATGCGCCGCTGCTTGCTGCCGGGGGCGTTGTCGTTGGGGCGGCAGGCGTTTTGCAGGCGAATATTTATTATAAATGTCCGGCGTGCGGGAAAAAGCTGCCGCTTTGGGCGGTTATGCCGCATTTCTGCTCTGCTTGCGGAAAGAATCTGCGGGAATGATAAAAGGCGGTATCCTAATCGGAAATACCGCCTTTTATCATTCAAAAATCATTTTTTCTGCTTTTTCGTTCTTTTTATTTTTCAGCCTTTGTTTTTGAATCGAAATCTGTCCTTTTCTTCTTTCTGAAATTTCCCTTTTGCAGCTTTCGTTCTGCTGACGAGTCCGGTATAAAACAGTACCCGCTGAAAAACAACTGCTTTTCAACGGGTAGCCGTTTCCTGATGGCGGAGTACCAGTCAGCACCGCCGTCTTTATCACTCGATAATCAAATCTTTTCTACTTTTTCCTCAATATCCTGCTTCATTGCCTTGATTTTTTCTTCGGCGGCGGCAAGGCTGCCGGCTTTTACGCCGAAATAAAATTTCAGCTTCGGCTCTGTGCCGGAGGGGCGAATGCAAATCCATGCGTCATCGTCAAGGATATACTGCAAAACATCGGAAGCCGGAAGGGGGCTTGCGGTTTCCGCCCCTGTTGCCATATCGCGGAAAATCTGTGTCTTATAATCCCTTGCGGAAACAACCTTTACTCCGGCGAAGGATTCCGGCGTATTCTCGCGGAAACCTTTCATGATTGCCGCGATGCGCGCAACACCGTCCAGACCTTTCAGCGTCAGGGACTTTACATCTTCGCGGTAATATCCATATTTCTCATAGAGGGCAAGCAGGGCGTCATAAAGCGTCATGCCTTTTTCCTTGTAGTATGCCGCCATTTCGCAGATGAGCAGGCTGGCGACAACCGCGTCCTTATCCCGCGCGTATGTTCCGGCAAGGCAGCCGTAGCTTTCTTCAAAGCCAAACAGGTAGGTATGGCTGCCTGTTTCTTCAAAGCCCTTTATTTTTTCACCGATAAACTTAAAGCCTGTCAGTACGTCCATTTTTTCTGCGCCGTATGCTTTGCAGATGGGCGTGATGAGTTCCGTTGTCACGATAGTTTTTATGACTGCGCCGTTCGCGGGCAGTTTGCCCTGCTCATGCTTTCTGGCAAGGATATATTCCGTCAGGAGCGCGCCGACCATGTTGCCCGTCAGCACGACAAACTCGCCCTTATCGTTGCGCACAACTGCGCCTACGCGGTCACAGTCAGGGTCTGTGCCGATGATAACGTCAGCATTCTTTTCCTCCGCCAGCTTTTCTGCCAGAACGAATACTTTCGCGTCCTCCGGATTCGGGTAGCCGACTGTTGTAAATTCAGGATCGGGCATTTCCTGCTCCGGCACAACGAACACGTTTTTGAAGCCCGCTTCCGCCAGCACGCGGCGCACAGGCAGATTGCCGGAGCCATGCAGGGGCGTATAAACGATATTCAGCCTGTCTGCCATGCGGGCGATCATATCCGGACAAAGCACCTGTGCCAGCACATTTCTGTCAAAAGCCTTGTCAACCTCTTCGCCAATGACGCAGTACAGCCCTTTTTCCGTTGCTTCTTTCTGATCCATGCGGAGAATCTGGCCGTAATCCGTTACGGCGTTGACCTCGGCAATGATATCCTTATCCCGCGGAGCGACTACCTGCGCGCCGTCCGCCCAATAGACTTTATAGCCGTTGTATTCAGGGGGGTTATGGCTTGCTGTAATTACGATGCCTGCCGTGCAGCCCAGTTCCCTTACGGCAAAGGAAAGCATGGGGGTAGGGCGGAGGGAAGGATAGACGTAGGCGGGAATGCCGTTTGCCGCCAGCACAAGCCCTGCCGTTTCCGCAAATTCGGGGGACATATGGCGGGAATCAAAAGCGATTGCTACGCCCTGCGCCTGTGTGCCTTCTTTTTTGATGTAATTCGCCAGACCCTGCGTTGCTTTGCCAACGGTATAAATGTTCAGGCGGTTGCTGCCTGCACCGATGATGCCGCGGAGGCCGCCTGTGCCAAATTCCAGTTCTTTATAGAACCGTTCCTTGATTTCCGCGTCATTTCCGGCGATGCTTTTCAATTCCGCCTTGGTTTCTTCGTCAATGGAAGGGTCTGCCAGCCACTGACTGTATCTCTCCTGGTATTCCATTTGATTGCCTCCTTTGTTTCTTTATTTGTATAAGAGCCTGTTCAGTATCTTGGGAAATGCCGAATTTATCTGAATTCTGCCGCCAGACAAAGGAAACTTTTCGCAGGAATACAATCGTTTCGCCTGCGCTCGTTTTATTTGTAACTGGTAGTATTTCAGGAAAAATTACCAAAGTATGGGGGCAAAAAGTTGAGAAAGTCGATGTTTCAAAAGATGCTGAGCAGGATCTAAGACCGCGGGACTCCGCTCCGCACCCCGCAAGGAATTTCGTCCCTTGCCCCTTCACTCACCGCGCAGATGCGCGGCGGAGAGCAGAATACGGAACAGGGCTTGCAAGGAATTAAGAGCCTATTTCCCAATCATCCACACACATTCCGCCTGTAGATTTTACGCCATACTTCGCTGCTTTTTCTTTTCAGGCATAAAATCTGACGGTACAATCTGTATGCATCTTGTTTCGGGACAGGCTCTGGGCAGTGTCGTCACAAGTGTCTGCACACGTCTTTCCGGCAAAATTATGCTCGAAAATACATATACATGACTCATAACGACGCTGCCTGAGGATAGAGTTCCCGAGGTTTTCGTCTTTTTCCATCTATCGCACAAAGTGCGGTGGCAAACTTTGCGCCGACCGAAGCGGAGCGGAAAGCCCCTGTGGTCTTTTACTCCAAAACTGCGCTGACATGCGCGGCGGGGCTGTTTATGGCAATGGCCTGCTCATATGTGCCGTAGCCGTCTTTTTCCACCCGCACGCTGTAAATACCATAGGGCAGGTTTATCTGCATGGGCGCAATGCCCGTTTCTTCATTGTTGATATAGACCGCTGCGCCGTCGCAGTCTGCGGTAACAGTCAGCGTGCCGTACTGAATTTCTTTTTGCAGCTCGGCATTTACGGTCAGCGTTGCCTGATTCAGCGTGACGTGGCTGTTCCATTCCAGATAGCCGTTTTTCAGGATAACCAGATCATATTCCCCGAGCGGCAGCACCGCGGGAGAACTGCTGTCAACAAGCGTACCGTTGATATACAGCTTGTAATCGCTGACGTTTGCGTTAATCAGTATGACGCCGACCTTCTCCTGTGCTTTGGAAAGGTCGCAGAGGTATTCCTCGCCCGTTTCCACAAAAATATTATCCGTTCTGGTTTCGATATTGTCGCCGGTTACGGTAATCGTATGCGTGCCTTCGCTTACGGCGATGCGCTCCGCCTCATCAAGGGGGATTTCCTCCTCCTCGTCCAGCCGGAATTTGCCGTTTTTGATATTTTCCCTGTGCTCCACAACGATGTACCCATGATACTCCAGCACTTCGACCGACCAGACAAGGTCTTCCACGCCTTTCAGCCGCAGAATATCACAGGGCTCTAAATCCTTCGGAGAGATTTCTTCGCCCTTATAAAAAAACATTGCTTTTTTTCCGTACTCAAACGATTCGTCTTCGCCGGAAAGTGTGCGCTTCGCCGCGTCTACGGTCAGGCCGGTGATTTCCTGACTGTGTATGCCGTTGCCATAATCCATGGAAAGCGCGTGTTCGCCGGTACTGTCCAGCTTCACCATCATCAGGTCGCCTTCCAGCGGCAGGCTGCCATAGGCGATGTTTCGCCCCTGTGCATCCGTCAGAACAGTGTCTTCGCTGAGTGTGATAGTCTTACTGCGGTCAGCTTTGATATCGTATACAACAAGTTCGTCCCCGTCCAAAAGTCCTTCGACCAGCATGGGAACGGCGTCCGTTTCCTGCGGCTCCGGCTCGGCAGGGCTGCGGAATCCGCCTTTTGCCAGAAAAAAGAACAGGATACAGGTCACAACTGCTGCCGCCGTTGCCAGCCCAATGATTTTTTTTGTGTGGTCAGGCTTGTCCGCATCATCATACCTGCTTTCGTTTTCCGCATAGCGGTCGGACCGGTTCGTTTTCGGGGTTTCAAAGATTTCCCCGTCCGGCTCCGGTTCGTCAGGGTCTTCCGCGGGTTCGGGCGGCTCGTCGAATCGTTCGGATTCAAAGGCGTTCAGAAATTCGTTTTTATCGCCCAGTTCATCATCTGGTTCGGATTCCAGTTCCTTTAATTTTTCGTTTATATCGTCCAGACGAATGGTTTCGTCGAAATTTCTGTCCTCTTTCTCAAAATGATAGTCCTTCACAGGTTTCCCTCCTTCAGAGAAAATTAAGAACTTTTCTCTATTTTATACGTTTCCCTGTGAAGTTGCAAGGGAAAATGCGCCAAACCTGCAAAAGCTGAAAAGATTTTTGGAGTGCTGGCCTGCGTCCCCCGGAACCCCTGCCCGCTTTCTTTCGGAGGAAACGCGACAAAGAGCTTTATTGCGGAAAATTCTGTTTTCCGAACAGCAAAATAGAATGAATGCTCTCTCTGCCTGAGAATACAGCCGCATGGATATGCGGCTGAAAAGGGGTCAGGGGGCAATGCCCCTTGTGGGGGGCAAAGCCCCCGGGGTCTTACACCTTCTGTAAAATTTCCCGCAGACGCCTGCCGTTTTCCTGCTCGCCGGCGGCGGCGGTCAGGCGTTCCTGCATTGCCGGGGATACGCAGGCGCGTCGCTTGTTATAATACTGGTTTACAAGCCGCAGAAATTTTTCCGGATACAGATTCATGCCCTCCAGCAGTATGATATCTGATTTGGAAAGCGGGCAGTGCCTGCCGTAAGCGGATAGCATTTTTTCTGCGCCGCCGCCGTCTCCGTCCGTTTTTTTCATGTACCGCCGCAGATATGCCGCCAGATCCGCTAATGGTATCTCTGTAATACAGCGGTCAAAGCCCGCCACAAAAATGCTGCCGGAATCGTCCAGCCGCAGGTTTTCCCCTTTATACGCATTGTGGCAAAAGCCGCCGTCATGTTCCGTCTGTTCCGCCAGAGCGGTATAACCGCCGCGTTCCAGCAATTCTTCCGCCTCCGCTGTCTGCTCCATGCAAGGCTTGTAATACCCTAATATCAACAGGTCGATCGGGTCATAGCCTGATTTATGGTCAATCCGCCGTTTGATTTTTGCCAGTTCCCCCCTGCGCCTTGCGTAAAGCCCCGGCAGGCGGTCTTTTTCCCAGCGCGCGTGTGGGCTTTGCAGCCCCTTTGCCGCGGCATGCAGACGCCCCAGCGTTTCTGCCCCTTTTATGAAATCCGCCGCACTTTCCTCCGCCAGCGGAGCGGAGGGCATGGGGTCCTCCAGTGTGTACAGAATACCATCTTTTCTATAAAACGGCTCGCCGTCCTGTGCGGGGTAAAGCCGGCTGACAGAGGGAAACCCATTCTGCCTGAGCCGCGCTTTTACATCATAAGCAAGCCGGAGGTTCTCCGCGTTTCCTCTGGGCTTTTTCAGCTCCCGAAGGCCAGCGTCTGTACGGCAGACCAGGCCGGAGCGGGTGCGGCTGCCGCCCCGATAGCGCAGTCCATAGCCGTCCCATAATATTTTTTCGTAAATATCTTCCATCGTTCATTCCCCCTGCTGCCTTGGAGCCTATCCCGAACCCATCCGCCCATGTCCGTCCGCGGGCAGGCTCCTTACGAAAAACTGTGTCTTTATCATTCTATGGGGCAGGCATTGGAAAAAGAACCGGCAGGTTTATCTTTGGAAATGAGGTTTTTACAGGCGTTTGGAGAGATAGCGGAACGCTGCGATGCCGGACAGGTACTGTATGACGAGCAGTATGCCAAGCCCTGAAATGGCATAGCGCGCAAGCGGCATAAACCAGCCCAGAGATGCGCATATTCCAAATGCCATAATGAGCAGACAGTAAATCAGCAGCATAATAATGCAGGCAATTCTGCCGCTTTTATCCCGCAGCATGATTTTGCGCTCGTCCCGCAGCTCAATACGTTCCTTTTGCAGCCGCTTTTCATACTCCTCTCGGTTTTCCGGCTTTGTCCAGTGGAAATATTTCCACAGCATCATCACCCCTGGGCCAGTTCCTGCACCACCAAGCCCCCATAGCAGGCTTTCAATTTTCCATTCAAACAGAATGGCAAGCGCAAAACAGGCGATACCAGCCAACACATAGGCAATGCCTGTATACAGCATGGATTTTTTCATTTCTTTTCCTCCTCATAAATGAATATATCTTCGATACGCATACCGAAATACCGCGCGATTTGAAACGCCAACAGAATAGACGGATTATACCGTCCGTTTTCCAAAGAGCCTATCGTCTGGCGCGAAACCTCTAAGGCTGCCGCCAGATCTTCCTGCTTCATCCCGCGCGCTTTCCGCAGTTCTTCCAATCGGTTTTTCACAATATACCTCCTTTGTATGGAAAGTTTGCTTTCCATATTTCTATTTTAGCATACCGCCACAAAATGTCAAGTTTACTTTCCATTTTTCTTTTTTGAAAAATGCTGAGGATTTTGTGACAGAAACGGAGCAAAATTTTTACAGAGGGAAAAAAGCGGTATACGATGCAGTCTATACATGTCTTTCTTGACATTCCTACGCCCGCGCCGTACAATGGAATCAGAATAAAACAGTACATGAGCCAGTGTGCGGAAAAGGCGGCCTGACTTAAGAAAACAGATTTTTCTTTTTATTGATTTCCTGAGTCAAACGCTGACGGCGGCTGCCTGAGAAAATTTCGTTCAAAAAGGAACTTATTCTGAAAATCCTGATTTTTCAGGCATTTCAAACAATGAAATTTTCTTATGACAACGCCTGCGAGCAAGGCGTTTCCGTGCCTGTCTGCCCGTATCCATGAAAGGGGTTTTGATTGATGAGCTTATACCATAACGCGATGGAAGATCTTGTTGAGGAATTGTATGAGACGATGCATCAGGGATTTGACTGCTGCCACTGCGAACAGTGCCATGCCGATATTGTCGCGTATACGCTGAACCAGCTTCCGGGAAAATACGTTGTAACGAAAGCCGGCGGTGCGATCAGCAAGGCGGACAGCCTGCGGTTCCAGCATATTACGGATATCCGCGCCGCTATGATCCGCGCGGTGCAGGTTGTAAAGGAGTATCCGAGGCATTGAGGTGTTTGGAAATGCGTCCCCTGTTTCTGAAAGCGGGGGACTTTTTTGTGCGTTTTTCGGACAGAAAAAAACAGCGTCCCCCGATAACATATCGAAAAACACTGCCTTTTGACTGCGCCCTCAGGGACTCGAACCCTGGACCCACTGATTAAGAGTCAGTTGCTCTACCAACTGAGCTAAGGGCGCATATTTGGTGGTGCTTGCTGATTGCAGTAGTTATCATATCACTTACTTGTCCGTCTGTCAACCATTTTTTTTCAAAATTTTTGAAAATTCTGTCCGTTTTTTTTATTCTATGCTATACTGGGGGAAGATTATGGGCGGAAAATGCCCGTTTTATCTCAAATTTCCGCTCCCGAAAGGAGGAGTTTTCTTGAAAAAACCAATACTGCCAGATGATGTGGCGTTCCTTCTGCAAACACTGAATGAAAATGGGCATGAAGCCTATATTGTTGGCGGCTGCGTGCGGGATTCCATACTGCGTCGCGCCCCGCAGGACTGGGATATCACCACGTCCGCACTGCCGGAGGAAACGGCGGCATTATTTCCGCGCACGTTTGACACAGGCATACAGCATGGTACGATTACGGTCGTACTGCATAAGACGAATTACGAAATCACGACCTACCGGATTGACGGCAAATACGCGGACTGCCGCCATCCCGACAGCGTTTCCTTTACCCGCGATTTGACGGAGGACCTGCTCCGGCGGGATTTCACGATGAACGCCATCGCTTATCACCCTGGCGAAGGATTCCGCGACCCGTTTGGCGGGCAGGGGGATATTGCCGCTGGGCTGATACGCGGCGTTGGCGACCCTGCTCTTCGGTTTCAGGAGGACGCGCTCCGTATGCTGCGGTGCGTGCGTTTTGCCGCCCAGCTTGGGTTTCAGGTGGAAGAAAACACCTATGCCGCGCTCTGCGCCAATACCGCGCTGATACAGAAAATCAGTGTGGAGCGTATCCGCGAGGAACTGGAAAAACTCTGGCGCGCGCCTTATCGTGAAAAAATGTCCCTGCTTTGGGAAAGCGGGCTTCTGGCGCAGATAGACCCTGCGCTTGCCCGTCGGCTGACTGCCCGTGCGGGGAAACTGCCGGAGGAGCTTGCGCAGTGCGGGCAGGATTCCGTACTGCGGTGGTGTGTTGTATTGCAGGATTATACGCCGAAAGAGGCGGAAACGTTTTTGAACGGCATGAAATTTGACCGCGCAACGCTCAGGCGCGTCTGTCTGCTTTTGGAGCGGATTGCGGAGGACGCGCCTGCTGAGCCGTATCCCATGCGGAAGCTGGCGGGGGAAATCGGGGAAGAAGCAGTGTTCCAGCTTCTGGCCCTGCAGAGAATACTGCGTCCGGATTCCGCGCATGAGGAAAGCGGGCGGGTGCTGCGGGAAATCCTTGCCTCTGGGGACTGCCTGACGCTGAAAACGCTGGCGATTACCGGAAAAGACCTGATGAAGATGGGGGTACCGGCGGGGAAGGAGATCGGGCGGATACTGGACATTCTGCTGGATATGGTACAGCGGGAGCCCGCGCGCAATACCCGGGAGATGCTGGCAGCGGAGGCGGAGAGGATGATAAAAGACTGAAAAACCTGAAAAACCTTGGGGCTTTGCCCCAAACCCCACCCACTTTCTTTCGGAGAAAGTGGGACAAAGAACTTTATTGCGGAAAACTGCGTTTTCCGAGTTTTTTAAGGATTAGGGATTTGGTGAAATGGAATTTTATACAAATTGGAGCAGAACAGTGTCTTGTGGTTTTCACAGGGAGGGATTGAGATGAAAAAACGATTTGCAGTGTTTGCGGCGGGGATTCTGCTTTCTGCCGCGCTGGCAGTTCCGGCATACGCGAATGCGCCGTTTGAATCGCCAACGCTCCAGATTGTCAGGGATGACGAATATACAAACTTTAAGGAAATGTATTCTTTTATCAGTGACCGTACTGCAAAAAACTCGTACGGCGGACTTGTCTTTGAAACAAACGGCGGGTCTGGCCCCCTATGGGAGGCTGAGGTTCTGCATCCGCGTTCCATTATCATAACCGAGGAAAACGCGGGCGCGCTGAAAGAAGGAAAAAAGTTATACTTTAAGGTGGAAAATCTGCGGTTTGACAAATTCCTTGCTGTTGACCTGCTGGAAGGCGATGCGGTGTTTGATTATGAGGTCAATGACGATGGCTGGCTGGAACTGACGATTTTGAAAGCCAGCACAACGCCCACAAAGCTGAAAATACGCCAGATGGCGGTGGTGATGGGAGAGCATCGAAAAGAGGCAACATTTGAAACAACGAAATATGCTTACAGTTACCCTCTTGTGCTGGTTACGGACCCCGCCGCGCCGGACAATATGTTTTCCGCGGAGGAAAATGTCCTGCTGGCACCGCATTTCGCAGTACAGCAGGAACCCTGGGCGGAGATAGATTATATTCCGTTTGCGTACAACAGGATGACAGCGGGGGATATGGGTTTTTCGTTCAACGGAAAGAAGTATCCGCTTTCGCACCCCTGCTTTTCGCGGGATGGGGTGCTGATGGTCCCGCTGAAGGAATGCTGGGAGGCTGTCTGCGCGCACAATGGCATGAGCCTGCGCGTAGGATGGGACGCACAGGAAAAAACGGCTTTTTCCGTAATCGAAGGGGGAAAAATGCTGTTTTCCATTTCTGTGGAAAGGAATACGCGTACGGAATGGGAAAGGGAAACGCTCCCCCTGCAATACCCAGCGGAATTGAAGGACGGCACGCTTTACATTTCTTTCCGTGATTTTATCGACATAGCCGTAGGGGAAAACCCATTCGGCAAGTTTTATTGGAACGCGAAGCTGAAAACAGCATCCTACCAGAACAGGCAATTTGACGATACAGCAGAAAACTTGTAAGGAGGCGCGGCATGAAAGGATTTGAGCGGAAAGACCTGCTGTTTTCCCTCTGCGGGCTGAACTGCGGGCTTTGCCCCATGAAGCTGGACAGGCACTGCCCCGGCTGCGGCGGCGGGGCGGGCAACCAGTCCTGCAAAATTGCGAAATGCAGCCTGGAGCATGGTAGCCCCGCATACTGTACGGACTGTACCGCCTATCCCTGCGAAAAATATGAGGGGATTGACGCATACGATTCCTTTATCACGCACCGGAGGCAGAAAGCGGATTTACAGAAAGCTGCGGATATGGGAATCCCGGCGTATCATGCTGAACAGGAGGAAAAGGCCCTGATACTGCGCCTGCTCCTTGCGCAGTATAACAACGGGAGGCGGAAAAGCCTTTTCTATACTGCTGTCAACCTGCTGGGACTGCCGGAACTTCAAAACGCGGTGCGGCGGGCGGAGGGCGCGCAGGGCTTTGCGGAAATGACGCAGAAGGAAAAAAGCGCGCTTGTTGCAGAGGAACTGCGGCGCGCGGCGGAGCGGGGGCAGATTGACCTGAAGCTGCGCAGAAAGAAGAAAGGATAGGGGGAGGAGCCATGAGGCGGTGCATTGCATAAACCGGAATAGCCGAACACGCAGACAGAAAGGTAAGGAGGACTTTGCATGACTATTCCGGAGAAAAAGATTTACCCCAGAACAGGGGACAGCCAGACGGTTTATCTGAAAAATACCATTACCAACCCTGCCATTATCGTAGGGGAGTATACGATGTATAACGATTTCGTGAACGATCCTGTGGAGTTTGAGCGGAACAATGTGCTTTACCACTATCCCATCAACCATGACAGGCTTATCATCGGGAAATTTTGTTCTATCGCCTGCAGCGCGAAATTTCTGTTCAACAGCGCGAATCATACGCTTTCATCATTGTCTGTCTACCCGTTCCCGCTTTTCTATGAGGAATGGGGCCTGGAAAAGGAAAATGTAACGGACGCATGGGACAACAACGGCGATATTGTCATTGGAAATGACGTCTGGATTGGATATGAAGCCGTCATTTTGGCGGGCGTTACGGTTGGAGATGGCGCGGTTATCGCCGCACGTGCGGTGGTAACAAAGGATGTGCCGCCGTATACGATTGTCGGCGGGGTTCCGGCAAAACCAATTCGGAAACGTTTTCCGGAGGAAACGATTTCGGGTCTGCTTTCACTGAAATGGTGGGACTGGCCGAAAGAGCGCGTTGCGCGCAATATTTCAGCGATACAGTCCGGCAGGCTGGATTTGCTGGTATAGATTCAGATAGTTTGTATATAAAATTCCCCGAGGGAAAGCCGGCCTGACTGAAACGCGGGGAATGAAAAGAGCCGCAGGCGCGGACTCCAAGGGGGTACGTCTTGCGGCTCTTTTATTTCTCAGATTTTATGGTGCGGGTGCGCATCGACCTCAAAGCATGCCTTTGTCAGCTCTGTCATGATTGCGACTTCAAATTTGCTCTCATACAGGCTCAGAAGCGGTTCAACATTGTCGAAATCCGTTACGATATATTTGGAAGGCAGGTTTGTCAGCGCAAGCGCGGTAGTATCCGCCACACAGCGGCTGCATGTGCAAACGCCGAACCGTTCCAGATATTCCATAACACAGCTCTTTATGATACGTTCATAAACATTTGTGTAGCAGAACTGTTTGTTTTCGGCGGGCTCGCCGTCATCCTCCGGCTCTTCCGGCACAGGTTCGCTTTCAGCGTGTATTTCCCCGGCTGTTTTTTCCGTTTCTTCCGGAACAACCGGAAGAACAGGCTCGTCAAGCGGCTCCTGAGCAACGGGAAGGATGGGCTCGTCAAGCGGTTCCTGAGCAACCGGAAGAACAGGCTCGTCAAGCAGCTCCTGAGCAACCGGAAGAATGGGCTCGTCAAGCGGTTCCTGAGCAATGGGAAGGATGGGCTCGTCAAGCGGTTCCTGCGTAACAGGCAAAGGTTCCGAAGCTTCAGGCTCTGCCGGAAGGAAAGGCATTTCCGGCAGGGGTGATTCTGCCGCAAAAGCGGGTTCTGCTGTCAAAGGCTCTGCCAGAGGCACATTCGCTGGAGCGACCTCCTTCACAACGGCATGCGGATTTTCTGCGATTGGAACACCCTCGCTGCCCCAAAAAGGCTTTGGCGGAGGATTTTGCAAAGAAAATTCCTTTTCCAGATTATCGCGTATCAGGAGGGAAAGGTTTTCCGTATTTTCAGAAAGATGCAGGATTCCCTCCATTGTTTCCGCCTTCGGCTTGCTTTTGGGCGGCTCCTGCGACTTTTCTGCCGTAGAAACAGGCGTTGGGGCGGGAGCGTGTGCTTGCGGCGCAACGGGTGCTTCTGGCGCAACGGGTGCTTGCGGCGCAACAGGCGTATCCTGCGCGGCAGGCGTGTCCGTTGCAGCGTGTGTTTCTGGTACAACGGGTACTTCTGGTACAACGGGCGTCGGTACAGCGGGCGTATCCGATACAGCAGGAGATGGATCCGCTGCGGTATTTTGAACGGCAGGAGCTTCCTGTACGGGTTCTTCTGCTTTGGACGGCGAAATCAGGTTCAGCACATGCGCCGTCTTACTGCTTTTTTTTGCCATAGTCTAGTTTCCTCCTAAAAGGTTTTCCCGGAAGTAAGGGAAAGAATTTCGTCAATAAATTCCTGATAATCCAAAGCGGGGTTGGATTTCGGTGCATAGTCCAGTATGCTCTGGCAGTGCGCCGGAGCCTCTGCAACGGCAACGCTCTGCCGTATTTTTGCTTTGAATACGCGGCTGTTCAGCTGTTCGGCAATGGATTCCGCCAACTCCAGAACTTCCTTTGAAAGGTTTAGCTGTTTATTGTATTTCGTCAGAAGTATGCCCAGTACAGTCAGGTTTTTATTATAAAATCTGGTGACGGTGTCAACCGTTTCTTTCAGCTGTGTTACGCCGAGCAGGCTGAGGATTTCCGGCACCATCGGGATGATCAGGCAGTTTGACGCCACATAGGCGTTTACGGTCAGAATATTCAGCGCGGGGGGCGTATCAACGATGATGTAATCATACAGGTGCTGGATATCTGCAAGCGCGTCCCGCAGAAGAAATTCGCGTCCGGGGCGGCTGAATTCCAGTTCCGCGCCGCTCAAAAGAATATTGGAGGGGATTACGTCCCCTGAATCTGTACGGGCGATTGCCCGTGTTACGCCGACGTTTTCCTTGAAAACATCATATATGGTGGCAGTATCTTCGATCTCTATGCCGAGACTGAAGCCAAGGTTGCCCTGAGGGTCCAGATCTACGCCCAGCACTTTTTTTCCGCGGGAGGTGAGCCCGCTGATGAGTGTGCTTGAGGTCGTGGTTTTGCCAATACCGCCTTTTTGATTTGTAACTGTGATAACAATAGCCAAAATGGGTTCCTCCTATCAAAATAAGCGTTTCAGAAAAACGCCCGCAGCCGGTTTTCCGGTGGACGGCGAAGTATGCACAACGCTTTTTCCTTCCAGAACTATTAAGTAAAGTATACTATATGTCGATAGATAAGTATAGCAGAAAATCACTTTTTTGGAAAACAAAGTTACAGTAACATAGAGAAATGAAAGTAAGGGTGATGATATGGCATCAATTACAGGTACAACTGCCGGTTCCCTGTTGGCAGCGGCCAGCAGCAAAAGAATGGGCGGACTTGTCAGCGGTTTGGATACGGATCAGCTCGTTGAGAGCATGACCGCCGGAACGCGGGCAAAAATCGCAAAAGCAGAACAGAACAAAACAAAGGTGCAGTGGAAGATGGACGCATACCGCTCTATCAGTTCAAAGCTGATTGCGTTCCAGAACAAGTTTACATCTTACAGCTCGTCGACCAACCTGCGCGGCAGCTCTATTTTCAGCAGGAGTATTATTACGGCTTCGGGCGAATTCAGCAAATATGTAAAGGCGAGCGGCAGCGGCAACAACGCCGGAAATGTGACCATTGCGGGCGTGGCGCAGCTTGCGCGTCCGACAAGCTATGTTTCCGGCAGCCCTGTATCCAGCTCTGTTTTTGAAAGCGGAGAAATTTCGGATACAACAGATGTAAGCAAACTGGCGGGGCAGAGCATCAGTTTCAAATACAACAACAAGAGCTTCAGCATTACGCTGGATTCAACCAAAGATTATAAATCTATGGAGGACGTTGTAAATGAAATTAACCTGAAGCTCTCCAAAACGGATTACAACAGCGAAGGAAAGCTGGACAGCCAGATTAAGGCGTCTTATGCGGACGGCAGGCTGAAGCTGGATTTCGCAAGCGACAGCGTGCGCAACACCGGCAACACGCTGGAGGTTACAGGCGTAAGCGAGGGCATTAAAAACACACTGGGCATCAATAAGGGCGACAAGCTGACAAAAACAAAGGCTCTGACGGGCAAAGCCGTTACAGACGATGACATTAAAAATGCATACGATACAAAGAATATGACGGAAGTGCTGGCGGAGAAGAAATTTACATTCTCTTACAATGGCAAGACCGCAAGCGTCACACTCGGCAAGGCGGAAGAGCTGGCGGCACTGGGCGAGGACGGCAAGCCTGATTTATCCAAGCTGGATATGACAAAGGTGCGCGACGCCATGCAGAAGGAACTGAATGACGCTTTCGGTTCCGGACGTGTGAAGGTTTCGCTGGACGATAATAAGCTTTCGTTTAAGACGACTACGCCAAACGGCGCGGATGGCGCGGATGATGCGACTTCCGTTCTGGCACTGACAAGCGGCGATTCCGTAGCAATGAAGGCGATGGGTCTGAAAAACGGCGCGTCCAACAGGCTGAATCAGACTTCTGCGCTTGGGGATTCCGGTTTCAATTTTGAAGAGACTTTAGGCGCAGGCAAAACCGCAGCGGATATCAACGACTATGCGGTAAGAATCCGCGATAATATCAGCGGACAGGAATATGTCATTGACAAGACTGTAGACGGCAGGGCGTTTGACGAAAACACGACTGTGGATGAGATTATCCGCGCTATCAACAACAGCGATGCAAAGGTAGAGGTTTCTTATCTTTCTACAACGGATAGATTCAGCATTACTTCCAAACAGGACGGCGCGAGCGGCGATTTCTCCATCATATCCAGTCCGGCACAGAAGGATGAGGACGGAAACGAAATTGCCCCTGATACACAGTTCAATCTGGGCGAGGCTCTCTTTGGGAAAAATGCCATCAATGGCGTTGGCAAGAAAAATAACGGCTATGCGGTGACCGAAGGTCAGGACGCGATTGTATTCGTAGATTTTGACGGCGACGGCGGCGAGCCTCCCGTGCAGATCAGCAGAAGCTCCAATACATTTGATATCAACGGCATGACGATTACGGTTACCGGTGAATTCAATACGGAAAAAGACGGGGACGGCTTTAAGGTTCTGGATGCAAATGAAAAGGTAACGTTCGAGGCGAAGGCTGATGTGGATAAGCTGACGGATACTGTGAAAGAAATGGTCGAGATGTACAACGAGATCATTGAGCTTTCAAACAAGATGGTAAGCGAAAAGCCCAACAGGGGTTACGCGCCGCTGACAGCGGAACAGAAAGCCGAAATGAGCGAGGAAGACATTAAGAACTGGAACGAGAAGGCACAGGAAGGTATGCTGTTTAATGATATCGACCTGCGGAACTTCACACAGGAAATCCGTTTCCTGTTCGGCTCGGATTCCGCCTCCATCGCGGCATGGGAAAAGCTCGGTATCAAGGCTTCCTCCTCCTATACGGATCATGGCAAGCTGACATTTGACGAAAGTGCGTTCCGCGCGGCTGTGGAAAGCGATCTGGACGGCGTAAAGGATATGTTTACGGCATTGGAGGTTTCCCATACGGACGAAAACGGCAAAAAGGTTGTTACCCAAAAAGGCGGCGTTATGACGAATATCAAATCTATTTTTGATAAATACGCTGGCACAGAGGGTTCCACAAAGGGTCTTTTCGTACAGCAGGCAGGCGCGAAGGAATCTCCGCTTTCCATTCTGGACAACGCTTTGCAGAAACAGATGGACAGCTATGATGACCTGATTGACAGCCTGAATGACAAGCTGGAAAATGAGATTGAGAAATATTATAACAAATTCTCCAAATTGGAAACATATATCAGCAATATGAACTCACAGAGCAGCTGGCTGATGCAGCAGTTCGGCGGCACAAATGGATAATCCGGGAGAGAATGTTTATGATGATGAATGGATACCAGCAGTATAAACAGCAGTCCGTGGATACGATGACCAGCGGGGAAATGCTGATTCTCCTGTTTGACGGAGCGGTGCGGAATGTAACTTCCGCGGGTCTGGCTCTGGAACGGCAGGATTATGATACCTTTGAAACGGCAGTTGAGAAAACGGATAAGATTATCCGTTACCTGAGTGCGACACTGAATATGGATTATGAAATCAGCAAGGATTTGTACCGCCTGTATGATTATTTTCTGTACCAGTTGAGCAGGCTGCGTGCGGGGCGGAACAAAGAAATCACGCAGGAACTGCGGAAGATGCTGATGGAGCTGCGTGACACCTTTAAGGAGGCTGACCGCATTGCATCGAACCATGGCGCGGCTGCTGGGCAGAACGTGGCGGCGAGCGGCGCGGCGGCGAAATGATGCCGGAGGAGAAGCGTATGGATGAAAAGGAAACGCTGCAGAGCATAGCGGTCTGCCTTCAGAAGAAATATAATGGCTTTGCTGAAATGGAAAGCATCACAAAGCAGCTTCAGGACGCACTGAATTATGACGATGTTGTGACAATCCGGATGCTGGTGCGTATGCGTCAGCAGGAGATAGACAACATTGACGCGACAGACAGACAGCGGGCGGAGATTGCCGATAAGCTGAGCAAAGCGCAGCAGGACGCGCTGCAAAAGGGCGATGACAGCCTGTTCGCGCCGGAGAACGCGCCGCTGGTGCGCAGGATTGGCGAGATCATGCAGAACAGCCACCGGCTTTTGGGACGGCTGATTGAGGAAGACAAGAAGGTGAACCGCAAGCTGGCTGGCGACAAGACGTTTTATAAGGAATGAAAAAAGAACGCGGGGACGCTGTCCCCGAACCCCTGCAAGCCCTTTGAAAAGGGCTTAACCCCAAACTTTGTTGCGGAAAACTGCGTTTTCCGACGGGGAACAATAAGATGTTATTTGTAAAAGTCTGGCTCATTTGTGAACCAGACTTTTACTTTTCTCAAACTGTATGAAATGCGGTGGGAAAAGGGTCAGGGGGTTTCGGTTCCGTCAGTTTCAAGCGGCGCAGTGGGCAGCCCGACGCTCCATGCAGGCCCGCCGGCGTCGTAGGTGCGCTTTAATTCGCTGACAATGGTTTCATAATCCCACGGTATCTGTGTATTTTCCAGGCTGTTTGGGTCGGCAATCAGCAGTTGACCTTCCAATGTTACGCTCCGTATGATGATAAAATGCCCGCTGGACGTAAAATGTCCGCTGCCCATGAGCATAACTACAATTTTGCCTTCATATAATTCCTGTATAATGGATTTATAGGACAGGTCTGTCATACTTTCCGCAACCAGCCCCCACGCCGCCGCGCCTTCCGGTATGATGGAATGATAAGAGCCGCTGTTCTGCGAAAAAAAGCCGTTCCGGTAGCACCATGCCGCCATCTGGTCCGGCGGTACAGAGGAATCTGTCAGGCTGGATACCAGTATGGAAAGTACGGTTGGTCCGCAGCCGTAGGAGGAGATGGAGTTATGCGGACCGTAGTTTTTTGACGCCCAGCGCATATCATGCTGATTATAATAAATCAGCGTATGCCCCGCGGCAGGCAGAAGCAGGTCGCCGGTCGGCTCGGCGGGCTCGGGCGTTTCAAATTCTACGCTGGCGACAGGCGGGGGAGGCGGTTCCGAAGGGCGGAACAGGAATGCCGGAGGCTCAAACAGGGGCACAAATTCCCGGAAAGCTATGCACGAAAAAAAACAGAACAGGAACAGAAAGCCTGCTGTGTGCATCATTCTTTTGATTGCTTTCGACATTGGGACGCCCCCCTTCCTGTAAAATGCAAAGTCTGTGTCCCGCGCGCCGTTTGCGCTTGCGTTTTCGGCGGCGTGGGAGTATGATAAATAAAGCCAGTCCTTCTATTATAGCATGAAAAAGAATATTTAGGAACAGGGAGCGCGAAAAATGCCTATACCGGAGAAAACAGGAAAAAAAATACCGATACTGACGTTTACGGACGTATCCAAAATATTTGATTACGGCACACATTCTCTGCGGGGAATTAACCTGAGCATCGGCCAGGGCGAATTTGTTTTTGTCTGCGGGCGGACAGGCTCGGGCAAAAGCACGCTTCTGCGGCTGGTTACGCGGGAATTGGAGCCGACAAGCGGCAGGATTGAATTTCTGGGGCAGGACATTGCCGAAATACGCTACAGCGAAATGCCGTTTTACCGGCGGCAGGTGGGTGTAATCCGGCAGGGTATCGGGCTTTTTTTGGAGGACAAAACTGCGGCGGAAAATCTGGAGTTTGTCATGCGCGCAACGGGGCACGAAGAGGACACCCTTCAGGAACGGGCACAGCGCGCGCTTTCTATGGTTGGACTGGGGAAAAAAACAGGCTTTCTGGTGACGGATTTATCCGTTGGGGAGCGGAAACGCGTGGAGATTGCGCGGGCATTGGTGAACAGCCCGAAAATGATTATTGCGGACGAGCCGACTTCCAGCCTTGACCGAGATCTGGCGTGGGATATTATGAGCCTGTTTGACGATATCAACCGCCTGGGCGTGACGATACTGGTTGTGACGCACGACCGCGAAATGGTGAACCTTATGCGCAAGCGCGTGCTGACGTTTGCAAATGGGAAGATACTGGGCGATGTGAAGGGCGGCCGGTATGGAGATTTGGTGTAAAGGTGTAAAGGTGTAAAGGGAGATGCCCTGCCGGACAAAGGGATGTGCGGCGGGGTGTTTTTTTGGGGGGTTGCGTAATATATTACGTATTTTGCAAGACGCAAGTATCCCTTCGGGGAGGTACTTTTGGCGCAAGTGTGGTCGGCCTTGCCGACCGCAACAGCGGCAAAGCCGCTATTATAGTACCCAAAAC
>CAJTQX010000017.1:0-39026 GCA_910578425.1 uncultured Anaerotignum sp.
CATCGGCACACCCTCCGCCAGCAGCATACTCGCGCAGCTGTGGCGTGAAGATGGCAATCGCTTTTTTTAATATCAGATTTTCCTCCTCGAGCCGGGCATTGCGTTTCTGAAGCTCCTTAACCTGTCTGGCGGTAAGGACTTCCCCTTCATCAAGCTGGACAGTAGAATACTGTCTGATCCATTTGGAGAGGGCGGATTTTGATACACCGTATTCTTTGCAGAGCTGGGATTGGGTTTTTCCATTCTGGCAGAGGGAGACGAGGGACTTTTTAAAGTCTTCATCATATTTGTTTTGTGTTGCCATGTGGATACCTCCTTTTGGTGTTTACTTTATTGTAATGGATGGTGCATTTGTGTGTCCACTTTTTTAGTATAGCTCCAATCAATGGTATGCTTATGAAAAGGAACAGCTTTCCGTACTCATGTTGAATCATGGAATCGAATGGGAGAAAAAGGGAACACACGAAAAGCATTTGTCTGTATTGGACTTTAAAAAACAGAAACGGTCAAAGGAAGTTGAAGAACTGGAAAAGAAAAAAACGAAATTGTAATCAGAGAATCAATTCTATGAGGAAATCAATGGAAATTTGAATGGACAGTTGAGTGAATTAGATGATGAAATCTGTTCCATACAAAACGGCATGGAGAAATCAAAAAGGGAAGCCGAAAACGCAAGGAGACAGGCGGACAAATACCAGAAGCGTATGCAGGAACTCGCCCCAATGGTAAAGGATATGGAACACATGGCGGTGAAATTTTCGGACAATCCAGAACAGGTGCTTCCAGAAGCAGGGGGAATAGAAAGCGGAAAGTCATACTAGGAGAAGAAATCAAAACCGCTGATGGAGAAAATTGTGAAAGTGCTGTGCTCTGTTTATGCTTCGTATCTGGACGTTTCCAGAAAGTTTGATAAACTGCAACTGTCCTATAATCGGACTGTGGAGAAAGCAGACAATCTCTCTAATCGTTTCCATGAAATTAATACGGAGAATCAAGAACTGAAAGAGATTGTTCGGGATTATGAATGTGTAAAGGCAGTTCTTGGAAAAGAGAAAGTGTCTTGTATTGTTCAGATGAGAAGTAAAGGGAACAGTTGTTGAAGGAGCAAAAATGGGCAGAAAGAAGGAAACAGAATCGAGAAGCCCGGTGATAGCTGGAGGGTTGCTTAATGCCCTTTCAGCTGTCATGAAATAAATTTTGCCAGTCAGTCAAGGGCATAGTAGTTGCTTGGGTTATCCTTAGCTGACTGGTGCGGATTTGCAAAAAGAACATATATTCGATAATTTTCACTTGTTTTTTTTGTGTATTAAGAGTATAATAAGGGAAAAATCAGGTACAGATTATTTCCCAGGAGTGATATGAATGAAACAGGTACATATACGAGTTGACGATGATTTATACAATGAATTGAGTTACTATTCCATAATGATGGAGCAGACAATACAGGACTGTGTGAGAGAAGCTGTTGCGTGTTACGTTACGGATATACGAAAGAAGCAGCGTGAAATCAATGACAGACAATTTACATTTATTGATCTGTTTGCCGGAATAGGAGGAATGAGGATTGCTTTTGAAAAGTCAGGGGGACATTGTGTTTATTCAAGTGAATGGAATAAATACAGCCAACAGACATATTTTGCCAATTTTGGAGAACAGCCTGAAGGGGATATTACACAGGTATCAGCTTCGTCCATACCAGATCATGATATCCTGGTAGCCGGTTTTCCCTGTCAGCCATTTTCCATTGCGGGTGTTTCCAAAAAGAACAGCCTTGGACGGGCAACAGGTTTTGAAGATAAAACACAGGGAACGCTTTTTTTTGATGTTTGTAGGATATTGAAAGAGAAAAGACCAAAAGCATTTATGCTGGAGAATGTAAAAAATCTGTGTAGCCATGACAGAGGAAGGACTTTTAAGGTAATCCTGGAATCTTTAGAGGAATTGAATTACGAAGTATTTTATTCTGTTTTGGATGGACAACAGTTTGTGCCACAGCACAGAGAGCGTATCCTGATAGTAGGCTTTGACCGTAACAAATATGGGAAAAATGTGAAATTTGATTTTAATTTGACACCAAAATTTCCAAAACCTGTTATGCGTGATATTTTAGATGAAAATGTAGATGAAAAATATACATTATCAGATAAGCTTTGGACATATCTCCAGAATTATGCGGCAAAACATAAAGCGGCAGGAAATGGATTCGGATATGGTATTGCGCCATTAGATGGTGTATCAAGAACAATCAGTGCAAGATATTACAAAGACGGCTCAGAAATACTGATTGAGCAGGAGGGAAAAAATCCCAGGAGATTAACACCTCGTGAATGTGCCAGATTACAGGGATTTCCGGATGATTTCAAAATTCCGGTATCTGATACACAGGCATATAAACAGTTCGGGAATTCGGTTGTAGTACCATTGATGGAGAATGTAGCTGGACTGATAGTAAAGAAGGTTGAAGAAATGGATTTGGCAGAGGGAAAAGAGTTACAGAGGATGGTGATTTAGATGACTACAGGACATACGGGACAGGCAATAAAATCTGTTCTTAACAGTGAAAAGGGATTTTGTAAGTTTCTCTCTGCAAATGATACAGGAGCCACAGGCGGTCATCAGTCCGGAATTCTGATTTCAAAATCGGCTGTGGAGATGATGTTCAGCAGACAGGAACTTGAACAGGCAGGTATTCCAAAAAGGACAGTAAAAATCAGATGGCAGGATGATTTTGAAACGGAAAGCTGTTTTACATATTACGAAAGTAAAAATGAATTGAGAATTACACGATTTGGCAGAGGTTTTCCATTTTTGAAACCAGAACAGACAGGAGCACTGTTCGTTTTTACGAAGCAGACACATACTGATTATAGTGGATATTTTCTGGGAACGGATGATGAAATAGAAGAATTTCTTGATACATTTGGTGTCAGCCCAACAGAAACAAACAGCCTTATTGATGCGCAAAGAGTATCGGCAGAAACTCAGGAGAAACTGTCTATACAGGAATTTATCAATGGTCTTGATGTGGACTTCCCTGCGTCAGATGTGATGTCGGCAGCAGCCAGGACGATAGAAGAAAAGGTATATGACCATGTGGAATATATATGTTTAAATCCAGATAAGAAAATTATCAGTTGGACGAATATGGAGTATACACTTTTCAGGGCATTGGAATATGCAAGATACGGTGAAATTATTACAAAGGGATTTCAGTCAGTGGATGAATTTGTCCGTGTTGCCAATGTTGTGTTAAATCGCAGAAAAAGTCGTGCGGGAAAAAGCCTTGAACATCATTTGTCAGCAATATTTGACGGGAATTGTATTGAGTATTCGTCACAGGCAGTTACGGAAGGGAATAAAAAGCCGGATTTCCTTTTCCCTTCACAGGAAGCATACCATGATTATGGATTTTCCGTTGATTACATTGTTTCACTGGCTGCTAAAACTACCTGTAAAGACAGATGGAGGCAGGTGCTGAATGAAGCAGACCGTTTGAGGGATAAACCGAAATATCTTTGTACACTGCAACAGGGAATATCCGGAGCACAAATGGATGAGATGCAGGCGGAAAATGTTATATTGGTTGTACCGAAGCCTTATATAGCAACATATCCCATAGACCGAAGGGACAGGATATGGACATTAGCCCGGTTTGTGCAATATGTAAAAATGATTGAGGGCAAATAAGATGGATATAAAAAGTCCGGAAGAACGAAGTAAAAATATGGCGGCAATTCGTTCAAAGAATACAAAGCCGGAGATATATTTCAGAAAACTGTTGTTTGCGCAGGGATACAGATACAGTCTTAATTCAGGGAAAATACCAGGACACCCGGATATTTATCTTCGGAAATATAATACTGCGATTTTTATTCATGGGTGTTTCTGGCACAGGCATTCCGGATGCAAGTATGCTTATATGCCAAAATCAAAGGTTGAATTCTGGCGGAAGAAATTTGAAGCGAATGTCAGGCGAGATTCAGTTGTCAGGATGGAACTACAGGATAAAGATATTAAGTGTCTGATTGTGTGGGAGTGTACGGTTAAGAAAATGAAAAGGAATCAAGTCGATTGTGAAAAATATCTGAATATAGTAGAAAGATTTTTTGAAACAAAAGAGTTATTTCTGGAAATATAAAAATATTTAAATATTAGGAAGTGAAGGAGTAAAGATATGTCAGTAAGCGATTATTTTTGGGCCTGTGAGAAAAAATCTGTAAATTGAGATCTTCCATGATACTATCGGGCGAGAGGCTTGAGAATCAGCTTTTCGCCTTTGTCTTATATATCGGCTGTAAATAGGAATGTCAGGAGCGAATGGTTTCGGCCACCCGTTTTTGACTTTCCGGTTTATTGTTACAGTCTGCCTTCGTACATAATACTCAGTTCCCCATAGACCTGAGCCCAGTTCCGAATCGTAGAAGTCCATTTTTTGGTGGCCTCAAAGGTTGCCAGATACAGAGCCTTCAGCAGAGCGGTATCGCCTGGAAATACGCTTCTCTGGCGGTTCAGCTTCCGATAGGTGGAATTCAGCGATTCTATGGCGTTTGTCGTGTAAATTACCTTTCTGACTGCTGCGGAAAACTTGAAAATCGGAGAAATGGCATCCCGGTTATCCCTCCAGCGTCTCATGGAGTTCGGATATTGGGGCGTCCATTTTTCGGTTACCTTTTCCAGCGCATCCAGTGCTTTTTTCTCATCTGCCGCCTGACAGATCGTCTTCAAATCTGCCGCAAAGGCTTTCCTGTCTTTTTCCGGGACGTATTTCAGGGTATTCCTGACCTGATGGACGATGCAGTGCTGATATTCTGTTTTGGGGAATGCAGTCGCGATCGCTTCTTCTATACCGGTAAGCCCATCCGCGCAGATCACCGGAACATCCTTCACCCCGCGATTTTTCAGTTCGTTCAGCACAGACAGCCAGTGTTTCGCGCTTTCGTTTTCGCCGATGCTGATTGTCAGTACCTCTTTCCGGCCTTCCACATTGACGCCGAAAATGACATAAGCTGCCAGTCTCCGGATCATGCCGTTGTCACGGACAGAATAGTGGATGGCGTCGATGAAAAGGATAGGGTATACCTCATTCAGCGGACGGTTCTGCCAGTCTTCGATCTGTGGCAGGATTTTGTCCGTAACATCAGAAATAAAGCTCTCTGATGTTTCAAATCCGTAAATATCTTCGATGGTTTCGGAGATTTAACGTGTGGTCATTCCCTTCGCGTACATGGAGATGATTTTCTGGTCAATATCCTTCTGACGTTTTTTGACTACCTGCGGTGCAAAGCTGGATTTGCGATCCTGCGGCACCTCGATTTCCATAGAGCCGTAACGGCTGTTGACCCGCTTGCGCTTATATCCATTGCGGTAATCATCGCTGTCAGAGCACTCGGATTTTTCATATCCGAGATGGTCATCCATTTCGGCCTCCATCATTTCTTTGATGGTTTCGCCAGGAAGATCTTTCAGCGCATCCTGAATATCTTCAGCAGACTGGATGTCATATTCCTCCAGAAGCTGGTGAATGATATTTCGTTTTCCTTCCGTCATTTGCACTCTGTGTACCGGTTTCTTTTCTTTTGCCATAATGAAAGGCCTCCTTGTGATTTTTATTTTATCATAGAAGACCTTCAACAGTATTTACAGAGAAAATTCTATATGGCCTCTTAGTAGTGTCGTCATGAGTCATGTATACGTATTTCCGAGCATAATTTTGCCGGAAAGGCGTGTACAGACACTTGTGACGACACTGCCTGGGTTCGCTGTCATACCACAGCCCTGCTTTTCTGCCCCAAGTAAGCCCCAAAAGCGGCAGTGGCGGCAATTGCAGCCAAAACAAAAACCGCCATAACCGGATAGCTGACATACGTTCCGAACACATTGAACCCCTTATATCCGCCGAATACCTCCTTCATCAGCGTGACATTTGCCAGCCCGAAGTCCACCAGCATCCCAAGCCGCTGGGTCATGGTATCGCCCATAGCTGCCAAGCCCACGTTCACAAACAGGATCGCCAAACTGACCCCTGCTGTCCCCATCTGGCTTTTCATGCGGGAGGAAATAAAACAGATAATCAAACTGTAGACCATGCCGGTAAAAATGAGCCATGCGGCCCCAGACGCGGCTAACTGCCAGACCTTCCACGGGAACATAGAGCGGGCATAGGTGGGAATGGACTGGATGGCGGCGTCCCAGCCGTGGAAACTCCCATGCGGCAGAAAACCGAACAGAAACGTGGCGGCCAGATACAGCGCGACCACAACTGTGGAGGCGGCGAGTACGCTCAGCAATTTTGCTGTGACAATCTTCCGTCTGCCGTTTCGGGAACTTAAAATCAGGTTATCCATACCGCTGGAGCGTTCCACAGAGAACACAGGGGCTATGACAAAGGTCAGCGGCACAAACAGAAGGAACTGCATCATGTGCTCCCCCCAGTTGTTGAACAGGTTTTCCCAAAGCAGGGCGTTGGCAAACTCCGGCTCCCCCAGATCTTTCAGCCGTTTCATGGAGGCGGACAGCTCCCGATAATCAAAGGAATCCTGCTTCCCCTGGCTTTCCAATTCCGCAATCTTCCCTTGCAGAAGGGCGATCCCATAAGGTTCCTCGGCACTCTCCGACGGCGTGCCGTTCCAATATTCCGCTACCCGTTCAGCATAGGCGTGGTAGTTCACCGCCAGAATGATTTCCGGCTGGTCTTTGACGCTCCGGGAAATCATCCGGGCGTCTGTGCCGTACCGGGCACTGACCTCCTGATAGATTTTTTCCGCTTCCGCAGCTTTTTCGCTGTCAAACGGACCTTCCCAGTCGGCGGCTAATTCCTCGTAAGCGCGGTAGCTGTCATTGCCGCCAATCAGGAACATGGTGGAAGTCAGACCAACCACGCTGTAAAGGGCAAACAGGCACAGCAGCAAAATCAGGGTTTTCTTGTTAAGCAGCAGCTTTCGCAGTTCAAATCGAAACAATGACATCACGTTACCTCCCGGCCTTTCCAGGCAAATAGTTGAAAAGATACAGATAGGCGTCCTCCAGCGTCGGTATGGCCTGTACCGCGCCGGGGACAGGCTTTGTGTCCGCAATAATACGGACTTCCATGCAGTCGTTTTTTGCCCTGACATTGCTGAGGACAGCCTGATTTTGATACTCTACAAGCTGTTCGGCGGGCATCTCCGCCAGCCAGACCCTGCCCTCCATTATCTGAACATATTCTCCGCCTGTGTGGATGTGCTGGATACTGCCGTTCTCCATCATCATGATCTGTGCGGCAATATGCTCCACATCGGATACAATATGAGTGGACAGCAGCACCAGACGCTCCTTCGCATAGGCAGAGATGATGTTGCGGAACTTAATGCGCTCATAGGGATCCAGTCCGGATGTGGGTTCGTCCAGAATCAAAATCTCCGGGTCGTCCAGGAGGGCCTGTGCAATGCCCAGCCTGCGCTGCATCCCGCCGGAATAGGCGGCGCATTTCCGTTTCAGATCGTCCCACAGGCCGACACTGCGGGCCAGTTCCTCGATCCGCTTTTTCGCGCAGGCTTTTTCCATCCCTTTCAGTGCTGCCGAATATTCCAGATAATCCCTGCCGGTAAAGTTGCCGTAAAAGCTGACGTCCTGGGGCAGATAGCCGATTTTCGCCCGGTATTCATCCCCTACGGAATGAATGTCCTTTCCGTCATACAGGACACACCCATTTGTGGGGCGCAGCACATCGGCCAGTATTCGGATCAGGGTGGTTTTGCCCGCGCCGTTGGGTCCCAGCAGGCCGTAGACCCCCGCACTCATGGTGAGGGAAATTCCCTTCAGGACTTGTTTGTTCTTGTAGTTTTTTGTAACAGCTTCCAGTTGCAATTCCATAAGCTACCTCCTGGCCGCGGCTCCGCCGCCTCGCATCCCTGTAGCGACCTTAATGGTGGAGAAGTCCGCCCTGTCAAATTTACGGACGCACAGCACGAAGAAAAACGCCCCGATCAAAATGGTGATGGCCAGACCCATCAGCGGCGTGATCACAAATCCGCCAAGGTCGAACGCTATACCCTGTTCTACCAGCTCCCTTGTGTCCATCGTGTGCGCCCCCAAAGCGATATAGCGGAAAATGGAGGTCGTGTAGGTCAGCGGATTCAGGTAGACGATGGGCAGGAGAAAACCGGGGATCATGGTGGTGGGAATATACGCGCCGGAAACAAAGGTCAGGGGCATCATAATCATGGAGCTAATGGTCTGGAAGGCGGGGGAATTGCGGGAAACCGTTGCCAGAAACAGGCCTACGGCACTGAATGTCATAGCGGAAACCAGCATCACTGCCGCCAGCAGCAGAATTTGCAGGACACCCACCCGCAGGCCGAGCACAATGCCGCAGATCATAGTAATGACGCCTTGCAGCGTGGCGATGACCGCGCCAGACAGAATGTGTCCCATGGAAATCTGCGTCCGCGCGATGGGGGCCACCAGAACCTCTTTCATATAGCCGCTGGAAATGTCGGTCAAAATATCCGAGGAATTGTTGACGCTGACCTGGAACACACTCATAATAATCACGCCAGAAATCAGGTAGCTCATGGGGGCGTCCATGCCGCTCATGGAGGATTTCATCAGAAACGAAAACATCACCAGCATGAACATGGACATAAACAGGGCACCGAATACCCGCCCCTTGCTACGGATATAGTTTAGTAAATTTCTCTGCACAATTGCTGTAATCGGGTTCATTCTCGAATCTCCTTTCCTGTAATCGCCAGGAACACCTCGTTCAGCGTCCCGTTTTTCACCTCAAAATCCATAATCTCGCCCCTGTGCGCAGATAAAATTTCCAACGCAGCAGGAGCCTTTTTCGTGTAAAACATCAGCTTGTTTTCGACTTTCCGATAGGGAATATCTCGCTCCTGCAATGCAGATTCCAATGGCTCAGTCTGGGTGCAGAAAACGTCTACCTCCGTACCGGTGTATTGATGCTTCAAATTCTCCGGCGTGTCGTGTGCGACAATTTTGCCGTGGTCCATAATGACGACCCTGGAACAGACCTCCGCCTCGTCCATATAGTGGGTGGTCAGGAAGATGGTCATGTTCTTCTGTTTTTGGAGCCGCTGGATGTATTCCCACACATTGGCTCTGGTCTGCGGGTCCAGGCCGGTGGTGGGTTCATCCAGGAACAAAACCTTTGGGTCGTGTACCAGCCCTCTGGCGATTTCAGCCCGCCGCTTCATGCCGCCGGACAGACTTCCCACCGGCGAACGCCGCCAATCCGTCAGTTCCACCAGATCAAGGGCAAAGCCGATGCGCTCCCGCACCTCATTCTTCGGCACCTTGTAGAAGGCGCAATGATATTTCAGGTTTTCTTCTACGGTCATCTGGGTATCGAGGGTGGAATCCTGAAAAACGATCCCAATGTCCTTCCGCACCAGACTGCGTTCCCTGGAAACGTCATGGCCGTTGATGGTTAAAGTGCCCTGCGTTTTGTCCAGAATTGTACACAGGGTATTGATGGTTGTGCTTTTGCCCGCGCCGTTGGGGCCGAGGAACGCGAAAATACTGCCCTCGTCCACAGCGAAGGAGATGTCGTCCACCGCCGTAAAATTCCCGTACTTTTTCGAGAAATGCTCCACTTGTATGATTTTGTTCATGTTGCTGCCTCCTCCTAAAAATAAAGTCCTATGCGGATTACCCGCATAGGACTTATCTCCATAAAAATTATGGTGCCTTGTTTATTCTTCTTTTCTTTTTTGGCCGCCGAATCTGTCAAATTCATGCCTGTCTGGAACCGGGCCGTCATAATCCGGTGAAAAACGCTCCGCCCCCGGTATCCCTATCGGCCGTTCTCCTCTCTGCAAAGGGCCAAACGCTCTTTCCCGCATGGACATCAGCCGTTCAAACTGTTCTTCACCCATGCGCGTTCTCGCCTGTTCCATCCAGTCCTCTATAGCCGTTTCCTCTCCGCCTTCCTGCGTTCGGAAAGCCGTAATGATACGACCTAAATAATTCCCCAATTGCTGCAGTTCTTCTTGGGACAGGCAACCGAGAACCTCCTCATAATCCGACGCGGGCTGCGTTACGGTTTTCCCCTTTTCCGTCAAATGAACCACCATGACCCGTCTGTCAGCATCGGAGGGTCTGCGTTCCACATAGCCGCTTTTCTCCAGCTTGTTCAGCAGTTCGTTCAGCGATTGCTGTCTGATTCCCAGAAGATAGGACAGATCCTTTGTTGCAATTTCCGGCTGGATTTTCAGCATGGCAAGGACTCGGCCTTGCCCCCTTGTTGAATCCGCGAAGGGGCCATATTCCGCATGGCTGAACATCTGGCGGCGTTTCATGAGCCATTGCAGCGTGGAGAGCTTTTCATAAATGTCGGTATAGAGATCGTCCATATCATTCCCCCTTTTCATACGGGTACTTGTTGTATTTGATTATACAGGTACCATTCAGATTTGTCAAGGCTCTTTTATGATTTTTATTCCAGATTCCTGCGCCGACTAAACATAGCCTGACGATTTGCATATGACCGAAGGAAGTTGCCCCTGATTCGTCCCGAAAAAGCATCTCGCTGGAGCAAGAGAGGAAAACAGGATAAAACGAGTGTTGGGGCAGCTTTGCTGCTTGGCAAACAGGATATTGCACCGCCCATTCGGAAGTGCTTTCTCGGCGGCTTCAATTGCTCTGATCTGATATTCGCAGAGGTTCATCCTGTCTTTATTGCGCAATAAATCGCAGGGCATTTCCTGTAAGTCCCGATTCCGCGCAGCAATATCCTTATCCATATGTTCCAGCATTCCAGTCGGGCTCATCCAGTCCTTTAAGGCTTTTGGGGCATTGTCCAGCTTTCTCAAATCCAGAAACCATACACCGCTTTTGGTGTCATATTGCTCTAAGTATGGTCTGCCATTGGCAGCAAATGTAAAAGGAAATTTTATAGTTTCCCCATGCCAAACCTGATAGGCTTATCGGTGCTGCGGATACTTCGGGAGTAATCCCTGCATTGGTAATCTATGACAGAAGGAATATCTTTATGGATGGCCTTTGCCTCAATCATTGCTGCCATTTGCAAACCAACGAAAAGGGCATGAAAAACCTCTGATAAATCGCTGGGAATCATTCTTTCGCGAAGGATGCTGTTGAATCTGTTTATCCGCAGGCAGAGGGATTCTGTCGTAGGTAAAGCACAAATCGATAACCGTTTCGCCAATCATGCCTGATTTTATCAGACAGAAGTTGGGATCGCTGTATAAGTATTTTTCTGACAGCCTGCCAAAATTCGCCAGCACAGGAAAATGGCAGTCAAAAATTCAAAATTTGATTTCATTGTTCCATTTCCTTCAACCCCTGCAAAATTTCTTTGCAATCAACCAATGGAGTTTTCCTATCCATACATTCGGCAGTATTCTTCCTTCAAATCTTCAGCCAGATATCCATCACTCATGCAATGTAAATCTGAAACGCCTTCCCGCAAAAGCTGATATAATGAAGAATGGTAAAAAAATTCAAGTGCCTCATCCAAAGTAAGTTTGGACTGTTTCGCAAACATTGCCACAATCCTGCCATATTTTTTTTGCAGAAGCACAGAATTTGCATTCATACATGCTCACTCCCTTCAAAATGCAGGTACTCATCAATCACCTTCTGTGTCCGGAAACAAACTTGCAAATTGGGGTTTTCATATCGCAGACGCTTGATTGCCTCCGTCTTGTCAATAGCTGATCCAAGTATAATTCAATTGTATTAAATACCTTGTCATTCGCAGCACCGCCAATTACGATATCATACTCCCATCTGTCCTCTCCATTCCGGCAGGCAAGAATGAAATCCGGCCGTTCCTCTTTTTCACGGGAATGGGAAAGATCCGGATATGGAATTTCCAGATATGAACCATGATAGAGAATCATTCCCACACACCTTCCTCACGCATGACCGAAAGAATATCATCAATAATATATTCCTTGCTTTGGGTATGCAGGATTTCATACTCTGGAACAATGTAACGGCCTAAAATATCGCTGTCCTGTGTCAAGGCATCATATGCCTTCTCCGCATCTATACCCAAACGCAAAGCTATATTTTCAATACAAAAAATAGCAAACTCTAATTCATCGCTATTTTGAATCACATGATTTCTCTCTGTTTCCATCTCTGCACCTCCTCAAATCAAATATAACCCATAACTATCCTTTGACTTTATGATACCATAAACATCTAAAAGTCACAATCTGAACATCATTTTATGCTCCCAGCAGTGCTTTTGCCCGTAAATATTCCAGAAGCATCTTCTTGAAATATCCCCTCATATTCCTCGCATTAGAATAATCCTTGCCTTTAATATGCTCCAAAAAACCGAAAACTGTACTGCCGTTGATACCATTCAGCAATTTCCTGTTGCCTGCAAAAGTTTCATCATACAGTTCCAAAATGCAGACACAAAGGATATCCAGAAAAGACAGTTTTTCTGGAAAGAATTCCTCGAAATAATCATAATCCACTCTTTCTTTTATCTCATCTATCCGTCCCATATCCGCAGAATAGATAGATGAAATACAGGGAAAAGTGTAGTTCTGTGAATCTGGTTCGGGTGTACCCGATTCATTAGCTTGTGAATCGGGTGCATTGCTTTGTGCATCTGATTCATCATTTGATGTATCTGACGCACCATCATCCGGCAAAATCAGTGCATTGGGTTTATCGAAAATCTTATCTGAATCCGCATCCACTCCTTTATGCAGATAATAAACATTTGTCCTGTTTCCGCCATTTTTAGTCGCCCGTTCTTCCTTTCGCAGCAATCCTTTTTGAGTCAGTGTTTCAATGCAGGCGATCGCCTTCCTTCTGGAACAGCTCGCCCTTGCCGCAATCGTTTCATAAGATGGGTAGCAAATCCCTGTTTCATTATCTGCAAAACTGTGCAGCACGCAATAGACCATTTTTTCGAAAACAGACAATTCTTCTGATTGCAAAATCCTGCTCTCCACCATTACAAACGGTTCCATTCTTCTCACTCCAGCACCCCCAAAACACGAAGGAGCCGAAGGTAAAAATTACCTTCAGCTCCTTCCATCTGACATATCAGTTCTGGTTCTGCTAACAAAATGCTAACAAACTTCCGGAAAATATGCCAAATCCTCATTTTGGAGAAAACTTTGAGATTCCAACGTTTTTCAGCCAGAAAGTCCATGTTTGCAGGCTTTTTCGGTGTCCCATGCAGCACAAAACAGCACTGGATAACACCTAGGAACACTGAGCCAAACGCACTCGAAATCAGATAGCCCTCCGGGGCTCGTGGGTTTGAATCCCACTGTCTCCGTATTTCCAACCTCTGCCGACAGGCAGGGCTTTTTTTCCTGCCCAACCGTATAAAATGCGGCTGGAAAACGGAATAGCGGGGTTCGGGGAAAAGCCCCGAGGCTTTGCTTACCGTGCCGCCTGCTTGGAGGCTTTTACAGCTGGGGCAGCGTGACGTTGCCATGCTGCATTGCACGCCGTGCACAAAAGCCTTGCATATCTGCAAAACAGGCAGCTTTCAACTTGAAAAGCAAGTATTCTCTTTGTCAGACGAAGGAGAAGTTTTTGAATATTTGGGCCGCCTGCGCACGGGTTGCAAAGCCGGCTGGATCAAGGATTCCCCCATCCTTGCCGCGGATGATTCCATTTTCTGCTGTCCAGCACAAAGCATCATACGCATAGCTGCTGATTTTATCAGTGTCATTAAAATACATATCCTTATTGGTGTTTGCTGCATTTCCGGCATATTTCCAAAGCATAACAGCCAACTGTTCGCGCGTGATGCTGTCGTCTGGTCCAAACAAACCATTGCCGTAACCGTCTGCAATACCGCGTTCTGCTGCCCATGTAATCGCTGGGGCATACCATGCGTCAAGAGCTACGTCAGCGAATACACTGCCGTCCGTTACAACAGGTCTGCCATCGCGGTTATAGAGGATTTGAGCGAATTGGGCACGGGAAATTTGGCGATCTGGTTCAAACAAACTGTTTTCACTGCCGCACATTATTCCATTCTTCAGAACGAAATCTACCGCTTCATGATACCATATTTCCGTATTTCCCAAGTCAAGGAAACCACGAGAAGGGCAGTTTATACCACCGTCACAGAGCTTTTGTATCGTATCCATCATGGAAATAAAGTCAGCTTTTACCGTTACAGGCCGATCTGGCATAGTAAATACATATTTGTCATTTTCCTGAGCTGTCAGCTTCATTTCATTTCCCTGACTGTCAGTAACGGCAATGGTATCCAACACATAACCGCTATCAGGGGTGACGGTCAGAGTGACAGTGTCCCCTTTGGCGGCTTTTGCAGAGCCGGATGTCAATTTCCCATGCTCCGGTTCCTCTATGATAATGGAATGACTGGGCGTCCTCTTTCTGTTGCTTCGGCTGCCGGATGACGGTATATCAGAGTTGTCTGTGGTATCTGTCCAACCTATGGCGAACGGGGAGAGCCCTGTCACTGTCACCTGTATTCCGCTTTCGGTATTCCTCACATTATCAGGAGTAAATATTTCCGTATTGCCAGGCTGCCTGCCAAAATCAGAGCAAGTAAACATATGAACTACGGTAAAGCGGCAGCCTTTGTTGGAGCCATCAGGATAAGGCAGGGTAATGGTCAGTCCATCAGGCGGGAAGTTGTCCGCTGTGGCAGGAAGCCATGTTGTGCCGTCATCCATACTGACCAGAAGCGTCACATCATAAACAGCGGTATTTGCTGACGGAGTACCGACAGAAGTAATGACAGTCTTTAGCTGCTGTATAATCTTTTCCGGAGTATCCAGCGTGGGAATATTTTTCAGCCCTTCCGGCACTTCGGAGATTCCCTCTTGAATCTCCAGCTTAATCAGACTTCCGATTTCGGAGGAATAACCGCAGACTGTACAGGCTCCATCGCTGTTGAAGGTATGTAAACCATAGCCTTCCTTCTGGTTGTCTTGAAGGGCAGTGCAGCCAGCGGCGTCGCACTCATGCCAGTGGTGGGTTTTGTTGGAAGTCCATGCTGCCTGCCAATCATGGATATGGGCAGGGGGCTGAGGGGGCTGCTCTGCCGCTGCTTCGATTTCCACATATTTCCATTTTGCAAATGTGGGCGTTTCGCCTTCCCATTCTGCGGCTCCTTCCGCATTTGCTTCTTCATTGACGCGAATGGTACAGCTATCAGGGAGGGAAACGCTGTCTGCCTTGCCCAGGGCATATGCGTCCCTGCTAAGTGCGGAAAGCTTTTTCACGTTGGAAACAGAGAAGCTCTCCAACCCATAAAGCGCGAGGCTTGCTTCGCTTTGTGCAGTAATAACAGCATCTTGTCCGTTAATATTGACTGTTTGGGCGTAGAGTCCCAAATTACCGGATTTTATGTCCAGAGAGCCTCCGGTCATATAAAATGCCTGCTTTTTGGGATCTGTATTGTTTGTATCAGAACGGTTTACCAGGATGCCATACGTTCCGCTTGTGATACTTACAGTCCCGCCGGAAATATTGACGCAGCCGGAAGGCGTATTAGGGATACCTGTTGTCCAAATGCCGATATCCGCTTCAATTTCCAATTCTCCGCCGAGGATATGGACGTCTTCTGTTGCAACATATATGCCGCTTTCATTTGCTTGCGGCTGGTGGATTGTTACAGTGCCGTTCTCTAATGTAAAATCGCCTAGAATCACGCAAAGTCCCGCGTTTTGGGTTGTAACTGTGCCGGATTTGATGGTAAGCTTTTCACCGGAGAATCCAAATATGCTGCCGCTGTCGGCAATGAGCTCCAGGCTGCCGGAACCCTGAAGGATACTATGGGCATCGTTTTCTATGCTGTGGTTTTCATCGTCCTTAAAAACGACCATGCCGCTCCAGGCATTTGAGGTGGTTTCCAGTGTGTTGTCCCCTTCCAGAATGATTGTCACGGCAGAGTAAGCGGGGAGAATAATCAGATTGGCGTTGTCGGCTTTAATATGGCAGTTTGTCAATGTCAGCGTACCGCTTTTTTCGCCGGTGACTTCCCAATTCCATCCTTCAGAAGCCCCCTCATCCGGGTTAAAATGTCCTTCCCGCAGATCCAGTGCTGACGTCCGTGTCGGCGTATCCGCCGCCAACACTGTTCCCGGCAGCAGGTAAAGGCACAGGCACAGGGCTGTGATGATGCTTAAAATTTTTTGTTTCATAAATATCCTCCTATCTTGTAGTCAGAATGGGCCAGTCCCCCGCGGGGGACTGAGAAAGGGGTATACCCCTTTCTCGCAATCCTTTCTCTGCATGAAAATGTGCAGAAATCATTCTTGTTTTCATTGTAGCATGGCATTCACCGCATTATTATTACGGAAAATGTCCCTTGCTTTCATTTTTGGTTCTAAATTCGTACTTGACAAATTGATGTTTTTGTGAATTAAATTTATACTGAACTGGGCAGTGTCGTCACAAGTGTCTGCACACGCCTTTCCGGCAAAATTATGCTTGAAAATACATGTATATGACTCATGACGACACTACCTGGAGAAGGGGGTGTTATGCGTATGGAACAGCTTAATATAGCCATTTGCGAAGACGAACATGCCGATGTTCGCTATCTGTGCGGACTGATTACGGCCAATGGAATTCCTGCTGCAATCAGCATATATGAAAAGGGGGAGGATTTCCTTGCGGCCTGCCGGCTGAATAGATTCGATTTGGTTTTTATGGACATCTATCTGGATGGTTTAGACGGCGTAGAAGCAGTGCGGCAGATTCGGGAAATGGATAAGAGTGTGCCGATCGCTTTTATTACCAGCAGCAAGGACTTTGCTCTGGACGGATACCGCCTGAATGTAGCAAAATATATTGAAAAACCCGCTTCCCAGACTGATGCAGATGAGATGATTTCCCTTGCCCTGAGCAAAAAAACAGCCAGAGAGAAGGAGGTTTTTGTTTGGGGGCGGAGAGAGCCTATAGAAATTCCTGTTTCCCAACTGCGATATGTGGAACAGCAGGGACATTCGCTGTTATTCTATTTGTCTGGCGGCAATGTTTGGAAGCGAAAGGGAAAGATGGACGATCTGGAACCACTTCTGGCTACATACCCATTTTTCCGTTGCCATAAGAGTTATCTTGTGAATCTGGCCTTTATCCAGGGGATTGACAGAGAGCATATGGTGTTTCAAATGCGGGAGGGCGGTAATGCCTACATCCGCAGGGAAACGTTCTACCGCGCCAGAGGCGCGTGGGAAAACTGGCTGTTCTCAGCAGCACGAAGAAAGGGTGACGCAAATGAATAAAGGATTCAGAGGGATTCTTCCTCTGATATTCATCGCAGTGCTGACGTCATTGCTGTTTGCGGCGGTGCTGGCGTTTCAGCCAGATAAGCAGGCTTCCGGTACAGATAGCATAACAGAATGGCAGATAGATGATGAAACGGTTGATCTGCCGTTGACGGTAAAACAGTTGCCGCCGCGTTCCTCTCTTACGCTGACAACAGAGATTCAGCCCAAAAAAGGGGATTACCTTTATCTGAAAACTGTCTATGCCCCTTTGCGGCTCTACGCCAATGAAACATTGATTTTCGAGTATGGCCAACAGGGAAGCTATCCTGGTTTTTTAATAGACCCGCCCACCAGGGTAGCATTGGTTCCCCTGCCAGATACGGCGGATTCTGTGACACTGCGTATGGAATATCTTTCCCCGGCGCAGAGAAATTCGATAGTTCTTCATCCGGTATTGCTGGGAAGCCGCGAAGCAATCCTGTGGGAACTGATTGGGCAAATGGGATTCTCTTTGTTCTTTTCCTTTGTCCTGCTGGCGTTAGGGATTTTACTGTTTTTGACAGCCTTTGTCCTGACCAGATTTGAAACAGAGGGATCTGCGTTTTTCTGGCTGGGACTGTTCTGCGTATGCGTTGGTTGTTGGGTATCAGGCGAATGCAATCTTACGGGGCTGTTGATTGACGCGCCGGTGTTTCTCTATCTTCTGGCTTTTCTCGGCCTGTTCACAATGGCTGTCCCCATACTGAAATTTGGATATAGAACATTGGGGCTGCAAAGAGAAAGCAGACGCCTGCTCAATGGTTTGACTGCGGTTTTGGAAATCTGTATCAATGCTGCAATCATTTTGCAGTTAACCGGTTCTGTGGCATTTTCAAAATCAATGTACCTGTTCCATGTAGTCGTACCGTTGTCGCTTTGTGTGTTTGCCGCAGTATTGCTGCGGGAAAGTGCGCAGTATCAAAATCGTATGGCGCGAAAGTTTCTTATTCCAACGGCAGTATTGGCTGTGTTTTCGCTGCTGGAAGTCTGCAATTATTATCTGCTCCATCTTCCTGTGCAGAAATCATTTTTCTTTCAGATTGGCGTATTCGTATTTGTTGTCATCATTGGCGTTATCGGCGGCTATTTTGTGAGGGACGCTTTTTTGCTTCGGGCGCAGAACGGAATCATGCAGCAGCAGATAAAAATACAGAGGGAACAATATCAGCTTTTGTTGGAAACAGAAGAAAACCGAAAGAGGCTGCGCCATAGTGTCAAGCATCATCTGGCTGCAATACGAATCCTGCTGGTCAACCATGAACAGGAAGCCGCGCTTGCAGATCTGAATGCAATGCTGGATAAACTTTCGGAAGACGTTACCGGCAGGCTGTGCAGCAATTCTCTGGTAAACGCGACAGCAATGCATTATCAGGCAATGGCGCGGCAGGCTGGAGCAACGGCTGATATTCGCCTTGATATTCCGGAGGATACCGGAAGTATTCCGGACAGTGAACTGTGCGTTATAATTGGGGATATGCTGGAAAATGCCGTTGCCGCCTGTCGGGGAGCAGAGAATCCCTTCCTTAAAATGCGGAGCCGTTGCGCAGATGGGATTTTGACAATTACGCTGGATAACAGCTACTCCTTTATTCGTCAAAATGCGGATGGGAGTTTTCAATCTACCCGCGATGGCGGCGGGCTGGGTCTGAAAGTCATTACCGCTCTGGCAGAAAAACATGGCGGAGGCAGCCGTTTTGAGGCAAAGGACGGAGTGTTTTATTCTTCGGTTTATATGCAGATGGCGTAGAAGTGGCTTTGATAAAGTCGCCGAGTTGAAAGAGTATCTGTTTTTGAGGAGCTTTTGCGGTTTCTGGCATACTTTGAAAAGTATGGCTTTTAACAGCAAATAAAGCAGGGCTGAGGCAGAAATCCAATTCCACTTTAATTATCAGGTAGTGTCGTCATGAGTCATGTACACGTATTTTCGAGCATAATTTTGCCGGAAAGGCGTGTGCAGGCCTGTGACGACACTGCCCGGTTCATCCTTCAGGCGCAGTTGCATCAGCATACGTTTCAGCACCTCAAGGTACAATCCTCTTGTATCACAGCCAATTTTCAGATTCAACCTGTGATTCGTCAAATTGCAGGAGTTTCTGACAAACAACACGAAACGGAAAAGGGTCTATTTTTTTGACACGGTAAAAAGATTGTTAGCTGCTTTATGCGACCGACGTGCCACCATGCGGGGAATCCGCGTAATGCCCTTTGCCGCTTTCGCGCCGATTACCAGCGGGATTACGGGCGCGGAAATGCGCTTCGGACGCTCGCCGCTGTCCAGTATATTCTGGTAAAGCTGTTCTACGCTGTCAGCAAATGCCTTTACAGAAAGGCGTTCCATTGCCTGTATGGACGCTTCGGAAAGCTGTGCGGAAAGCGTTTTGTCTGTCAGCACGCGGTAAAGCAGTTCAGGCAGGTCCGCGCTGTCCTCAAACAGCAGACCGGTTTTGCCATCTGTAATGATGTTTTCGATACATTCGTCCTTTTTGGCTACGACCGGCACACCGCCCGCCATTGCTTCCGCAAAGGTCAGCCCCTGCGTTTCCGAAACGGACGCGCTGCAAAATACGTTGCCCAGCTGGTAGTATTTCCCGATTTCTGTCCATGGTTTTCCGCCGGTAAATATGACATGTTCCCCGACGCCGATGGATTCGGCGAATTTCCCAAGGTTTTCGATTTCATTGCCTTCCCCGACAATCACCATTTTTGTTTTTGGCAGCTTTTCCAAAAGTTTCGGCAGCGCACCGATGACTACGTCTATGCTTTTTTCTTTGGCAATGCGGCCGATGGAAATGATAACAGGCGTTGTTTCCTCCAGGCCGAGGGAATGGCGCAGCTTCAGAATTTCCGCAGGGTCATACTGCGCTTTCTGAAAACGTGAGGTGTCTATCCCTGTGGGGATGACGGAAATGGGCTTTGTCACGCCATAGCTTTTCAGAAGCTGCTCCGTTTTGTGCGTTGGAGCAATGACGTCCATCGCCGTATTGCAGAACATACGGCTGAAATCCCGCGCCATATCCGGAGTGACGACGTGTCCGCCGCCGATATAATGTACATAGTCCTCATACATGGTGTGATAGGTATGTACCATGGGAATCCCCTGTGTGGTGGAAATCAGCTTGCCGAGAAAGCCAAGGGGGAATTCCGTCTGCGTATGGATGATATCGAGGTTCATGCCGTGTATTTTTTTCAGTACATGCGGCGGACAGATGTAACCGGCACGGTAATTGCGCACGAAAAAGACCGGAACGCTGGGCAGGCGAAAAACGTTGGGTTCGTTTTCGTTTCCGCAGCGGGGGTCGGACGGCGTAAAGATATATACATGGTGTCCGCGCTCCTCTAATGCGGTGGAAAGCGTGCGAATCGAGGTGGCGACACCGTTCAGTTGTGGAAAATATGTGTCGGAAAATATACCGATGTTCATGTTATACCTCCTGATTTTTGTACAGATGTTGTTTTGACACCTGTTTTCAAGCCTTTATACACTTCTGCATTTTAATACACTTCGCTTTTTTTTACAACAGAGAATTTGTTAGGATTTTGGAAAGATTTTATTAAGAAAGAGCTGCCGCCTCCTTGACCTGGACAGTATGTTTTTGGAAAAATGGGTTTTGCAGGCGCGTAGAGGGAAAGTGTGTTATAATGATTGAAAATTTGTATATCCGAAAAGTGGATTCCGCCCATGCGAATGCATGGGCAAAATAAAGTTTGGGTTCCCCTTTTTCAAAGGGGTAGCAGGGGTTCGGGGACGGCGTCCCCGAGGTATTGCCCCAATATTTAAGGAGAAATATATGCAAAAACAACTGAACCATAATCAATGTATAGCGGTCTGCCACGAGGATGGTCCGATGCTTGTGCTGGCAGGCCCGGGCAGCGGCAAAACGACTGTTCTGCTCTGCCGAATCCGCCGCCTTCTGGAACAGGGGCTGGCGCGCCCGAGCGAAATACTCGCGCTGACATTCTCCCGTGCCGCGGCAGACGAAATGCGGGAACGCTTCCGCGCGGCGCATGGTGCGGACGGCGTGCATTTCGGCACATTCCACAGTATTTTTTTCCGTATCCTCAGAAGCCGCTACGGCTGGGGGGTGGAGCGTGTGTTGGCGGAAGAAGAACGCCGCAGCGTGGTGCGCGGCATTTTGGAGGGAATGGAATGGGATATTCCGGATTTAGATGAATATACGGCGCAGTTTTTGACACAGGTTTCGCTGATGAAGAATGAGCTGGCGGAGCTTTCAGCCTTCCAGCCGAATGGAATCCCGCCTGCGGAGTTCAAAAAACTCTGCCATGCCTATGAGGGCTATAAAGAGCGACAGGAAAAGACGGATTTTGACGATATGCTGGCGGAATGTTACTGGCTGCTGGAAAAGGACGCGGAGGCGCGGAAATACTGGCAGGGACGGTTCCGCTATATTTTGGTGGACGAATTTCAGGATGTGAACAGGGCGCAGTTTGAATGTCTGCGTATCCTTGCGGAGGCGCATGGGAACTTGTTTGTGGTAGGTGATGATGACCAGAGCATTTACGGCTTTCGCGGTGCGCGTCCGGATTTCCTGCTGAAATTTCAGGATGTTTTTCCGGACGCGGCAAGAGTGACGCTGAATATTAACTACCGCTCAACGGACCGCATTATTTTGCTTGCGGAAAAGGTTATTTCGCAGAACGGGGCGCGCTTTGCGAAAGGAATGGCTGGCATCGGGGAGGAAGGACAGAAGGTTACGTTTTTTCTGGCGGCAACTCCGGCGATGGAAGTGGAGCGAATTGGGGAAAAGATTGCCGCGCTTCTGGATGATGGCGTACCGATGCGGGAAATTGCAGTGATTACACGCACAAATTTGCAGTGCGGCGCGTTTGCAAGGGAGCTCTACCGCCGTTCGATACCATACGAACTGCGGGACAGCGGCGGGAACATTTATGAGCACTGGATAGCCAGGGATCTGCTGGCATACCTCCTGCTTGCGGAAAATGAGGAGGCGGACAGCGCGCTGCGCCGCATATTGAACAAGCCCAAACGTTATATCAGCAAGGAACTGCTTGCGGAAGCGGGAAAAATGCCGTATACGCTTTTGCGGAGTTTTTTTGTCTGCCCTTCATTGAAAAAATGGCAGGAACAGCAACTGGAAAACCTGCGGGAGGATTTGGCGAACATTCGGAAGAAAACGCCTTATAACGGGCTGAAATATGTGCGAAAGGTGATTGGTTACGATGAATATTTGGAGGAATATGCTGCCTACCGCAGAACAAGCGCGCAGGCATTCTGGGAGATTGCAGATGAAATTACGGAAATGGCAAAGGACGCGGCTGACGCGGCGGCATTCCGAGAGGAATTGGAGGAAATGAGCCGACAGATGAAGGAGAAACCGAAGAACGGCGGCAGGGAACGGAACGGCGTTGTCCTGACAACGATGCATGGCGCGAAGGGGCTGGAATTTCAGGAGGTATTCCTGCCGACGCTTGTGGAGGGCGTCGTGCCGCATGAGAAGGGCGTTTCAGCCGGAGAACTGGAGGAGGAGCGGCGGCTGTTTTATGTAGCAATGACACGCGCAAAGGAGCACCTCTGCCTTTCCGCTGTGCGCAGCAGATATGATAAAGAAACGGAGCCTTCCCGCTTTCTGGGCGAAATGGGGTTGGACGTCGTGTCAATTTTTCAAAAAAAGATTAAGAAATCGTAAGAAAGAGTTAAAACATTCTAATATAAGGTTTGGTATAATAATGGAAATCAGCAGTTCCAAAGAATTTCAGGATAGAAGATTGACTGGAAGCTCCTGCAAAACGCGGCTTTGCGGCTAACGGGCGTGGAGCAAAGACCCTTAGTCTTTCAAATCCGAAAGGGGAGGTTACATGAGATATCAGGAAAAACAGAAATGGAAACGTACAGCGGCGGCTGTGATCGCGGTACTGATTGTACTGGCGATGGTTGCGGGGCTGGTTACGCCGTTCATCGCGTATGCCGCGCCTGTTTCGACGCAGACGGTTACGATGACAAACGGCGGAACAACCGGAACAACGCAGGCGACTCCTTCCGCATGGCAGGAGAAGGAGTTTGGACAGGAGCAGTTTACGCTGGACGCAGAGATCGGCTTTGGCGGGGAATATATCGTTGGGAAAGCCACGCCCCTGAAAGGCGTGATTACAAACAACGGCGCGCCGTTCCGCGGCGAATTGCAGGCAAAGGCATATACCTATGAAGAAAGCAACAGATACGGCACAGGGGCGGCTGCGGCGGAATATGCCGTTTATTATCAGGAACTGGAACTTTTGCAGGGTGCGTCCCAGAAAATAGACATGGAGCTGAACATGGGCACGATACAGCGGTTTTTGCAGATCACGCTGGTAGACGAGAGCGGGCGTACGGTGTTCCTGAAAAATGTTGACATTAAACCGAGAGAGCCGGAAATGCTGGCGGTTGGTGTTTTAAGCGAACGCCCGCAGGATATGCAGATTCTGGCGGGTATGATGCCGCCGAATACAAACGAAGCAGACGCAAAGTTTTACTATGGCACATATTTTTTTGACGGGGAAAGCTTTCCTTCCACCGAGGCATTGATGGAAAATTTCCGTATCATCGTGGCGGACGGAATTGATTTTGCGGCTCTGACGCAGGCGCAGAGGGACGCGCTGAACGGCTGGGTTGCAGGCGGCGGAATGCTGGTGATTGGCACAGGCGAAGCGGGCGCGCGCACGCTGGGCGGGCTGGAGCTGACAAAGGACGTCCGGATTACGGGCACAGCAGTGGGCAGCTTACAGGGCGCGCCGGTTACGCTGGCTGTTCTGGAGGGCGACGGCGTGGAACCGCTCTGGCGGGAAGGCGGGACTGTGCTGGCGTACCAGAAAAAGGAGGGCGCAGGCAGGATGATTCTGCCGGCTTTCAGCATTGCCACAACGCCTGTCGCGGCAATGGCGGAAACACCTGCTGTCCTCTGGGAAATCTGCCGTATGGCGAATGACAGCTATCTGGAACTGGGCAGCAATGAGTATGACCGTTATTACCATTACAGCTCTATGAGCAATTTTCCGCCGATGGGCATGAGCACCGTTAAGCTCCTGCTGGGACTTCTGGCGGTTTATATCGTCATTGTGGGCCCTGTGCTTTATCTGGTGCTGAAAAAACTGGATAAGCGCGAAAAGGGCTGGATTGTCATACCGGCTCTGGCAGTTGTGTTCGTGGCAGTAATTTTTGTGGTTTCCAGAACCAGCCCTTACGGGAAAGGCATGATGCGGATGGTTTCTTTTGCAGAGCTTTCAGAGGGAGCAGATACCGCTGCCGTAGAAACGGACATTTATTTGAAATCCTCTGATGCGGGCAGTATGACATACCGCAACGAGGACAAACTGGACGTTTTTCCTCAAAAGGAAGATTATTACTATTATAACCTTGCGGCGGGTGACGTTAACTGTGGCTATAAGATGCTTTCCGGCGACAGGACGGAAATTACGTTCTACGGAAACCAAAGCTGGCAGACGAACCATCTTTCTGCAAAATCCACAGTGCATACCGGCGGCGCGCTGGAAAGCACGCTCTGGGTGGAAAACGGACGGCTGAAAGGCAGCATTACAAACGGTACGAATATAGGCTTTGTAGATACCATATTGAACGCAAATGGGACGTGGCTGCGCATCGGGCAGATGCAGGCGGGCGAAACGCTGGAAATAGACCAGCCTGTGGATCCGGAAAACATAGGAAGTTATCATATGTTTGAACAGCTTTTTTATGATGATTACAGCAGCAATATGCCGACATTGCGGGAACGCGTGAGCAGGGGCGAAATCAGCCGCGAGGAGGCGTTCCGCATCCGCAGCGAACAGCGTCTGCTGGACAACAAGACGAATACCAGCGGCAAGGAAGGGCTGTCGCCGGATGGAAAGCTGCAAATGGATATTTATGCTTTCAGCGAAGCTCCGATTTGGGACAGCACAGGGACGATCAACGGCAGGGAGCCGTTTGTCAGCGCGCTGACGCTCTGCCATCAGACCTTTACTACGGATCTGGCAAATCTGGAATCTTTTGATACGTCCTTTGCGATTCTGCCGGAAGCAGTGAAAACAACAGAGCAATATGACTGGACCAGCCGTTATGGCGTTGAATTTTTCTATCTGTATGATGAGGGCGATGCGGAGCTTATTTACAACATAGCAGATGGAATCAGGCTGGAACTGTTCCAGTTTGAGGAAATAGAGAGAAACAGTATACGGGAAAAGGCGGAAATTTATAATGTTTCCACAGGGGAATGGGATATCCTGCGCACGCGAGAATATGTTGCTCCCGGGGAATATGACCCTGCACAGTATATTTCCGCCGATGGCAAGGTGCGGCTGAAGCTGTTCATGCTGGAAGGAAATGAGGTCAAGGTGCCGAGAATGAGAGTGAAAGGAAGTGGTCTGCTTGCTGGAAATTAAAGATTTAGTGAAACGCTACGGGAAATTTACGGCGGTCGACCATTTAAGCCTGAGCGTGCCGGAAGGGACGATATACGGCTTTGTCGGCCCCAATGGCGCGGGCAAGACGACGACCATGCGCATTATGGCGGGCCTGCTGACGGCAACGGAAGGCAGCGTGTTGATTGACGGGATAGACGCAACGAAGAATCCAAAGGCTCTGCGGGAAAGGATTGGCTATATGCCGGATTTCTTCGGGGTGTATGATAACCTGAAAGTAACGGAGTACATGGATTTTTACGCCGGAACATATGGAATCCCCTATAAGGAGCGCGGCGGCATGATTGAAAATCTGCTGGAAATTGTAGATTTGACGCACAAAAAGGAGTTTTATGTGGATTCGCTTTCGCGCGGCATGAAGCAGAGGCTCTGCCTTGCCCGCAGCCTGATACATGACCCGAATCTGCTGATACTGGACGAACCCGCCTCCGGACTTGACCCGCGGGCAAGGGTAGAGATGAAAGAGATCCTCAAACAGTTGCAGACGATGGGAAAAACCATTGTAATCAGTTCGCATATCCTGCCGGAGTTGGCGGAAATGTGTACGGAGGTTGGCATTATCGATCATGGCAAGCTGGCGGCGGCAGGGTCTGTGCAGGAAATCATGCACAGGCTGACGCAGAAACGCGTGATATATGTCCGCCCTGCTGCGGAGATGGAAAAAATGCTGCGGATATTGGAGGAACAGCCTGCTGTGCAGGGGCTTGTGGAAAATACACTGGATGCGGAATTTGACTTTGACGGATCGGATGAAGAACTTGCGGGCATTTTAAAACGGCTTGTTTTGGCGGATGTTCCGGTGGTGGCGTTCCGGGAAAAAGAAGGCAATCTGGAAGAAGTGTTTATGCGGGTGACAGGAGGCGAAGGTGTATGATGAATCCGGTTTTGCGGCGGGAGGCAGTTACGTCCCTCAGGGGCTGGAAAAATTTCGCCGTACTGACGTTTTATCTTGGGGTAACGGCACTGGGCGCAGGCCTGGTGATTTATACGGGCATGTTTGAAAGCTGGGATTACAGTTTTGACCCGCAGGTTATGACGATGCTGTATGTTGTGCTTGCGGCGGTGCAGATGGCTTTGATTACGCTGACTGTACCCGCGCTGACGGCAGGCAGCATCAGCGGAGAGCGGGAACGGCAGACGCTCGACCTGCTTCTGGTAACGAAAATGTCGTCCTTTTCCATCGTAATGGGGAAACTGCTGGCATCTCTGGCGTTTATACTGCTTTTGATTGTAGGGACGCTGCCGGTGCTCTCGCTGGTGTTCTATTTCGGCGGAATAAAGATTTCGGCAGTCCTGCTGATGGTTTGCTTTATGCTGATGACCGCGCTGATGCTGGGGTCTATCTCGGTATTTTTCTCCTGCATATTCAGGCGGACGGTCGTTTCCATCATGCTGGTATATATCATTATGGGCGTGCTTTGTCTGGGAACGATTCTTGCGGCTGTGCTGCCCCTTGCAGTGCGGGAATATAACGCGGTCAATATGATGAACATGGAATCAGAATACTGGCGGATTGCGCTGACGCTGATTCCCAATCCCGGTGTGGCGTTTTTTTCACTGGTAGACGCACAGCTTGGCAGCAGTATTGTTTCCAGAGAACTGCTTTCCATGTTGAACAGCAAAAACAGCGCGTTGAACTGGATTGCGGAAAATATCTGGATGATGAACATGCTGTTTGACGCGGCTGTGACGGCATTGTTTATCGCCCTTTCCTGCCGCGCGGTTAACCCTGTGCGGGAACACAGACATGGCGGCGCGGAGAAAAAACCGAAAAAGGAACGAAAAAAAGGAAAAAAGAAAGAGGCTGTGTAAATGAAGGAGTTTTGCAAAGCATTGCAGCCCCTGCGGCGGAGGCTGACGCTGGAGGCTTTTCTACAGTATTTCCTATGGTGCATGATAACGGCAAGCGGGTTTGCTCTTGCCGTATTCCTGCTGTCCGCTTTTGTGGTGCTGCCGGAACGTTTTTTTGCAGCAGGCGCGCTTTGGTTTGCCGGCCTTCTGGCAGCTCTGTGCATGGCCCTGTTCTGGAAACGCCCCGACTGGAAAGCGGCGGCGGAGGCCGCGGACAGGCTCGGCGGCAGGGAGCGTATGATTACAACACTGGAACTTCTCGCGCGGGACAGCCGGAATGAGATGGAGGAAATGGCTGTCAGGGACGGCATGAAAATGGCAAAGGAGCGGGATTTTGCAAAGGAATACCGGTTTCGCCCACCCAAAAGGCCGCTCGTGCTGCTCGGCCTTCTGCTTGCGCTGACGTTTGGCGCGGCGTTTCTGCCTTCCCCGAAGGAAGAAGGGCTTGAGGCATACACACAGGCAGAGATTGCGCGGATTGAAAAGGTTTCCAGAGAGATTGAAAAGGAAGAAACGCTTGACAGCGAAGAACGGGCGGAATTCCGCAGACAAACACAGACTTTGACAAAGGAACTCAGAAAGGCGGCAACCAAAAAAGAGGCGGAGCAGGCGGTGCAGAAGGCGCAGCAGGAAATGAAAAAGCTGGAGAAGAACAGCGTGCCGAAGGATCTGCGGGAGATGGCGAAGGGGCTGGAGCAGAACGAAAAGACGAAGGAACTGGCGGACGCGCTGAATCAGGCTGACAAAGAGGCGATACAGGCGGCAATGCAGGCGTTGATGGAACAGCTTGCGGCACTTTCGGCGGAACAGCGGGCTGAGCTTGCGGAAATGCTGGCACAGGCGGCAGAGGGGCTGAGCGACGAGGAGCTGCAAGAGGCTTTGGAAGCATTGGCGGAGGCATTGGAAAATGGCGCGGATCTGACGGCGGCAGGGGAACGGCTGACAGCCGCCGCGGTGTCACAGGCAGGGAAGAACGCTTCCCTGCGGGCGGCTCTGCAGAAAATGAACGGGCAGCTTGCGGCTGGACAGAATCAGGGCCAGAATCAAAATCAGGGCAATGGGCAGGGCCAGGGCCAAGGTAATGGACAGGGTCAGGGACAGGGCCAAGGCAATGGCCAGGGACAGGGTCAGGGACAGGGCCAAGGCAATGGACAGGGACAGGGACGCGGCTTCGGGCATCAGGAAACGGAACATGTTTTCACACGCAATGCGGAGGGAAAGGCTGGATTTGACGCGAAGGTGGAAGGACAGGAAAACGAAGGCGGCCAGACCAGCTTGACAGAACACCGCACGATGGGCGAGGCAGGGGAGAGCCTGCCTTATGAACGGGTCTACCAGACATACCGCAACGAGGCAATGAAAACGCTGGAGGAGGAAAATGTGCCGTATGGCATGCGGGAAATGGTAGCGGAGTATTTTTCTGCACTGGAATAGGGGGTGGAGCCTATGAAAAAGAGGAAATTCGCGGGAGCGGCCGCGCTTCTGCTTTTGCTTTCCATTGCGGGATATGCGTTTTTCGGCAGTCCGGCTGAACTGTACCGCAGGGGAAAACTGCGCAGGGCGATGGCGGCAGCGGAGGACGGCAAAGTTACGCTGAATGAAATTGTGCCGTTTGCATGGGATACAGTATATACCTTTGACCCTTATACAAGCAGGGAAGAAATGGCGGAGATCATGGACGTTCCCGCACGCGGGCTGAAACAGGCTGTCAGTGAAGGCATGGTGCAGCTTGCGTTCGTAAAGAATAGGCATATGGTCTGTAATGTATGCGGATATATTTCCCGCGAGGGGTATTCACTCTGGCTCAGGGACGGAAAAGCAGATTTTGCAGATGAAATTGTGTTTAAAGCGGTACGGGATTCTGAAGGGATTCTCTGGCTGTCAGAACCGTATGAATGATTTCAGCTTTTACAGTAATATCGCATTTCCCGCCGCACGAGAGGGCGGCGGCAAATGGGGTCAGGGGGTGAAACCCCTTGCGGGGGTGCTGGGGGCAGAGCCCCCCAGGGTCTTTTATCTTTTATAGAAATGAGTGGTTTTATGCGTTTTGCATCGCCCTTGGGCTTTCTGGCACTGCTGGCTGTGCCTGTCATTGTGCTGATGTATCTTTTGAAACAAAAATATGAGGAAAAGGAAATTCCCAGCCTGTACCTTTGGAAAAAGGCATTTCCTGAAACAAAATCCGCACAGCCCTGGCAGAAGCTGCGCAGAAACCTGCTGATGCTTTTGCAGATTGCGGCGGCTTTCCTGCTGGCTGTTTCGCTTGCGGGACCATTTATCATGGGGAAAATGCAGGTGACGGATTATGTGCTCGCGCTGGACTGTTCCATGAGTATGCAGGCGGAGGATGTCGGCAAAAGCCGCTTTGCAGCCGCAAAGGAGGCGGCGCGGGATATCGTGGAAAACGCCCCGTCAGGCAGTTCCTTTTCGTTGATTCCGGTTACAGATGAGCCTTATGTTGCCCTGAGTGCGTCAACAGATACACAGACTGTACTGCGCCGGCTGGATGCTTTGCGGCCCACTGCGGGCGGCGCGGACTGGCAGACGGCAAAAACGCTTTTGCAGACAGAAAAAAACGCGCTCGGCGGGGAGATCCTGCTGTTTACAGATGACTACGGACAGCTGGACGGGCTTTCGGCGGTGGAAACCGTTTTTAATGGCGGCGGCGAAAATGCCGCGCTGACTCTGCTTTCCGGCAGGGAACAGGAGGACGGCCTGCTTGCGCTGACCCGTGTGGAAAATTACGGAAAGGAGAACTGCGAAAGGACAGTGACGCTTTACGCTGATGGTGCGGCGTTTGATACGGTTTCGGTAGAGCTGGCGGCAGGCGAGGCACAGGATGTGACGTTTTCCGGTATCCCTCTGGGAACGGAAACGTTGATGGCGCGGATTTTTCCGGAGGACGTTTTATCAGCGGATGATGTTCTGTATCAGGGCGTGACAGGTGCGTCAAAGCGGAAAGCCCTGCTTGTGACGGAACAGAACCTGTTTCTGGAAAAGGCTCTTTCCGTAATGGAGCAGCTTGAACTTTATAAAACCAGTCCGGAAAACGTGGAAACCCTTTCGGGATATTCGCTTTATATATTTGACGGGGCATTGCCGGAAATCCTGCCGGAGCATGGCTTTCTCATGCAGTTTGACGGTGGGGAAGGCAGAACACACGATTTTTCCGGCAGGGCGCGCGGTGTGGAAAATAAAGACATTGCAGGGGCGGAAAACGTATCGTTCGACATCGCCGAGGGAAGGACGCTTTCGGAATCATGGGTACGTTCCCTGCTGCGTGCGGACGGGCAGACCATTGCTGTTTATGGCGAGCGGGACGGACGTAAAACGGCCGTTTTCGGCTTTGACCTGCATGATACAGACCTGCCGCTGACGGCAGGCTTTCCTGTGCTGCTGCATGGCCTGATGGAATGGTATTTCCCGCAGAATACGGCGGACGTTGCCGGAGCGGCAGCGGGAGAGGACATAGAGCCTTCGCTCCTGCCGGAAACAGAACAGGCATGGATAGAAACGCCGACAGGAGAGCGGACAGAAATCGCGCCGCCGTTCCCTCCCCGACCGTTTTCCGGAGATGAGCCGGGCATTTACCGCTTGGTACAGGCAGACGGGGAAGGGAATCTGACACAAACAGCCTTCGCCGTAAACGGCAGGAATGGTTTGGAATCCAGCCTTTTGCCAACGGGCGAAGCGGCGGTGTATGAGGCCGGAGAAACGAAAACAGTCAGCATGGGCAGGAATATACGCAATGGCGTTCTTCTTCTGCTCCTGCTGATTCTGGCGATAGAATGGCGGGTGAATTGCCATGGGAATTGAATGGACAAAGCCGCTCTGGCTGCTCCTGCTGCCGGTGCTGGCAGTATATTTGGGCTATATGGCGAAAAAAGGAAGCTTCCCCTCTGCATTCCAGCGGAAACTGCAAACGGGAATGCGGTTCCTTGTCTGCGTGCTTTTGGTGCTGGCGATGGCAGGCCCTTGGATTTCCAGACAGGCGGATATTACCACAACGCTTTTTGCTGTGGACTGTTCCGCAAGCATGCGGGGCGAAGAAGAAACGGCAGCCTTTCTGCGGGAGGCGTATGCAGCTAAGGGAAAAAAGGACAGCCTTGGGCTGCTCTGCTTCGGCAGACGCGCGGGCGTGGAGCAGTCGCCCTCTTTGGAGGCAGTGCCGCCCGCGGAGGGTTTTGTAACCTATACCGATGGGAGCGCGACGGATATTGCTGCCGCACTGAAGCTGGCGGCGAGTATTTTTCCGGAAGGGACAGCAAAACGCGTTGTCATACTTTCGGATGGGGAGGAAACCGCAGGGAGTGCTCTGGCGCAGGCAAGAAGCCTGACAGATAGCCGCGTTTCGGTGGATGTTTTCCCGGTAACTTCGCCGGAGGCGGACGAGGTGCAGCTGACTGCGCTGGAATTGCCAAAAGCGGTCAACCGGAATACAGAATATGAAATTGCTCTGCGCATTGATTCCAATTTGGCAACAGATACGGCAGTACGTCTTTATCAGGGAAATACACTGATTGGCAGTGAGCAGATTTCTGTCACAAAGGGGGAAACAAGGGTTGTTTTTACTGCAAAAGCGGAACAGGGAGGCAGTGTTTCCTTCCGGGGAGAAATCTCGCCGGAACGTGATACGGAGCGGAAAAACAATCAGGCGTATGCGTATACGTTTGTAGATGATATCCCCCGAATCCTCTTGCTGGGAACGGAGGATAATACTGTCGAATGGCGGAAACTGCTGGAAAGCAGCCGTGCGGAGATTGTCAGCCTGCCGCCGGAGGCCGCGCCCGTTACGATGGAAGGGCTGCGGGAATACAGCACAGTTGTGCTGGCGAATACGCCGGTTTCCGACCTGCCGGATGGTTTTTTGACAATATTGGAAAGCTACATCCGCACAGCAGGCGGCGGGCTTGTCGTCAGCGGGGGAGAGGATTCCCTCGCGCTTGGCGGCTATAAAGGCACAACATTGGAAGAAATTCTGCCTGTGGAAATGGAACTGAAAACGGAGGGCGAAACACCGAATTTGGGTATGGCTCTTGTAATTGACCATTCGGGAAGCATGTCTGACTGCAATTATGGCGTGACGCGTATGGAAATGGCGAAGGAAGCCGCGATCCGCAGCCTGGACGATTTGGGTCCCGAGGACCAGATTGGTGTGATTGCGTTTGACAGCATAGCGGATTGGACGGTACCGATGCAGAAAGCGGAGGAGAACCGCGAGAGCATCACAAAAGCTATCGGTATGATACAGCCTGCGGGCGGTACGAGTATACTGCCTGCATTGCGGCTGGCTGTGCAGGGGATGGAAAGCATCGGCACAAAGCAGAAACATATCATACTGCTGACGGACGGGCAGGCGGAACAGGAAGGCTACGAAGATGTTTTGGATCAGATGCGGAGCGGCGGTATCACGCTTTCCGCCATTGCGGTTGGCAGCGGGGCGGATACGGCTCTTTTGCAGCGGCTGGCGGAGTCCGGCGGCGGACGCTACTACTTCACGAATGAATTTACGGATCTGCCGGAAATTTTCGCGAAAGAAACGCTTCTGGCGGGCAAGGATTATATCAATGAACGCGGTTTTTACCCGAAGCAGGGGGACGCTTCGGCGATATTGTCAGGGATTTCCTCTGTGCCGGAACTGAACGGCTATATTGGCGCGACGGCGAAAAGCCGCGCCGATCAGGTGCTTTTGAGTGATAAGGACGATCCTGTTCTGGCTGCATGGCAGTATGGACTGGGGCGCGCTGCTGTATGGACGGCGGATGTACATGGACAATGGAGTGCGGACTGGCTGGCCAGCGCGGAAGGGACGGCAATACTGCGGAATATGGTTTCCTGGACGATGAACGCCGAAGGAAATGCAGAGTTTCAGTTGACTGCGGAAAGTGGGACGGGCGAAAGCCTTCTGCGGCTGGAAATGCCGTATGATGAAACGATTGCGGGGATAACGGCGGCTGTGGCGGCTTCGGACGGCGAAAGCTGGGAAACGGAACTGCGGGCAAGCGCGCCCGGCGTATATGAAGGAAGTATTCCAACGGAAAAAGAGGGCGTTTATACCGCGAATATTGGCATATCCAAAAAGGATGGCGCAACTTCGCGATACACCATTGGCTTTGCAATCGGCTATCCGAAGGAATACGATATAACGGCGCGGGGTGACGGCGCGGCTGTTCTGGAACAAATCGCCGCGGCAGCAGGTGGACGTACGCTGCAAAACGGCGCAGACGTATTCGCGGAGGACGCTGACAGGGGACTTGTTTCAAGGGAGCTGTCTGTGCCGCTGATGTCGGCGGCCCTGCTGCTGTTTTTGGCAGATATCGCGCTGAGGCGTTTTCCGGCAGCGGCGAATGCGCTGGAACGGCAGTTTGGGCGGTTAAAAATGCCGAAAGCGAAGAAGGCCGGAAAGGAAACGGCAAAGGCTGTTACTGAAACTGCCGGAGAGAGGCGCGGGGCAGATGTCTCGAAGGATACAGAGCCTCCCATACAGGAAAAAGCCGCGCCTGAAACGACGGGAACAGCGCAAAGGCTTGCGGCGGCAAAGAAAAATCGCAGAAAATGAGTGCGGCAGCGAAAAATTTTCTACGCATACAGGCGAAAAAAACCGGAGGGATAGTTGTCCCTCCGGTTTTCCGTACATGACTGGCCTCTGCCTGCAAAAGATTGTAATGCTGGGAAAGATGTGGTATAGTAAGGTTGTTTGACCTTCCGTACAGAAAAAGGAGGAGTGTTTTATGGCATTGGACGGCATTACTACGTTTGCCATTGTATCCGAACTAAAGTCTGCCCTTTTGGGAGGGCGTATTGATAAAATCCACCAGCCGCTTGCTGACGAGATCCGCATGAGCGTGCGCGGAAACGGCGCGCCGAAAAAGCTGCTGTTATCTGCAAATTCCGGCCATCCCAGAATACATCTGACGGAGAGCAGCCGCGAAAACCCTATGACCGCACCGCTGTTCTGCATGGTGCTGCGGAAATACATTGCAGGGGGAAAGATTGTGGATATTCTCCAGCCGGATTTTGAGCGCATTGTGATTCTGAAAATCGAATCCGCGAATGAAATGGGCGATATCACGCAGAAAAGCCTGATTCTGGAAATCATGGGCAAGCACAGCAATCTGATACTGGCTGACGAAAATGGAAAGATACTCGATTCCATCAAGCGCGTGACACATGAGAAAAGCTCAGTGCGGGAGGTTCTGCCGGGCAAGGAGTATGCTTTTCCGCCCTCTCAGGGAAAAAAGAACCCGCTTCTGGCAGAGCGGGCGGATTTCCTCTTTTCCCTGCATTTGCAGGAAGGACGGAAACTCTCGGAATTTATCTACCAGACCTATACAGGCATCAGCCCGCTGATGGCGCAGGAGGCTTGCGCGCGTGCTTCTCTGGACGCCTCCAACGCCTGCCAGCAGACTACGCTGGAGGAGGGCGAACGCCTTTTTGACGCGTTTTGGGCACTGATGAAAGAGGTGCGGGCGGAACGTTTCCTGCCCTCTGTTTATACGCAGAAGGAAAACGGGCGTATTATGGAGTTTTCTGTGCTGGAAATGGAGCTGTTCCGAGGGATGGCACAGAAAAGCTATGCTTCTGTTTCCGAACTGCTCGAGGGCTATTATCAGGAGCGGGACAACGCCCTGCATATCCGCCAGAAAGCGCATGACATCCGGCGGCTGGTGCTTTCCAATATTGAACGGTGCGCCAAAAAGAAGGACATCCAGCAGAAAACTCTGCGGGATACACAGGGGATGCAGGTATGGAAGAAAAAAGGCGAGCTGATAACTGCAAATATCTACGCTGTTTCACAGGGAATGACGACATTCCGTACAGTTGATTTTTATGATGAAAATATGGCGGAAATCGAAATTGCGCTTGACCCGACGAAAACGCCGGCGGAAAACGCGCAGAAATATTTTGCGAAATACAACAAGGCGAAACGCACGCTTGCCGCTCTGGAGATCCAGCAGAAACAGAATGATGAGGAACTGGAATATCTGGAAAGCGTGCTGAACGCGTTGGATAACGCTGTGGATGAAGCCGACCTTTCGGAGATTCGTACAGAGCTGGCTGAAAGCGGCTTTATCCGCCGCCAGCCGCAGAAAAAGGGCGCGGCACGCCCCAAAAAGGCGAAGCCTCTGCATTTTGTTTCTTCGGATGGGTACGATATTTTTGTGGGCAAAAGCAACCTGCAAAATGACGAATTGACGCTGCGGACGGCAGAAAGCACAGATATCTGGATGCACGCGAAAAATATCCCCGGTTCTCACGTTATCATCCGTACAAACGGCACAGGGGAGGCACCGGAAACCACTCTGGAAGAAGCGGCAAACCTTGCGGCATATTTCAGCAAGGCGAAAAACAGCAGTATGGTGCCGATTGATTATACACAGCGGAAGAATGTAAAAAAACCATCCGGTGCAAAGCCCGGCATGGTGATTTATCTGACGAACCGTACGATTTATATTACGCCTGACGAAAGGCGTGCGGAACGGTTAAAAGCAGAAGGCTGACGCGCGTTGCCGCTGTTTTCGAGGAGGTCATTTGTTGAACAATGAAATTTCCAAAGAATTTACGCTATTTTCTTTGATACGCTTTACCATGCCAACGATCGTTATGCTTGTATTTTTGTCGGTCTATGTTATTGCGGATGGTATTTTCGTTTCACGTTTTGTCGGTACAACGGCCCTTTCCGCGGTCAATATTGTTTATCCGCTTATCAGCGCGATTATGGGTGTTGGCATTATGCTGGGAACGGGCGGCTCCGCCATTATTGCGCGTCGTCTGGGTGAGGGGAAGGAAGAGCAGGCGCGCGAAACATTTTCGTTGATTGTATGCTTCGCGCTTATGGTCGGCGTTGTGCTTTCGGTGCTGTGCTTTGTGTTCATTTCGCCGCTTTCCCGCGCCTTGGGTGCGGATGAGATTCTTCTGCCCTACTGTGTGGATTATGGCAGGATACTGATGCTGTTTTACAGCATGTCCGTTTTGCAGGTGCTGTTTCAGACGCTTTTTGTTACAGCGGGCAAACCGGGGCTCGGACTTGGGCTGAATGTGCTTTCCGGCGTGTCAAATATCGTTTTTGACTATGTGTTTATTGTGCTCTGTGATATGGGTATCGCGGGCGCGGCATGGGGAACGGTTACGGGCTATTTCATCGGCGGCGTCCTGCCCCTGTTTTATTTCGCAAAGCCGCGGACGGTGCTGTATTTTGTCAGGCCGAAATGGGATGGTTCTGTACTGCTGAATGCCATGCTGAATGGTTCTTCGGAAATGGTAAATTCTTTTGCTACGGCGGTAACAACATTCCTGTTCAACATTTCCATGATGCGGCTGGCAGGGGAAGACGGCATAGCCGCCATTACCATCATACTGTATGCGCAGTTCCTGTTTTCTGCGGCATATCTGGGGTTTGCCAATGGCGTTGCGCCGGTTATCAGCTATAATTATGGGAACCGGAACATTGTGCAGATGAAACGCCTGTTTCGCATGTGTTTTGGGATTATATTGGTGTCGTCTGTGCTGTGCCTTGGATTTTCTTATATTATGGCTGTGCCCGCAATTGCGATTTTTACGCCGCAGGACAGCAATACCTTTGCCATTGCGCGGGACGGGTACCGTATATTTATGTGGAATTTCCTGTTTGCGGGGGTCAATATTTTTGCGTCGTCGTTTTTTACGGCGTTATCGAATGGGAAGGTATCCGCGGCGATTTCTTTTCTGCGGACGTTTGTGTTCGTTGTGGGGAGTATATTGATACTGCCGCGCTTTTTGAAAATAGACGGGATATGGCTTTCGATTCCGGTTGCTGAGATCTGCACGATGGTAGTCGCGCTGTGTTTCTTTTTCGCGTACCGGAAGGTATACCAGTATATGTAGGGCTAAATGGCTGAAGATTAAAGACCTCGGGGTTTCACTCCAAACCCCATAAGGGTTTTCAGTCCTTGACTCGATTTCCAGCCGTGCTTTGCACGGCTGGGGAGTTGGGATTATCTTTTTATTAGTTTATCTCTAATACGTGTAAAATTACGTGTAAATTTAAGTTTTTGCTGCCTTGCATAATAAGCATCCAGCTGGTTTAGAATTTCCTGTATCTGTTCCTTGTCCTCCTTGCTCAAAGGTTCTCCGAATATGGAAACCCTAATCTTTCTGAGGTTTTCTCTCCATCCCAAAGCAATCCCCTCCTGTTTCTGTTTTCTCCATAGCTTTGTCAATCTGGGCAGGATAAGCCCTTTTTTTCCTTTTCCCGTATGGAAACGAGCAAATCCAGGGCTTCAAGGGAGGAAATCTCCTGCAAAAGCCCCCAATTTTCCTTCGTCCGGCAATGGCTCTGCCTGTCCTCTGTCCGTCCCAGAAGGAAATCCGTACTGACATCGAAAAAATCTGCGAGCCGGCAGAGGTCTGTCAAAGTCGGCTCATTTCTGCCGTTTTCATAGTTGGAAATAGTGGTGTAGCCGTAGTGCAGGATTTCTCCGACTTCGACCTGGCTGAGCTTCTTTTCTTTGCGTAACATTCTCAATTTTTGATGAAATGTTTTGTGCATTTCTTCCCTCTTAATAAATGTATCAAAATAATAGTATGATTTATAAGCGATAGTAGCATTCTATCGTTATCATGGTATTGCTACCATAAATTATAACTGCATTATAGGGTTTATGTCAATACTGCTATGACATAAACTAATAGCAGAGTATAGTTTGAGTTATGGTCTGGTGAGAAAAATGAGAGAGAAAAAGGAAATTAACATTCAAATAGGAGCTGCAATTAAAGCGGCAAGAGAACGTACCGGTCTGACATAGGAGCAGTTTGGTGAACTCGTGTCACTTGGGACGAAGAATGTTTCTGACATAGAACGAGGCATTTCGGGCATTACAATAGCCACATTGAAAAGGATTTGTGAAAAACTGTCCATTTCCAGCGATATGATACTGTTTGGAATGCAGGATAAGAATGATTCGGAGTTTCTGGCTGAAAGATTGTCACGTCTTACACCAGAGCAATTTAATGCTGTGGAAACATTTTTGAATCAGGTTTTTGTTATGTATGCAAAGTTGGACAGAGATGATAATTTTGAAAAGTAATTTTTCAGAAAAATATATCCGTTTGGGGTTGAAAATTGCATATTACAGAAAACTTAGGGGAATGACGCAGGAACAGTTTGCGGACTTCACAATTAGCAATAGAATTTTTTCGATTCTGTGGTATACTATATAATAACGGCAGTACATAAAATATGGATATTGTGGGTAAAGCGGATTGTCTTTATGCGGGAGGGATTTTGTGACGAACGAAACAAAAGAAATCATCAGTGTTGTACAAGATTTATTTCTGGACTTAAAAAATGATATCAATGAAGTAAAAAGCGATGTTAATGCGCTCAAAAATGAAGTAAGTGAATTAAAAAGCGATGTCGGCGAGTTGAAGAAGGACGTTGCCGAACTGAAAGAGGACGTTGCGGTATTAAAAGAGGACGTTGCGGTATTAAAAGAGGACGTTGCGGTATTAAAAGAGGACGTTGCG
>CAJTQX010000017.1:39122-50349 GCA_910578425.1 uncultured Anaerotignum sp.
CGGTATTAAAAGAGGACGTCGCGGTATTAAAAGAGGACGTCGCGGTATTAAAAGAGGACGTCGCGGATTTGAAAGACCGCATGGACAAAGTTGAAAATGCAGTGATAAGGATAGAAACAACGCAGGAAAATGTTACAAACAAAAAGTTACAGCTGCTTGCGGAAGGATTCCAGGCTGTACCCGAAATGTCCGAAGAATTACATACGTTATCGGATGATGTTGAGGTAATCAAATTTGATGTAGATATTGTCAAAAAGGTCGTAACAACACATTCTGCAACATTGAATAAGTTTGGCGTGGCAAAGTGATTCCTGCCTGTTTTTCTGTATCAAAAAATGCCTCCGGAAAAAGCGGTTTGCCATAAGAGAACAAATTTTCTTATGACAATGCCCGAAATAATCCGGAGGCAAAATTGTTTTTACAGCAGATTCTTTTCAATGATAGCGGCGGCGTCCTGCATACAGCCGGGGCAGCTCCGCAGCATAACGCCCGTATCCAGTCCTTTCAGTTCGCGGCAGTTGATGGATTTATTTTTATCCAGGAATTCCTGTGTCATGGGTGCAAGAGTATCGTAGCAGGCAAGTTTGCTGTTTGGTGCATCCAGATTCCCGTCAGAAACCTTCAGGCCGACCAGATATGCCATTGCTGAAACTGCCCCACAGGGTCCCATCATGCCCATGCCGCGCCCGAAACATTCTGTTGCGCGGAACGCATCTTTTTCATCTACATTATAAAGGTCAGCATATGCGCATGCAACGGACTGCGCGCAGTTATAGCCTTTCTTAAAATTTTCCATTACTTTGTCGTATCTGTTTGTCATGTGAAAGACCTCCTTATGTCTTTTCTGCGAAAAACGGTTTCTGTCTGCAAAAAAAGGGAAAGCCGTTTTTTTTGCAGGCTTTCCCCGATGTGTCAGTTTATTAGAGACTATTTACCAGCTTTGTCAGGGAAGATTTCTTTCTTGCGACTGTATTTCTGTGATAAATCCCTTTGGTATAAGCTCTGTCGATTGTGGATACCGCGCTTTTGAGTGCAGCGGAAGCAGCGTCCTTATCCCCTGCGTTTACTGCAACGATTACTTTCTTCATTGCTGTTTTTACCTGGGATTTGATCATTTTATTTCTCAGTGTTTTTTTGTTGATAACTTTGATTCTTTTCTTTGCAGATTTAATATTAGCCAATGTTATTTCCTCCTAAATACTCGTTTTGTGGTTTTCCGATATTGGGGAATATCGCTTTTTCAATTACCATTAACCACCTTTGAGGGCATTTCCCTCCGACACGGTCAGGCTCGCAAAAAGCCTTATGGTTAATTCAACATATAATATTTTACCTGATGAACAGAAATAAGTCAATGAATATATTTCAAAACCTGCGGAAAAAATAAGGGAAACAGCAGGAGGGCGTTGAGAATATGGAACAGAAGAAAGAAGCAGAACAGCAGCCCGCATTTTCTGTGCGGACAGACCTTGCCATTGAGGCGCGCGAAATGGCGGCGGAAAACCAGCCCAAACAGGGAAATGAGCTGGATGGCGTGGACGTGGAAACGCGGGAAGAAGAAGATTACAGTCTGACCCATGTGCGTATCCTTTCCGAAGCGGGCAGCCGTCTGATGGGAAAGCCTATCGGCAATTATATCACGATCGAATCCGAAAAACTGAAGGAAAACGATATAGAGTGCCATGAAGAAATGATACGCATTCTGGCGGAAAATATACGCGCGCTGGCAAAGCTGGAGGAGGGTGACAGCGTGCTTGTGGCAGGACTTGGCAACTGGAACATCACACCGGACGCGCTTGGGCCGAAGGTGGTTTCGCGTATTCTTGTTACCCGCCATTTGCAGGGCACGCTGCCGGAGGAAATTGAGGAAACTGTCCGTCCTGTGGCCGCAATCAGCCCAGGCGTTATGGGGATAACAGGCATTGAAACAGGCGAGATCATACGTGGAATTGTGGACAAGCTGCACCCTTCGCTCCTGATTGCGATAGACGCACTGGCGGCGCGCCGCTCCAACCGCATCAACGCCGCGATACAGATGTCGGACACAGGCGTCGCGCCCGGGGCAGGCGTAGGCAACTGCCGCATGATGCTGGACGAAGAAAGTCTGGGGATTCCCGTTATTGCTATTGGCGTGCCTACGGTGGTAGACGCGGCAACGCTGGTGAATGATACTATGGACAGAATACTCGGGGAAATGATAGAGCAGACGCAGAAGGGCTCGGAATTTTACCGTATGCTGCACAGTCTGGAGCAGGAAGAAAAATATCAGATGATTGCGGATATTTTAGGGCCGTATACGGGAAATATGTTTGTAACGCCCAAGGAGGTAGACGCAGTTGTTGACCGGTTGGCAAATATCATTGCCAACGGCATCAACATTGCCCTGCACCCGGGGATTACAATGGAAGACATTAACCGTTACAGTTGAAATTAGAGTGACCCCGCCGCTGTAGGCGGGTACATATTTGTCCGATTTTCTGAAAACAAGGGTAAGATTAGAAGAAAATTAAAAATAGTGGATACAATTTCCGGTTTTCCTTGCTATTTCAGCATCCTTTCGTTATAATAAGAAAACATTGCAGAAAGAAGGGACGTACAGGAAAGGGACGGAATGATGGACGCGAAGGTTAGGAGTATGACAGGCTACGGCAGGGGTGAATTTACCGCCGAGGACAGGAAATTTACTGTGGAAATGCGGTCGGTAAACCATCGCTATAATGATATTACGGTGAAGCTGCCCCGCTTTCTGATCAGTCTGGAAGACAGGATCAGGAAAAAAACAGCGGAAAATGTATTCCGCGGGAAAACGGATATTTATATCAGCTTTGAAACGCTTTCCTCTGAGGATGTGGAGGTAAAGCTGGATGAAACGCTTGCGGCGGCATATGCAGAAAAGCTGAAGCATCTGCGGGATATACTGGGGGTTCCGCAGGCGGATGACGGCAGGATATTAGAGCTGACGGCGCGGTTTCCTGATGTGATTACAGCGGAAAAGGCACAGAAAGAGGAAGAAGCCCTGTGGGAAATTCTCCTGCCTGCCCTGGAGGACGCTGTGTCGCGTTTTCTGGCGATGCGTGAGACAGAAGGGGAAAACCTGAAGCGGGATATTTTGCAGAAGGGTGAGAATATCCGCGCGCTGGTTGCTGACGTGAAGGAACGCGCGCCGCTGGTTGTGGAGGAATACCGCGAAAAGCTGAACAGACGGCTGGAGGACATTCTTGGGAACGTGGAGGTTGACCCGCAGAGGATCGCGCAGGAGGTTGCTGTTTTTGCGGACAGGGGCTGTATTGACGAGGAGATTACGAGGCTGGAAAGCCACTTGATTCAGCTGGACAGGATACTGCGGGAAGGCGGGCAGGTCGGACGGAAGCTGGATTTCCTTGTGCAGGAAATGAACAGGGAATCGAATACGATTGCGTCCAAAGCGAACGATGTGCAGATCGTGCAGGCAACAATCGCGCTGAAAAGCGAGATCGAGAAGATACGGGAGCAGGTTCAGAATTTGGAGTAAGCGCGAAAGACTTAATAAAAGACCTTGGGGCTCTGCCCCAATCCCCGCGAGGGACGCTGTCCCTCGACCCTTCTGTCAGCCATGCGTTGCATGGCTGGGAGGTCAATATCAATATGGCATATATTTAGACTTTCCAGCCGCATTTTGCGGCTGGCTGATGGGTCAAGGGCAGAATGCCCTTGTGGGGGATTTGGGGGCAACGCCCCCAAGGTCTTCACAGGGGGAACGAATGGAGAAGATACAGTTTATGAATATCGGCTACGGTAATGTAGTTTCAGCGAACCGTGTGATTGCAATGGTCAGCCCGGATTCCGCTCCTGTAAAACGCATGATACAGGACGCGAAAGAAAAGGGCAGTCTGATTGATGCGACATATGGCAGAAAAACGCGCTGTGTGATCATTATGGATAATGGAGCGGTGGTGCTTTCGCCCAATGTACCGGAAACGGTAGGCGGCAGGCTTTCCGCAGACCAGAAAGGAATGTAGGCTTTTATGAAAGAACAGGGAATACTGCTGATAATTTCCGGACCGTCAGGCTCCGGAAAGGGGACGATTGTGGAGCGGCTCTGCGGGAATGAGGATTTCTCGCTCTCCATTTCTGCCACAACGCGCCAACCGAGGGATTATGAGAAAAACGGCGTGCATTATTTTTTTCATACAAAAGAAGAATTTCTCAAAATGCGGGATAACATGGAACTGCTGGAATGGGCAGAATTCTGCGGGAATTTTTACGGCACGCCCAGAAAATATGTGGTAGAAAAGCTGATGGAGGGACGCAACGTCATTTTGGAGATCGAAGTGCAGGGCGCGCTTCAGGTCAAAAAAATATATCCCGATGGTGTGCTGGTGTTCCTGATTCCGCCAAATTTGGAGGAGCTTGGCAAGCGTCTGACGAACCGTGGGACGGAGGAAAAAGAAGAAATCAACCGCAGAATACACCGCGCGCTGGAAGAGCTGGAGCTGGTGCAGGAATACGACTATGTGGTAGTAAATGATACGATAGAGCAGGCTGTGGCGGACGTGCAGGCGATTGTCCGCGCAGAACGCATGAAATGCAGCCGGAACAAAAATATTAAAAAGATATTCAAAGGAGAGATGGAATCATGCTAAGACCTTCTTATACGGATTTGCTGGAAGTTTTCAATCGTGATACAGACGATATCACGCTGGGCAGCAGATATACGATCGTAATTGCCGCGGCAAAGCGTGCAAGACAGCTTGTGGACCACGCAGAGCCGCTGGTAGACGGCATAAAGGTGGATAAACCCGTTTCTGTGGCGGTAAATGAGCTTTATCAGGGAAAGATTAAGGTACGGGAAGGACATCCTGCCGAAAATCTGCCTGAGGAAGAAGAATCTACGGAGGAGCTTTTGGAAGAGTCCGAAATGACTGATGACGTGGAGGATTTCGCAGAGGACGATGGCATGGAAGAATCTCTGGCAGAGGAAGAATAAAGCGCAGATAAGAATAAAAGACAGATAATAAAGGCGGCTTGCCATAAGAAAATGGTTTTCTTATGGCAAGCCGCCTTTTATTATGTAAAAACAGTGCCGCCTTTTATTTCATCCATTTCCCGTCAAAAATATCCTTTGCATCTCTGGTCAGCGGGAAAATATCATTCTTTTCTATGTACTTAACGTCAAATTTTCTGTTCAGCGCGGCGAAATGTTTCAGGCCGAACGCAATGCGGTTCAGATAGGAATATACGCCAATCGCGCCTGTGGAAAAATCATTTGCTTCGTTGCCGTACAGTTCGCGCAGCTCCCGCAGATCGGGGAACAGTTCATCTTTTGTTGCACCGAATCTTTGCAGTTCCGCAGGAAGGTTCCCTGCCTCAAGCAGTTCTCCAACCTTTTTCGCGCTCATTGCCGCCGCCATAGAAGAACGGCAAAGCCCGACAGCTTTCACATACGGCGCGCCCAGAGCCAGAGCTTTATAGACCTGGTCCTCCATTGTAAAGCCGCCCGTAATAGCGATATGCGGCAGTTTTACATCTTCTTTTTCCAGCCGTGTCATGATTTCCGTCAGGTAGCTTTCCATCGCCACAGTCGGCAGACACCATTCGTTCATCATTTTGCAGGGGCTGTAACCGGAACCGCCGCCTGCACCGTCAAACATCACCAGATCAACCTGTGCTTCGCTTGCGATCCGCAGAACATGTTCCAAATCAGCAGGGTCATAGCCTGCCATTTTGAAGTATACATTTTTCAGGCCCATTGCGCGCAGCTCGTTGATTCTGGGTACAAGATAATTTTCGTCCCACATCGGCAGACGTCCGTAGGAACGGAAATTTTCGCCAAAGCCCGCATTGTACCGCTCCACAACTTTTGGATCGGAAGGGTCGGGAATGACAAGAAGCCCCTGCTCCTGTGCTTTCAGTGCAGCTTCCAGTGTTGCAAGGCGGTTGACGGGCTGTGTGCCTTTTGCGGACTGCCCGAATTTGAATTCGATTGCCTCCGCGCCGCATTCCTTTATGGCATATTCCGGTACGCCGATACGGTCATCGTCTACGTTCACCTGCAATATAATCTGCCCATAGCCGCGGTAGTATTTGCGGAACGCGTCCAAAAATTCGCCCAGCTTCGGGCAGTGGACAACTTTCCCGTTTTCCAGCCGGAGTGTAGGATCTTTTGTTACCGCGCCTTCTCCGATGACCGTCAGTACGCCGGCCATTGCCGCGCCGCCGAAATAATCCTGCCAGTTCAGTTTGATAAGCGCGGGCAGAACGACAGGCAGTTTCAGCTTTACAGGATTGATTGTACCAATTACGGTTTCCAGATTCACGTCATGAATCGTTGCTTTATCAGAATCTGCCTCCGCGCCGACTGCCCCGAATACGCGCCCATTGATATTAAAATGAGAGTAATCAACAGGGTAAGTCTTTTCAGATGCAACCTGATTGTCGCCTGTTGTGGTAGGGTAAACCGCATCTGCACCACGCACAGCGGAAAGCCCGATTTCACACGTCCCTACGCAGTCCGCCGTACACATGGAGCACATGCCCGAAAACGTGCAGGGGTGGGCGGGGTCGCGCAGTTTTGTCCTGTTAAACGCAGAGCCTAATACTGGACTGAATGACATACATAAAACCTCCCTTTTTTACAATAAATGGAATTTACTGCTTGTTTTTATTGTAATTATAGCATAAATTTGTCTGTTTGCAAGAGGTCCTGGCTCGGCTTTTTTACTGAATTTTGCAGCCTGTAAAGCCGATGGATTTGGTATGGAAAGCATGAAAGCCAGTTTCGTATTTCTCCATATATGTCTTGTTGGGGGATTCTGCAATGCTCTGTGTCGCTCACCACAAAATCCGCCCGTCAATCCATATACATTCAGACCCTAAACTGGCTTACGAGTGTTTTCGTTTTTCTATTTCAAATATGCCAAAGCCCATTTCAGCGGCTTCAAGAATCACTGTACCGCCGAAACGCGTTTCAAGCTGTTTCAGCCAGCAGTCCTTTTCGCCCGCAAAAGCACGCAGGAGTCTGCCGTCTGCGCGGACGAGTATCTCATTATAAATTGTATTTGCAAAAATGCTTTCTGTCTGCTGCCGCATTTTCGTTACGGTCCAGTCGATAGAGGGTAAACGTCCCGTTCCTTCACAGGCGCGGCACTTTGTTGTCATCTGCCGCCGGAGGGAGGGCCGTGTTTTTTTTCGCGTTAGCTGCATCAGCCCCAGCTCTGTCATGCCGACAACAACGGTTTTGATTCTGTCTTTTTTTACTGCCGATTCCAGCCTGCGGGTCAGTTCCTGCTGGTCTTTTTTCTCCGGCATATCAATAAAATCAATGATGATGATGCCGGAAAGGTTTCGCAGACGTATCTGCTTTGCGGCTTCTTCTGCGGCTTCAAGATTTGTGCGGAGGATGCTTTTTTGCAGGTCGCCGCGTCCCGCCGCCTTGCCTGTGTTCACATCTATGACAGCACAGGCTTCTGTTTCTTCGATTACAAGGAAACCGCCGCTTTTCAGCCAGACCTTTTCCTCCAGTGCTTTTTCACTCTGCCGCTCCAGAAAATATGCCTCAAACAGCGGTGTTTTTTCCGTGTGAAGCCGCAGGACAGGCTGGCCCTCTTTGCAGAAATCGCCTGTTTCCAGCAGGGAATGATAGGCGGCTTCGTCATTCAGAACAAATTCGTCCACATCGGCGGAATAAAAATCCCGCACAGCCTGACGGACAGGCTGGCTTTCCTGCAAAAGCAGGGCAGGCGGCAGGGCGAATGTCCCTTTTTCCAGTTTTTTGCACTTTTCCAGCAGCAGGGCAATTTCGCTTTCATATTCTTCCTGAGTGCGGTTAGAGCCGTTTGTGCGCACAATTGCACCGCAGCCCTCCGGCAGGAGTGCGCGCATTGTCCGGCGTATTCGCTCCCGTTCCGCGGAATCTGTGATTTTGCGGGAAATGCCGATTTCTCCGTTATCTCCGGGGAGAAGAACAAGAAATTTTCCGGGGAAGGAAAAGCGGTTCGTCAGCACCGCGCCCTTTGAACCGGCCGCGTCTTTTTCTACCTGCAATATCAGCGTATCCCCAGGCTTGGGACGTGCGGGGTTTTTTCCTTCATCGGAAACCGCGCGCGCCGCGCCATAGTAGTAATAGCCGTTTTTTTCCGCTCCAATATCCACGAATGCTGCCTGCAAATTCGGAACCACGCTTGCCACGCGTCCGGCGTAGACATTCCCTAACAGGCTTTCATCACGTTTGCTTTCATAATATAATTCTACAAGTTCTCCGTCCTCCGCCAGAGCGATTCTGGTGAGATCCTCGGAAATATCCATCAAAACCCGTTTCAAAGCGCACCTCCTGTTTCTGCCGCCTGTGTGATGCTTTTAATTATAAAGCAATGATTTTTGTTGCAGTTGCATCCTGGAACGCCCTGTCATGCTCGACAAGGAGCATGGTCGGGGCATATTCCGCAATCAGATGTTCAATCTGCCTGCGTGAATAAATATCAATAAAGTTCAGCGGCTCGTCCCAGATATACAGATGGGCTTTTTCGCAAAGACTGCCCGCAATCAGCATTTTCTTTTTCTGCCCGCTGGAAAAATCCGAAATATCTTTTTCAAACTGCACCCGCTCGAATCCGAGTTTCCGAAGCAGAGCCTTGAACAGGCTTTCATCAATCCCATGCGTATAGGCGTATTCCGAAAGGGAGCCGCGCAGATGGGAAGTGTCCTGCGGGACATAAGAAATCACCATTCCGGAGGCCTTTGTCAGTACCCCTGTATAAGCGACAGGTTCTCCTGCCAGCAGTTTCAGCAGACTGCTTTTTCCACAACCGTTTTTTCCATGCAGAAAGATGCGTTCGCCCCGGCGTACTTCAAATGTAACGGGGGCGCAGACGGGTATGCCGCCATATTCCGGCGAAACGCCCTCAAAACGTGCCAGCACCTCGGCATGGTGTGTGAGCGGGGAAATTTTGAGATCCTCTGCGGTTTCTGTATTCCGCAGAAGTGCGGATTTTTCTGAGACAGCCTTATTCTGGCGGGCTTCTATGGATTTGGAACGCTTCATCATTTTTGCCGCCTTATGGCCGACATAGCCCTTATCTGCCGCGCCGGCTTTGGAGGCCTTTACTTTATCCGACCATGCCGAGGTACGCCTTGCGGAGGCTTCCAGCCGCCGGATATCCTTTTTCAGCCGCTTGTTCTGTGCCGCTTCGGATTCCTGCTGTGTTTCAAAATTTTCCAGCCAGGAGGAAAAGTTTCCGCTCTGTACTTCAATATTCGTCCGGTTCAGCGCGAGGATATGATCGACACAGCAGTCCAGTACGTTCCTGTCGTGTGAAACCAGTATAAAGCCCTTCTTCTTTTTCAGATACGCCGCCACGCTTTCCCGCGCGCCGCTGTCCAGATGATTGGTTGGTTCATCAATAAGCAGGAAATGCCCTTCGTTCAAAAAAAGAGCGGCCAGCAGAGCTTTTGTCTGTTCGCCGTTGGAAAGCGTGTCAAAGGATTGCCAGAGAATCTCCGGCGCAACGTCCAAAAGGGATAATTCTCGCATCAGCTCCCATTCCTCCGCGGCAGGGCAGACCTCCGAAAGGACCTCTGCTGTGAGGCGTTTTTTTTCAGAAACAGGGTAGGGGAAATAATTAAACTGTACAGAGGATGAAATCGTTCCGGCATATTCATATTTACCCAGCAGAAGGTTCAGGAAAGTTGTTTTTCCTCTGCCGTTTCTGCCTACAAAGCCCAGCTTCCAGTCGGTATCCAGAGTAAAGCTGACGTTTTCAAAAATATTTTCGACGCCGGAAGGATAAGAAAATGTAAGATTCTCCACTTTAATCATTGACATAAGGCATCAACTCCTTTCATTGCCGTGAAATGAGGTGATAAAACAGTGGGATGCTGACAGTATAGCACAGCTTTTCGGAGGCGCGCAAGGGCGGGAAGGGGAAACAATGGAAATGTAATACAAATGTAATAGAAATTTGCTTTCAGTCGGGCTGCTTAAAGCGGCAGTAAGGATTCCGCCCTGTGCCGCCGCTTCAGTCCTTCGGGTTGACGTGTACCATGCAGTGCTTCACTTCTTCAAAGCTGTTTTCGATTGCCTCATGCACACGCTCCGCAATAATGTGTGCCTCCCGCAGGGGAAGATCGCCGTCTGCCGCAATTTCCACATCAACATAAATCCGCGCGCCGAATAAACGGGTCTGCAAACGGTCGATACCCAGTACGCCCTCTTGCGCTGTGATGACGCGCCGCATATTTTCCAGAGTTTCCGCGTCACAGGCCGTATCCATCATTTTATCTACAGCGTCCCTGAAAATCTCATAGGCTGCCTTTACGATAAATATGCAGATGACAACACTGGCGATGGGATCACAGACGGGATACCCCAGCCGCGCCCCGATGATGCCCGCCATACTGCCGATAGAGGAGAGGGAATCTGAACGGTGGTGCCAGGCGTCTGCCATCAGAGCGGCGGAATTAACCTTTTTTGCCGCGCTTCTTGTGTACCAGTACATTGCTTCTTTGACCAATATGGAAAGAATTGCCGCCGCCAGCGCGAGCAGCCCGGGGGCTTCCAGAGCTATGCTTTCCTGGCCAATGATTTTGCGGAGTCCTGCCAGCCCGATGGCAAAGCCTGTAATGCAGAGAATCATTGACAGCAGGATAGCCGCGACACATTCAATCCGCTCGTGCCCGTATTGGTGGTTTTCATCGGATTCCTTTCCTGCCAGACGATACCCGACCATCACGACAACTGTACTGAAAACATCGGACGCGGAATGTATTCCGTCCGAAACCATTGCGCCGGAATGTGCGAGAAAGCCTGCCATTACCTTGAATATGGAAAGCGCGATGTTTGCCGCCATACTGTAAAAGGAAACTTTCATTACAATCTTTTCGTTTTGTTTTGCCTGACCGTCTGCCATGCTCTTTCCTCCTTCCCGTGCGGAACACTTTTTTATTTATAGTATTTTATCATTTTTGCGCTGGAAATTTCCATGTTTCGCTCTGTTTTCCGCAAAAAATACGCCTGCCAAAACAAAAGCCGTTCCAAAGCCGTCACCCCGCAGCCCGCTGAAACGATCCGGCAAATGGAGGCGTTTTATAATTCCATCTATTCTATGCTTTCGTTTCTGCTTTGTCAAGAAAAACGTTGGACGGAATGAGGCGCAGTGGAAAATGCCGCTTTCTTCATTTTTGATTAAATTTTCAGCCATGTAAGATTGTCAAACATATTGGACAAGGAACTCAACAGGGGAAAGCCAACCGA
>CAJTQX010000018.1 GCA_910578425.1 uncultured Anaerotignum sp.
TGGCGGGGCAAAGCCCCGCCACATTGTACGTCTGCGAATTTTTACCTGAAATCCGATAAAATTATGCTCGAAAATACGTATACATGACTCATGACGACACTACCTGGAAAATTCCTTCCAAAATGGAGGCTGCTCTGAAAAAACTTGATGATGCAGGCATTTCAAAAATGAATTTTCTGATGGCAACGCCCCTGAAGACAGGGCGTTTTTGCTGTGCAGAATACGAATAACCTGCGGATTGGTTACCGCAGTATTTTAATAATCAGCAGCTTTTGACCGGGATAAAGCAGATCGGGATTTTCAATCTCATTGACTGCTAAGATATCCTCCATAGTGGTATGGTAGTTTTTGGCAATGCTCCAAAGAGAATCGCCAGGCTGTACCATATAAATGACCGCGCTTGCCGCGCTGATCTGTTCCTCGGCGTTTTCTTCCAGAGTGATATCTGTTACGGTTTCAGCAGTTTCTTTCCTCTGGACATGTGTTTCCATTGCCAGTGTGGCGCGAAGCTCGCCTTCCTGTTCGGATAGTATCTGGAAATCCACATCCTCCAGACGCAGTTCGACTTCGGCTGTATCGCCCTCCTGTACGCCCTTCAGTTCGACTGTTTGGGTGAAAGGATAGCCGCGCCGGATAACGCAGACAGGGCTTTCGTCATTTTCGCAGTAATACAGCACTGCGGCGGAAAGCACGCCCTCTGCTTCCACAAAATCCTGTCCTGTGCGCGTTTCTTCCAGCCGTACATCGCCCCAGATTTCCTCCACCCGAAGCATGGGGGACTCGCTGTTTTCCAGTTGGACCCGCTCTTTCAGTGTGAACTGATTCCTGCCGCTGGCAACCGTCAGCGGGTATGTCACCGTTTCGCGGTCGATTTTTACAGTTCCTTTCGGGGAATAGGCGTCCAGCAGTATTTCATGCTCCATAGGCTCCCGTCCTTTTAACGCCGCGCCAACGGTAACATCTGCGGAAAGCTGGCGTGTTTCGCCGTCTTCGTCTATTGTGGGCGTGAGCTTTGCTTCCTCAATCCAAAGACGCGTATCAATGACGCTGCGCGGCTCAATTTCGTCCCCTTCCAGATAACCGCTGAACGGAATTTTTTCCGTAAAGCTGCCAAGATTTCCCTGTGTGTCAGTATAAAGGATACTGATTTTCAGATTTCCGCGTACCATGACTTTCCCGTCCATTGGACGTACATCCTGTTCCGTCAGCGCGGTTCCTTCCCAGAGAATTTCACTGATTTCCGGCTTTGCGGCAGGCAGGACAAGTTCCTCCTTTATGGTAAACCTGTCCCGCAGCTCCGCAGTGTCGGCCTCCATGCGCAGGCAGCCTTTCAGACATTCCACACCTTCGCCTTCTGCATCGCAGAGGATTTCCGCACTGCGCCTGCGTTCCGCCGCCGCCTCTACGCCAATGACCGCTTTTACGCTCAGTTTTCTGTCATTGATGATTTCACAGTCTAAATGCTCCAGATTTGCGTTCAATGTGATTTCCATGTCTGGTTCCAGCCCGTCCATATGTATAAAATCTTCCATAGGCAGGGAGGATTTCATGGTGTAAAGCGGCTGCTCCCCGTTTTTGCCTGCATAAAGCACAAGCAGCTCCAGCTCGCCTGAGAAACCGATCCTGTCGTCGCTGACTCTTTTGTCACGTATTTTTACACTGCCCTCACAGCGCAGGAGTTCCTGCAGGTCAGGCTTGCTGTCCGGCACAATAACGTCCCCTTCCAGCAGAATCTGGGAAGTCTGCCTGCCTGCTTCTTCCCGCCATACCATCGTTTCTTTCGCCAATTCCAACGGCATAAAAACCCTCCTTATCCTTCCTGTGGCGTATCCGCACTTTGTCTATATGGTAATATATTAGCGCGCGGCGGTTTTATGCCAAAAAAATGGAGGACGGGGAGGGCTGGAAGGAGATACCGGCGTGTTTTTTGGCTTGTGCGGGCTTTATTTCTTTGCGTATTTTCATAGAATGTGGTATACTAAAATATCAAAACAATTCTACGGCGCGGACAGCATGGGGGCAGGGATTTATATGGATAAGCCTGGGTATTTTATTTCTATTGAGGGCGGCGACGGCAGCGGCAAATCCACACAGATACAGAAAATAAAGGCGTATCTGGAGGAATGCGGCGCGGATGTGCTTCTGACAAGGGAGCCGGGCGGCACGCCCATTGCGGAAAAGATACGGGAGCTGATACTGGAGCCGGAAAACACCGCAATGGCCGCGCGCGCGGAAATGCTGCTTTATGCGGCCGCACGCGCGCAGCATTTGGAAGAAAAAATCCTTCCCGCGCTGGCGGCAGGCAGGACTGTGATTACAGACCGCTTTACAGATTCCAGTATCGCCTACCAGGGCTATGGGCGCGGGCTTGGCGGTATTGTGGCAGAGGTGAACCGCATTGCTACAGATGGCAGGGAGCCTGACCTGACGTTTTTTCTGAACATCAGCCCCAAAGAGGGCATGGCGCGGAAAAAACAGCAGGACAGCCACGAGCTGGACAGGATGGAGCGGGAAAAAGCGGCGTTCCATGAAAGGGTATATCAGGGGTACCTTGCCCTGGCAGAGGAAAGCGGCGGAAGGATATGCGTGATAGACGCGGGACAGCCGCCGGACGATGTATTCGCGGAAATAAAGGAAGAATTAGACCGGCTGTTTGGCTTTGCGCCGCGGCGCGGATAAGGAGGGATTTTCATGAAACTTATCATTGCGATTTTACAGGACGAGGACGCGGGAGAGGCGATCTCCCATTTGAATGAAGCGGGCTTTCAGGTGACAAGGCTGGCGACAAAGGGCGGTTTTCTGCGCGCGGGCAATACAACGCTGCTGGCGGGCGTGGAAAATGAGAAGGTAGACGAGGCGATAAAGATTATTGAAGAAAACAGCAAGGCGCGGACGCAGTACGCGACGCTGCCCTCCTCCTGCGGGGCGATGCATGGGTTCATTCTCGCGCCGATTGAGGTGAAGGTCGGCGGGGCGACGGTGTTTGTGGTGGATGTGGAGCAGTTCCATAAGTTTTGAAAAAAATTAAGACCCTGGGGGCACCGCCCCCAAACCCCCGCAAGAGGCAGCTTCTCCGCTCCGGTCGGCGCAAAACGAGTGTTTGCTGGACACTCTGCGCCCCTTGACCCTTTTTCCAGCCGCATTTTATGCGGCTGGGGAGAAAAGGGGAAGGAGGCGGCAGGGTTTTGGGCTGGACAGGCGCGGAGGATATTGTGGGCAGGGTCTGGCTGGGTTTTGGGCTTGTGAATATTTGGAATGATTTATTTTTTGCTCCCGCAAAACACAGTTTTGCGGCAGTCCAGGGTCAAGGGGGCGGGTGCCCCCTTGCAGGGGTTTGGGGACAGAGTCCCCAGGGTTTTGCAGGGAATTGGGGCAGAGCCCCAAGGTCTTAAAAAAGGAGATACGGTTTGTATACATTTCGGGAAATCTGGGGGAACGACGCGCTGGTGCGGCACTTGCAGACAGCGGCGGCAGGCGGGCGCGTTTCCCATGCATATCTGTTTACAGGCGGCGCGGGCGCGGGCAAACGCCTGCTGGCGAACACATTCGCGAAGGCATTGCAGTGTGAAGGCGCGGGCGAACGCCCCTGCTGTACATGCGCAAGCTGCACAGTGTTCGACAGCGGCAACCATCCGGATGTGATCTATGTGCGGACGGAGAAAAAAAGTATCGGCGTGGACGAGATACGGGAACAGATACTGGAAACGGTGAACTTGAAGCCCTACCGTTTTGCCTGCAAAATTTATATCATTGAAAATGCGGATACCATGACTGTTCAGGCGCAGAATGCTTTGCTCAAAACGCTTGAGGAGCCGCCGCTTTATGCCCGTTTCCTGCTTTTGGCGGAACGCGCGGAGGCATTTCTGCCAACGGTTCTTTCGAGAGTGGCGGTGATGCCGCTGCGCCCCCTGCCGGAACAGAAGATTGCCGCGTATCTGCGGGAAAAGGCGCGTGTCCCTGCTGAGACCTGTGGCAGTTATGCGGCTTATGCACAGGGGCGTATCGGGCGCGCGCTGGAGTTATTGCAGGACGAGGATTTTCAGCAGCTCCGGCAGGATATTCTGCAAAAGCTGCAGGCTCTGCCCGATATGGGAGCGGCAGACGTGCTGGTAATGGCAAAGGATTTGGAGGGCTATAAAAACGACCTCCGCTTTTTGGATATTATGGAACTCTGGTACCGCGATCTGCTGGCGGCAAAATGCCTGCGGGACGAACGGTTTTTAATTGAAAAGGAACAGAAAGACGCTGTTTTCCGCGCGGCAAAGGAACCGCCGGAACGGCTGGCGAAAAACGCGCGCGCCGTACACGAGGCGCGGAAACGGCTGGCGCAGAACGCAAATTTTCGGCTGACGATGGAAGTTATGCTGATGGAGATAAAGGAGATTGAAACCAATGACAGAAGTGGTAGGAATACGCTTTAAGAAAGCGGGAAAGATGTATTATTTCGACCCTGCCGGACTGAAGCTGGAAAGGGACGACGGCGCGATTGTGGAAACGGCGCGCGGCGTGGAATATGGAACGGTGGTAAAGGGCAATATGACTGTTACAGAGGAAAACATCGTTTTCCCTCTGAAAACGGTGATGCGCAAAGCTACACAGGATGACAGGAAGACGGTGGAAGGCAACCATAAGCGGGAAAGCGAAGCCTTTGATATCTGTCTGGAAAAAATTGCACGGCTGGATCTGGATATGAAGCTGGTGGATGTGGAAATGACGTTTGACCGCAACAAGCTGATTTTTTATTTCACATCCGATGGGCGGGTGGATTTCCGCGAACTGGTGAAGGAACTGGCGGCAGTGTTCCGTATGCGCATTGAGCTGCGGCAGATCGGCGTGCGGGACGAGGCGAAAATGCTCAACGGCATCGGCATCTGCGGAAGGCCGCTTTGCTGCGCGACGTTTTTGGGCGATTTCCAGCCGGTTTCCATAAAAATGGCAAAGGAACAGAACCTTTCGCTGAACCCAACGAAAATCAGCGGCATTTGCGGCAGGCTGATGTGCTGCCTGAAATATGAGGAAGATGTTTATGAGGAGCTGAACCGCAGGCTGCCGAAGGTGGGCGATATTATTGCAACGCCGGACGGAACGGGGGAGATACTCTCCGCAAATGTGCTTTCCCAGCAGGTAAAAGCAGCGGTGCGCAAGACAGAAAACGATCCGCCTACGATTGCGTTCTACCATGTGGACGAGATCAGGCTGATCCGTTCCAAAAAGAGAAAAAAACAGCAGCCTGCGCCGGAGGAACTGAAAGCTTATGAGGACTGACGTGACCATACATCCGCATGAGCGTCTGGACGACCTGCACAGGGGCGGCTATCATATCATACAGGACCCGAGGCGGTTCTGCTTTGGAGTGGATGCGGTGATACTCAGCGGCTTTGCGCGGGTGAAGCGGGGAGAGAATGTGCTGGACCTGGGTACGGGTACGGGCGTGATTCCTGTTTTGCTGGCGGCAAAAACGGAAGGCAGACATTTTACCGGACTGGAAATACAGCCGGAAAGCGCGGAGATGGCGGCGCGGAGCGTGCAGCTGAATGAACTGGAGGAACGTGTTTCTATCGTGCAGGGCGATATCAAGGAAGCGGCAGGGATTTTCGGCGGCTCGACGTTTGACGTGGTGGTGTCGAATCCGCCGTATATGAACAGCGGCGGAGGGCTGGTAAACCCCAGAGAGGCAAAGGCTATTGCGCGGCATGAAATTCTCTGCTCGCTGGAGGACGTTGCGGCGGCGGCGGGGAAGATACTCCGGCCGAAAGGGCGGTTTTATATGATACACAGACCGCACAGGCTGACGGATATTTTGACAGTATTGCGGCAGTATAAGCTGGAGCCGAAGCGGGTGAGGTTTGTGCATCCGTATGTGGAAAAACCGCCGACGATGGTGCTGGTGGAGGCTGGCAGGGGCGGCAGGCCGATGGTGAAGGTTGACGCGCCGCTGGTGATTTACCGCGCGCCGCAGGAGTACACAGAGGAAATTTACCGGATTTATTACGGGTGAGAAAGATTGAAAACCTTGGGGACGCTGTTTCCACACCCCTGCAACCCCTGTCAGTACTTTGCTTCGCAAAGCCGCCTTCGGCGTCCGGACTTCTTTCCGGTACCTATTGAAAAGGGCTTGACCCCCAATTTTATTTCAGCCGCACATGCGTGCGGCTGGGATATTAAGAGGAATGAAAGCATTTGTATTTATGATATAAACTTTCCGCTGCGCATTTGCGCGGCGGCAAAACGGGTCAAGGGGCGGAGTCCCTTGCGGAGGTTTGGAGGCAGAGCCTCCAAGGTTTTCACAGAAAGGATTAGGCATGGTTGGGACACTTTATCTTTGCGCGACGCCCATCGGCAATCTGGACGATATTACGCTGCGCACGCTGAAGCTGCTGGAAAGCGCGGACGTTATCGCTGCGGAGGATACGCGCAATACGCTGAAGCTATTGAACCATTACGAAATTAAAACGCCTATGACAAGCTACCATGAGCATAATAAGGCGGGGAAAGGCCCTGTGCTGCTGGAACGCCTGCAAAAGGGCGAGAGTATCGCGCTTGTGACAGACGCGGGTATGCCAGGCATTTCTGACCCAGGCGCGGATTTGGTGCGGCTCTGCCATGCGGCAGGCGTGCCGGTAACGGTCGCCCCGGGCGCGTCGGCGGCTGTGACCGCGCTGGTGCTTTCCGGACTGGATACGCGGCGTTTTGTATTTGAAGGCTTTCTGCCGCCGGAGAAAAAGGAGCGCAGGGAAATTCTGCGGACATTGGAGCGGGAGCACCGGACAATGGTGTTCTACGAAGCCCCGCACCGCCTGCTGGATACGTTGGAGGAGCTTTGCGGCGTATTCGGCGAGGAACGGCAGACAGCCGCGGCGCGGGAGCTGACGAAGAAATTTGAGGAGGTGCGCAGGGATACGCTGGGCGGACAACTGGCGTATTTCAGGGAAAACGCGCCGAAGGGCGAATTTGTGCTGGTCTGCGCAGGTTTTACATTGGAGGAACAGCGGCGCGAGGAGCAGGAAGGCTGGGCGCAGGTTTCTGTTGAGGAACATATGGCGCGCTATCTGGCGCAGGGTATGGGCGAAAAAGAAGCGATGAAGCAGACCGCGAAGGATAGAGGCGTGCCAAAGCGGGAGATTTACCAATATTTGAAAAAAAATGATGAAAACGCCTGCTTGGATAACAAATACAGGAAGGGAGAGAAAAAGGTTTGAAGGAATATTTTTCTGTTTTGACATGGCAGGATGTGTTTCTTGCGGCGTGTCTGGCATATGTGATTACCTATATCATCCGCAGTTTCCAGAGATGGATTGACAGACGGGTGGAAAAGACGTTTGTAGTGCGTTCGCTTGACGTGCCGGGGGTCTATGAGAAATGCAGGGAACTGTTCCCGATTGAAAAAATTACGTTTCAGGGAAAGGAATTTACGCGGGGTATGCGTGTGAAGGTGACAACGCTGCACGAAAATATCATTGAGGGCGAACTCATCGGCATGAACAAAATGAATCTGGTCTGTATCCGCACGAACAGCCAGATCATTGCGCACCAGTTGGAAAAAATACAGGAGATCCGCTCTATTTGAGGGAACGCCTGAAACGTTCGACGGAAGAAGGAAACAGGATACAGAAAAAATGGGAAAGCTTTGCGGGATTTGCAGGCTTTCCCTTTTTTGCGTTTCGGACGGGCGTTTCGGCGGCGTAAGCTATGTGGGACAAGGGATGATTTTTGTTTAATTTTGACAAAAAAATAAAGGAATATAGTAAAAATACCTTTGAATTTTGTCTGATATGCTGGTATTTATGGATTTTTAACGACATTTTAACGGATGAATCTATTGAATTTCCTTTGCAGGGGAATATAATGAAAGGGAAACAGACCGGTTGGTCTGAAAATGGGGCGGTGCTTAAAACCCTGGGCTCTGCCCAAACCCGTTCGCTTTTTGAAAAAAGCGAAACCAAAAACTTTTGCTGCAGCTGTGCGTCTGCGCGTTGCAGGAGAATGAAAGAATAATGAACCGATATAACACGGGACGCAGAGTATCGCAGGCAAAGAACAGAACAAAGCAGGCCCTTGCGGGGTGCCGGAGGGACAATGTTCCCGTTGTTTTCATATTTTTGCAGAAAAGGGGGAACGCCATGTGAAAACAGAAAACGAAATTCTGGAAAAGGCTTTCGATTTGTTTTTGGAAAAAGGCTTTTCCGAAAGTTCTACAAACGAAATCATCCGCGAAGCGGGACTGACCAAAGGCGGCTTTTACTACTCCTTCAAAAGCCGCGAGGATCTGGTGCGGCGCGTCATTGAGAAATATATAAAAACCTATTATCTGTGTCCGCTGCGGGAGATGGAGCAATGCTGGGAGGACGCCCGGAAATCAGGCAGGCGCGGGGCCGCAACGGAACTGCTGCTTTGGAACGGATTTTTCCGCCCGCTGCGGTTTGAAAATTACCGCCAGAGCATCAGGCGCGAGGATATTGTGTTCCGCGATTTTTACCTTCTGCTTTACGAGGGTATGAAAAAGTTTCCGGAGGTTATTGCGCTTTCGCAGGAGCATGCGGCGGAAAAGGAGCGGTGTCTGCGGCGCATACTGGAACGCGGGCAGGCGTGCGGGGAAATCCGGCGGGATATTGATCTGGAAAGCCATATTACAATGATTCTGGCGATGCAGGACGGAATACTTGCGCTGAAGGTGCTGGACGACGGCATCGACGATGAAGAAAAATACAGGAAAATACATAAACAGGTCTGGGCGGAGATTGCTGCGCCCGAGGCTCAGGAAGGGTTTGCAGACGGGGGTGTTGCAAGTGCAGTATCTTAAAGGCAAGGGAAATACATACCGCATGGGTATTGATATTGGTTCGACAACAGTAAAGGTAGTGCTGGCGGACGCGGAAAACGGAATTGTTTTCAGCAGATACCGGCGGCATTTTTCCGAGATTAAAAAGACGGTCAGGGATATTCTGAAAGAGGCGCAGAAAGAACTGGGAGATATCTGCTTTACCGCAATGATTACGGGCAGCGGCGGCGTCGCGCTGGCGAATGCCATTGGCGTGGAATTTATTCAGGAGGTTGTCGCAACGGCGAACGCTGTGGAAGCGACCGCGCCGAAAACAGACGTTGCCATTGAGCTGGGCGGCGAAGACGCGAAAATCATCTATTTTTCCGGCGGGAACATAGAGCAGCGCATGAACGGGGTCTGCGCGGGCGGTACAGGCTCCTTTATTGACCAGATGGCAAGCCTTTTGCAGACGGACGCAACAGGCCTGAATGAACTGGCAAAGGGCTATGAGGTCATTTATCCGATTGCTTCGCGCTGTGGTGTGTTTGCAAAAACGGATATCCAGCCGCTGATCAATGAGGGCGCGAAAAAAGAGGATTTGGCGGCTTCTATTTTTCAGGCCGTTGTTAACCAGACCATCGCGGGGCTGGCGTGCGGCAAGCCCATTCGGGGGCATGTCGCTTTTCTGGGCGGTCCGTTGCATTTCCTCTCCGAGCTGCGCCGGAGATTCATTGAAACGCTCAGGCTGACGGAGGAAACAACGGTAATCCCTGAAAATTCGCATCTGTTTGCGGCATATGGTACGGCGGTTTCCAATAAGCCGGACAGCGCGGAACTGGATTTCTTTTCCCTGTTGGGCAGGCTGGAAAACGGTGTAGAATTGAGCGCGGAGGTCAGCCGCATGGAACCGCTGTTCCGCGATGAAGCGGAATATGACGCGTTCCGGAACAGGCATGACAGGGATAAGGTGAAGCGTGTTCCTATTTCCAATTACCGCGGTGACGCGTTCCTTGGCATAGACGCGGGTTCCACAACAACAAAGGTCGCGCTGGTCGGAGAGGACGGCAGTCTGCTCTATTCCTTCTATGCGGGGAACGAGGGCAGCCCGCTGAACGTGGTAATGAAAAGTCTGAATGAGATGTATGACCTGATGCCGGAGGGCGTGACAATCCGCAATTCCTGCGTGACGGGCTACGGCGAAGGGCTGATAAAGGAAGCCCTGATGATAGATTTAGGGTATATTGAAACAGTAGCGCATTATAAGGCGGCGCAGTTCTTCAAGCCTGATGTTGATTTCATTCTGGATATTGGCGGGCAGGATATGAAGTGTATCCGTATTAAGGACAACGTAATCGACAGCGTGCTGCTGAACGAGGCATGTTCCTCCGGCTGCGGCTCGTTTATTGAAACGTTTGCGAAATCTCTGAATTACACAGTAGCGGATTTTGCCAAAATCGCGCTGTTTGCGAAAAATCCGATTGACCTCGGTTCCCGCTGTACGGTGTTCATGAATTCCCGCGTAAAGCAGGCGCAGAAGGAGGGCGCGGACGTGGCGGATATTTCCGCCGGTCTGGCGTATTCCGTTATCAAAAACGCACTGCTGAAGGTGATCAAAATTTCCGACCCCAAAGCAATGGGCAAATCTATGGTCGTGCAGGGCGGTACCTTCTACAACGACGCCGTACTGAAAAGCTTTGAGATGATCAGCGGGCGGGAGGCTGTCCGGCCGGATATCGCGGGCATTATGGGCGCGTTCGGCGCGGGGCTTATCGCGCGGGACAAATATACTGCGGGCTACCAGACAACGCTTATCGGCAGAGAGGAAATGAACGCGCTGGAGGTTAAGTCCGCGATGGCGCGTTGTCAGGGCTGCACAAACCACTGCCTGCTGACGATTAACCATTTCAGCGGCGGACGGCGTTTTGTTACCGGCAACCGCTGCGAGCGCGGGCTGGGCAGGGAGAAAATTGAGAACCCCGCGCCCAACCTTTACGAATACAAACGACACAGGCTGTTCGATTATGAACCGCTGACAGCGGAGCAGGCAACAAAAGGCACAGTCGGCATACCGCGCGTACTGAATATGTGGGAGGATTACCCGTTCTGGTTCACGTTCTTTACGAAGCTGGGCTATCGGGTGGTGCTTTCTCCGTATTCCTCCAAAGCGGTGTTTGAGAGGGGCATGGAATCCATACCGAGCGAATCCGTATGCTATCCGGCGAAGCTGGTGCATGGACACGTGATGTGGCTGATTGACCAGGGCGTGGATATGATATTCTACCCCGGCGTGGTCTATGAGCGGAGGGACAGCGCAGCGGCGGACAACAACTATAACTGCCCGATTGTGGCGTCGTATAATGAAAACATCAAAAACAACGTGGAAGATTTGAAGGAGAAGGACGTTAAATTCCTGAACCCCTTCCTGTCTCTCGATAAAATCGAAACCGTTATCAAGCGTATGACGGAGGAATTTGTACCGCTTGGCTCTACGGAGAAGGAAATAAAGGCGGCCGTAAGGCAGGGCTGGGAGGAATGGACGCATTTCCGGCGCGATATGCAGAAAAAAGGCGAGGAAACGCTGAAATATATCCGCAAAAACAATATGACGGGTATTGTGCTGGCGGGGCGGCCTTACCATGCGGACCCCGAAATCAACCACGGCATTCCCGAGCTGATTGCGGGCTACCGCATTGCAGTGCTGACAGAGGACAGTGTGGCGCATCTGGGGCATGTAGAGCGGCCGACTGTGGTGCGCGACCAGTGGACCTATCATTCCCGCCTGTATGAAGCGGCAGGCTTCGTGAAAACACAGAAGGATCTGGAGTTTGTGCAGCTCAATTCCTTCGGCTGCGGGCTGGACGCTGTGACAACGGATGAAGTCAAGGCGATCCTGACAGCGGCGGGCAAAATCTACACTGCGCTGAAAATCGACGAGGTGAACAACCTTGGCGCGGCAAGAATACGCGTGCGTTCGCTGATTGCGGCGATTGAGGACAGGAAAGAGAAGGACGTGCAGCTGCACAAGGGCGAAGCGTCGCTGCACCGTGTGCTTTTTACGAAAAAGATGAAAAAGGATTACACGATACTCTGCCCGCAGATGTCGCCGATCCATTTCGATATATTGCAGCCTGTGTTCCAGAGCTGCGGCTATAAGCTGGAGGTTATGGCGGCAATGGACAAGGATGCAATTGAAACAGGGCTGAAATATGTCAACAACGACGCGTGTTATCCCGCGCTGATTTCCATTGGGCAGCTGCTGAACGCCCTGCTTTCCGGAAAATATGATCTGAACCGCACTGCCCTCCTGATTTCGCAGACGGGCGGCGGATGCAGAGCAACGAATTATATTGCGTTTATCCGTAAGGCTCTGGTAAATATGGGGATGCCGGATATTCCGGTTATTTCCATCAATCCGGCGGGGCTGGAGAAAAACCCTGGCTTCAAATATGAGCCGCGTCTGATACACAGGGCGTTGCAGGCGTTGGTATACGGCGATTTGTTTATGCGCGTGCTTTACCGTACAAGGCCATATGAGAAGGTGAAGGGTTCTGCAAACGCGCTGTATGAAAAATGGAATGAGAAGGTCAAAAGGGACGTTGTGAAGGCGGACAGAAAGACCTACTGCGAAAATATCCGCGGGATACTGCGCGACTTTGAGGAATTGGAGCTGAACCGCATGGTTAAGCCGCGGGTTGGCGTTGTCGGGGAGATTCTGGTGAAATTCCACCCGACTGCGAACAACGACCTTGTGAACCTTCTGGAACGGGAGGGCGCGGAGGCTGTTGTGCCTGACCTGCTGACGTTCGCGCTCTACTGCTGTTATAATATGGTGCAGAAGGAGAAATATCTGGGCGGCTCCAGGAAGGCGCGCATCATAGGCAATCTTGTGGCGAAGGTCATCGAGTATTACCAGAAGCCGGTGATGGACGCACTGGAAGGAAGTAAACGCTTCGATAAGCCGGAGGATATTAAGAGCCTTGGCGCGTATGCGGAAAAAATTGTTTCGCTCTGCAACCAGACAGGTGAAGGCTGGTTCCTGACGGCGGAAATGATTGAACTGATACATGCGGGCGTGCCGAATATCGTCTGCACGCAGCCGTTTGGGTGCCTGCCGAACCATGTGGTGGGCAAGGGCGTTATCAAGGAGCTGCGGAAGCAGTACCCGTTGTCGAATATTGTGGCGATTGACTACGACCCCGGCGCGAGCGAGGTCAACCAACTGAACCGGATTAAGCTGATGCTGGCAAGCGCGAACAAGAATCTGGAAAAGACGGAAGTGGAAAGGCTGAAGAAGCCGCATTCCGCGGAGCGCGTGGCGTTCCGGATGTGAGGATAAGGACTCGGGGCTCTGCCCTCTGGCACCCTGCTGCGCAGGGCGGGCAAAGCCCGTTTTTGCCATAGGCAAAAATGCCTGACTCCGATTTCCGCCGCATATTCATGCGGCGGGTGGGGAAGAATAACATAAGGAATACAGAAAAGGCATTGATGGATACGAAATCAATGCCTTTTTTGTGTGGGGAAACAGATATTTTTAATGGAAATCCCGCTGCGCGTATGCGCGGCGGAAAAAGGGTCAAGGGGCGCAGAAGCTCTTAGGAACCGCAAGCGTCGGCTTCGCCGGTTTGCGCAGCAAACTTCCAAGGAGCTTCGTTTTGCGCCGACCGGAGCGGAGACGTACCCCTTGCGGGGAGGTGCAAAATGTTTGATTTTGTCTGCTTTTCATGGATAGTGCTTTGCTTCCTGCTCTCTTTTATCGGCGGCGTGCCGCTGGCGGCAGGTCTGACGCTCTGCGCCGATTTCTTCCTGATTTATACAACACATTACGCCATTGGTCTGGCGTTTTTTATCCTCGTCCAGCTTGCGTACCTGCAAAGCCTGCGGAAAATGCCGTTCCGCCTGTGGTATCCTGCCGTTTTTCCGCTGGCGTATCTCCTGCCTCTGCCCATTCTGGGCGGTATCTATGCCCTGCTGTTTCTCTGCCATTTTTTCCTTGCCGCAAAAAAAGCGGGGGCATACAGAAGCGTTCCCGCAATGCTGTACGTCCTCGCGCTTATGCTGTTCGCCGCCTGCGACAGCACGGTTGCATGGGGCTATTTTACGCAGCCCGCGCCGGAAATTGTATGGCTGTTTTACGCGCCGAGCCAGCTCCTTCTCGCGCTTACCGCCAGAGCGTGGCGACTTCCGCAACGATTTTTTCGCCGGCGGAAAGAAAGGAAAGCACTTCCTTCCCATCGGGCAGAGCCCTGACGTATGTTTTGACCTCCACAATATCTCCGCGCACACATTCTTTACGGTATACAATGCGCACGTCCGCCAGTGACATACCGTCATAAATTTCGTCCGGCACATCGTCCATTGCCCATTCCAGATATTTTACATTGTTGGCGTGGCCGTTGGTATCCGTATCCCGTCGGGTGACGGGCAGGGTGCGGGCGGAAAGCAAATCACCCTCCGCCTCCTTTGGCATGAAAAATTTTTCATCAGGAATTGCAGGCTCCTGCCCGGAGTGATAGCGTTCTGCCATGCCCTCCGGAGCGTTTGCGGGACGGCGTTTGGCAAGGTCCATGAATATCCAGCGGGACGCGCCGTCCAGCAGCTTATTGCCCGCTTCATCGAACAGGAAAAAGCTGCGTTCCGCCTGGAAGCGCATGCATTTATTGCTCCATGTCTGCACCTGTATGCGTTCGCCATGCTGGGGCATGCGGTAGATTTGCAGATGCCAGTTGACGACAGACCAGCCCCACTGATGCTCTGCCATATAATCCAATGTATAGCCGATGGTGTCCGAATGGGTGACGGCGGCCTCCTGCAAACAGGAGAGCAGAGCGGCGGGGCTCATGTTCCGGTTGCCGTCTATCTGGAAATAAGACACCTTCAGCGTTTCTTCGTAACCAATTCTATCCATTTTTCTCCCTCCTGAAAGAGTAAAACCGTGGGACGCTGTCCCACACCCTGCGAACCCTTTGAAAAGGGTTCGATCCTAAACTTTGATTTGCAAAGCTGCCGCTCTGCGTGGAATCCGCAGGGCGGACTTTGTTCGTCCGAGGAAAAGGGCGCGTTTCAAGGCTTGTAAAACAAGCCGATGGAACGAGTCCCTTTTACATATGGAAAACTCAAAAAAGGTTTGAAGGCGCAGCCTGAACCTTTTTTGACCCCGTAAGGGGAATTACAGCATAGGCGATATCAGGCGCGCGATGGATTCCTTTACCTTGAACCACCACTTCCGCCTGCTGTACCAGTCCTTTGTGATCTCCACGCAGTTTTTCAGGTCGTTCTGGAATCCGGCCTCTAATTTCTTTGCGAATTTCCCGTCATACAGGAACGCGTTGACCTCGAAATTCAGGTCGAAGCTGCGGATGTCCATGTTTGCTGTGCCGACGGACGCAACGCACCCGTCTACAAACAGCGTTTTGGAGTGTATAAAGCCCTTTTCATACTGATAGCACCGCACACCCGCCTCAAGCAGTTCGCCCAGATAAGACATGCTCGCCCAATAGACAAAAAGATGGTCAGGATTGCCGGGGATAATGATGCGCACATCCAGCCCGGAAAGCGCGGCAACGCGCAGGGCTTCCAATATACCGTCATCCGGTACGAAGTAGGGCGTTGTCAGGTAAACATGATCAATGGCTTCATTTATCATCTTGAAATAGCCGTTGCGTACGTTTTTCCACTGCGTATCCGGCCCGCTGGAAACGATTTGCGTTTTGACGCCCTCAAACTGCTGCCTTTTGGGGAAATAACGTTCCTCCAGAGGAACACGACTTTTTTCGGAAGTAAAGTTCCAGTCCATGATGAAACGTATCTGCATCTGGTCGAGTGCATCGCCCTCTATGCGCAGATGCGCGTCCCTCCATGGGCCATAGCGTCTGGTAACGCCGAGATATTCATCGCCAACGTTGAAGCCGCCGATATAGCCCGCCTCGCCGTCTATAATGCATAGCTTGCGGTGGTTGCGGTAATTCAGGCGGACAATGAAGCGGGGCAGGAACACCGCGGTATACCCGCCGGCGGCATGGAGATTGTCAAAGAAATGTTTCGGCAGACGGGAATTGCCGATTCCGTCATACAGCAGGCGCACCTCTACGCCTTCCGCCGCTTTTTTCGCCAGCTCCTCCACAAGGCGTGTGCCAAGCTCGTCCCCGCGCCAGATATAGTATTCCAGATGGATAAACTTTTTTGCCCTGCGGATATCCTGCACCAGCGCGTGAAATTTTTCCTTCCCGCTGCCGAAATACTGAACGCGGTTATTGAATGTCATCCAGTTTCCGGAATTCAGGTGAAGATGAGCAAGGTCCGTCAGATATTCCGCGCCGCGCAGACGCCCATGATTTTCTGCGATGCTTTTCTGAGTCTGTATTTTTTCAACAGAACGCACATTGCGGAACAGATATTTATAATAGACCTCCTGGTCGTACTTTGCCTTTTCGCGGAACATTTTTTCCCTGCGGCCATTGCGCCCGAAAACCATATAAATCAAAAACCCCAGTATGGGGATAAAAAACAGCACCAGCAGCCATGCCCATGTGCTTGCCGGATTTCTCCGTTCAAAAAAGACGACAAGACCCGCCAGAAAAACGTTTGCCATTAGCGCGACAAGCCCCAGAACAGTAGCCCAATGCAGTATGCCCTCCAAAAAAACGCCTCCTTTCCATTCTGCCTGGAAACAGTATACTATTTTTACCAATGCGGCGCAACCGCCGGAGAAGGGAAAAAAATCGAAAAAATTCTCTTTTTCCCTTCCATAATGTCCAAAACGATGTTAAAATGTTTAGATATGAGCAATACGAAAAAATTGCCGCTGGGCAGGCGGTATGTCTGCGCATCTGCAGGAAAAAGGCGGCGCGAATTTTTAAGGAGGAAAGATTTGTGAATTTTTCAGATGTTTTGATTATCATTGTTATTGTTCTGGCTTTGATTTTGATTGGCCTGTATTACCTGAACAAAAAAAGTATGCGCAGGATGATACAGGCGCAGGATTTTATTGACCAGAACCGCACGACCGTCCAGATCTTCATTATCGACAAAAAGCAGGAAAAGCCCTCTCCGACAAACCTGCCAAAGGTCGTGTATGAACAGATGCCGAAGGCTTCCCGTATGCGCAAGACCAATATGGTGCGCGCAAAGGTTGGTCCGCAGATTGTAACGCTTTTGTGCGATAAGCCTGTGTATAACGTGCTGCCTGTGAAAAAGACAGTAAAGGTTGAACTGGCAGGCATGTATATCATTGGCATGACGGGGCTGAATCTGGAGGATAAGAAGAAAAAGACATTCTCCGAAAAAATGTCCGCAAGCGTGAACCGGTCGATGGAAAAGCAGTCTAAAAACAAAAAGTAAAAGGAAAAAGAAACCCCGCAGCCAGACGTATACCGGACTGCGGGGTTTGCTTTTGCGGAATCATACCGCGCGGTACATGCCGGCGGCGTCCTCTTTTTTTGTGGATTCCTGAAGGCTGAGGACTTCAACCTTTGTCGTATTGGAACCGAACTGTATTTCGATGATATCGCCTACTTTGACGTCCGCGCCCGCCTTTACAACTTTTCCGTTCAGCGATACGCGTCCCGCGTCGCAGGCTTCATTTGCAACAGTACGTCTCTTTATGATTCGGGAAACTTTCAAAAATTTATCAATCCGCATTTCTGCCGCCTCCTTTTGCATTTCAAAGCTTTGCGCGGAGCCATCCGTTACGGTTCCGCGCAGAGGGAATCATTTGTTTTATCAAGATACCACAAAGCATACGGTTTTACAATATTTTTATGTTTTTTCATATGGCGGGAGGAAGACGGCGCAGGCAAGGCTTGCGCTTTTCTCGGATTTCGTATAGAGTAATGGTAATATGGCGGGAAACAGGGAGGACGGCAGGCATGCGGAAAAAAGTACAGATGATGTTGAAGGAAAACCATATGTTCCCAAAGGGGGCGGAGATCGTTGTCGGGATATCCGGCGGGGCGGATTCCGTTGCCCTGCTGCATATCCTGAACGGCTGGCGGGAGCGGGAGGGCTGGACGCTTACGGCTGTCCATGTCCATCATGGCCTGCGCGGCGCGGCGGCGGACGAAGATCAGGCGTTTGTGGAGCGTCTTTGCGCGGATTGGGGCGTGCCCTGCAAGATATACCGTTATGATGTGGCAGCGGAGGCAAAAAAGCGCGGCAGGGGCGAGGAAGAAACGGGGCGGCATCTGCGCTATGCCGCATTCCGCGAAACAGCAGGGGAGCGGGGGTATATTGCCGTTGCGCACCACCAGAACGATCAGGCGGAAACGCTTCTGATGCGCCTTTGCAGGGGAACAGGGCTGAACGGGCTGACAGGGATGCGCCCTGTGCGGGGGAATATCTGTCGTCCCCTTCTGGCGTGCAGCCGCGCGGAGATTGAACGCTACTGTCTGGCGGAGGGGCTTGCGTTCCGAGAGGACGAAAGCAACAGGGAAGTGAAGTACATCCGAAATAAGCTGCGCCATGAGGTATTGCCGCTGATGGAGGAAATCAATCCGCGCGCCGTTGTGCATATTGCCCGCACTGCCGCGCTCCTTGCCGATGATGAGGAATATCTGGAACAGCAGGCAGCCGCGCTGTTTGCCGCTCTGGAACGCCCCGCGTGCAAGGAAGCTGTTTCTCTGGAGCGGGAGGGGCTGCTGCGGGCGCATCCGGCAATGCGCCGCCGTGTGCTCCGTCTGGCCATGGGAAGGTTTGTATCTGCGGACGTTTCCCATGTGCAGATTGCGGCCCTGGAGGAGCTTTTGCAGAAACCAACAGGAAAAAGCCGCTGCTTTTTACAGGGGATACGCGCGGAAAACAGCTATGGCATGCTGCTGCTTTCCAAAGCCGCGGCAGAACGGGCATCCTCCTTTTGCTATGCCCTGCCGCAGGAAGGGGAGATTTTTATACCGGAAATTGGCGCGACGGTCAGTATTTGTCTGCGGGTTGAAAAAAATGGCGAAATTTGCGGCAGCGGGTGTACGAACGTATTCGATTATGATAAAATACTGGGGAGGATTTCCGGCAGGGAAGGAACGGAAGGGCTTACCTGCCGCACAAGGCGGGCGGGTGACAGCATCCGTCTGAAAAATGGCAGAAAAAAGATAAAGGATTTATGGATTGACGAGAAAATACCGCGGGAGCAGCGGGAGGCATGGCCTTTGGTGGCAGCGGGGGAGGAAATCCTCTGGGTCCCGGGGCTGAGGGCTTCTGCCGGCTTTCTTGCGGACGGGCAGACAACACGTTTTTTGCAGATACGGATACGGAGGGACACAGAAACATGAAAGAACGGGTAGAAGTGATGATTTCTGCGGAGTCGATTGCCAAGCGGCTGGAGGAGATCGCCGAGCAGGTATATGAGGATTTTGCAGGGGAGCAGGTGGAGCTGGTCTGCGCGCTGAAGGGCGGCGTAACGGTTCTGGTGGAACTGGCAAAAAGACTGCGCCAGCCGGCTACGATGAATTTTATGCGGGTTTCCAGCTATGGCGACGCAACGGAGAGCAGCGGACATATCCAGATTATAATGGATTTGGAGGAAAGCATAGAGGGAAAAAACGTGCTGGTCGTGGAGGATATCATTGACAGCGGCAGGACGCTCAGCCATCTGCGGGAGCTCCTGCTTTCGCGGGACCCCAAAAGCCTGAGAATATGCACGCTTCTGGACAAGCCGGAGAGGCGCGTGACAGATGTGCCGGTGGATTATACCGGATTTACGATACCTGACGCGTTTGTGGTTGGCTTTGGGCTGGACTACGCGCAGAGATACCGGAACCTTCCGTATGTCGGCGTGATTCATTTTGAGGAATAAAAAACGCTGTGCCCCGAGACGGATTCCCTCCGTTCAGGGGCATTTTTATGTGCTTGTGAAAAATGCGGAATGACCTCTGATTTTTTCAAAAATCATTCGTTGCGTTTCCGGAGAAAGTATGCTAAAATAATAAATCGAAGCCGAATATCCGGCAAATAAATATAGCATAAAAATATATAGGAGGGACTCTCTTGAACAAATATTTCAAATCCATAGGGCTGTACGCGCTGGTATTTCTGATTATACTGGCGGGACTTGCGTACACAGGGCAGGGGCTTCTGCCGCCGCAGGGGGAACAGCCGGCATATACTTACGGCGATTTATTGGAGGAACTGGAAAAGGGCAACGTAGAAAGCCTTGAAATTACAAGGAGCAGAGAAGTCGGAGACTTCGGCAACGTGCAGGCGGTGCTGAAGGACGGCGGTGTTATCAATGTAAATGTGGCAAGTATCAGCACATTCCAGGAGCGGGCCGACCAGAAGGTTGTGGAGAGCGGCGGCAGCCTGTCCATGACGGTCAAGGAGCCGCAGAAGGAAAACATGCTTGCGGCAATACTGCCTTCCCTCATTATGATGGTCGTTATGATACTGTTTTTCATGTTCCTGTTCAGCCGGATGCAGAGCGGGAGCGGAAAGATGTCCTCTTTCGGCAAGAGTAAGGCAAGGATGAGCATAGATGAAAAGAATAAGGTGACGTTTCAGGACGTGGCTGGCTGCGATGAGGAAAAGGCAGAGCTGGAGGAGCTTGTCGAATTCCTGAAAGCACCGCAGAAGTTTACCGACCTGGGCGCGCGGATACCGAAGGGCGTACTGCTTGTCGGCCCTCCGGGTACCGGTAAGACTCTGCTGGCAAAGGCTGTTGCAGGGGAGGCGGGCGTGCCGTTTTTCAGCATTTCCGGCTCGGACTTTGTGGAAATGTTCGTAGGCGTGGGCGCGTCCCGCGTGCGCGATTTGTTTGAACAGGCAAAGAAAAATTCGCCGAGTATCGTATTTATAGACGAGATTGACGCTGTGGGCAGACGCCGCGGCGCGGGCCTTGGCGGCGGACATGATGAGCGTGAACAGACGCTGAACCAGCTGCTTGTGGAAATGGACGGTTTCGGCATCAACGAAAGCGTTATCATCATTGCGGCAACGAACCGCGCGGATATCCTTGACCCGGCGCTTCTGCGCCCGGGCCGTTTCGACCGGCAGGTGTATGTGGGACGCCCTGACGTGAAAGGGCGTGAGGCAATCCTCCGCGTGCATTCCAAGGGCAAGCCGCTGGCGGAGGAAGTCGACCTGAAGGTCGTTGCGCAGACAACGGCAGGCTTTACCGGCGCGGATCTGGCGAACCTTCTGAACGAAGCCGCCCTTTTGACCGCGCGGCACGACAAAAAAGCCATTGATATGGAGGAGCTGCAAAAGGCTCTGATCAAAATCGGCGTAGGCACAGAAAAGAAAACAAGGGTCATTTCCGATAAGGAAAAATATATTACGGCGTACCACGAAAGCGGACACGCGATATTGTTTGAGGTGCTGAGCGAGCTTGATCCGGTACACAGCATTTCCATCATCCCTACGGGCATGGCGGGCGGCTATACAATGCCCCTGCCAGGCGAGGACAGGATGTACCGTACGAAAATGTATATGGAACAGGATATTGTCGGCCTGCTGGGCGGACGTGCGGCGGAGGCCATTGTGATAAAAGACGTAACGACGGGCGCGTCCAACGACATCGAACGCGCAACGGCAATGGCGCGGAGCATGGTAACTCAGTACGGCATGAGCGAAATTCTCGGACCGATACAGTTCGGGGAGGACAGCAATGAAGTCTTTATTGGACGTGACTGGGGGCACACCCGCAATTACGGCGAGGCTGTCGCGACAACGATCGACGAGGAAGTCAGGCGCATCGTGACGGAGGCGTATGACGAGGCTCTCCGCATTTTGCAGGAAAACATGGAAGTGCTGCATGCTGCGGCAAAGTTGCTTGTAGAGAAGGAAAAGGTTACGGGCGATGAATTCCGTACGCTGTTTGACGCGAATGTGCGGGAGGAGATCCTTGGCATTGCAGAGAATAAAGAGGATACGGAGCCTGAAACAGAGGCGGCTGCGCCGGAAGTGCCGGAAGAAAAGGAAACCGTAACACTGTCAAAAGAAGAAGAACCCAGAGAGGAGAACGAATAATGGAATTCAATAATATTGTACCCGGTATGACATTTGAAAAGGAATTTGTTGTAGAGGAAGAGGATACGGCAGTGCATTTCGGTAACGATAAGGTGCCTGTGTTTGCTTCTCCCCGCATGATCGCATGGATTGAAGGCACAGCAATCGGCACAGTTGCGCCGTTTTTGCCGGAGGGCTGGGAGACGGTTGGTACGAGCTTTAACCTGGCACATATGGCGGCTACGCCTGTGGGTATGAAGGTTCGCGTTGTGGCGGAGCTGACAGAGGTTAAGGGCAAGCTGCTGACATTCGCGATCAAGGCGTATGACGAAGTGGATAAAATCTGCGAAGGCACGCATGGACGCGCGATTATTGAGCTGGATAAATTCCTGAGCCGCGTGAACGTAAAGGGCAAAAATTAAAGGATCGTTTGCAATCTGTTTGAAACCCCGGAAAAGGCGGTCTGATCGAAAAAACCGTTATTTTTGGCGGACGCCGGAGAACGCAGGGAAGTATGAAGAGAAACGGGGAAAAGTCTGAACATTACAGAGTTTTCCCCGTTCCTTTTTTTCTGCAAAACAAAATGCGGGGGGAATCGGAATCTGACAAAGGAGGGCGTCAGATGTATCGGATTTTAGATATTTTGAAGGGGGAAGCAGGCTATATTTCCGGTGAGGAAATCGGCAGAAGGCTGGATATTTCCCGCGCCGCCGTATGGAAGGGCATCAGCCGCCTGCGGCAGGAGGGCTATGAAATTGAGGCGGTTACGAATAAGGGGTACCGTCTCGCGCCTTACGAAGCGATGTATAACCAAAAGGAGTTGGAAAGCGGGCTGAAAACAAAATATATGGGCCGTCCGCTGCTGTTTTTTTGCGAGACAGATACGACAAGCAACCGTATCCGCGAATTCGCACTGGAAGGCGGGGCGGAAGGCGCGCTGGCTGTGGCGGAAAGCCAGACGGCGGGACGCGGCCGCAGAGGACGCCATTGGGAGGCACCTGCGGGCACAGGCGTTTGGATGAGCCTGCTTTTGCGCCCGAAGATAGAGCCTGCATCTTCTCCCGCGCTGACACTGCTTGCGGGGCTGGCCGTTGCGGAGGCTTTGGAGGAAATAACGGGGCTTTCTATGGAAATCAAATGGCCGAATGACATTCTCTGCAATGGAAAAAAGCTCGTTGGCATATTGATGGAGATGGACTGCGAGATGCAGGAGGTGCATTTTATTGTGCTGGGCATCGGCGTAAATGTAAATATGGCGGAATTTCCGGAAGGGCTGCGGGAAACGGCAACCTCCCTCTTTTTGGAGGGCGGCAGGACATATTCCAGACGGCAGACCGTGCATAGTATTTTGGAACGCTTTGAGGAGCTTTACGACGCGTTTTTACAGAGCGGCAGTTTTGCCCCGTTTCGGGAACGCTACCGCGAGAAATGCGTGAATATCGGCAGAGAAGTCCGCGTTTTGGGGCGGGAGGAATTTTCTGCGGTCGTGCTGGACGTTACGCCGGAGGGGGAACTGCTTGTCCGGCGGCTGGATACCGGACGGGAGGAAGTTATTTTTTCCGGTGAGGTTTCTATCCGAAAGGAGGGGACATACTGATGGAACGGAAGATTTTGGCTGCGGCAAATGCGGAAAAGCAGAAATATTTTCTGGAACCGGAGTTCCGGAAACTGCCTGAAGGGATACAGGAGGAGGTGCGCGTCATCTGCGTTTTGCTGGCGCAGAAACTGAACTGCACATTCCTGATGGGATTTGACGAAACGGGCGGGCTGTACTTTGAAACGGTGCGCAGAGAGGACGATTTTGATTTTGATGAAATTGGTGCGGGGCTGGAAATCAGCGCGCTGCGGCGGGAGAAAAAGGAACTTCTGCGCGCGCTGGAGCTTTGGTATGCCGTATATTTTATGGAGGAAGGGCAGGAGATAAAGGAAAGGCTGCTGAAGGAGGAGAATCCGGCAGGGCGCGCAGGAAAAAACGGATAAAGCCCTGTCAATTCTTGCTATTGGCAGGGGGTTATGGTATAATCGGCTGAATTACCCATAAGCAAGGCTTCGGCTATGGCGTTGGGATTACATTATATTTTTGAGAAGGGGAGAGTATTATGAAGAAAAAAGCAGTTGTATTCTGCCTGCTGGGCGCGATGGCACTCGGCACATGCACCGTTTCCGCGGCGAACGGCACGAAAAACATTTCCGCGACATTCCGCAATATCAAAATCGTTGTGGACGGGAAAGAGGTTTCCACAAGCGCGGAGCCGTTCATTTACAACGGGACGACATACCTGCCGATACGCGCGGTGGGCGAGGCTGTCGGCAAAGAGGTGACATGGAACGCGGGGACGAATACCGTTTACCTTGGGGAAGTGCCTGAGAGCGCGAAACAGCCCGAAACGCCTGCCGCGCCTGCGGCAACAGGCAGTCTGCCGGTTTTGACGCAATTCGTGGAACAAATGGGGGTAACCAGCGCGGAGGGACTTCCTGAGCTGCTTGCAGCAGTCCGTTCCGGCGAGGAAAGTGCTTATCTGATTGTCGAAGTATACCTTAAGGGTATAGATGAAGCTTTGTATGCGGACAACCCGCAGCTTGCAAGGGCTGCTTACACAGAGGCACAGACCGCGCTTGCCAGCGTTGCGAATAATCCTGATTACGCTGATGCGAAAGAGCAGTTTGAAATAATCTGGCAGAATGATTTCCTGCCGCAGCTTTAAATCCTGCGGATACGGGATTCCGCCCACACGACATACCATATCATTTATAACGGAAAAGGCCCCTGCTTTGCGGAAGCGCGGCGGGGGCTTTCGTTATGCCCGATTTCGGGGGAAAACTGGGAAAAATGCGCAAAGAAATATTTTTTTTGTGCAAAAATGCGTGCAAACTGCAAAAAAATGTTGTAATAATCTGATTTGCTGTTATAATGAAGAAGGTTGGACAATCCAGAGGAGCTACGGGAAATGGACGTTATGCCAACAGGCAGATGTACTGTGTTCCTTCCGAAGGAGCGGAAGACCGCGACACCATAATCATCTTATATCTCAGAAAAGAATGAGAATGAAAGGGGAACTGAAAAATGAGTGAAACAGCAGTAAAAGAAGGCGCAGGGAAAATGCGCAGAATGTCCGCGGGGGAGCTGACCACAATGGGGCTTCTGACAGGTATTCTGCTGCTTATGTCGTTTACGCCGCTGGGATATTTCAGGACGCTTGGGCTGTCCATATCCCTGATGATGATTCCGGTAGCAATCGGCGCGATGCTGATTGGACCAATGGCAGGGCTCTGGCTGGGCTTCATATTTGGAGCGACCAGCTTCCATCAGGCATTGCTGGGTTCAAGCCCGTTCAGCACAATGCTGCTGAGCATCAGCGTTTTCCGTACGTTTCTGGTATGCGTGCCTACGCGTATGCTTATGGGCTGGCTGACAGGCATGGTTTATCTGGCGGCGAAAAAGGTGTTTTCCGGAAAAACGGTCAGCTATTTTATCGGCGGTTTCTTTGCGGCATTCCTGAATACGCTGTTTTTCATGGGCGCATTGATCCTGCTCTTCTGGAACACAGAATATATTCAAGGGCTGAATGCGTCCCTGGGAACAACCGGTCCGTTGCTGTTTGTTTTGGCTTTCGTAGGCGTCAACGGTGCGCTGGAAATGCCTGCAAGCTGCATTGTGGGCGGCGTGGTGACGAAGGCGGTCAGCCGGACGCTGCATAAAAAAGTTATATAAAAACAGGAAAGAAAGACAACATCTGACAGCGCAGGAGCGGGGAAACGCCCTTCCTGCGCTTTTTTAAGCCGCCGGACGCGGACGGCACAAGGAGAATATGGGTATGATACTTGTCATTGATGTAAGCAATACGAATATGGTATTCGGCGTATTTGAGGGGAAAACGCTCAAGGCAAGCTGGCGGCTTTCCACACAGAGCGGCCGCACCTCCGATGAAACGGGGCTGATGATCCGTTCGCTGTTTGAATATTCTGAGGTTTCTGTGGGCGATGTGAAAGCGGTCGTGGTTTCTTCCGTTGTGCCGAACGTAATGTATTCCACGCTGAACGGGATACGGAAATTTTTGAAAATGGAGCCGATGATCGTGCGCGCAGGCATGAAAACAGGCATCAACCTGCGTATGGAAAACCCTAAGGAAATGGGGACGGACAGAATTGTGAACCTTGTTGCTGCCTATGAGATTTACGGTGGACCGGCTATTGTAGTGGATTACAGCACAGCAACAACGTTTGACGTTGTCAGCGAAACAGGCGAATTTTTAACGGGGATTACCGCGCCTGGGCTGGAAATCTGCGCGGACGCGCTTTACCATAAGGCGGCGAAGCTGCCGAAATTTGAAATTGTGCGCCCGAGGAGCATGATTACGCGGAACACTGTGGAAAGTATGCAGGCGGGGCTGGTATACGGGCATATCGGCGAAGCGGTTTATATTATAGAGCAGATACGGGAGCATTTTGGCTTGCCGGATATGAAGGTGATTGCCACTGGCGGATTTGCGAAGGTAATCCAGGAGGAAAATAAGATTTTCGATGTATATGATCCTGTTCTTGCGCTGCATGGGCTGCGGCTGATTTATGAGAAGAACAAGAGCAGGAGATAGGAGGCAGACAGATGCTTTTGGTAATCGACGTTGGCAATACAAATTATGTTTTGGGCGTGTACCGAGGGGACAAGCTGATCAAATGCTGGCGTATGGCGACAGGGGATAACCGGACGGCAGACGAAACGGGCATTTTTATTCACGGGCTTTTCGATGCTTCGGGCGTCAACGCAAAGGAGATTGAAGCGGTTATCATTTCTTCCGTCGTGCCGGACATTATGTATTCGCTGACGCAGGGGATACGGAAATATTTGGGCATCGAACCGATGATTGTGAGCGCGGGCATGAAAACAGGCATTGTAATCAAACGGGATAATCCCAGAGCGGTTGGTGCGGACAGGATCGTCAATATGGTGGCGGCAAACGAGATCTACGGCGGTCCGGCGGTCGTCATAGATTACGGGACGGCAAATACGTTTGACGTAATCAACGAGAAATCGGAATTTATCACCGGTTTTATTACGCCCGGCATTTCGACCTGCGCGGACGCGCTCTACCAGAGGGCGGCGCAGCTGCCGAAGGTGGAGATCAAAAAGCCGAAATCCATCGTTGTGAAAAATACGGTGGGCAGCATACAGGCAGGGCTTGTGCTGGGGCATATCGGGCAGACGAGATATATCATACAGGAGCTGAAACGGGAGCTGGACCTGCCGGATATGAAGGTCATCGCGACAGGCGGGCTTGCGCGGGTGATTGATCCGGACAGAAAGATTTTCGATGTGCTGGACCCTGTGCTGACGCTCAAGGGGCTGAAAATACTGTATCAGAAGAATAAGGGCTGAAGGCCATGCGGGGCAGACGGTTTTGTCTGCCCTGTCTTTTTGGAAAGGGAATGGCAGGCCGATAAGAAAGTTTTTCTTTCGGAAAAAGATATTTTGGGTATGCAAAGCAGAGGTTTTGTGCTATACTTTTGTGCGGAAAAGTTCTGTAAAGAACAAAGAAATTTGGGAGGTATCAGAAAATGAAGATGAAAGGCAGACTGATGCTGCTTGTCATGCTGGTTGTGGCTATCGCGCTGGGCGCGGTTTCCTATTACGGCATCGGCGAGGACAGGCAGATGAGTGCGGCGCAGATTAAGCAGGGGCTGGATCTGAGCGGCGGCGTGGACATTGTGTATGAAGCGGACCAGGCGGCGGTAACGGACGAGGAAATGGCAGCGGCGATTTCCCTGCTCCAGGGGCGTCTGGACTGGAACGGCTGGACGGAGGCGGAGGTCGCGAAGGAAGGCGACAAGCGTATCCGCGTGCAGATTCCAGGCGTGGAAAATGCGGAGGAGGCCATACAGCAGATTGGCAAGACGGCGCAGCTTTCTTTTGCCGATGAGGCGGGAAATATCCTGCTGACCGGCGATATGGTGCGCAACGCCACGAAGCAGGTGGGCGCGATGGAGCAGAATGGGCCTTCCGCGCCGTATGTCGCGCTGGAATTTAATGATGAGGGCAAACAGCGGTTTGCGGCTGCGACTGCGGCAAACATCGGCAAGGTCATTTATATCATCATGGACGAGGAAGTTATCAGCGCGCCTGTGGTGCAGACTGCCATTACAGACGGACAGGCTGTGATTACCGGACAGTTTACCGGAGAAGGCGCGGAGGAGCTCGCGTCCCTGATTCGTGCGGGTTCCCTGCCGTTCAACCTGAACGTGATACAGATGAAGAACGTAGGCGCGAGGCTGGGCGCGGACGCGCTTTCCGCCGGCATCAAGGCGGGTGCGATCGGCATCGGGCTGGTGCTGCTGTTTATGCTTTTTGCGTACAAGGTGCTGGGGCTTGCGGCAGACTGGGCGTTGCTGATTTATATGGGTCTGGAACTGATTGCGCTGAGCGTGCTGCATGTAACGCTGACGCTGCCGGGGATTGCCGGTATTGTGCTTTCGGCCGGCATGGCGGTGGACGCCAACGTCGTTATTTTTGAACGCATCAAAGAGGAACTGATACTGGGCAAAACGCTGCGCTCCGCGGTGAAAAACGGCTTTTCCAGAGCCCTGCCCGCGATACTGGACGGCAATGTAACAACGCTGATTGCGGCAGGCGTGCTGTTCTTCCTTGGTTCGGGTACAGTGAAGGGCTTTGCGACAACGCTGATGATTGGTATTGTTATTTCCATGTTCACCGCGCTTGTGATAACGCGGGTGATTGTGAAGGGTTTGATTTATGCGGGCGTGCATAACCCGAAATATTATGGGCTGAGAGCGAAATAAGGAGGCGGAAAAAATGAAGATAATCGAAAACAGAAAAATATTTTTTGCCGTTTCCGTTGTGCTGATTTGCATTGGCTTTGCGGCGATGGCTTTCAACGCGAACGCAGGGCGCGGCGCGCTGAACTGGGACGTAGAATTTACGGGCGGTACGTCTATGGAGCTTGACATGGGCGGCGCGTTTGAAAACGATGCTTTGGAGGATATTGTGCGGGAGGTAACCGGTCAGACAAGCCCGCAGATCCAGCAGGTTATCGGTACAAATTCTGTTGGCATCAAGTTGCAGTCCATTGACAGCGAGATGCGTGTCGCGCTGATGGACGCGGTAACGGCGGCTTATCCTGACGCGGAGCTGACGGAGGCAAACGATATCAGCGGAACGGTCAGCGGGGAAATGCAGCAGGCGGCGATCAAGGCAACACTGATTGCGTGCGTGGCAATGCTCCTGTATATTTCCCTTCGGTTCAGGGATTTCCGCGCGGGCGGCAGTGCTATCATCGCGTTGATTCACGATGTACTGATTGTACTGGCGGCATACGCGCTTTTGCGTATTCCGGTCAATCAGTCATTCATTGCGGTGCTGCTGACGATACTGGGGTATTCGGTCAATTCGACCATTGTTATTTTTGACCGTATCCGCGAAAACAAATCTGTATTCCAGACAGGGCACGCGGCGGAGAAAATCAATAAGAGCGTCAGCCAGACGCTGGCAAGGTCTATCAATACGTCCCTGACAACGCTGTTTACCATTGGCGCGATTTATATTCTGGGCGTGCAGTCTATTAAGGAATTTTCACTGCCTCTGATTGTCGGCATCGTTGCGGGCGCGTATTCGTCTATCTGTATTTCCGGCTCAGTATGGTATACTTTCCTGCCGAAAATCGAAAAGGGCGAAAAGGCCTGATATCTGGAAGAACAGAGAAGAAGCCTGCAGGCATGAGAAAACATATATGGGTTTTTGCTTTTTCGGGTGATGAAATGTGAAAAAAATATCCGCAGACCTCGGGTCTGCGGATATTTCATATTGTAAGGAAAAATACTATCGTTTTTCAACTGCAAAGATTATGCATGAAGCAGCTTTGCGGTTCTTTTTTCGATCTGGTTCATGCTTAAATCGCAAAGCGTTACAAATGCAACTGCTGTCAGCAGTATGCCCGCCGCGACAACAACATGGCCCGCAAAAGTAGCTGTGCCCAGAACGCCGATGTAGCAAAGGATTGCGAATAACACGATGTCTGCAAAAATTACACTGTTCTGAAAATATTTATCGTTTTTCATAGCCATTTACCTCCTAAAGATATGATTCCTTTTATCTGTTTTGGAGAGCTCCCTTTCATGGCTATACTATATCACGAAGTTTTCTGTTTGTAAAATTCAAAGAATCTAATTCCATGATTAATAAATTCAATATAGGATTGTCCTCTTTTTACGGTAGGTCATACGTTACCTCAAACGAGACCAGCCCCGCATCGGCAGGAGCGATGCTTTCCGGAGGCAGATAAAATGCCGCGCCGTCTTTTGTCAGATAAAACCCAACGCTGCCAAGCTGGCGTTCCAGCCTTGTTTCCGCATCGCGATAAAATTCGTCAGGTTTTTCCTTTATCATCGCCTGGAAACCAGAGCGGAACAGGTCCTCCAGCTCGGACTGGCTGTCCGGAAACAGTTCTCCCATTGTGGCCTGTTTACCCGATGCAAGGGAAAACGTATGCGAGGAACAGAGTTTTTTCTCCGATGTTCCGGTAAAGCTGTCCGCCGCCCCCAAAAAGGAGGCATAGTTCCCGTCATTCCTTGTCAGGCGGTAGCTGCCGAGGTAAAAATACGGCTGGAAATTGTTCGGATGTGCCGCATATGCCTTTTGCGCCGCGTCGCTGTATTCCCGCAGAAAGCCCTGCCCTTCGGCAAAGGCGGCTTCCGCCATCAGCATGTTGATGGCATCCGCGGTGGATTTTTTCTGCTCCAATAATTCACATTCCAGCTTGACCGTCAGCACAGCTGTGCCGTCTGCCGCGCGGATCTCCGCCGTAAAACCGCCCGGCTTCGGCTCGCTCTGTATGGTTTGTGTGCCGTTGCTTTCCTCTGGTTGGACGGACTGGTCTGGCAGGGCAGGAGTCTGTCCGCCATTCTGGGACTGTATGGTTACGGTATAGCTGGGCTCGTCCCAACTGACTGCCGCACCGAAGCTTTCGGCAATAGCGCGGACGGGCACCAGTGTGCGTTCGTTGATAATCTGCGCCGGAACAGCCATCGTATAAAGCAGCTGTCCGTTTTTGTACAGATCTGCATCGCCAATGCGGAACTGGAGGGTATCCCCTGCGGCAAGGGCAGTTACGGTTTGCAGGCTTTCGTCCCAGTATACCTGCGCGCCAAGGGCCTGAAAGATGGCGCGCATCGGCACAAGCGTGCGGTCATCCTGTATGACGGGCGGCTGGTCGAAGGTAAGCACGCGCCCATCCACGATTACTGTAACCGGAGGGTGCGCGGATACCTGCAAGGACGCCGGTGCGCAGAGCAGGGCGGCGGCAAGAGCCCCCGCGAGTATTTTTTTCATTGGCATATCGCTCCTTTCACCGCTGGCAGGCTGGATTATTTTTCCGCGCTGTTGGCTTCTTCTGCGTATTTTGCTGCCAGCCCCGCACAGTAGCCAATCATCTGCATGCAGCTTTTCTTTCGGGTCTTGCCCTCAAAATCCCCATGAGGTGCGGCAAGCTCCGAGCATATCAACGTGCCATATTCATCCTTTATTTCCTCAACCATGCGTCCTACAATGTCATAAATACCGTTCAGCTCCTGTATCCGTTCCGCCATCGTTTCCTTTTCTGCCGGATTTTTCCGCCCCACGATGGTGCTCAGGGCCATGACCGCGCCGGTTACTGCGCCGCAGGTGTTTTTCGTATGACCCATACCGCCGCCGAAGCCTGTCGCCAGCGCGATAACATCTTTCGGGAACGGGGTTTCAAAGTTTGCCATAAAGCTGCCCAGTACGCACTCCGAGCAGTTCAGCCCCTGCCGGAAACCGTTTTTCGCGTCCTGTTCCACCTGTTCTCTTGCTGTCAGTTTCTTTTCTTCCATTGTTTTTCCTCCTTTACAAACTTAATAAATTTTTTGTATTATAATGTCAGTTCGTACAGTCTTTTTTTATCCAGCAGTTCCACGCGCCCGCGTTCCACAGTAACCAGCCCTTTTTTCTTGAGTTTTTTCAGGCTCCGGCTGACAGCCTCCCTCGAACTTCCGATATTTTCTGCCAGTTCCTCCTGTGTTGCCAGCAGAACTGTGCTTTTTCGTTCCCGGCTTTCCTCCAACAAATGGCTTACCAGACGTTTTTCCAGAGAAAGGAACATCAGCTGCCGCATTGTTTCCGATAAATCAGACAATCTGTCTGCCAGCATACGAAATGAAAAATTCTGTACATATACATTTTCCCGTTCTGCTTCGCCATAAACCTCGGCGGGGATTATCAGCAGTTCTGAATCTTTTTCCGCCACAGCTTCCATCGCGAAACAAATGGACGAGAGTGCACAGGAGGAGGAAGGTACGCACATCTGCCCTTCCCGCAAATGAAACAGGGTCGCTTTTTTGCCGGTTTCTGAAACCATTGCGGTGCGGATGCCGCCGGAAAGCACCCAAATCATGCCGGATTTCTCCTGCTCCGGCGAATAAATGGTTTCCCCTGCCTGAAACTGCACGCGTTCCGCGCTTTCCTGAAAAGCCCGTTTCTGTGCCTCTGTCAAATGGGGGAAAAAGGGTAAATGTTCCATCATTTCTTTTTCCATTCTACTGCCCCCTTTCTGCTATTTTACGCCAAAGTTCGCCCTTCTGTCAAATAGGAAGAAGGGGGCAGAAGGCTTTCCGGCAGGAAAAAAGGCAAAGGAAAAAGACGCCCCTCCCAGAGCGTCTTTTTTTGTACAGGCAATACATAAAGCCTATTTTTTATCTTATTTGTGGCCTGCTGCCTTGTAAGCCTCGATACCTTTGCCAAGCAGCTCGATACCTCTGGCCATATCGTCAGCGTTCAGGATGTAAGCGATACGCAGCTCGTTTTTGCCGATGCCGGGTGTTGCGTAGAAGCCTTCAGCAGGAGCGTACATAACTGTTTCGCCGTTATCTCTGAATTCCTTCAGCAGGAAGATCAGCAGGTCTTCTGCGTTTTCAACGGGCAGTTTGCATGTAATGTAGAATGCGCCGCCGGGTTTTTCGCAGATTACGCCGGGGATCTTCTTGAGCGCTTCGTAGGAAACATCTCTGCGGTGCTCGTACTCTTTTCTTACTTCATCAAAGAAGGAAGGATCCAGCTTGTACATTGCTGTCGCGCCAACCATTTCCAGTGTAGGGCAGCACAGACGGCCCATAGCGATCTTCATAACGTTAGCCATGAATTCATCGTTTTTGCAGACGATGCAGCCGATACGTGCGCCGCATGCGGAGAATCTCTTGGAAACGGAGTCGATAATGATAACTCTGTCTTCAACGTCAGGATACTGACCGAAGGACGTCATTTCTCTGCCATCGTAAGCGAATTCTCTGTAAACTTCGTCTGCAAGAATCCACAGATCGTGGTCTTTTGCGAAATCGCAGATTACTCTCATATCTTCTCTGGAAAGGATGCAGCCGGTAGGGTTGCCGGGGTTAACCAGAGAGATCATTTTTGTCTTATCTGTTACAACCTTTTCCAGGCGTTCTCTGATCGCGTATTTGTAGCCTTCTTCAGCGTATGTAGTAACAGGTTTTACAACGCCGTCAGCAGCCTGAATAAATGTAAGGTAGTTTGTGTAGTAGGGTTCTGCTACGATAACCTCATCGCCGGGGTTGATCAGGGACAGGAATACCAGTGTCAGGGCTTCGGAACCGCCGCTTGTGATCAGGACGTTCTTTCTTTCCAGATTCATTTCAAATCTCTTGAAATAGTCGATAATAGCGTCCTGCAGTTCAGGCAGACCGGGGGATTCTGCATATGCCAGAACCTTCTGGTCGAAGTTTTTGATTGCCTCCAAAAATACGGGAGGTGTTTCGATATCGGGCTGGCCGATGTTCAGGTGATAGATTTTTGTACCCTGAGCCTTTGCTTCCGCAGCCATAGGGTTAAACTTTCTGATGGGAGAGTTCTGCATTGCCTGTACTCTGTCAGATAATTTCATGTCTTTCACTTCTCCTTTTCATAAATAATTCATAAAAATAGATGAAAAAAACGGTTCTTTCCGGACTGCTTTCCGGCTGTTGTGAAATATCGTTCATTGCCGCATGGTTCCACAACATTCCCAAAAAAACTGCCCGAACACAATACCAGTATACCACTTTTCAGGAAAAAGGCAAGGCGTTCTTGTGAAGTTTTCTACAATCTCATATTTTTTGTATATTTTTTCGTACATTTTTGCCTGCCTGCATCGGATTCCTGCTTTTTTTGGGCTGCTTCCGCAAAAAAACGGCTGAAAAAATGTTCATTTCACAGCCGCAGAATGAAGAAAAATATTTTTTTTGATAAAAAAATGAAAAATGAACAATATTTTTACGCTGGGAGAGCAAGATTTTGTTCGTTCTCACGTTGAAATTGCAGGAAAATGAAAGCTGCTTTTTTATTAAAATTGTTCCATAAAAAGTCAGCTTCTTTTTGTCAGACACGCCATCAGGTAGTAATTCTTGCCATTAAAGTCGAACGTTCCGGCAGTTTTCATTTTTGCCTTGCGGGAATGTGCCGCGTAGGAGCGTGCGTTGACCTGATTGACGAAGGTTGCCATAATGGGGAAACGGTTTTCCATGCTGGCGAGGGAGGCGTTAAATACCCGCTCAAACAGACCCGTTCCCCGCAGGGATTTTTCTACGCACATGGGTCCGTATTGGTAGGAATTTTCCGTACTGAGCTTTTGCCCTGCAAATGTAAATTCCGGCAGCTTTTCAATCATATGCGTAAAAAGCGGCCATTCTGCCCAGTATTCCCATGATGCTGCCATCGCGAACGCCAGAACGGTTCCGTCCTCCCGTGCGATGGTTACGCCGTTTTCTTTTGTAATGAGCCGTTCCATCTGCTCCGGCGTAAAATTTGTTGTAACAAACCCGTCCGCCTTTTCCGCTTCGCTCAGGGCGTCCGCGTGGTTTGCCCGCAGAAGCCGCATTACACCGTCAAAATCTTTCATGCCTGCCTGTAAAATTTCCATGTTTCTCCACTCCTTTCTGTATGCTTCTATTTTATTGCAGAAAGCCGGAGGACGCAAGCCTTTGCCTGTTTTAAAGCGCGGCGTCTGCAATCAGCTTGAAAAACAGCAGGGCGGTAACGGTCATCAGCATACGCCGGATAAATTTGGAACCGTTCTTTATCGCTGTGCCGGAGCCTAAAAAGCTGCCTGCGATGCTTGCCGCCGCCACAGGCAAAGCAACTGCCCAGTAAATTGTTCCCGCCAGAATAAATACGGCAAGAGAAGCATAATTTGATGCCAGATTCAGGAATTTTGCGTTGCCTGTGCCTATGCGCATATCGTAGCGCAGGATCAGGCAAAAGAAAATCAGCGAAAACGTACCTGTACCGGGACCAAACAGCCCGTCATAGAATCCCATCATGCAGCCGATGAAGAACCCCAGAATCATGCGTCTGCGCGGCGAAAACGTGCCGGAGCGGTCTGTGCTGCCCAGGTCCCTGTTCAGAAGCGTAAGAACGCCGACAGCAGGCAGAATTATCATCATCATGGTTTTCAGCGTTTTATCGTCTAAAATCAATACCAGACGCGAGGAAATGACGGAGCAGCAGAAACCGCCTGCCGCCGCGCTCAGTCCAACGGGGATTTCTACCATTTTATGCCGCCAGTAGCGGAGTGTGGCAATGGTTGTGCCGCAGGCGGCCGCAAATTTATTACAGCCGTAGACCAGATGCATCGGCATGCCGGTCAGGAGATAGGCCGGCATGGAAATCAGCCCGCCGCCGCCCGCTACGGCATCCACAAAGCCCGCCAGAAAGCTTGCCGCTATCATGAAAATAAGCTGCGGCATGGAAATTACCCATTCGCCCATAAAAATACTCCCCCTTTATGCTGCATGTTCCCATGTTTTTCTGGCTCAAATGTAGCACAGAAAAATCTGACCCGCAACGTCTTTTTTCTACAAAAAAGTGTCGGAATCTTAAGACTTTTTTGTGCGTTTTCCGCCCTGTTCTAAGCGAAAGATGTGGACGCTCCGGAAACATGCTTTCCGGTCAGTTGTTGACTTTGCAGGGCTCCCGCTTTACAATGGAAGCAGAAGAACCTGGGCGGGAAAAAGCGAGGAGGAAAAAACATGAAACGCTGGCTGTTGAAGCGCAGTAAAATAGATACGGCGCAGATGGCGCGGGAGCTGGGCGTGCGGCAGGCAACGGCATGCGTGCTGGCAAACCGCGGGCTTTCCGCCAGAAAGGACGCGCTGGATTTCCTGTACGGCAGGGGCGAGGCGTTTGCGGACGCGATGCAGATGAAGGGCATGGCGGAAGGACTGGAACTGATTGCAGATGCTGTCGCCCAAAAGCGGCGCATTGTAATATACGGCGATTATGACGTGGACGGCGTGATGAGCGTTACGATACTTTCCAGGGTAATTGCGCGCTGCGGCGGGGAAGCTTTTTTTTATGTGCCTCACCGCCAGAAGGAGGGCTACGGTCTGAATCTGAAAGCAGTGGAAACGCTGGCGGCAGATGGCGCAGAGGTGCTTTTTACCTGTGACAATGGGATCTCTGCCATGCAGGAGGCTGCGTTTGCAAAGCAGAAGGGCATGACGGTCGTTGTGCTGGACCACCATGAACCGGGGTTTTCCGGAGAGGGGGAAGAACGGAAAGACATCCTGCCGATGGCTGACGCTGTGATTGACCCCAAACAGAAAGACTGCTCGTATCCCTTCCCGCTGCTTTGTGCCGGAGGAATTTCCTACCGCTTTGCTTTGCTCCTGCTGGAACGCTTTGGTATTTCCGATGAAAAACTGGAGAAAGAACTGCTTTCCTTTGCCGCGATTGCTACGGTCTGCGATATTGTAGACCTGACGGGAGAGAACAGGATTCTGGTCCGCATGGGCCTGCCGGAGGTACAGAGGACAGAAAACATTGGTCTGCGCGCGCTGATTACGGAAACAGGGCTTGCGGATAAAACACTGACAGAATACCATATTGGCTTTGTCATCGGGCCCTGTATCAATGCGGCGGGGCGGCTGGAAAGCGCGGCTGCGGCTGCGGAGCTTTTTGCGGAAACGGACGAACAGCGCGCAAAGGAACGTGCCGGGCAGTTGGCGGAACTGAACGCGGAGCGCAAAAAGCTGACGGAAGAAGCGGCAGAGCGTGCGGCGGAAATGCTGGCGCGGGGAGAAGCCATGAAGCAGCCGGTGCTGGTGCTGTATGACCCGCAGATACACGAAAGCATTGCGGGAATCGTTGCGGGACGTATTAAGGATAAATACTATCGCCCAACCATATTGATTACAGGCAGCGAGGACGGCGCGAAGGGTTCAGGCAGGAGCATTGAGGGTTACCATATGTTCGAGGCACTGTATGCCTGCCGCGATTTGTTTACGCGTTTTGGCGGGCACGCGATGGCAGCGGGGCTGTCCCTGCCGACGGAAAACATTGCATCCCTGCGGGAGCGGCTGAATGCCGCCTGCACGCTGACGGAGGAGCAGCTGACGCCGATGCTGCGCATTGAAAAGCAGCTTTCTTTCGCGGAGATTGATATGGGGCTGGCGAAGGAACTGACAGGGCTTGCGCCCTTTGGTAAGGGCAACCCGATGCCGTTGTTCGGTTCGAAGGGGATACGCGCGGACAGACTGGACCGCATTGGGAAAAACAAAGATATCCTCCGCTTTACGCTGGCAGAGCCAGCAAGCGGCATACGCCATGCAGCGGTTTCCTTTGATGGGTATGACATGCTGCGGGAAAAGCTAAAAGAATTGTACCCCGAGGAAAAATGTGTTAAAATATGGGAAAGCGGGCGTCTGCCGTTTCTGATGGATATCATTTACAGCATTGATATCAATACATACAACGGCAGGAGCAGCGTGCAGTTGATGCTGAAGGATTTCAGGCTTTCGGAGAAGGAGGATGAAAGAAACAATGAATTTAAAAGATAAAATCAGATCTATTCCGGATTACCCGCAGAAAGGTGTTATTTTTCGGGATATTACAACGCTTTTGAAAGATGCGGAGGGTATGGCGCAGTCTGTCGAGGAATTGCAGGCAAAGCTGGATGGCGTAGAATTTGACCTTGTGCTGGGGCCGGAATCCAGAGGCTTTATTTTCGGTATGCCTGTGGCGTACAATATGAAGAAAGGCTTTGTGCCTGTACGGAAAAAGGGAAAACTGCCCGCGGAGGTCATCAGCCGGGAATACGCGCTGGAATACGGTACGGCAACGATTGAGATGCATAAAGACGCAGTGCAGCCGGGGCAAAAGGTTGTCATTGTGGACGACCTGCTCGCAACGGGCGGAACGGCGAAAGCCATTGTGGAGATGGTGGAAAGCGCGGGGGCTGAGGTGGCCGCGCTGGCATTCCTGATTGAGCTGGATTTTCTGGGGGGCAGAAAGGTGCTGCCCGGCTATCGCGTGGAATCCGTGATACATTACGAATGAGGAAAGCGGCCGCGCGGACAGCGGGACGCGATTGGGCGGGGCGTATGCCCCGCTTGTTTGCGGCCTTTCCTGTATGACGGGTAATATGACAGGGCGGCGCGCCGCGGGTTTTGACAAGATTGGATAGGGGAATGGTATGTTTGGACAGTTTTTTGTGCTTTTCGCTATGGTTGGCGTAGGCTGCCTTTGCAGCCGAAGGCGTTGGATAACGCAGGAGGTGAATACGGGACTGGGTTCTCTGGTGATGCAGGTGACATGCCCCGCGCTTCTTTTTATTACGATTTCCGGCAATGATATTGCGCCCAGCCGCCTGCCGGTTTATTTTGGCGTGGCGGCGGCGCAGTATGGGGCGATGCTGGCGGGCGGCAGGCTGATGCGTTTGTTTTGCAGGGGCAGGGGCTATTCTGCCGGAGAGCTGGGTATGCTGGAATGCAGTCTTGCGACGGTGAATAATGGATTCATTGGCCTGCCTGTGGCGATGCTGTTTTTCGGGCAGGTGGCCGCGCTGTATATGTCGGCGGCTTTTTTCGGCGTGCATCTGTATCTCTGGACTTATGGCGTTTATGCCTTACAGGGAAAGGGCGGCACACTTTCCTGGAAGGGAATGGCAGGGAAGATTGTGAACCCGAACTGCATGATGGTGTTCCTGGGGCTTCTGTTTTCCCTGACGGGCTGGGCGGGCTATCTGCCTGTTTTTCTGAAGGATTTCCTTTCCACGCTGGGCGGCCTTTCTACACCGCTTTCCCTCATCTATATTGGCGCGATGGCGGGAAATACGGGCCTGAAACGCCTGCTGGGGCAGAAAGAAGCCATGCGGCTCGGTCTGTTAAAAATGCTCCTCTTCCCAGGGCTGACAGGGGCTGTGCTGTATTTCCTTCCGGCGGAGCCAATGCTGAAAACGGCTTTTTTGATTTCCATGACATGCCCCTGCGCGGCAATCATGCCGATGGTGACGGAGCAGTACGGCACAGGGAAGGAAATGGCTCTGGATGTGACGCTGCTGACAACGTTTTTCTCCATGCTGACGCTGCCTGCGTGCATCTGGCTCTGCGGGACACTGTTCTGAGAACGGCTTTGCTGAATGGAATGGGAACCTGCGTTTTTTGGCTGAACTTTTTATCAAAAGCTGCTGCTCGTTCAGCCCGCGCCATTCGCAAAACCGCACCCAGGGTGCTTTTTCGCCGCTGCCGCGTCTATTTTGCTCATTTTCTGGCGTTCCCTCAAAACGCGGGAAGCCTGCCAGATTCGTGCAGGCACGATCTGCTTGCCTGCCTTCCGCGTTTTGGCTGAACTTTTTTATAAAAGTTCTTGCAAACATCTTTGGGATATGCTATAATTTGAAACTGTGATTACGGATGTTCCAATACTGCGTCAAAGGGACGGCGGCAAGAACATCTTTGAAGAAGGGAGGAAACACGATGGATATTATCAGAGAACTGGAAAAGGAACAGCTGAAAAGCGAAGTAACTCCTTTTAACGTAGGCGACACCATCCGCGTATACGCGAAGGTTGTAGAAGGTACAAGAGAAAGACTGCAGATGTTCGAAGGCGTTGTTATCAAAAGACAGGGCGGCGGCATCCGTGAAACTTTCACAGTAAGACGTATTGCTTCCGGTGTTGGCGTGGAAAGAACATGGCCCCTGCATTCCCCCAGAATCGACCGTATTGAGGTAACAAGACGCGGCGTGGTAAGACGCGCGAAACTGTTCTACCTGAGAGATAAGGTTGGTAAAGCGGCTAAGGTTAAGGAAGTATTGAGATAAGCAAAAAAAGGTCTTGGTGAACAGCTTTCATCAAGGCTTTTTTCGTGAGGGGCGGAACCTTCCGCTTCTGACGAAAAAAGCGGAGAGAGGAAAAAAGGAGGGCTGGAAATGGAGCAGGAAGAACAGAGGACGGAAGGCCTGCCGGAGGAAACGGCGCGCGCCGGAGAGGAAAGATTGCAGGCCAAAGCCGAAACAGCGGAGGAAACGCCCGCAGAGGGCAGAAGGCGCAGACGGGGGAAGAAAAAGAAGAAGGAACTGCCGTTTTTTGTGTGGCTCGCGCTGCTGGTGGTGTTTGTGCTGGTCCTGCGGAATTTTGTGCTGGGGACGGTTTATGTGAAAGGCTCGTCTATGGAGCCAAACTTTTATCATGGCGATCTGGTGTTTATGGAAAAGCTCAGTGTGCGCCTGAGTACGCCGCACAGGGGCGATGTTGTGATCTGCCGGCTGGATAATCAGGATGGTCCGGAGGAAAATATTATCAAGCGTGTGATTGGCCTGCCGGGAGATGAAATAGATATTGTCTGGAACGGGGATAGTGAAGACGTGGAATACGCGCTGTATCGGAATGGGGAATTGGTGGAGGAGCCGTTTTTGGGTGAGCCGATGATGACGGCTGGCGATCAGGACTATCCGTATACTGTGGAGGAAGGCACATTCTTCGTGATGGGGGATAATCGCAACGCCAGCTCAGACAGCCGGAGGACTTCCATCGGCGCGATTGAGAAAGAGGATCTGGTCGGCAGGGTAATATTCCGGCTTTACCCGTTTGACAGCTTTGGGCCGGTGCAGAGGCCGTAAAATCTTTATAAGAAGAGAGAGGGAACACAATGCATATACAATGGTATCCCGGGCATATGACAAAGACCCGCAGGATGATGGAGGAAAATATTTCGCTGGTGGATATCGTGATGGAGCTGGTGGACGCGCGTATCCCGTACAGCAGTAAAAATCCGGATATGGATACGCTGGCACGAAATAAAAAGCGCGTGATACTTCTGAATAAATGCGATTTGGCAGACGAAAAAGCAACCGATATCTGGCAGGCGTATTTTGAGGCGCGGGGCTTTTGCGTTATCCGCATCAACGCGCTGAAGGGCAGCGGCATGGGCGAAGTGACGGAAGCCGCGCGGGGGTTGATGAAGGAAAAGGTAGAAAAGCTGAAAGCACGCGGACGAATCAATGTGCCGATACGGAGCATGGTTGTCGGGATACCCAACGTGGGGAAATCTACCTTTATCAATAAGTATGTCGGCAAGGCGACGGCGAAAACAGGCGATAAACCTGGCGTGACGCGCGGGAAACAGTGGATTAAGCTGAAAAAGGACTTTGAGCTTCTGGATACGCCGGGGATACTCTGGCCGAAGTTCGAGGACCAGCAGGTCGGGCTGAAGCTGGCGTTTACCGGAGCAATCAATGATGATATTCTGGACGCGGAAACGCTGGGGGCGGCGTTTATCAACCATATGGTCGCAAGAGACGCCGACTGTCTGCGGCGGCGGTATCAGGTCGATTTTGATACCATTGACGAGCCGCACGAAATACTCCGGCGCATTGCCGAAGCAAGGGGGTTCAAGCTGAAGGGCGGCGAGCCGGATATGGAGCGGGCGGCAAAGATACTGCTGGACGAATTCCGCGGCGGAAAGCTGGGCAGGCTGACACTGGAGATGCCGGAGGATATTGCGGAACAGAACGAATAACAAAAAATACGGCACAGCGGCGGAAACGACAGGTTTCCATCGGCTGTGCCGCTTTTTTGCGGAAAAATCCTGCGGATTGCGTGATGCAAGGGTTCGTTGCTGGCGTTTGCGCGGGATGGCTGGTAAAATAAGAGGCGGAAGGAGGTGCGGAGAATGAGCAGCCAGGAAAGCAGAGACACGTTTGGACAGAAGCTGGCTTCGTTCCGGCGTGAGGCGGAATATACACAGGAGGAAATGGCAGAGAAACTGAACGTAACGCGGCAGGCGGTTTCCAATTGGGAGCGGGATATTAACCAGCCGGATATTTCGATGCTGCAAAATATTTGTATACTGTTTGGGAAAAACATGGACGATATTATGAGAGGGGTTTTTCATATGAATGACGCAATGGAAAAGGCAGATATCCAAAAGGGAAAGGGCTTTGACAAATATCATCTGGCGGTCGGTCTGTTTTATGCGGCAGGGCTGTTTTTAGGATTGGGAATATTCTTTACAGGCGGTCTGCTTGCTATGGCGTTGCAGGGAGAGGCCGGTGCGGCTTACGGCTGGGCGGCAAGCCTTTTTGCAGGGGCAAGCGTATTTTTGGTATTCGGTCTGACCGCGCATGCGGTTATTACGCTGAAACGAAAGGACAGATAAAAAAGGGCGGCTTTTGCTTGCGCTGCAAAGCTGAGGTTTTTGTTCCGTTTGCAACCCAAAGTTGCGCGATACTTGGTAGATGTTATTAGAGGTCTATGCTATACTGATACCATCAAAAGAAAGGAGCACATGGATTTATGCAGACAAATTTATTCCTTATATTGGTAATCGGTATCCCGCTATCCGTTGCGTTTATCTGCCTTTTCATACTCCTGATACGCGCTCTTTTGAAATATATACGTTCCAAAGACGTGCGTGAGGGAAAGCAGGCGGCAAAGGTATCTTTGGGGGAAGCGATTAAGGCGAATCGTCTTCGCTGTCATATGACCCAGGAATTTGTTGCGGAGACAATAGGGGTTAGCCGGCAGGCTGTTTCCAAATGGGAAAGCGGCGCGTCCGACCCCAGCACCAGCAACATGATTGCATTGGCAAAGCTATTTGGGATTTCCGCGGAAGAATTGCTGCGCAGCATAAAGTAATCTCTCAATACCGGCAGGACGTTTGTATTATCCAGAAAAATCAGGAAGACAGCCCGCCTGGATTCCTGTCAGGAATCAGACGGGCTGCCGTATGCATTCCGAAACCGCCGGCTAACAGAGGTAAATAAGAGCCTGTCCCCCAATAATCCACATGCATCCTGCTTGCAGATTTTACGCCAGGCTTCGTTGTTTTTTCTTGCCGGGCGGACAGCCCGCCTGCGAAAAATCGCCTTGTCTGGCATAAAATCTGACGATGCCGCCTAAGTCGGACCGCCTTTACGGAATCCGTTTTTTCCAGAACCGCCCCGCCACAACGGTCATATCGTCCGTTCTGCCGTCGCGGCGTTCTTTTTTTGCTGCATGCAGTATGTATTCAGCGGCCTCCTGCGGGTTTGACATTGGGCGTTCCACCAGCTTTTTCCGCAGCCATACCGCTGTTCGTTCTTCTCCGTCGAGTGCGTCTGTCACGCCGTCTGTAACGAGGAATATCATGTCCCCGTCCTTTAACTGCATTTCATTTTTTTCCAGCGTGACCTGCTTCAATATTCCGGCGGGCAGGGAGGCGGAACGGAGGGAAATGACCCGCCCGCCGCGGCTGATATAGGAGGCCGATGCCCCCAGCTTGATGAATTCGGCTTTGCCGTTATATAAATCCACCCCACAAATATCCAGCGTAGCGTAGCTTTCTTCCCCCCGCCGCAAAAGCAGCGCGGAATTGATCATTTTTACCGCAAGCTCCCTCCCGAAGCCTGCCTGTGTGAACTGCTCCAAAAGCTCTATGGCGGTCTGGCTTTCTTTTGCCGCCTTTTCTCCGGTGCCCATGCCGTCAGAAAGAGCCATCAGCGCAGTTCCATATTCTGTGTCGAAAAATGCCGCCGCATCTCCTACAGGCATCCCTTCCTCAGCAGGGGATACAGCCGCTGCCATCGTCAGGCAGAAGGGCGGTTCTTCCCGGAATTGGAGGATGCAGTTTTTTTCCTCCGCGTCACAGCGGCAGACGCCCGGGCTGTCCTCCCGCAGCGTCATCGGACAGCCCATTGTTTTTCTCACCAGCGGCAAAACCTGCGAACGACAGAGCCCCTTCCCGCCGCAGGTTCCCAGCGTCAGCCGGACACGCCGCCCTTTGCCGTTCTGCTCCTCTGTGACCAGTACTTTTTTGGGGCGGAACCCATTTTTGCGCAGCACCGCCGTCAGTGTTTCCGCCATGTTTTCCAGAAAAACGCAGTCCGGCTCCATTTCACCGGAAAGGTCTTTCAGTATGCTGCCGACCGCAAGCAGTTGTTCGCCGACCAGCTCGCGGCATTCCGTCAGGCGGCTTGTCCAGAGGCAGTCGCGGCGGTAGCCGGTATAAACCTCGTTGACTGCCTTCAAAAATGCCGCCGGACGTGTGCAGTCTTTCCTGAAATGCTCCGGCATTTGCTCCATTCCCACCTGTCCCCTGCCGTCGCAGTAGGACAGGGCGGAGAATGTCATGCCATAGGTGCGGTAGAGCTCTTCCTCCCAGCAGTAGTGTGCCATGCCGCAGTCCTGACACACTCTGCCCGCAATCGTATCCACCAGCTTTGATATTTCGCCTTTGTCCTTGCGTTCCCCCTCCAGCACAAAGGTTTTGGATAATGCTTCAAAGGCCCTCGAGAAGCCCAGGAGCTTTTCTTCTGCAAGCTCTCTCATTTTTGTGTACCTGTCTGCGGGGCTTTCCGTTTCCCAGAGCCCGCCTGCCAGCTTTTCCAGCAGTACGGTGGGGAACAGGGAAAACATGGCTGCCCCGGCTATCAATCCTCCCATCCAGATTGGCTGTAATTGTTCCGGTTCTATGTAAAACAGGAAAATAACCGGCGCGAAAATCATGGCTGCGGCAGAGGCCAGCCTGCCAAGCTCACGAAAGCATCCCGCCAGCATCCCTCCCAAACTGAGGGCGATAAAAAGCGACATTCCTGCCGCACCGCAAAGGAACAGCAGAAACCCAAGGAATACGCCTGCCGCCGCCCCTCCGCCTATCCCTTCCCGCCTTGCGGCAAGCAGAAGGAAGAAGACGGAAAGACATGGCAGGAGGGCATCCCGCAGAAAAGGCTCCTCCACAGAGGCCAGCCCCGCCAGTGCGCCGCCCGCAAGCAAAAGAAGGGAAAGCGTTTCCTCCCGCGTGTAAACGGGGCAGGCGGTGCGCTCCAAAAGTAATGCAACACCTTTTTCCGCCAGAAAGCCTACGGTAAGCGTCAGCGCGCTTTCCACCAGCGCGACCGCGAAATAAAACCCGAGTCCGCTTCGGCTGATGGCGAAAAATATTCCCGCAAGCCCCATGGAAAACGCGCCAAGCAGGGCTTTTTTGCCGCCTTCCTCCCGCCGGACGAAACGCCCCAGCGTCAGTTGCGTTGCGGCAGCGGCTGCAAGAAACGCACCTGTTTTCAACGGCGCGTGGAACAGCCCGCCAATGCCGACTGCCGGAAGGACGCACCAGAACAGCAGGCCTTCTCCGAAAAACGCGGACAGGTACGCCATGCCCATAGGGTGCAGGATTTGGAGTACCTCCAGCCTGCCCCAGAGCACGCCCATCAGGCAGAATCCCCCATACGCCGCCAGCTTGCGCAGTATGCGGGGCGGACGTTCTGCATCCGCCTTTTTTGGCAGTATGGCTTTCCCGAAGGGGAGGGGCGCGCGTCCCTCTGGCTCAAATGCGGTATCCTCCGGCAAATATTCTAAAGTAATTTCTGTTTTCTCCATATTGTTTTCCCCCTCTGGCGGGCGTTGCCATAATAAAATTTCATGTTGGAAATGACTGAAAAACGGGAATTTTTCAGAACAGTTTCTATTTGGAAGAAATTTTCTCAGGCAACTGCCATCGGCGTTTGACTTAAGAAACCAATCGAAAAGAAAAGTCTTTTTTTCAGGTAGTGTCGTCATGAGTTATGGATACGTATTTTCGAGCGTAATTTTGCCGGAAAGGCGTGTGCAGGCACTTGCGACGACACTGCCTAAGTCAAGCCGCCTTATATGCCCATTTTATAAAAAAATGCCTGCTTTTTTTGTCAAAATGGGGCGATGGCGGGGAGAATTTTCTAACAAAAAAAGACATGGTTTCCCATGTCTTTTTGATGCTGCATATTTTATTATTGTCTATTATTGTATGGAAAAGGGTTTCTGTCTTGCGTTTTACCCCAGCATAAGCGTCATCATTTTATCTAACGGAACGTAGATTTCACCATCTACCATGTAGCAGGTCAGGCCCGTATCTGTTCCGCCATAAACAAGACGGAAATCCGCCTTTTCCGTAATCAGCCGCCCGCTGGTATTTATCCCGACCTCGTTCCCGATGGAATGGAAAATCCGCCAGGGCGTCAGGGACAGTACCCTGCTTTCCCGATTATAATCGGCAGAGAAGCCGCTGCCGACCTTTGCCATTTCCCGCAGAGGAACATGCGCTTCTCCCATAATATCCAGTGTTGTAAATGTGATACTCTTTTCTCCTGCCGTTACAGTCTTTTTTTCCGTACGGCGTGGTGGCGTACGCCCAAGCCAATTCAGCTCGTAAGGCTTTATCTTGTCGGTATATATTCCGTCTACGCCCATGTTCAGCAGGCTTTCCGCCTGTTTATAGCGGTTGACGGTATGCGTATAGACTTTGACCTGCTGCTTATGGAACAGATCCACAATCTGCTTCGTCAGGTGGGTATGCTCAATTGTTACCGTATCCACGCCGTTTTGCTTGCAGAACGCGGCGATATCCGCATAATCAGGCTGATAAAGCTGATAGAGTGTAAAAATCCATTGCCGGAAAGGGTGAATTTTCTGCACCCAGCCCAGCATTTCCTTGCTGTAAATCTGCGGCACAATGCGGTCAAGCACCTCCGGCGCGCCAATGTTGTTCGCAATATCCTTCAAATCCTGAAACTGCCGTTTGACGGTTGCTTCGTCCGTTTCTTTGGTATCGGTAATCAGATAAACGTCTTTATATTCCGCCATCAGCCCGAGAAGCTCTACCGCTGTGATGGGCGTCAGCTCATAGACCGCTTTTTTTTCGCGGTATGTCTGGGAATCCATCACCAGCGGGCCGTCCGGCTCGATTTCCAAACGATAATAAGAGCCGCTTTCCTCAAAATCATGGCGCACAACAAGCACGCCGTCCGATGTATATGTAAAATCAGCTTCCATCACCCGGAACCCTTCGCTCCAGGAAGAAAGAAAAGCCTCCTTTGTATTCGTTTCTGTTTTCCCATCTGCCTCCCCAAGCGCGTGGGCGACCAGCGTATTGCCTGCCCGCCAGTCCGTTTCTGCCGCCAGAACGGGCTGCACCATGCCAAGGCTTACACCCAGCATTGCCGCCAGCGCGACGGCTGTAAGCCTTCCGGCTTTTTTCTCTCCTTTTCCGTTCATCGTTCTCTCTCCTATATTTTGGCTGCAAATTTATAGTTCCGATACACAAACGCGCATCGGAAGGAAACTTCTGCCAGTATTTTCCGGAATCCGAAATTTTGCCGGAGCAGGATACATCCGGCACCGGCAGAATTTTGCCCGAGGAGGTTTACTCCCCGTCTTCTCCATCGAACAGGTCATAAAATGTATTGGAAACCTTTTCAAAGTCGTCATCGTCCTCAATAACGCTCAGTTCCACATCATCGCCGTTCTCCTGATATTCATACAGCAGGACAGTTTCATCTTCCAGCGGCAGCAGGGCAATAAATTCCTTCCCCTCCATGCCTTCCACTTCAAATACGCCAAGAATACCACATTCCAGCTCCGTATCGTCCTCAAGTGTCAGGAACATTGTTTCCAGTTCCATTTCTTCATGCTCATGCTCATGTTCGTGGTCATGGCCGCATCCGCAGGTTTTGCACATAATATTTCCTCCTTTGTTTTTCGCTGTTTCCTCTGTTGCCTTACCTATTATCATACCCCAGAATTGCCGTATGAACAATTACTTTTTTTGGCTTTTCTGGCGGTTTTTCTCTTTTTCAGCAAGTTTGCGTGCCTTTTTTTCAAAAAAGCCCAGTTTTTCCTCTGTTTGACGGCTCGCGGACCTGCCGTTTTGGGAGCGGGCAGGTGCTTTTCGTTCCGCACGTTTTTCTGACGAGTTTGGCGTTTTCTTTTTCGCGGGCGCGGCAATGTCCTTTTTCGTCTTGCTGCTGTTTACCAGCTTTCCGTAGGACATTTCTTTCTGCACGAATTGCAGCCCCCAGGCTTTTTCGTATTTGTGTACCCACCGCCGCTCATAGGGCGTTACGATGGTAATGGCTGTTCCCGGCAGGCCCTTCCT
>CAJTQX010000019.1 GCA_910578425.1 uncultured Anaerotignum sp.
CGGTTGGCTTTCCCCTGTTGAGTTCCTTGTCCAATATGTTTGACAATCTTACACAGACATAAAATGGAAAAAAGAAAAATACTTTACCGGAACCCGAAAAAATGATATACTGATTTGATGGTACCATACTGCCGCAGACAACAGAAAGGCCAGATGGTTCCGGCTTCCTATCGGTCATATATTAAGGAAAGGACGGTTATCTTTAAGCGCCAGAGCCGCTGATAGGGCGGCTGACGAGGTGGAAGTGATCGAACATTCGGCGGATGCTTCCCGCCCATTCGTTCAGGGACGCAGGCCCTTTTACAAAACGGAAAAGTCAATTTTCCCGACAAAAGAAGGGCAACGGACGAATAAAATGACGGAGGTAACAGCAATGTGTGGAATTGTTGGATACATTGGAAAGGCGCAGGCCGTTCCCGTTCTGGTGAGCGGTCTGGAAAAGCTGGAATACCGGGGGTACGACTCCGCCGGAATTTCCATTTTTGAGAACGGTAAAATTGAAACAATCAAAACAAAAGGGCGGCTGGCAGATCTGGAAGAAAAGATTGCCGGAGAAGGCGAAAAACGCTCCCATATTGGCATTGGGCACACCCGTTGGGCAACGCATGGCGTTCCCAGCCATATTAACAGCCACCCCCATAACAGCCAAAACGGTAAAATTTCCGTTGTGCATAACGGCATCATCGAAAATTATCTGGAATTGAAGGTTTTTTTGAAAGAAAAAGGCTACACGTTCCAGTCGGAAACAGATACGGAGGTCGTAGCACAGTTGTTTGAGTATTATTACAACGGCGATATGCTACAAACAGCGCGCAGGCTGCTGGAAATGATCCGCGGCTCTTACGCGCTGGGAATCCTTTGCAGCGAACATCCGGACAGTCTGGTTGCTATGCGAAAGGACAGCCCGCTGCTGGTGGGGCTGGGCAACGGCGAAAATTACATTGCGTCTGACATTCCTGCCCTGCTGGAATATACGCGGGACTTTTACCTGCTGGAGGAAAACGAGATTGCTCTGCTGGAGCAGAACGCTGTGCATATCTACGGCATGGACGGCTCCGAAATACATAAGGATATTTTCCACGTTACATGGGACATTGACGCAGCCGAAAAAGGCGGCTACGATTACTTTATGATGAAGGAAATCATGGAACAGCCCGAAGCTTTGAAAAAAACCATACTGCCTCGCCTGACGGAAAACGGCATTGATTTGGGGGATATTTCCCTGACGGAGGAAGAAATCAAAAACTGCGGGCGAATCCATATCGTAGCCTGCGGCAGCGCGTGGCACGCGGGCATTGTCGGCAGGTATGTAATAGAGGAAGTGAGCCGGATTCCGGTTGAAGTGGATATTGCTTCGGAATTTCGTTACCGCAACCCGATCCTGCAAAAGGGCGACCTCTGCATCATCATCAGCCAGAGCGGCGAAACGGCGGATACGCTCGCGGCTCTGCGCGAGGCCAAAAAACAGGGCGTAAAGGTGCTGTCTATTGTAAACGTAGTCGGCAGCTCGATTGCACGTGAAAGCGATGACGTACTCTATACCTGGGCAGGACCGGAAATTGCCGTAGCGACAACAAAGGGCTACTCTACCCAGCTTTCCGTACTTTATCTGATCGCACTGCATTTTGCAAAAGTACGCGGGACGCTGGAAGAAAGCCGCTTTGCCGCATATCTTGCGGAACTGAAAACGCTGCCGGAGCGGACAGCGGAAATTTTGAAGCTGGACGACAAAATGGCGGAAATTGCCAAAAAATATGCAGAAAGCAAGGATGTATTCATCATTGGACGCGGGCTGGACTATGCCGCGGCAATGGAATCTTCCCTGAAACTGAAAGAAATTTCCTATATCCACAGCGAAGCCTATGCTGCCGGAGAACTCAAACACGGGACAATTTCACTGGTTGAAGACGGCACGCTTGTTGTCGCGATTGCAACACAGGAACGGCTGTTTGAAAAGCTGGTCAGCAATGTGAAAGAAGTTAAGGCAAGAGGCGCGAAGGTGCTTGCTGTCGCGCTGGAAGGCGGCACAGCAATGGATGAGGTTGCAGACGAAGTCATTACTCTGCCGAAAGCGGGCGATCTGTTTACCGGCTCCTATAACATACTGCCGATGCAACTGTTTGCCTACTATATCGCCGTAGAGCGCGGCTGCGATGTGGATAAACCAAGGAACCTGGCAAAGTCTGTTACAGTAGAATAAAAATACAATCGGGGAGTGCGCGTAGCAAAAAGGGAGCTTGTAAAAGCTCCCTCCCCCGTTTCTGTTTCAGGACACTGGCTGTTATTATGAATTTTGCAGCATTCTGTCAGATAGCTGTGGGCATATGAGTTAGCGTAAGAAAACTTTTTAAGGCACCTGTATCGGCTGTGAATCACCAAATAAGGCACATTTCGGAAAACAGCATTCCGCAGCCAGACAGATGTATCCGGATGGAAAAGGAGGCAGCATGAAAAACTTTAGAAATTATTTGCCGGAAAAATATCAGCAGGCCGGCTTTCAGGAAATCGAAGAGGGCATTTATAAAACAAAGTGCCCTTATGACAGTGAAGACAAGGATATTTTCGTGACCTCCCTTTCGTTTGAAATGGAACCGGAATGCTATGGGGAGGAGGACGCTTCTCCCAGAAACCTTACGCAGGTCCCCATCGAAGGCATTCTGGACGAATTTATGCTGTTTGTCACAGATTTTTATGAAGAGTTGAACGAAACGAGTGAAAAAACCTGCTATCAGGAATTCGGGGCATTCGAATTATCGAATATCCAGAAACTCAGGACGTTGATCGGAAAACGGTTTTATGCCGTTCCCTGCATAAACGAAAGAGACGGCGAAGAATACTACGAAATGGTAATTGAACCGGCATAAACCATGCCTGAGTTTTCATATTTGAAGCAAAGGAAGAATTGAGGGATACTTATGACATTGAACCAACTGCCGATTGGGAAAGAAGCGGTTATTACAAACGTCGGCGGCGAAGGCGCGCTGCGCTGCCGTCTGCTGGACATGGGATTGATTCCCAAAACAAAAATCACAGTGACAAAAGTCGCTCCAATGGGCGACCCCATCGAACTGCGTCTGCGCGGCTATACGCTGACAATCCGTGTGGAAGACGCGCGCAATATCACAGTTGCGGAGGTGGCACAGGCATGATCTTTGCTTTAGCTGGCAACCAGAACTGCGGAAAAACAACACTGTTTAACCAAATGACAGGTTCAAACCAGCATGTCGGAAACTTCCCCGGCGTGACCGTTGACCAGAAAATCGGCTCCATACGGGAAGAAAAAAACTGCTCCGTTGTTGACCTTCCGGGCATTTATTCCATCCGCCCGTATACAAACGAGGAAATCGTCACGCGGGATTTTATACTGAACGAAAAACCGGACGGCATCATCAACATTGTGGACGCGACCAATATCGAACGCAATCTTTACCTGACTTTACAACTGATTGAAATGAAAATACCGATTGTCCTTGCGCTGAATATGATGGACGAAGTGCGCAGCAACGGCGGCACGATAGACATTGCGGGAATGTCCGAAAAGCTGGGGATTCCAGTCGTTCCCATCAGCGCGGTGAAAAACGAAGGCATCAGCGAACTGGTGCAGTGCGCTTTGCGGGTCGTAAAGCAGAAAGAATATCCGAAGGTCTATGATTTCTGCCCCTCCGGTCCCGTACACCGCTGCCTCCACTCTGTCTGCCACCAAATTGAAGACCACGCAGAACGGGCAGGCATTTCTGTGCGTTTTGCCGCGACAAAACTGATTGAAGGCGACACATCCATCGCAGAAAAGCTGAACCTGAGCCAGAATGAACTGGAGCTGATTGAACACAGCGTAATCGAGATGGAAACAGAGCACGCAATGGACAGAAACGCCGCTTTAGCCGATATGCGGTATGATTTCATAGAAAAGGTCTGCGCGGAAACCGTCATCAAGTGTCAGGAAAGCAGGGAGCATATCCGCAGCGTGAAAATTGACAGTGTGCTGACGAACAAATATCTTGCTATCCCGATTTTCATACTGGTAATGTTTTTAGTATTCTTCCTGACGTTCAACGTTTTCGGCGCAATATTGAGCGACTGGCTGACACTGCTGATTGACCGCGTGACAGCGGCGGCAGACGCGGGACTGACAGCCTACGGCATCAATCCCGTTGTGCACAGTCTTGTGATTGACGGTATCTTTGCCGGAGTCGGCAGTGTATTGAGTTTCCTGCCGATTATCGTAGTGCTGTTTTTCTTCCTTTCCATATTGGAGGATACGGGATATATGGCACGGATTGCCTTTGTAACGGACAAACTTCTGCGTAAAATCGGACTTTCCGGCAGGAGCATCGTGCCGCTTCTGGTAGGCTTCGGGTGTACTGTACCGGCTGTGATGGCAACGCGCACACTTTCCTCCGAACGTGACAGGCGCATGACAATACTGCTCACGCCTTACATGAGCTGTTCCGCCAAAATCCCGATCTACGGCGTATTTGCGGCAGCATTTTTCCCGCGCAGTGCCGCGCTGGTGATGATCGGGCTGTACGCGGCGGGCATCATTGTGGCAGTGCTGGTTGCCCTTCTGTTTGGGCGGACAGTTTTTCAGGGCAAGCCTGTGCCGTTTGTTATGGAGCTGCCGAACTACCGTTTTCCCTCGCTGAAAACGGTACTGCTCCTGATGTGGGATAAAGCAAAGGATTTCCTGCAAAGGGCATTCACGATTATATTTGTAGCAACTGTCATCATCTGGTTCCTGCAAAGTTTTGACAGCCGTCTGAATATCGTAACAGACAGCGCGGACAGCCTTCTTGCAATGATTGGACAGGCATTATCGCCGATATTCGCGCCTCTCGGCTTTCCGGACTGGCGCGTGCCGACTGCCCTCATCACAGGCTTTACGGCAAAAGAAGCAGTTGTCAGTACACTCGGCGTACTGCTCGGCACTTCTATGACGGATCTTGGCACTGCATTGGGTGGACTGTTTACGCCAATTTCCGCCATCAGCTTTTTGGTGTTCACCCTGCTGTATACCCCCTGTGTGGCGGCTGTGGCGGCTGTGAAACGGGAGTTGGATTCCGGCCTGCTTGCGTTTGGCGTAGTTATTCTGCAATGCGTGGTAGCCTGGCTGATTGCGTTCGGCGTGTTCCAGCTGTTAAGTGTATTTGCGTAAGGAGGGAATGAAATGGGCTTTATGGATCTCCTGATTCTGGCAGCGGTTGCTCTGGTAATGTTTTACGCACTGAAGCATATCAAAAAAGGCGGCTGCGGCGGCTGTGGCGGAGACTGCCGGAACTGCGGCAAAAAAAACGGTTAACAGAACTTATAAAACCACCTTCATCTCAGTAAATGAAGGTGGTTTTTTGCAAAAAAAGAAAACCCTCCGCTGCAAGCCCTCCCAAAATCAGGCTTTCTCCTAACAGCTTCCCCAGGTTTTCCTTAAACCTCCTGCCGCTGCGTTACGATACCGCCAGCACGCTGTCTCCTTGCTCTGCACACTCCTGCTCGGAAATAAAATCATCGCACAGTGCTGCCAGCTCCGTCGGCAGGGCAGTTCCCCTGCACAGCCTCCGCAAAAACGCCTCCACAGCTTCGCGTTCCTGTGAAAGCCCGCAGAACGCATCCCATTCGCAGATTCCCGCCGCATCGGTTTTTTCCACCGCGACACCATATGTTCTTTCCCGTTTTGCAGAACGTGTGATAAGCCAATATGCCAGCCTGAATTCACGCCCGGTTTCATCCAGAAACTGCTTTTCACAAAATAAAGTTTTTTCCATTTACCGCACCCCTCCCCAGTTATTTTTCTGCTTCGATTATACGAAAATCCTCCTTCCATTTCCATAAAGTTACTGTTAAAAACGTTATCCCGCACAAATCTTAACATTTCCTTTATTCCCCGTCTGTGTGCTGAACATCCCTTCTTTTCAGAGGAATCTGCCGTTTTTTCTCCGCTGAAAATCTCCTGATTTTGGTTTACAATTTACAGGAAAATGTCAACCTCCCTCTTGAAAATTCCAATCATAATCATATATAATATTTTTATGTTGTATCGAAAATAGTTTCATTTGCAGGAGGTACGTCATGGAAAATCAAATCATTTTTCTGACCGAACAGGACAAAGCAATCCTGCGCTCCTATTTGCATATCGCGGAAGGGATCGCAGAATTTTGGGGAGAAAGCTGTGAAGTGATCGTCCATAATCTGGCTCAATTAGACGCCTCTGTCATCAAAATTATCAATGGCCGCAGTTCCGGCCAGCAGGAGGGCTCTCCCATATCGGATACCGCCCTGACATATGCGCATAAAATGATGGCCGATCCTTCCCTGCGCCACATTACATATTTTTCCAAAACAAAACGCGGAGAATCCTATAAGGCTGTTGTCTGCGCCATTGAAGGGGAACACCAGAATATTATCGGGCTGCTGTGCGTCAATTTTTACCTGACCGCACCCTTTCATACGCTGCTCCAGACCTTTTCGCCAGCGGCAAGATCGGACAGCCGGGGGATTCCGGAAATCTTCGTAGAAAATTCTGAGGAGCTGATGCTGAGCGCGTTGGCTGAAGCCAAAAGAACGGTTTACGGAAATCTTTCCATCTCCTCTGCCAACAAAAACAAGGAAATCATTTCCCTGCTGCATCAAAAGGGAATTTTCAACCTGAAGGACTCTGTTGTAACCATCGCCAGCCATCTTGGCATTTCTAAAAACACTGTATATATGCATATCCGAAATATGTATAAATAAAAAACGGCATACCCTGTCCATAGGGTGTGCCGTTTTTCTGTCTGTGCATTCTTTATTTTTCAAACTGAAAAACTGTCCGCCGTTCATATTTCTCCCCTGCCCGCAGTATGGGCGAAGGAAAATTTTCATGCCGGACGGCATCGGGAAAGCCCTGTGTTTCCATGCAGAAAGCCGCCCTCGGGGCATACTGCGCCCCGTTTTTTCCCTGCTTTTCGGGTTTCAGGAAATTCGCCGTATAAAACTGCATCCCCGGCTGGTCAGTAAAGACGCGCATGGTAATTCCGTTTCCTCTGCTGCGCGCCTTTGCGCATTCGCGGAAACCTTCGCCCCGCAGTACCCAGTTATGGTCGTAGCCGTTTCCGTTTTTCAGTTGGCTGTCCGGCTCGCTGATACGTTCCAGTATCGGCCGCATTTCTCTGAAATCCATCGGCGTTCCCTCTACCGGGAGTACCGCACCCGTTGGCAGGCAGTTTTCGTCATTTTCCGTAAAGCTGTCCGCAAAAATCTGTACTTCCTGCCCGTCCAGCGTTCCGGCGTTATGCCCGTTCAGGTTAAAATAGGCGTGGTTCGTCAAATTCACCGGCGTATCGCTGTCCGTTTTTGCAAAATAGCTGATTTCCAACCCATTTTTTTCATCCAATGCATAACGCACGTCCACATCCAGTCTGCCTGGATAGCCTTCTTCCCCGTCCGGACTGGTCAGAAAGAAATGCAGCCCGTCCTCCCGCGGCTCTGCGTGCCATATTTTTTTATCAAAGCCGACCCTGCCGCCATGCAGGTGGTTCGGCCCATTGTTTACATAAAGCTTGTACGTTTTGCCATTCAGACAGAACTGTCCGCCGCCGATGCGGTTCGCAAATCTTCCGATGACGGCCCCGACATATGCGTCCTGCGCTTCATAGCCTGCCATATTGTCAAAGCCCAGCGCGATGTCCGTTCCACAGAATACAAGGCTTTGCAGCGTCGCGCCGTAATCCAGCACAGCCGCCCTTGTGCCCTGCCCGTTTTCCATCAGCCAGCGCGTCACAGTCCGCCCGTCTTTCGTTCTTCCAAAATCCTCATGCCATAGCTTCATGCCTGTATATCCTCCGCGCCGCAGGCTTTCAGGAAGCGGCCGAACGCTTCGCGCCCTTCTTCCGTCCGCTTATACACGCCTGCATCCTCCAAAACCTGCGCGAACACAAGCCCGATTTCCTGCTCTATAATGCTGTTCAGTTCCTCGCGGGAAACCCTGCCGTATTTTTTCATAAATTCCTCAGCCCATTCGGCATGGAGCGCGGTTTTTTCATTTGCCCGCAAATCCTTCTCCGCAAGGATACCATCTTTCACAGCCTCCATTTCCTCCAGAAGCCTTGCAGGCAGAACAGCCAGCCCCATAACCTCAATCAGGCCAATGTTTTCCTTTTTGATATGATGCAGCTTTGCATGGGGGTGATATACACCGAGCGGGTGCTCCTCCGTTGTAATGTTGTTGCGCAGTACCAGATCCAGTTCAAATTTCCCATCCCGTTTGCGGGCAATGGGCGTGATGGTGTTATGCGGCTCCCCGTCCGTTTCCGCAAAAATGAACGCCGCTTCGTCCGTATAGCCCCGCCATTTTGCCAGGATTTTATCCGCCAGCTCTACAAGCCTGTCACTGTCCGCACAGCGCAGGCGGATAACAGACATCGGCCATTTCACAATACCCGCGTCCACATCTGCAAATCCTTCAAACACAATGCATTTTTCCACCTCCGCCAGTTCCATAGCGAAGGTATAGCGTCCGCCCTGAAAATGGTCATGCGCCAGTATGGAACCGCCCACGATAGGCAAATCTGCATTCGAGCCGATGAAGTAATGCGGCAGGAACTTAATAAAATCGAACATTTTTTCAAACGCACTGCGGTCTATCTTCATCGGAACATGCTCCCCGTTGAACGCAATGCAGTGTTCGTTATAGTATACATAAGGGGAATACTGGAAAAACCAGTCCTTCCCTGCAATGCGGATGGGGATAATCCTGTGATTCTGCCTTGCAGGATGGTCCGCCCTGCCGCCGTAGCCCTCATTTTCCTTGCAGAGCATACACTGCGGATAGTTTCCTTTAGGCGTATTTTTCGCTGCGGCAATGGCTTTCGGATCTTTTTCCGGCTTGGAAAGGTTGATTGTAATATCCAAATCGCCGTATTCCGTTGCCGTTTTCCAGCGGCGGTCCTTGCAGATGCGATAGCTGCGGATGTAATCTGTTGCCTGACTGAAAGCATAATACCAGTCTGTCGCCGCCTCCGGACTTTCCTGCATCCGGTGCTCAAATTCCGCAATCACCTCATGCGGGAATGGCGTCAGAAGCCCCATCAGCTTCGTATCAAACAAATCCCTGTATGCAATGCTGTTTTCAATGATGCCCTTTTCGCAGGCATAGTCCAGCAATATTTTCAAAATTTCCTCCAATTCCATTGCGGAGTCTTCGGATGCCGCAGGCTGTTCCAGGCTGTTCATGCCCAGCTCCTGCAAAATGCGGTTCATTACAAACACCTCATCGCAGCTCTGAATCAGTCCTTTTTCAACGCCATAACGCGCCAGATTATTTACAGCACGGGTTACCATGCTCTCCCCTCCTTACTTCTCAAAACCGTTCGGATGCGCCTGGTGCCATTTCCATGCTGTAGAAATGATTTCCTCCAGACTGTCCTGCCGGGGATTCCAGCCCAGTACGCGCTTTGCCTTTTCGCTGGAGGCAATCAGTTGTGCAGGATCGCCCGCGCGCCGCTCTACTTCCTTCGCAGGAATCGGATGTCCTGTAACCTTTCTTGCGGTTTCAATCACTTCCTTCACAGAGAACCCAACGCCGTTGCCAAGGTTGAAAATATCGCTCTCCCCGCCTTTTTCCAGATAATCCACCGCCAAAATATGCGCCATCGCCAAATCGGTAACGTGGATATAGTCGCGGATACACGTCCCATCGGGCGTAGGGTAGTCGTTGCCAAATACGCTGATAAATTCGCGCTGGCCGTTCGGTACCTGCAATATCAGCGGAATCAAATGGCTTTCCGGACTATGCGCCTCGCCGATATCGCCGCTGGTATGCGCGCCGCAGGCGTTGAAATAGCGCAGGGAAACATAACGGATGCCATAAGCGTTTGCCGTCCATTTGAACATTTTTTCCATCGCCAGCTTTGTTTCGCCGTATGGGTTCGTCGGCTCTGTGCGGTCATTTTCGAGGATAGGCACGCGCTCGGGCTCTCCGTAGGTTGCCGCCGTAGAGGAAAACACAATTTTATCCACACCGTTCTCGACCATTGCCGCAAGGAAATCTCTTGTCTTGCAAAGGTTATTTTCATAGTATTTCAAAGGTTTTTCCACGCTTTCGCCAACCAGCGAATACGCCGCAAAATGGATAACAGAAGAAATGTTTTCCTTCTGGAACACGCCGCTGATAAAATCATGGTCGCTGATATCCCCCTGATAAAATTTCGCATCGGGGTGAACTGCTTCTTTATGGCCTGTTTCCAAATTATCCACTACAACAACGTCCCTGCCTGCCTCACAAAGCGCGGCTACTGTATGGGAACCGATATATCCGGCTCCGCCCAACACCAAAATCGCCATATGCACACATCTCCTTTGTTTGTATTAAGAGCTAAGACCCTGGGGGCTTTGCCCCCAAATCCCTACAAGAGCTTTCAGCCCTTGACCCGCTTTTCATCGCATTTCATGCGATGGGGAGGAAATATTTTAGCACAGCCCCCTCTTTATCCTTTCCGGAAAACGCAGTTTTCTGCAATAAAGTTTGGGGTCAAACCCTTTTCAATAGGTACCGGAAAGAAGTCCGGACGCGCACAGCGCGGCTTTGCGACGGTTACGGCGCAAAGTACTGACCGGCTTGTGGGAGTTTGAGGGTGAAACCCTCAAGGTTTTAGTCTTTTCAAGTCAACTCCACGCCGCCCGCGCTCCGTATCGAAAGCACGTGGCACCGCCCCGCGCCGACCATCTGCTCCATACCCCGCCGGAACTCTTCCAGCAGTTCATTCGGCACAAACGCCTGCACAGTGCCCGCAAAGCCGCCGCCATGCACCCGGAACGCGCCGCTTTCCCCCAGCAGCATATCGCACGCCGCCAACGTATACAGCACTTCCTGCTGCCGAAGCCGCCCTTCTACCCGAACATTCTGCAAATACATTACGGACGACTGGCCGGATTCCTTCACCAGCCGCAAAAACTTCTGGAACTCTCCTTTTTGCAGATATTCCGCTTCCTCAACAGCCCGTTTGCTGTCACGAAAGAAATGGAACGCACGCACCACAGCGCGGTCGCCCGCTTTCTGCCGGATTTCTGCCAGCTTTTCCCTGAACACGTTTTCGTCCGCATCCCGCAGGACCTCCGCCCCCAGCTCTGCCGCGACTTCACGCATCTCCATCGGGATAGCGGAATATTCATCGGAAAGGTCTGCATGGTCTGCGCCGGAATCGATGATACACAGGCTGTATCCCGTTGTTTCAAAACGGAAATCCAGCTTGCGTACCTCCGGCGTTTCCGGCTCCTTAAAATCAATCGCCACAATGCCGCCGACTGCCGAAGCCGTCTGATCCATCAGCCCGCTCAGCTTGCCGAAATACACATTTTCCGCGTACTGCCCAATCCGCGCAATCTCCACAGGGGAAACCTTCCCGCCGCAGAACAGTCCGTTGATGACCGTACCCAAAAGTACCTCATACGCCGCCGAGGAGGAAAGCCCCGAACCTTTCAACACGTTGGAAACGGCATACAAATCAAACCCTTCTACCGGATACCCCATCTCTATCATTCTTGCCGCAACGCCGCGAATCAATGCAGCGGAGGTATTCTTTTCTGCCTCCCGCACATGGACGTCCGCCAAATCCACCTCGTCCGGCGCGAAGCCTTCGGATAGAACACGTATCGTCTTTGTGCCGTTGGGCAGTGCCGCCGCCAGAATGTCCATATCCACCGCCGCCGCCAGCACGCACCCATGCTGATGGTCTGTATGGTTCCCGCCGATTTCCGTCCGTCCCGGCGCGCTGAAAATGCGGGGATATTCTTTCCCGTATGTCCCTGCAAAGCCTTCTTTTACCCGCCGGATACGTTCCAGATAGATTTCCTTATCCTGCGAAAACCGCGGATATGCCTCGCGCAGCTTTTCTTCCTTGATTTCCCTGTCCTGCATATCGTCCTATGCTCCCTTCCGCCTTATTTGGGGGAACCCCTGATTCCTTCGCTGCTCCACGCACCGGAAAAAATCAGTGATTCCCTATAAAAATGCCTGCGAAAACGGCAATCACCAGCAGCGTCCCCAGCACGAATATGATTTTATCCATCGTGCCAACAGAAACATCTATCCGGTCATATATCCCAAATTTCGCCCTGGCAATCTTTTCCTCTGCCTTTTGCAGTACGCTTTCCTTCTTTTTCAGTTCTTCCTCTTTTTGTTCCAGTTCCCGCTGTTTTTCCAGCAGGCTCTCCTCTGTCATGATAAGCTCCCGTTCCTTCTCCTCCAAAGGCTTCGGCTCCTTTCTTCTTTCAAGTATAACAAATCCCTCCGGAGGCTTCCAGAGGGAATTGTGCTGTTTTTTCCACAGAAAATCTTACTTCTTTGCAATATATTTCCGAACGTCAATCGCAACGGCAAGAATAATAATCAAGCCTTTAATAACATATTGCAGATATGCGTTTACACCCAGATAGTACAGGCTGTAGTTGATTACCTGCAATATAATAACACCAATAAGGATACCGGGAATGGTACCGATACCGCCGTTAAACGAAACGCCGCCGATAACGCAGCCGGAAATCGCGTCAAGGTCATAGTTCAGACCAGTCGCCGTTGTAACGGACTGGATACGTCCTGCTTCAAGGAACGCCGCAATGCCGTAAAGCACGCCTGCAACCAGATAAACCAACATAATATTTTTTGCTACGTTTACACCGGAAACGGCCGCCGCTTCAGTATTTCCGCCAATCGCAAACATATTCTTGCCCAGCGTCGTCTTATTCCATACCACCCACATAACAATGGAACAGATAATCAGGAACCAGACCAGATTCGGCACGCCCAAAAGATGCCGTCCGTTTACAAGGTCGATGTAACGGGGGTCAAGGCTTGCCAGAGGCTGCGCGCCGCCCTCCTGGCTGTCGATATACAGACACAGGATACCATACGCAATAAGCTGCGTGCCCAGCGAAATGATGAAGGCATGCATATGCAGCTTCGCAACGCCAAAACCATTTACCAGACAGAATACCACACAGACTACAATGGAAAGCACCAGCGGTATCCAGAGCGGCAGAGGCTCCGTAATGCCCTTATACATACGGGACGCATATGTCACGCTTTGCAGCAGGGACGCGGAAACAGCCGCGCCGCAGCCCAGGATACGCCCAGCCGAAAGGTCCGTACCGGCGAGTACGATCATGCCGGCAACACCCAGCGCGAGGATACCCCTTGTAGACGCCTGCGCCAAAATTTTCCACATATTGTTGATTGAAAGGAATGAGGGGTCTGCAATGATTACGCAGAGGATCATGATGCCAAGGATAAAGTACAGTGCGTAATTCAGCAGAAACTCAGACCAGTTCTTTTTATCTTCCATGTAACGTTACCCCCTTATACATACATCGCGGCAAGGCGCATGATTTCTTCCTGATTTGCGTCCTTAATATCCAGCGTGCCCGCCAGATGGCCGTTGCTCATTACCATGATACGGTCGCAGATGCCAAGCAGCTCCGGCATTTCGGAGGAAACGACGATAACGCTTTTCCCTTCGTTCGCCAGGTTGATGATCAACTGATAAATTTCGTATTTCGCCCCGACGTCAATGCCGCGGGTCGGCTCGTCCAGCAGGAGGATTTCAGGCTTTGTCAGGAGCCACCGCCCAATGATGACCTTTTGCTGGTTGCCGCCGGAAAGGGAGCGGATGTGTGTCTTCTGGCTGGGCGTTTTCACCCGCATGCTCTCAATGACCCACTGTGTATCCGTTTTCATCGTCGCGTTGGAAAGCAGGATACCTTTCCGGTAATTTTTGATATTCGCAATGACGGAGTTAAAAAGTATGCTCATGCCGCCGAAAATACCCGTCGCGCGGCGTTCCTCCGTCAGCATCGCAAAGCCGTTTGCAATCGCGTCCTTCGGCGTTTTATTCTGAATCGGCCTGCCGTCTTTCAAAATTTCGCCCTTCTCATGGTGGGCAATGCCGAAGATTGTTTCCAAAAGTTCTGTCCGCCTGCTGCCCACCAGCCCTGCAACGCCAAGGATTTCGCCCTTGTGCAGGTTAAAGCTGACGTCTATGCAGCTCGGCATATATTTCCCCGTCAGATTTTTCACTTCCATGACAACATCGCCGGGCACATTCGTTTTCGGCGGGAACCGTTCTGTCAGATCGCGCCCTACCATCAGCTTAATAATCTTGTCTGTTGTCAGTTCGGAGGCATGTTCCGTTGCAATCCACTGTCCATCGCGCATGATAGTAACTTCATCGGAAATGCGGAGGATTTCCTCCATTTTGTGGCTGATATAAACCATTGCCACGCCTTTTGCTCTTAATTTATTGATGATTACAAAAAGATGTTCAACCTCTTCCTGTGTCAGGGAAGAAGTCGGCTCGTCCAGAACAAGAATTTTCGCGTTATAAGATACCGCTTTTGCAATTTCAACCATCTGCCGCTGGGAAACGCTCAGTTTACCGATGATGGTTTTCGGGTTTACAGGAATATCAAGGTCATCAAAAACCTTTTTCGTTTCCTCGAACATTACTTTATGGCTGACAAGACCGCCCTGCTTCGGGAAACGCCCCAGCCAGATATTTTCCATAACGCTGCGCTGCAGAACCTGATTCAGCTCCTGATGTACCATTGCAACGCCATTTTCCATAGCGTTTTTCGGACCGGTAAAATGTACCGGCTGTCCGTCAATGCAAATTTCGCCGCCGTCCTGTTTATAAATGCCAAATAAACACTTCATCAGTGTGGATTTGCCCGCGCCGTTTTCGCCCATCAGTGCGTGCACTGTGCCGGGGCGCAGCCGCAGCTTCGCGTGATCCAAAGCCTTTACGCCGGGGAACTGCTTTTCAATATCCGTCATTTCCAGTACAAATTCGGATGCGGGCTGTGTCTTTTCCAGCGTCACCACTTCCGCAGTCGTCTTTTCCTGATTTTCATTCACCGCATTTTCACCACGCTTCCTTTTATCGAAGAACGCACAGTGAGGAAGCCCCCACTGTGCGAACATTCTTCCACAGCTAAAAACTGTATAAAGTTACCTGCCGGTATTATTCGCCCTCGTAAGGTGCGTAAGGGATACGAACTGCAACGCCTGTGTCGTCGAAGCTGTAATCCGTGCCTGCAAGGAAATCTGCGCCGCCTGCAAGGTTCAGTGCAACTGCTGCGATCGCATCGCCCATTGCCTGGCCGTCCTGCAATACTGTCGCGCTCATTGTGCCGTTCTGGATCGCGTCTTTCGCTGCATCTGTCGCGTCAACGCCGATTACAGGGATAAAGTTCGCGCCTTCAGCACCTGTGTTGTAGCCAATGTTGGAAAGCGCAGCGATACAGCCGATTGCCATACCATCATTGTTCGCCAGTACAAGCTCAATCTTGCCTTCGTTTGCTGCAAGCATTGCTTCCATTGCTTTCTGGGCTGTTTCTGTATCCCAGTTGCAGACCTGTGTTTCGCCAACCTGTTCCATTTCAATGCCGTTCTCCACAGCCTGCTCTACGCTGTACTGTGTACGCGCGATTGCTTCGGGGTTATCGGGTTCGCCCTGGAACATAACATACTGTACCTTGCCGTCGCCGTTCAGGTCATATTCAGGATGTTCGTCAAAGATCTTCTTTACAAGATCGCCCTGCATTTTGCCTGCGTCCGCAGCGTTTGTGCCAATGAAGACAGCTTTTTCGTAAGATTTGATTACGTCTGTGTCAGGCTCTCTGTTGAAGAAAACAGTAGGGATGCCAGCATTTTTTGCTTTGTCCACAACGCCGCTTGCAGCCTTTGCGTCAACCATGTTTACACAAAGAACGTCTACGCCTTTTTCGATCATAACGTCAAGCTGGTCGTTCTGTGTAGCCTGATCGCCTTTGCCGTCCTGCATAATGATCTCAGCCTTGCCGTCCAGCGCAGCCTGAAGCGCATTCCGAACTGTGGAAATATAAGTATCATCATACTTGTAGATCAGAACGCCTACTGTAGGAAGGCTGCCGCCTTCGCCTTCGCCCTCACCGCTGTCCGCTGCAGGCTGGGAACCGCCGCCGCAGGCTGCTAAGCCCAAAACCATCACGGATGCCATCAGCATCGCCAAAAATTTCTTTTTCATGAGTATCCTCCTCCTTATTTTGCCGCCATCGCAGCGGCTGTAACAGGTTATTCAGCGGAATGTCCGCTGTTGGGAGTATTATACCAAAAAGTCCAAAAGCAAAACATAGATTTTTTTTCCTACTACCATAAAAATTATTTGATTTCCCCGTCAAATTCGACAAAATTTTTTCAAATCCGCATTTTTTTCTGGCAGTTCCGGCAGCAGATTTTCCAGAACATGCTATTTTGCTGACATTCTGTTGTATAAAGGTACCCTGACATAGCGTTCCTTCTGGAGCAGCACGTCTCCCGGTGCCCTGCCCTCTGCTGCAATGCACGCCGCAAGACGGAACACCGCCCGCCCCTGCGCCTTGCCATTGCAGTCCACCGTACCCCAGAGTCTTCCCGCGGAAAGGGCCTCCATACCAACATCCGTTGCGTCCACACCAAAGACTGCCGCAGAAACGCCGGCCGCATCCAGCGCGTCCAGTGCGCCAAGAGCCATATCGTCATTATTGCAGAGCACCAGCTCGATTTCGTTGCCGTAAGCCGCCAGCCATTGCTCCATAAGCATTTTGGCGCGCCCACGTTCCCAGTCCGCCGTACCGGAATCCAGTTTTTTCAGCAAAATGCCCGCTTCCTCTATCGTTTCTACGGAGTACTCGGAGCGCATGATGGCATCCTGATGCCCCATTTCGCCCTCCAGCATGACATACTGCAAAACGCCGTCGCCGTTCTTATCCATCTCCGGCCGCCGCCGCAACCCCGCCGCTACAGACCTTCCCTGAAGCACAGCGGTCTGTTTCGCATCTGAGCCTACATAGTATATCCGTTCCCCGCGCATAATATCCTCCGGAACAGGTTCACGGTTGAAAAATATAACCGGAACAGAAGGGTCCTCCTGCAAAACAATGTCGATAATGGAGGACGCGCTCGTCCGGTCGACGAGATTCACACACACCGCATCACAGCCGGACGCCATAAACCGCTTGACCTGCTCATTCTGCAAACGCTGGCTGCCGTTTGCCGCAGAAATATTCAGCACGATTTTCCTGCAGGTTTCCTGCTCATACGCATGGGCAGCTTCCTCCATGCCGGAAATGATTTTCTCCACAAATGTATCCGTATCCAGATAGACGGATACGCCAATCTGCAAAGGCTTCTGCACCGCATCATGTGTTTTCCATGCAATGCCGCCCATAACCGCCGCCAACAGACACAGGCACAGCAGCCTCCTGGCTTTCTTCCCCAAAGCTATCTCTCCTTACGCTCAAAATTCCCTCAAACTTTTCTTTCCTTAAATATAAGGAAATACCACGCTTTCCACATTTTTATCGCGCAGCGTTTCCGCTGACACAAGCACAGATTCCACAACGACCGTTTCCTCTGCCGCACCTTTCCCCTGCAATATCCGCGCGGCCTCCTCCACAGCGAGGTATCCCGCTTCATAATCCCTGTGTACGACCGTACCACAGACTGCCCCCTCCTCCAGAAGCCCGCGCACCGCACCGCTGAAGCCCGCGCCAAAAACAGGAATCCCTTCTGTATTCGCCTCCCCCAACGCCTGTAAAACTGATATATCTCCGGAAACAAGGATATTTCCGCCCTGCGCCGCCATGCCCTTCATCAGCGTTTCAGCAGCGGCCGTTTCCCCCAGCGAAACCCTCCGCACCAGCACGCCCGCCTGCCGCAGCCGTTCCTCCAACAGCCCATGCAACTGTTCCATATACCAGCTTTTCTGCGGTGTTTCCACAATCGTCACGCTTTCTCCCCTTTCCCGCCCTGTCAGCACAGCCTCTGCCAACAGGCGGCTTTCTTCCTCTGCGTTCCCGCCAATCCTGGCGCGTACACGCGCCGAATCCGCTTCGCTGTCATATAATACGACCGGCACGCCGACTGGCACGCTTTCCAGTGCTTCCTCCGCATGGCGGCTGTCCCCACATTGCAATACAATGCCCCTGCAGCCTGTATCCAGCTCCCGCTGTATTGCCGCCCGTTTTTCTTCCCCTGTCCGCATATCGGCAAGGCCGGAAAAACTTACGTCTACATTCCATTCCGCTGCGGCTTTCGTCACGCCCGCCCTGAAATTTTCCAACTGACGTCCGGCAGGCGCATCCGTCAGCACAGCGATCCGAATGATCTCCGTTTTCCGTTCCCGCACAAAAAAATCTGTAGAGGACAGCAGAAACAGGAACACCAGCAGGAATATATCGGCAAAAAGAAACTTTTTCATTTTTTTATTCAAAGGAATCCAGCCTCCTTTCCGCCAGCGTTTCATACGGCACAGCAGGAATCCGTATCCGCACCTGTGTACCTTCGTCCGGCTCAGAGGTCAGCGAAAGTCCATATTCCGTGCCGAACACAAGCCGCAGCCGCTCCCGCACGTTTTGCAGGCCAACACCGCCCTTTTTCCGGCTGACGCATTCGCCCGCCAGTATTTTTTCCACCGTTTCCGCCGGCATACCACAGCCGTTGTCCTCAATATCTATCAAAAGGTCGCTGCCGTCCCGCCTTGCAGAAATGCGTATCTCCCCATCGCCGTCCATAAATTCCATAGCATGGTAAATGGCATTTTCCACAACAGGCTGCAATATCAGCTTTATCGTGCCGCAGCTTTCCACACCTTCCTCCACGTCAAAGGAATAGGTAAAGCGGTTTTTGAAGCGCATTTCCTGTATCATTAAATAATTGCGGACGTGCTCCATTTCGTCCCCAATCGGAATGATATTTTTTCCGCCGCTCAGGCTGATTCTGAAAAACCGCGCCAGTGCAGTCACCGTCTCTGCCGCCTCCTCCCGTTTCCCGTTCTCAATCAGCCAGACGATGATGTCCAGCGTGTTATACAGGAAATGCGGGTTAATCTGGTTTTGCAAAGCCATCAGTTCGCTCCTGCGTTTGGCTTCATGCTCCTCCACAATATCTGCCATCAGCCGTTTCAGGTTTTCCTGCATCTGGCTGATCGCCTTCCCCAAATGCCAGACCTCGTAAAAGCCGGAGGGTTGTATTTTTGTATCCAGATCCCCCGCTTCAATCTGGTTGACCGCTTCTTCCAGCCGCCGCATGGGCGCAGAAACCTTTCTTGAAAGAAAGGAATTGATCAAGACCATCACGCTCAGGAAAAACAGCAGCAGGAACAGTATCATTATGCTGCTTTGAAAGGCATTCAGGGAAACCATGCCGCTCTGCATCACGCCGATGATCTTCCAGCCCGTATAGCCTACGGTATTGACAGAATACTCCGCCTTTTTGTCCCCCCCCTGCGGACAGAAATCTGTTCCCTCTCCTGGTCTCCATTCCTTCAGCAATCCGCTTTCTACCAGTTCCTGCCTCGGATGGCAGAGCAGGTTTCCATCTGCATCTGTCAGATAAAGGTAAGATCCTTCGCCCAGAAGCAGGTCAGAAAAAACATCCTGAAGCCCGCTCTGTTTCAACTGGATGAGCAGTATCCCCTTTTCTTCTTCCTCCCCGCGGCTGATTTTCACCACCCGCGTCATAGGCACCACGCGGGTATATTCTTCCGGCGAGGTTTCAAACAAACGCTCAATTTCCAAATGCCCAAACGAAATGTTTTCCTCCCGCGCCAGCGTCCTCCGATACCATTCCTCTCTATGAACATCCACGCCTTCCCGCAGTTTCCCTGCCGGCGCCGCGGCCAGAAGCTGCCCGTCCTCTGAAAAAAGCGCGATCCTCTGCACTTCCTCCCTGTTCGTATCATAAAGCAGCTGAAAGGAATCCAGAATAAATTCCTCGTCCACATCCCGTCGTTTTATCACACTGTAATACAGCGAATCAGAAACCTTCATCATATTTCGGATATAAGCATGAAACTGGTAACCCGCCTGTTCCAGCAGAGAACGGTTTTCCTCCCGCAGGGTTTCCCGCGTCTGCTGCATAAAACGTCCATAGAACGAAAGCCCCATAAAAAGGGAAATTCCTACCGCCGCCGCCGTGAACGATATCCATATCACCCGACGCAGTTCCAGCCGCTGTCCGTCCAGCCTGAACCTGCTCCAAACCGTCTGTTTCAGCCGTTCCAAAATCCCCACCGGCAGCCCCTCACTTTCCTCTGAATTTATTCGGTGAAACGCCGTAGCGTTTTTTGAATACATAGCTGAAATAATTCGGCTCATCGTAGCCCACGCGGGCGGCAATGGCATACGTCTTGTCGTCTGTGCTTTTCAGAAGCTCCGCCGCTTTTTCCATGCGTATCCCCGTCAGATAGGAAGTATAGCTTTCGCCCACCTCCCGCTTGAATATCGTAGAAAAATAAGCCGTACTCATATGCAGGTGTCCGCAGAGCATTTCCAGAGAAAGCATGGAATTTTGATAATTCTCCTCAATGTAACGTTTTGCCTCCTGTATGATGGTGCGGGTCGTTCCCCTGCGCGCACTGGAAACGCAGCCGTTGACCGAAAAACATACGCCCGAAAGCCAGCGGGCTGTTTCCTCTGCCTCTGTGATGCCGGAAAGCACGCCGTTATAATCGCCGTATTCCCCGAAAATCAACTGTTCGTCCAGCTCATTTTTCTGCACAACACGCAGAATGACATTCAAAATTCCAATCAGATACGCCTGTACGCCGTTCGCCATCGCTCCGCCCTTCATAGGGCGCACAATATTCTCCACACAGGAAAGTATGCTTTCTTCATCCCCAAAACAGAGCGCGTGGTTCAATTCCGCCCCTGCCTTATCATCCAGCCAGAGCATCGCCCTCTGCTGCGGCTCCACATCATTGATATAAATGACATCTCCCGCAATGCCGCCATAAGAAACGGCCTCCCGCGCGCTGCTGTAGCTTTGTTCGATTTCCTCAATCCGGCTGACGATTCGGCCGATGCCAATGGTCAGCGACTGGCGGAGTATTTTCCGGCTTTCCCGACAGACGTCATCCAGCAGTGTCATCAGCCCCGCAAGAGCCGCCTCATCTTCCAACGCGGCAATCACGCTCAGGCCAGACGGACGATGAAAGCTGGTAAATTCGCCCCATTCCGAAAGGCGGCTGTCCAAAAGTCTGCGCACAGGCACTGCCGCCATGCTCTGCTCTTTTGTCATGGGGAAAATGGAACTGCCCCCGCCAATGTTGATTTTCAAGGCTGTCCAGCATTTTCCCCGCATCAGCCCCAGACCGTACTCCTCCATGCTCCGCGCAATCTGCGCAGGCTCGGCCTTGCCTTTCACCAGATTGCCCAGAAAATTCTCCCGCAGAACATCCAGATTTTTTGCAAAGCTCTCCCGCAGAGCCGTTTCGCCCCGCAGACGTTCAATCTCCTCATCCAGGCTGGCGTGCAGCTTTTCCAGTATCTCCGTCAATTCCCGCGCGTTGACCGGCTTCAGGATATATTCCGTAATATCCAGCCGAATCGCCTGCTTCGCGTACTCAAAATCATCATAGCCGGAAAATATCACCAGCCGTATGGAGGGGCGGCTCCTGTGCAGCTCCGCCGCAAGTTCCAGCCCGTCCATATAGGGCATACGGATATCCGTCAGCACGACGTCCGGCTCCAGCAGTTCAATTTTCTCCAATGCGTCCCTGCCGTTTTCCGCGTCGCCGATTACCGTAAAGCCAGCCTTGTCCCAGTCTATTTTCCGTATGATGCTTGTCCGCACTTCCTCCTCGTCGTCTACCAGCAATATCTTATAATTTTCTTCCATACGTTCTCACCTGCCCTGTTATGGAAATCATAATAAAAATCCCCTGTCCTGAAAAGTGTTCCCAGCGCAAAATATAAAGTATATTCCCGCGCAAATCACATGACCCGAAACTGCCGAACCGCTCTGTAAACTGGAATTTATTGAAATGTAATTCTCAAAAGGCAAAAATCAAATCCTTGCCGTATGCTTTGCACAATTTCTGCATAAACAGGTTTTTCAAAAACAATCTCAAATAATTTTTTGTTATATCCGGCAGTGCAATAACACCATGTTAATGAATTTGAATTTTTTGTTTTTTCCAACATAGGACATTCACAAAAAAACATCTTTGTATATAATTGATTCTCTTTCATAAACCAACCGGCACCATTTTCATTCAGAGCACTGACAAATCTATGCAAATCCTTATCCAAAGAGAAATAAAGTTGTTTCAAGTTATCTGCTGTATCTTCTAATCTGCCATTTTCATTACAACAGCACTCTTGGCGGATGTTTTTTACCGTTTCCATATCAAATCTGTTTTCAAGAATAGCAGACATCTTTTCTACCCACTCGGCTCGAATGTCTGGTGTTGAATTTACAGATAATGGAATTTCCTTTAGTATACTTTCCGCAGCTTCTCTTGATACATACTTTTCTAAACTATGTTTCAGCCTTGTTAACTCATCTAGTTCTAATGTCGGAGAAACTTGTTTTGGCATAGAAAAATTTTTCATATTCTTTCTCCTTAAACCTTGATTTATATATTTGATTATAAAATCTTTATCCGCCATTTTCAATGGGCACATAATTCCGAAAAGGGGGAACAAAAAAGGCGGCATTATAGCCGCCGCCATAAGAAAAATTGATTTTCTTAAGCCCAGCCGCCTGTCCCGCCGCCCTGTTCCCCTTATTCTAAACGCATAAGAACCGCTCCATCTCCGCCCAAAGCTCTTCTATGCCTGTTTTTTTCTCGCCGGAAAAAGGAATCAGCACATCTCCCGCGCCCAGGCCGAGCGTTTTCCGGATCATGGAAAGCTGCTTCGGTATCTGGCTGCGGTTCAGCTTATCGGATTTTGTAGCGGCGATGATGATATCGTAGCCATAATGCCTGAGCCACTCATACATCATCACATCGTTTTTCCCCGGCTCATGCCGAATGTCAATCAGCAGTATAATTGCCTTGAGCTCCTCCCGCCTTTGAAGGTATTCCTCTATCATTTTGCTCCATCTGGCGATTTCCGTTTTCGGTGCTTTTGCATAACCATATCCAGGCAGGTCAACCGCATACATCACGCCGTTCACATCATAAAAATTGATGGTGCGCGTTTTGCCGGGCTGAGAACTCGTGCGCGCCAAAGCCCGCCGCCCCAGCATGGCGTTGATAAGCGTGGATTTCCCTACGTTGGATTTCCCCGCAAAGGCAATCTCCGGTCTTCCATCCTGCGGGTACTGCGAAAAATTCGTTCCAACTGCCGCCAGAGAGCTGTTTTTTACTTCCATACGCTTTCTCCTTCCGCAAGGGCAGCGCGCAGTACATCTTCCATTGTTTCCGCAAGCACAAATTCCAGCCCTTCCTTTGCTTCCTCATCGACCTCTTTCCAGTCTTTTTCGTTTTCCTTCGGTAATACCACCGTCTTGATTCCCGCTTTTTTTGCCGCAAGTATTTTTTCCTGCAAGCCCCCGATGGCGAGCACCCTGCCGCGGATTGTGATTTCCCCTGTCATTGCTATATCACTGCGTACCTTCGCGCCTGTCAGTGCGGAAAGCATCGCGGTCGCCATCGTCACACCGGCGGAGGGTCCGTCTTTCGGCGTTGCGCCTTCGGGGATATGGATATGGATGTCCTTCTTTTTATAAAAATCTTCCTCCAGCCGGAAATCCGCACTGCGGGAACGGATAAAGCTGACTGCCGCATCCGCCGATTCCTGCATCACTTTGCCGAGGTTGCCCGTCAGCTTAAATTTTCCTTCGCCGGGCATTACATTCACCTCAATGGAAAGCGTTGTCCCGCCGGCTCTTGTCCATGCCAGCCCCCGCACAATACCCACCTGCGGCTCCTGATAAATCTTCTCCTGCGTATATTTCCGCACGCCCAGCAGATCCTCCAGATTCTGTACGGAAACGTTCAGGCTCTTTTTCTCTCCCGAAAGCACCGCCTTAACCGCCTTCCGGCATACTGTGCCAATGACGCGTTCCAACTGGCGCACACCAGCCTCCCGCGTATATCCGTCTATCATTTCCTCTATAGCGTCCGTACTAATCTTAATCTGCCGCGCCGTCAGACCATGACGTTTCCTCTGTTTGCCCAGCAGGTGCTTTTGGGCAATATGCAGCTTTTCCAGAGAAGTGTAGCTGCTCAGCTGTATCACTTCCATTCTGTCCAGCAGGGGCTGGGGAATGGTGTCCAGGCTGTTTGCCGTACACATAAACAGCACATGGGACAAATCATACGGCTGTTCCACAAAATGATCCCGAAAGGTATTATTCTGTTCCCCGTCCAGCACTTCAAGGAGGGCGGCGGCAGGATCTCCATTATGTGAAACACCCAGCTTATCCACTTCGTCTAAAAGCATCAGCGGGTTTACCGTTCCTGCCTGTTTCATCGCGTTGATAATGCGCCCGGGCATCGCGCCAATGTATGTCCGCCTGTGTCCGCGAATTTCCGCCTCATCCTTTACGCCGCCCAGCGACATTCGGACATATTTCCGGTTCAGTGCCTTTGCCACAGAACGCGCAATAGAGGTCTTGCCTACCCCTGGCGGTCCGACAAGGCAGAGTATTGTCGCGTTTTCCTCCGGTGCGTTTTCCCGCACCGCAAGGTACTCTAATATGCGCTCCTTTACCTTTTTCAGCCCGTAATGGTCTTTGTCAAGTATTTTTGCGGCACGCTCCAGATCAAAAATTTCCTCCGTCCGCTCCTGCCAGGGCAGGTTCAGCAGCGTATCAATATAATTGCGGGATACATTGGATTCCGGAGAAGTTACCGGAATTTTCATCATACGGTTGATCTCCCGTTCAATGGTGTTCCGCACCTGTTCCGGCGGATTTTTTTCTTCCAGCCGTTTCCGGAAATCCGCAGCGTCCGCACCGATTCCATCTTTATCGCCCAGTTCTTCCTGCAAAACCTTCATTTCTTCCCGCAGAAAATATTCCCGCTGGTTCTGGTCTATCCGCTGTTTCGTTTTGCCCTCAATTTCTTTTTTTATATCCAGAACGGCACGCTCCTGCCGCATTTCTGCTACAACCGCTTCCAGGCGTTCTATCGGATTCAGTATTTCCAGAAGGTACTGCTTGCGGTGCACCGGAATATCCAGCCCTGTGGCAACAATATCCGCCAGCAGTCCCGGCATCTTTGCCGTTGTGATGTTTCCCAGCAGGTCCACAGAAGTCGTATTCGGCACGCGCTTCATATATTCCTCATACTGCTCCACAGCAATCCGCATCAGTGCCAGCATATACGTATCCGGCTCTCCCTCAAAATCCTGCCCGATGGTCGTAATCTTCGCATAATCACAGGAGCCCTTCGAACGGATATCTTCCAGCCTGCCGCGCTCCTTCCCTTCCACGACAACATGTGTCAGATTTCCCGGCAGCTTCAAAATCTGCTTTACCACCGCCAGCGTGCCAATGTTGTATAAATCCCGTCTTCCGGGCTCCATGACGGACGCGTCCCGCTGTGTCAGCAGAAAAATCTGGTTCGCGTTATCCTCCGCCGCGTTGACCGCCGCAAGGGATTTTTCCCGCCCTGCCGGAAGGCTGACAATCATATTGGGGAATACCGTCATCCCGCGCAGCGTCAGCATCGGTATGATAATTGACTGTTTTTTCTCCATTTCTTCACCTCATATATCTCCGCCATGGGAAATGCCCCTCCGGCGGCAAACTGCACATTTTATAGCTTATTGTATACCATACCATAAAACCCGCCTACGGTCAAACCTTGTGTCTGCCATACCACCTTTCGCTTCTTTGGAAACGCTAAATTTTCCATATTTTCTGATTTTCCTGTTTCCGTTATTCCCTTTATGGAAAAAATCATGTAAAATAGGAAAAGCGCAGAAAATCTCTGCCAGTTTATAACAGAAAGGAAATTCCTATGAGCAATTTAGAAGCGATACAAAAACGCCGTATCTTCGGCATCATTTCCCACCCCGACGCGGGCAAAACCACGCTGACCGAAAAACTGCTGCTGCACGGCGGCGCGATTCGTGAAGCGGGTACGGTCAAAGCCCGCCGCAACGCAAAATTCGCCAAAAGCGACTGGATGGAAATTGAAAAACAGCGTGGTATTTCTGTCACGTCCTCCGTCATGCAGTTTGAATATCAGGGCAAGGTCGTTTCCATTATGGATACGCCCGGACATAACGATTTTGGCGAGGACACCTACCGCATACTGACCTCTGTAGACAGCGCAGTCATGGTCATTGACGCGGCAAAGGGCGTAGAAGCGCAGACAGTCAAGCTGTTCAAGGTTTGCAGCATGCGCCGGATTCCCATTTTCACATTCATAAACAAGCTTGACCGCCAGTCCAAAGATCCGCTGGACTGTATGGCGGATTTGGAGGACGCACTCGGTCTGCCCTCCACAGCCGTTACATGGCCCATAGGCAACGGTCTGACGTTCGAGGGCATTTATGACCGTCTGGAAAATAAAGTTTATCTATATAAACAGAAGAACGGCGTTGTAGAACTGGGCGCAAACGGTGTGTTCGGCAACGCGCTGGAAGGCGTCATTTCCGATGCGAACCTGGACATCCTCCGCGGCGAAATGGAGCTTCTGGACGGTGCGGGCAACCCGTTTGACCTCAAGGCTATAGAAGAAGGGCGGCTTTCGCCTGTCTTTTTCGGCTCGGCACTGGCGGATTTCGGCGTAACGCCGTTTTTGCAGCATTTTCTGGAATGGTCGCCCGCGCCGGGTCCCAGAAAAACAACGGAGGGCGAAGTCAGGCCCACAGACGAGTTTTTCAGCGGCTTTATATTCAAAATACAGGCGAATATGAACCCTGCCCATCGGGACAGACTGGCGTTTTTCCGCATCTGCTCCGGCACATTTACCCGCGGCATGAACGTCACACTTTCGCGCACAGGCAAGCAGTTGAAGCTGAGTCAGTCCACACACCTGATGGCAAATGACCGCGAAACCGTAGAAACCGCCATTGCAGGGGACATTATCGGCATTTATGACAGCGGCAACTACCAGATTGGCGACACGCTGACAGACCGGAAGGAAAAACTCTTTTTCGAGCCCCTGCCGACTTTCCCGCCGGAACTTTTTGCAAGGGTACACCCAGTCAATTCCCTGAAGGCAAAGCAGTTCCAGAAAGGCGTACAGCAGCTTGCACAGGAGGGCGCGATACAGGTTTATCACAATGAATTTAACGATGTTATCCTTGGCGCGGTCGGACAACTGCAATTTGAGGTATTTGAATATCGTCTGGCAAACGAATACAATTCAGAGGTACGCATGGAACCGCTGGATTACAGCGTAGCACGATGGGCTGTATCCGGTTCCCCGAAGGATCTGAAGGATTATGTTGTAGCCCGCAGCACTCTGGTGTATGACCATTTTGAGCGTCCGCTTCTGCTGTTCGCCAACCAGTACACCCTAAACAATTTCATGCAGAAAAACCCTGAAATCAGGCTTGTAGAGGCTTTGGACGTAGACGATACGGCATATCAGGAAATGTAAAAGAATAAAACCCTGGGGGCCCTGCCCCCAACCCCCGCAAGGGCTTTCGCCCTTGACCCTTCTGTCCGCCGCATATCCCATGCGGCGGAATTTCTTTCCTGAAACAATTCACTTTTTTATTCCCCTGCCTGCAAAAAACATTGACAAATCCACCCTGCCGGTATATTGTAACAGTAGCGTTTTAACGCACAACAGTACAACAGAAAAAATGCTTCAAAAAGTACAAAGGAGGTAATTCCTATGGAATTGAAAATCAACAATGCAATCAAATCGCAGACAAAAGTCAGCTATGCCATTGAATCCGCCGGACCTTTGCCCTATGATATTGACTGCGGGGAGGGCATCAATATTGTTATGGTTCCGGAGATGGCAGAAAAGGCTTTCAATGAACTGACGTTTGAAATGCTGCGTGCTTATCCCCATTCTGTTGGCATCAAAGACAGCATCATTAACTACTGGAAGAATTGCACAGACTTAAACTACAAGCAGATTGTACTCTGCGACGGCTCTATCAGCGGTCTTTATCTTATCAACCGCCTTTTTCTGGAGCCTGGCGACTGTGTCTTGGGCTATGTGCCGCAGTTCTCAGAATATGAAACGGACGTAAAAATGCATGGCTGCATGTTTGACGGCGTCCCCCTCAAGGCAGAAAACAATTATAAATTTTCGGCGGCGGATATGCTTGCCGCACTCAGGCCGGAGCATAAGCTGATTTATCTGGATAACCCCAATAACCCCACAGGGCAGGTGATTCCTCTGGCGGAAATCGAAACCATATTGCAGGCCGCGCAGAAGCAGGGAACAGCCGTAATCGTAGACGAAGCCTACGGCGATTATATGCCCCTCGAAAACGCTGCCGCAAACCTGTTCGCAAAATATGATAACCTGATTATCGTCAAAACCTTTTCCAAAGGCTTTGGGCTTGCGGGGCTCCGCGCCGGATATCTGCTCCTGCCGGAACAGCTTACGTCGTATATGGGAAACATCACGAATCCTTACTGCATGTCGGAGCTTTCCCGCAGCATTGCCGCGAAAACCATTTCCGATGCAGGATTTTTGCAGGACCTTCGGAAAGAAACGGCCGCGCTCAAGCATATGCTCCTGGCGCATCCCTGGAAACACATTTCCATTGCGGAGACGGCGGAAAGCACATCTATCTGCCTGCTGACACACAGCAATCCCGCAGTGGATTTAGCCGGAGAATTTGCAAAACGCCGCATTCTGGTTATCTCCGGAAGCGATTTTTATACTATCAGCAAAAATTCCGCGCGGTTCCGTATCCCCTCTGAGAAGGATATGAATAGCGTGCTTACCGCACTGGAGGAAATCGACGCTATGGACTGACAGATGCAAAACAAAACATAAAAATCCTGAGAAACCCTCTGTAAACAGGTTTCTCAGGATTTTATTTTTCTATTCTACTTCAAATTCGCCATACAAAACATAATATGTGCTTGTATGATACTCCGGTTTAGAATCCGCCCCCGCAAAATAAAACGCCATATTTCCCCATTGTGTGGAGTATATGAATTCCAGAGAAAACCACAAGCTCCACAAATCGTCTGACGTCTTTCCTTTTCGGTATTCCGCAAAATCTTCCTGTAATAATTTTTTCATATCCTCCATTGTATATACCCCATGTGCCTCCCATAAAAATTCCCTCAGGGATTCCTCCGATACTGCGCCTTCATAGTCGAAAGTAAACGGGATTCCAATGCGGTATTTTCCAGCAGGCAAAGCACAATACAGCCTTCTGGTATAAGGACTTTCCCCGTCAGATAACCCTTTCCAAAAACTATTCATGCCATATCCTATTGCATTGATATCCCTTGGTTCCGCTTCCCGCATACGTTCCCAACCTTCCGCAGTCATGCGTTCCAGCGTAAAATCCTCACCGAACATAAATCCCTGCGGCTCCCTGTTCCGTATCGTTCCCGTCACGCGCTGTTCTTCCTTATCATACGCCACATCCAGCGTAATCCTCGGCATAACCGGACGCTCCACGGAAAAGGTTTCCACGCCGTCCGCCCTGCTCCATTTCACCGTATAACCCAGCGCATTTGCTATTGCCCTTGCGGGCAGATAAATCTCCCCGTCCTTCCTGACCACCTTCCCCGCAAGCGGGATTTTACGACCCAAACAGTCATACACCACATCTCCAACCAGCGTTGCTGTCTGCTCATATTCCAGCACAACATCCCCGTCCTCCATACGATAGCCGAATACAGTTACACCATCCTCCTGCCGCAGCTCGCTTTCCGTCAGCCCCGCCAAATCCTCCAATGTCATCATCAGCGTCCCGTCCTGCCGGAGGATGCCGTCCGAAAGCCGCACCTCCTCCCCATTCCGCAGTATGCGGATACTTTCCGCCCCAAATGCTGGGACACTCCACCATGTCATTGCCAATACTGTCAACAAAACGAACCGTTTCATATCCATTCCCCCTTTTTTTCAGCATACCATATTCTTACATCGTCTTTCTGAAAAATTCCTTACACCTTTCTTACAAATTCCTTACAAAACTCTATTCCGAACGCGTTTGCAAAAAAAACCGTAAAATCCATATGATTTTTCTTGCAAACCCTCCTGTTTTCTGCTAAAATATCTTTGTTATGTCACAGAGGCAAGCTAAGGAGGTGCAAAAAATGGCTAGATGTGAAATTTGCGAGAAGGGCCAGATCAGGGGCCATAGAATTAGTATTAACCGTAGTCAGGTTAGTAGACGTGCGAATAGAAAATGGAAACCCAACGTAAAGAAAATCAAAATCGTTGAAGACAACGGCAATGTAAAATCTATTTACGTTTGCACAAGATGCATGCGTTCCAACAAGATTACGCGCGCAATCTGATTTCCGCAGAACAAAAGCCATTCTCCCTTTTTGTAAGGAAGAACGGCTTTTTCTTTTTCAAAATCTTTTGCTCTTGCAGGCGAGCCATATCCCACAGCCCAGCAAAAGCCCGCCGATAAGAAAAACGCACCGGGGCAGCAGGCACGCCAAAAGCATACCCAGCCCCAGCGCGGCCATTATCACGCCGCACAGCCATTTTAGCGGCGCGCCGTTGCATCTTCTGCGCATCCCGCCACCCCCTTTCTTATTCCTATGCCGGAAAAGCGGGAAATGTGCGGGATTTTTTCATTCAGGTCTGTTCCCGTCCATTCTGTTGTTAATCTCTGGAACGTATCACGAAAAGATATCCGTCCTGAATATCAATTTCTGCACGTTCCTCCGCGAGCACGTTGCTTACCGCAATATAATCATCATCCAGCGCAAGGTCAAAATCCGTCAGCGGGTAGGAAAAGCCCTTCAGTGTGATGCCCCTGACTTCCATGGAAAGCGGTATCGTGGATACAATATCCCCCACCTTTCCACAGACCGTCAGATGTCTGTCTATGACTTCTACACAGTTCTTTTCGTCCACAAGCCTTGCCCGCACGCCTTTTTTCAGCAGGGAAAGCAGGTAATGCGCATTGGCAAGCGTATGATCAAACCTGTCGCCGATGCCGCCGAACAGTACCAGTTCCTCCGCGCCCAGCTCCAGCGCGAGCAGAACGCCCAGTTCCATATCCGTTTCATTTTTTCGTGCCGGAAACTGCCGCACAGGAATCCCCTGCCCTTTGTAATAATCCCAGACCTCCGGGGAAACGGAATCGAAATCCCCCACAATATAATCCGGACGTATCGCCAACGCCTTTGCATGGCGCAAACCACTGTCACAGCAGATCACTGCGTCAGCCCCATCCATATATGCTTTACAGAAAGAATAATCTTTGATTTCCGCTCCGGCAAAAACCAACGCTTTCATATCACTCGTACTCCTTGAATATTTTCAAAAACTCTCCCGCGGCCCCTGCAATATCCGCCTTGCCCAGCACAGCCGAACCTGCGACAATGATATTCGCACCCGCGTCCAGAGACGTCCGCACGTTTTCCAGCGTTACGCCGCCGTCCACCTCGATATCATACGCAAGACCCAGCTCTTTTTTCCATTCCGCAAGGCGGCGTATTTTTTCCACCTGCTCCGGCATGAATTTCTGTCCGGCAAACCCCGGCTCCACCGTCATCACCAGCACCATATCCACATCCGGCAAATACGGCCTGATTGTTTCCACAGGCGTGCCGGGCTTTATGGTAATCCCCGCCTTCGCGCCCGTTTTCTTTATTTTCGCAAGCACAGCCGCCGGGTCATTCGTCGCCTCCACATGGAAATTGACAATATCCGCACCCGCCTTCGCAAACTCCTCTACATACCGTTCCGGCTCTGTAATCATCAAATGCACATCAAACACCATTTTGGCTGCCTTGCGTATGCTCTGGATAACAGGCATGCCAAAGGAAATATTGGGCACAAATATCCCGTCCATCACATCCAGATGCAGGTAAGGCACGCCTGCCTCCTCCAGCAGGGAAAGCTGTTCGCCCACGCGTGCAAAATCCGCCGAAAGCAGCGATGGGGAAAGAAAAATGTTCATGCTATCTTCTCCTCTCTTCTTCCTTCCGTTCTTCATAAAACGTTTTATATCTTTCGTACCGCCGTTCGGAAACAGCCCTGCCGATTTCCTCCTTGACAGCACATTCCGGTTCGTTGATATGCATACAGCCGGTATAACGGCATTGATTCAAAAACGGACGGAACTCCCGGAAATAAACCTGTAATATTTCCGATGGAATATGGTTCAGCAAAAGAGAGGTAAACCCCGGGGAATCTACGATATAGCTTTTTTCTGAAACCTGTATCAGTTCCGCGTGGCGCGTTGTATGCCTGCCGCGCTGAATCTTCCGGCTGATCTCTCCGGTATTCAATTCCAATCCCGGGAAAGCGGCATTTATCAGGCTGCTTTTGCCTACGCCTGAAGGTCCCGCGAAAACGGAAATTTTGTTTTCCAGAACATGCCGCAGCTCCCCAATGCCAATCCCCTTCTGCGCGCTGGCGCAGATAACAGGATACCCCGCGTGGCGGTAAAGCTCCGCCGACGCAATGTAATCCTCGTTTTTATCCTTGTCAATTTTATTGATGACAATCAGGATTTCCAGCTCCTGCTCCTCCGCAAGCAGCAGAAAGCGGTCGAGCAGGTCCAGATTCATATTCGGGCTTTTCGCGGCGAATACGATCACCGCCTGATCCACATTGGATACCCGCGGGCGAATCAGTTCGTTGCGTCGTGGCAGAATTTCGTCCAAACTGCCTTTTTTTCCGGCTTCATCCAATATGGAGATCCGCACAGCGTCCCCCACAGTCGGACGGATTCCCTCTTTGCGAAAAATCCCCCTTGCGCGGCATTCATAAACGCCCTGCTCCGTATCAATATAGTAGAACCCGCCGATTCCTTTTACGATCACGCCTTCCAGCATTCCATCGCCTCACCCTATTCTGAGAAATTCACACTTTGTGTCCATTGCTCCACACTGTCAATATAGCACGTCACTGTGCCGCTGCCACGTCCCGTTACGGCAACGCTGTACGGGAAATCTTCCGTATCGCGGTATTCGTCCACAACAGGGAACGCTCCGTCCGCGTCATTCTTCACCACACGCACATAATGCGAACCGCTGCCCTCCGGCGCGCTGATGGTAAAATATTTGGTTCCTTCCGTCATACTGCCGGAATGATCCGGCACAGTCTGTGTCGGCGGCTCCGGCGTCTGGGTATTCTGCTGGGGCGGCTCCGGTTCGTTTGTCTGCGGCGGGCCGCTGCTCACTACAAGGTTTACCACGCTGCCGCTTGGCACCTGCTGATTCGCGGAAATCGTCTGCGTAATGACTTTGCCCTTTTCTACCGTCGTACTTTCCGTACGGGAAACAGTGCCGACAACAAGCCCGACTGCCTCCAGATCCTGCCTTGCTTTTTCCTCTGTCGCATTTACAACGTTCGGTACTGCAACATCGCCGCCTTCTTTGCCCTTGCTGACTGTCAAAATAATCCGGCTCCTGGCGTTGATGGTTTCTCCCTCCGCAGGGCTCTGCCCGATAACCTTTCTGACCTCTATTTCCTCGTCATATTCATATTCTATACTGGGGTTTGTCCCTACAAGGTTTACGATTTTTTCTGTTGCTTCTTCCTCTGTAAGTTCTTTTACATCCGGCATTTTCTCCGAAATCAGCCCGGTGCTGATTTTAATGCCGATTTTCCCGCTAACAGGCACTTTGGTGCCCTCCACTGCGGATTGGTAGCAGATTTCGCCGGTATCGTAATACTTGCTTTGTTCCTGCCCTTCCTCGACCAGTTCGATTCCCAAGGCTTCCGCTTCCTTTGTCGCAGCAGAAAGAGTCTTGCCCAGCAGGGACGGCATTTCGACTTCCTCGTCCGAAGCCGCAAAACCGCCAAAGCCCCAGCCGCCGCTGAGTGCGCGCATGCCCACAAGAGAGATTACGCCAATCAGTACCAACGCTGTGATAACAGCCGCAATAATGACCTTTTTCTCTGCGCGGCGGTCGGATTCGCTGTCATAATCCTCCTCCAAACGGGGATTCTTGCGCACCTTTTCCGGACGTTTGCTCGCCCGTACAGGTTCAGCCTCCATATATTCCCGTTCATAATCGTCCTCTTTTGCCAGCCGCAGCTTTTTGCCATATTTCTCAAAGCTGACAAGCGGCACGTCAAGCTCCCTCGGCTCTTCCGCCGGCTCCTGCCGCTTATGCGCACGGATATATTCCAGTTCCTTCTGGTCTGCTGGCTTCGTCTGCTCCACAGCCTCCACCAGCCGCACTGCCTGCGCGCGCCCGTCCTCAGCTTTTTCTTTTGCCGCCTGTGCCGCGCGGAGCTGCGCCGCCGCTTCTGCCCGTTTGGACATGCGGATTCCCGCACCGCTCGGATTCGATGCGCCTCCTGTACCTGCCGCATCGCCTGCACCTGATAAACTGCCTGTACCCAACGCACCGCCTGCGCCTGACGCGCTGCTTGTGCCGGAAGCACTGTTTATGCCGGAAACTTTGTTTGCTGCGCTGTTTTTTACTCCGTTCGTATCCGGCACAACTTCTCCACTCATTGCAACAGACGCGCGGTTTGCATCCCGCCGTCCGGTATTCGACATACGTTGTGCAGTCGAAGACCCGCGCCGCACCATAACAGAATCCTCCGGAACCTCCTTCCACTGCGCCTGCTTTTTCTGCGAGCCGTCCTCCATTAAAGGAGGAATTGCCACACCTGTCAGTTCTGCTCTCGCGCGGATCAGGTCCGCCAAAAGCAGTTCAATGCTGGCATATCGTTCATCCGCTTTTTTCATAGTCGCTTTATGGATGATTCCCTCCAAAGAAGGGCTGCAATTCGGGTTATATTGTCGGATATCCGGCAGTTCCTCATTGATGTGCTTCAGCGCGATAGAAACGGAATTATTCCCCTGGAACGGCAGTCTTCCCGTAATCATTTCAAACATCGTAATGCCGAGGGAATAGATATCGCTTTTTTCGTCCACATAACCGCCCCGCGCCTGCTCCGGCGAAAAATAATGGACAGACCCTGCGGCATTTGCCGTTGTTGTCATGGTTGTCGCAGTCGCGGCTCTTGCAATGCCGAAATCCGTTACTTTTACCACGCCGTCCGTCCCCACAAGGATATTCTGGGGCTTGATATCCCTATGTACAATATGACCTTTATGCGCCTGCGAAAGCGCGGACGCAACCTGTATTGCCACATTGATGGTAGAGCGGGAGTCAAACGGGGCTTTTTCCTTAATCGCCTTTTTCAGCGTATCCCCATGAATATACTCCATAACGATAAAGTTTATATCATCGTCCGCTCCAACATCGTATACCCGCACGATATTCGGGTGGGAGAGCTTTGCCGCCGAACGCGCCTCCGAACGGAAACGCTCAATAAATTCATCATCGCCGATGTATTCCTCGCGAAGCACCTTTACCGTCACATAACGCTCTAACTCTCTGTCCCTTCCCCGATACACCACAGCCATGCCGCCGGAGCCAATCTTCTCCACAATCTCGTATCTGCCCCGCAGGACAGTACCCGGATTCAGTAACATGTATTATAACCTCCTAAATCTCCACCAAAATCAGAGAAATATTATCGTATCCGCCGTGCTTATTAGCCTCATCGACCAAAACTGCGGCTTTTCGTTCCACAGAACAGCGTTTATCCAGTATTCTTGCGATCTCGTCATCCCGCAGCATACCGGAAAGCCCGTCTGTACAAAGCAGGAGCATATCGCCCTTTTTCACCTGACGTATCATGGTGTCTGTTTCCACGCTGTCCCGTATGCCAACCGCGCGCGTAATGACATTGCGCTTAGGATGCTCCGCAGCCTCTTCCTTCGTAATCGAGCCCATTTTTACCAGTTCCATCACATAAGAATGGTCAGTTGTCAGGGGCTTCAGCATTTTTTTTCGGTATAAGTATGCCCTGCTGTCACCCACATGGACAACAAACAGCTTTTCTTCCCGAATTACCGCTGCCACAAGCGTTGTACCCATTTCAGCAAATTCCCTTGCGGAATTGGATTTCCGGTAAACCGCTTCATTTGCCGCGGCAACTGCGCCCGTCATCAGGTCCAGTGTTTCTTCGCTCCCGGCATGTTCCTTTTCCTGCCGGAGGTATTCCAGAAATGTTTCAATCGCGCTGCTGCTGGCAACCTCGCCCGCATTGCAGCCGCCCATGCCGTCCGCAACGACATAGATATTATGCGCAGGATCATCGCCCGCTGTAATATGGTATGCATCTTCATTATTTTTACGGCATCTGCCGATGTCGCTGATTCCAACTGCTTTCAAAACTGCTCCACCTCCTTTGAAAGAGCTTCAAGGCTTGAAAGACCCTGAGGGCTTTGCCCTCAAACTCCCACAAGGGCTTTCAGCCCTTGACCCGCTTTCCGTCACGCATACGCGTGCCGGGGCATCAAATATCTGGTACTCCCTTCGGAAAACGCAGTTTTCCGCAATAAAGTTTAGGGTCAAGCCCTTTTCAAAGGGCTTGCGGGGTTTGGGGCAGAGCCCCAGGGTTCTTTATTTCTTCAAATACCCGCGCCGCAGCTGCCCGCACGCCGCGTCAATATCGCTGCCGAGTCTCCGCCGTACTGTCGTTTCCACGCCATGCTCCTGCAATACCGCCGCAAACCGCCGCACCCGCTCGTCGGAGCTTTTCACAAACGCCCGCTCCTTCACATCGTTGACAGGTATCAGATTCACATGGCACAGCATATGCCGCAGCCGTCCCGCCAACTCCCGCGCACATGCGTCGCTGTCATTCACGCCCTGCATCATGGCATATTCAAACGTAATCCGCCGCTTCGTTTTTTCCGCATATGCACGGCAGGCAGCAAGCAGCGTATCCATCGGGTTCGCCTTCGATATCGGCATGATGCTGTTTCGTATTCCGTCATTCGGTGCGTGCAGTGATACCGCCAGAGTGATTTGCAGATTTTCCTCCGCCAGTTCATACATTTTATCAACCAGCCCGCAGGTGGAAAGCGTGATATGCCTCTGGCCCATATTCTGCCCTTTCGAGTCATTGATCAGCCGCAGAAATTTCAGCACGTTTTCATAATTATCCAAAGGCTCGCCGCTTCCCATCAGCACAACCCCGCTGACGCGTTCGCCGCAGTCCTTCTGTATTTCATACACCTGCGAAAGCATTTCCCCCGCTGTTAAATTCCGCTCCACACCATCCAGCGTAGAGGCACAGAACCGGCAGCCCATACGGCAGCCCGCCTGTGTGGAGATACAGACCGTATTTCCATATTCATACTTCATCAATACGCTTTCTATGACAGAGCCGTTTTCCAGCGCGAATAAATATTTCCGCGTGCCGTCCTTCTGTGAAACCAGCTTCCGCACCACTTCCGCCTGTGGGAGCTTTGCCGTATTTTCCAGCTTCTCCCGCAGCGTTTTGGGAAGGTTTGTCATTTCCGAAAACTCTGCGGCATGCTTTCCATGTATCCATTCAAAAAGCTGCTTTGCCCGGAATTTAGGTTCCCCCATCTCTATGATAAATTGTTCCAGTTCAACGCTGTCCATTGACCTGAGGTCCGTTTTAGCCATGTTATCCCTTCCTTGCCATACGCGCAATGAAAAATCCGTCCGTTCCCGTTCTGTGCGGCAGGAGCGTTACAAAACCTTTCCCTGCCGTTTCCGCAGCCCAGTCCCATTCTTTGGGCAGAAACGGCGTGATATCCTCCGCTTCAAACGCAGGGTGCTCCGCAAGAAACCACTCTACATTTTTCTCATTTTCCTTGCGGCTCAGCGTACAGGTACAGTATACCAGCACGCCGCCCGGGCGCACAAGATTTCCGGCATTTTCCAATATTCTCCGCTGTATCTCTATCAGACTGTCGATTTCGCTGCCTGTTTTTTTCAGACGAATATCCGGCTTTTTCCGCATCAGCCCCAGACCGGAACAGGGCGCGTCCACCAGCACACAGTCAAACCGCCCTGTGCCTTCATCCGGCTCCATGCCGTCCCTCTGTTCGCACTCCATGCAGGAAATACCCAGCCTTGCGGCAGTTTCTTTCATCAGTTCTATTTTATGGGCATGTATATCCCTTGATACGATCTGTCCGTCATTTTCCATTTTTTCTGCTGCCGTAAAACTCTTTCCGCCCGGCGCGGCGCAGATATCCAGTACGCGATCTCCTTTCCTCGGGTCTAAGACCCTGACGGCAAGCTGAGAGCTTTCGTCCTGAATATGGAACAGCCCCTCCTGAAACGCCGTCAATTTCGTCAAATCATCTGTTTTTGCAAGATGAAGGGCATTTTCGCAGATATTTCCCCGCACAGCCTTTATATTGCTTTCCCTGAGCAGTTTCCGCAGATTGTCCGGTGTGGTTTTCAGCGTATTCACCCGTATCGTCACATCGGGCGGCTGGTTGTTTTCGGCGCAGAGCCGTTCCGTTTCCGAAACACCATAATACGCTGCCCACATTTTCACCAGCCAGAGCGGGTGGGAATACCGCACAGAAATCCATTCCGCAGTACCCTCCTCCGGCAGCGAAACCCTTTTCCAGTCCCGCGCCAGCCGCCGCAGAAGTCCGTTTACAAAGCCCTTCAGCGCGCGGTAGCCGCGTGCCTCCGCCAGCCTGACCGCCTCGTTGCAGGCAGCAGAATCCGGAACCTGCATAAATATCATCTGGTATGCCGCTGTGCGCACAACCGCCGCCAGCCACGGCTTCATTTTTCCCACAGGAATACTGGAAAATGCATCCAGCAGGTAATCAATATAGATCAGGCTGCGCAGCGTGCCGTTTACCGTTTCCGTCACAAACGCCCGTTCCTGACGGGTCATCGCTCCGTTCCGCCGCAGTATCCGGCGCAGCGCGACATTGCTGTACGCGCCCGCTGTCATGATTTCCATCAACGCCTCCGCCGCAACTTCCCTTGGATTGCTCCGCTGCATCTCTGCACCCTCCTTCCATAATCCACTAATCTTATTATTATACGGGATTTTGCGACAATCTTCAAGAATTTTTCATTCAGACACCGCAAATAAATCATTTACAGCCCTGATTTTGAATCAGTTGACAACCTGACACATTGGGTGATATGGTAAAAGCGGCTCAGGCTCATTGAAATGAGCCTTTCCGCGGAAGGAGTGAATGGAAAAATGGGATATGCAAAAGTCATTATAGGTCTTAGCCATCCGGAGGTCGATAAACTGTTTGATTACAGAATACCGGCAGAGCTGGCAACGATCGCGCGTCCGGGCGTGCGGGTCATTGTCCCATTTGGCGCGCGCGGCGCGCGCACAGAAGGCTATATCATCTCCCTCTGCGAAACAACAGAGCTGCCGGAGGGCAGGCTCAAGGATATCCGCGAAATACTGGACGATGGAAAGCCCGTTTTCACACCGGAACTGCTTGCCCTGGCGGAATGGCTCAGGGAACGTTGTTTCTGTACACTCAATCAGTGCCTGCAAATCATGCTGCCGCCTGGCATCCGCACCAAAAGCGTCTGGCTTGTTTCCCTGAAGGAAGGCGCGGATGAAACCGGACTGACCGAACGGGAATGCGTGCTTCTCTCACTTCTGCGGGAACGCGGCACGCTTGCTCTGTCAGAAATTGAGGCAGAGTTAGGCACGAAGGCACAGGAACTTGCCCGCTCTTTGGAGAAAAAAAGGCTGGTTACGCTGCGGCAGAGCCTGCGCCGAAGCGACTACAAAATAGAAAAAAAGTATTATTCCCTGAATATAGATTCCCCTCTTTTGGAAGAAATCCGCCAAAAAGCAAAAAAAGACCGGCGTCTGGAGGGACAGCGGCGGATTTTGGAATATTTGGCAGACGGACGCGAAGCCGCGCCGGAGGATCTGCGGGAACTGGCAGGCGCGTCCCCGCTGAAAACACTGCTTTCCAAAGGCGTGCTGCTGGAACGGCGGCAGGAAGAAAAGCGGCGCGTACTGCCGGAAAAGCCCTATCCCCGAACAGAGGCCTTTTCCCCTACGGAAGAACAGGCGGCTGTGCTTGCCGCCCTTCGGGAAGAAATGCAGCAGGAAAAAAAACGCCCTGTACTTCTGCATGGCGTGACGGGCAGCGGCAAAACGGAGATTTATCTGCAAATGATTGCGGACGTGCTGGAAATGGGGAAGCAGGCTGTTGTGCTAGTGCCGGAAATCGCGCTGACGCCGCTGATTCTGGAACGCTTTCTTTCCCGTTTCGGAGAAAAAGTTTCCGTCACGCACAGCCGCTTATCCACAGGCGAAAGGGTCGACCAATGGAAACGGGCGCGGGATGGAGAAATTTCTGTCATCATCGGCCCGCGTTCGGCTCTGTTCCTACCCTTTGCGAACATAGGGGCAATCATCATAGACGAAGCGCACGAAACCAGCTATCTTTCCGATGTAACGCCAAAATATGACGCAAGAGAAGCGGCGGAAAAGCTGGCGGAACTACATGGCGCACTGCTTCTGATGGGAACAGCTACACCGGACATATCTGCTTATTATAAGGCGACACAGGGCAAATACCGTCTGCTGGAGCTGAAAGAACGAACGGGCGGCGGGAGCATGCCGGAAATTTTTGTGACGGATATGCGGCAGGAGCTTGCGGAGGGCAACCGCTCCGTATTCGGACGGCCTCTGCGAAAGGCTCTGGCGGAAATTCTGGAACGGAAGGAGCAGGCGATGCTTTTCCTGAACCGCAGGGGCTATGCTACATTTGTTTCCTGCCGCAGCTGCGGACATGCTATGGTCTGCCCGGAATGCGACCTGCCCTATACGTACCACTCCACAGAAAAGATACTGCTCTGCCATACCTGCGGCAGGCGGGAGGCTTTGCCCAAAGTCTGTCCGGAATGCGGCTCCGGCTATATCCGCCAATTCGGGACAGGGACGGAAAAAATCGAAGAAGAAACACGCCGTTTCTTCCCAAACGCGCGTATACTGCGGATGGATTTGGACACAACAGGAAAAAAACACAGCCATGAACGGATTCTGGCGGCTTTTTCGCGGAAGGAGGCAGATATTCTCATAGGCACACAGATGATTGCCAAAGGACATGATTTTGCAGACGTTACACTTGTGGGAATTATGGCGGCAGATACCTCCCTGAACGCGGACAGCTATACTGCGGCTGAAACAGGATTTCGGCTGATGCTCCAAGCGGCAGGACGCACAGGGCGCGCCGGATTGCCGGGGCGGGTATATCTACAGACCTATCAGCCGGAGCATTATGCTGTGCGCTATGCAGCGGCGCAGGATTTTCATGGATTCTATGCAGAGGAAATCGAAATGCGGCGTATGATGGGCTATCCGCCCTTTTCGGCATTTTTCAGTATTCTGCTGACAGGAGAAAACAAGGCGGAAACAGCGGAAGCGGCAGAACGCCTTGCGGAACGTCTGGCACAGGCAGACGGCGAAGAGCTGTTCCATATTTTAGGACCCGTTCCGGCGGCACTGGCGCAGCTGCGGGGTGAATACCGGTTTCGCATCCTCGTAAAAGGGGCGGAGGAACAGCCGCTCAGGGAATTTGTACTGCCCGCTGTCGAAGAAATGCGGCGCGACAGGAAAAGCGGCGTGCGGTTCCATCTGACTCTGAACCATGCAGATTTTTAACATGAAATATTGTCGGATTGCCAGTATCCGCAGAACAATAAAAACAGACATAAGGCGGCCTGCTTTCAAAAATCAAACTGCTCTTTGTGATTGATTTCTGAAGTCAAACCGCCTCATGCCTGTTTTCTTTATATAGACAAATTTTTTATTCTTCCCCGCGCTGTACAGCAGAAAGATAATCCCTGCCCAGCAGCTCATCGTAGGTCAGAAGTTCGTGCATCTCAATATATTCCTCCCGAATGTCCTCCGGCACATCAGAATACAGCTTATAATACGGGCTGATCACCGGACAGGCTTCAAAAAGCTCCAACAGGAATCGGGTCTGCAAACATTCCGGCGCGGCTATATAATCGCAGAGCAGCGGGGAAAGCAGATACGGCGAAACCGCCTGCCCTTCCGCACGATATTCCCGCCCTGTATCGTAATTGCTGAAAATCACATACGGTGTGGAAAACATGGTGTATTTTTCTTCTTCGTTCCATTCTGCCGCAGTCGTGGAAGAAATCGTACCCGTTGTGGTGTAGGGCTTAAATTCATCGCCAAGTGTGGGAAGGTGGTCGCCGTACCACAGCAGAACAGTCGGTTTCTCCCTTGCCATAATGTAATCGTACAGCACGCCAAGCGCGCGGTCAGAATCGCTCACGCCCTTCAGATAATTATGAAGTACATTTGTTTCGCGCTCAGAAAGCACGTCCGACTTAACGCGGATATCCCAATCGAACGGCTTATATTTATCGAAATACAGCCCGTGGTTTTCCATGGTAATTGCCATCAGGTACAGTCCTGTTTCATGCGGCTGTTCCAGCTGATAAATGATTTCCTCCGCAATGGTTTCATCTGTAATATACGGACCGCTGTTCCAGTGGTGTTCGGCATGCATGTCGTACTCCCCAAGAAAATCATCGAAACCCAAAAGAGGATACGCCCTTTCCCGTTCATAAAATGTTTTCTGGTATGTATGGATTCCAAGGGCGTCATACCCCAGTCCCTTGAAAAAACGGGCATAGGAAAAAATATCACTGAATACATACTGCTGGTAGGGGACATTGCCCGGCGGCAGCATATTCGTTGTCATACCCGTCAGTATCTCAAACTCCGGGCGGACTGTCCCGCCGCCGAATGTACAGGAAACCATAAAACCGCTGGGGTGGTTTTCCGCAATTCTACGATAATTGGGCAGAGGGTCTTTTGAAAGCTCCACATTCTGTAATACCGAAGGGTCCCAGAAGGATTCGGAAAGCACAACAACAACGTCCGGATTTTGGAAATCCGCCGCGTCCGCACTTTCCGGAATATACTTTTTAAACATATGCTCCACATACGCCTTACTGTAATGCTGCGGCTCAGTCATGTTCAGCGCGCCGAAATTCAGTGCGAAAGCGGTCAGGAAGCCATGCTCTGTGTAATTGGTATCCTGATCCATTGCCTCATCCAGAGAAATCCCGAAAACAGCCTCATACGCCGATCCACGTATAGAAGGATTTACCACAAAAAAATACAGGAATATCAGCAGTACAGGCGTACCGGCAATACGATAACGCAGCTTTCCGGGCAAAACGGGACGCGCCAGAAACAGAAACAGCAGATAAAACACTGTGCCGCCGATCACCTCCCAAACCGCATCCGGCACAACAAGGGAAGTCAGGAACTGCGTGAAGCTGTCCGCATTTTTCGCCAGCAGCAAATCCCATGGAAGGAAATGCTCCCGCAGTATATTGGATTTGAAATAATCAACCAGAGGCATTACCGTAAATATAACGGCAGAAACCAACGCCGCTGTAAACACTTTGCGGAACAGACAGGCAAACGCCAAAAAAATAAGCACAACCAGAAACAGACCGAACACAAACGAGCCCGTCTGCTTATACACCAACGTATGAAGCCTGTCCCCTGATCCATAAGAAAGGAAATTGCATGTGAGCGTCAGATAAATCGGGAAAAAAGCCACAATGAGCCATAGAACCGTCTTTGTCAGACGGCTGCTGTGGAAAAATTCTTCTATTTCATTCTGCATTTCGCGAAAAACATTCATATTAGAAACCTCTTTTCATGCGATATCATGCGTTTTCACAGATAACCTTAATTCTAGCACCCGCTGAAAAGATTTTCAAGAAATGGCTGAAAATTTAATCAAAAATGAAGTGTAGAGTTACAATACATATTGGACAACAAGGAAAGAAAAAGCTAGAAGGATGAG
>CAJTQX010000020.1 GCA_910578425.1 uncultured Anaerotignum sp.
AAGCTTTTTGATTCCCCCAGCATAGCTGGGGGTTTATTGGGTTTTTATCCCAAAACGATTCCAGCCGCATGGATATGCGGCTGGCAATAAAGTTTGGGGTCAAGCCCTTTTCAAAGGGCTTGCGGGGGACGGGGCAGAGCCCCGGAAGGTTCTAAAAATTTTGCGGAAATCCTTGACAGATATCCGTTTTCGCGGTATGATAAACAAGTTGATAGAAAAATTCATATCTGCCGCAGACAGCAGGTGCAAGAAATTGCGTAAATCCTGCCGAGGAAACCAAAAGCGTGAGCTTACAGGTCTCTTTGTCTATGTGCAGAGAGGCTTTTTTCAAGACTGGAATACCGAAAAGGATTTAAGGAGGTGTAAAAAATGGCAAAGATCGAACAGAAGCAGGTTGTTGTGAACGAAATCAAAGAAAAGCTGGAAAAGGCGGCTTCCGTTGTTATGGTGGACGCAAGAGGCCTGACAGTAGAGCAGGATACCGCTCTGAGAAAACAGCTCAGAGAGGCCGGCGTTGATTATAAGGTTTACAAAAACACAATGGTGCATTTCGCAATCCAGGGCACACAGTTTGAAGGACTGGACGAATATCTCGCAGGTCCCAGTACGTTTGCGTTCAGCTATGAGGACGCAACGACAGCAGCCAGCATCCTGAACAAGGTTGCAAAGGATGTAAAAGAACTGGAGTTTAAGGCGGGCGTTGTAGAAGGTGTTGTATACGATGCGGCAGGCATGAAGCTGATCGCGGATATCCCTTCCAGAGATGTACTGCTTTCCAAGCTGCTCGGCAGCTTCAAGTCCCCTATGTCCTCTTTCGCACGCGTTATCGACCAGATCGCGAAGAAAGACGGCGAAGCGGCAGCAGAATAAGAGAAATCCCTTTTTCGCCTCGATACGGGCGGCTGGGTATTTTACTGAAAACAGACAAATATTATTCGGAGGTGCTTAACAATGGCAAAATTGACAATCGAAGAAATCATTGCAGCTGTAAAAGAGCTTACAGTTTTGGAACTGAATGACCTGGTAAAACTGGCAGAAGAAGAATTCGGCGTATCCGCAGCAGCGGGCGTTGCAGTAGTAGCTGGCCCTGCGGCTGGCGGCGATGCAGCAGCAGAAAAGACAGAATTCGACGTTGAGCTGACAGAGGTTGGCGCAGAAAAGATCAAAGTTATCAAGGTTGTTCGTGAAGTAACAGGTCTGGGCCTGAAAGAAGCGAAGGAAGCGGTTGACGGCGCGCCTAAGGTTCTGAAAGAACAGGTTTCCAAAGAAGAAGCTGACGGTATCAAAGCAAAACTGGAAGAAGTTGGCGCGAAGGTAACACTGAAGTAAGAGTTTCCCAAAACCAACAGGAAAAAATAAAAACGGCAGGAGTCTGTTTATCAGACTTTTGCTGTTTTTTATTTGCTCCGAAGGGGGCATGTATTTTTGTCGAATGGGATACTACGGCGCAGTTGGGGGAGATATGCGAAAGCAGGGTCTGTCCGATGATGGGGACAGGACTTTATTTTCAGAGGGGATTCCAGAGGCTTCTGGAGAGCACGCAAGGCTGGTTTATCAGGGAGTGTCGTCACAAGTGTCTGGATACGCCTTTTCGGCAAAATTATGCTCGAAAATACGTATACATGACTTATGACGACACTGCCTGGGAAAGACACAAAAAGGGCAGAACTTTGGTTCTGCCCTTCCGTATTACCCATCGCAGCGGGTGATGGCTTCACAGGGATTTTTTTCCGCGTATTCTTTAGCCATATCTGCCAGCGTGATATCATCTACTACCTGATCTACTGCCTCTTTCATGCGTTTCCATATGGAGAGGGAAACGCAGCTGTCAAAATTGGGGCAGCTGGGATGATCCACACAGCTTACCGGCGAAAGCGAGCCTTCCAGCACGCGCAGCACCTCCCCGACGGTAATTCCTTCCGGCGGGCGGTTCAGGGCATAGCCGCCCTGTGCGCCGCGGTAGCTTTTGACAAGGCCGGATTTCGTCAGGGGATTGATGATCTGTTCCAAATACTTTTCTGATATATTCTGGTCTTTCGCGATGTTCTTTAACGGAACCGTACCGCTTTCATACTGCAAAGCCAGCGCAAGCATCAGGCGGATTCCATAACGTCCTCTGGTCGAAATCTTCATATAAACAGTCTCCTTATTGGTTTATTCCGCATCCTGCCAGCCCTTGCATACGTCTACCCATTCGATACATTTGCCATAGTGGAACAGCTCGTCACAGGTCAGTTCGACTGCGGAATTGCTGCTGCCAGCGGCGGGGAAAACAGTATCAAAGCGTTTCATGGAAATATCGGCATAAGCCTTTGTGGTTTCCGGCAGGGCAAAGGGGCATACGCCGCCAACGGCATGTCCGGTTGCGTCAAGCGTTTCTTCGGGGGAAAGCATTTTTGCTTTCAGGCCAAAGGTGTCCTTGAATTTGCGGTTGTCGATTTTCGTATCGCCTGCTACGGCAATGACAATCGGCCCTTCTTTGGACATCAGGCAGAGTGTTTTTGTGATGCGGGCAGGAATAACGCCTGCTGCCTGCGCTGCCAGCTCTACAGTCGCGCTGGAGGTTGCAAATTCCAGAACTTCTTTGGGACATCCCATCTCTTTCAGATAAGCCCGTACTTTTTCAATAGACATTTCTATGACATCTCCTTTGTGATTTGCATATGGGCGGTTTCAGCCGCCGCCTGTATTAACATTAAGCATATCAGAAAAGGGGAATTTCTGCAAGAAAGAAAGTGTTTTTTTGTAAAGAATAAGAGATATCGCCCTCACAGCATGAACCTGTCCTGTTTCTGGAATTTTTTCGGAAATCCTGCTTTACGCCGGTGTAAAAAATGCTATAATGATTGCATGGCTCAAAAGACACCGAGTTTTTTGCATCCGTAAGAGAATTGTAAGGAATTTTCAAGTTTTTTGTAAAAGAATACTGCTATAATGGAACGGACAGGGACGCCCGCGCCTGGGGCGTCCGGACAATGGGAACCCATCGGAAGGGAGCGTTAGCATGGAGCAGTTTAATATTTTGGTCTGTGATGATGACAGGAGCATCGTTGAGGCGATTGAAATTTATCTGAAACAGGAAAATTATCATGTAATAAAAGCGTACAACGGGCTGGAAGCACTGAAGGCTCTGGAGGAAAGTGAAATACACCTGATATTGATGGACGTGATGATGCCGCAGCTGGACGGGCTGAATACGACAGTGAAAATCCGCGAAAGCATGAATATCCCCATTATTATCCTTTCTGCAAAAACGGAGGATACGGATAAGATTCTGGGGCTGAATTTTGGCGCGGACGATTACATCAGCAAGCCATTCAACCCGCTGGAACTGCTGGCGCGTATCAAAAGCCAGATGCGCCGCTATACCACGCTGGGCAGCATTGCGGAAAAAAGCAACGTAATCCGTATCGGGGAGCTGGAGCTGGACAAGGACGCGAAAGAAGTGCGCGTAGGCGGCGAACCGATTAAGCTGACTGCAACGGAATACGGTATTTTGCAGCTGCTGATGGAAAATGCGGGAAAGGTTTTTTCCATTGACCAGATTTACGAAAGCGTCTGGAACGAAATGTCCTTCGCGCCGGAAAACACAGTTTCGGTGCATATCCGCCGTATCCGTGAGAAAATCGAGATCAACCCGAAGGAGCCGAAGTACTTAAAGGTGGTGTGGGGGATTGGCTACAAAATCGAAAAATTCTAACGTATACCACACAAAGTGGAAGGTAATGGCAACGATAGTGTTGTTTGTCTGCGCGCTGGTAATGTTTGTCTGCGGCGTGCTGGCGGGAATGATTTCAAAGCAGTGGAACTGGGACGTTGTCAATGCCGAAACGTTTTACGATACGGCGGAATTTCATGGGGTATTCCGGACTGCGCTGGACAGGGCCATTACTGCGGATATCCAGTACCAGAGCGAAGAAAGGATTTCCGCGGGGAAGGCGGCGCGGCGGGAGGAGGTTATCAATGGCTTTAAGCGGTATTATGGCATCATTGATGGCGTGATTTCCAGCAATACGGAAATTAACGCGACATATGACGGGCTGGCGATTTACGGGGAGATTCCCGAATCGCTTTACGCAAATTTGCAGGAATATCAGTATCTGGTGGAAAACAGGCTGCCAATGTATTACAAAATGTATTTGCAGCGACAACTGGACGAATATAAGACCTGTGTTCGTTATCTGGGCGGGCTGCGGAACTTCCTGTACTATATTGAGGACGAAGCGGGTAATCCCGTTGGCGGGAATACCACGAAGGGCGAAATCAGCGACGAGGAACGCACGCTTGTGCTTTACGCGGGTTTCAGCAGCGACCATCTGGGTGAAATGCCGGATTATTTTGAAACGTATTCCAACATCACTTTGGAGGAAAGCGGGCTGCGGCTTTACGGCGCGATCTGCGATCCTCTGCGCCCTGGAGATGAGTTTTATGAGCTTTGGCAGAGCTTTGGCTTTGCAAAGAAAAGCCTGCCAATACTGCTTGGAGTATTTTCCGCTGCGGCACTCCTGCTGGTGCTGTGTACGGTTTACCTGATGCGGGTGACGGGGCAGAAGGAAAAGGGCGGTATTGTGGAGTATATGGTGCAGGACAGGCTCTATAATGAGGTGCATTTCCTGCTGGTTGCAGTGTTTTTCGCATTTTCAGCGGCAGGCGGGACGGCTCTTGTGCAGAATATAATGCAGGGAAATGCAAATTTCTGGTCTTATCTGTTTATCATGATACTGGGCGTACTGTATCTGGCGGATGTGGCAGTGGGGCTTGGTTTCCTGCTTTCTATTGCGCGGCAGGTAAAAGGGCAGCGGTTTTTCCGAAATACATGGGTTTCTGTGACGATTCGGCGCGCATCTGAGCTTTTTACGGGAAAAACTTTCCGCGGCTGGATGCTGATTGTGATACTCTGCTATGGTCTTGGCAATTGTGTAATCATGGGGCTGGCAGTGCTTGCGCCGTATTACGGACAATGGCGGTTCGGCGTGCTTTGCGGGCTTGCGCTGATACTGTTTAATGGGGTGTGCATGTATCTTTTCCTGCGGGCACTGCGTTCGCTGAAAAATATTATGATTTCAGCGAAGGAAACTTCAAAGGGAGATTTTTCCGCTCCGCTGAATCTGGCGGAAATATCGCCTTCCCTCCAAAATTTCGCGATGGATATCGCAAATATTCAGGACGGGCTGAAAAATGCCGTAGATGATGCGGTGAAAGGGGAACGCATGAAAACCGACCTGATTACGAACGTTTCGCATGACCTGAAAACGCCGCTGACCTCTATCATTACTTATGCCGATCTGCTCAAGCATGAGGAGCTTTCTAATGAGCGGGCGAAAGGCTATGTGAACGTTCTGCATGAAAAATCCTATCGGCTGAAACAACTGATTGAGGATTTGATAGAGGCGAGCAAGGCGTCCAGCGGAAATCTGACTGTGACAAAAATGCAGATTGATTTCCGGCAGCTGACATTGCAGGCGATGGGCGAAATGGAGGAAAAGATAGAAACGGCGGGGCTTTCGTTCAAAATGAGCTGTCCGGAACCTGTGCGGATTAACGCGGACGGACGGCATATGTGGCGGATACTGGAAAACCTTTTTTCCAACGCAATCAAGTATTCTATGCCGAATTCGCGGGTTTATGTGGATATTTTTGAGATGAACGGCTTCGGTATGCTGGTGATGAAAAATATTTCCGCCGCGCCGATTGATTTTGATGAAACAAGGCTGACGGAGCGTTTCGTGCGGGGGGACGCCTCGCGGACGACGGAGGGCTCAGGGCTGGGGCTTTCCATTACACAGAGCCTTGCGCAGATACAGGGCGGCACGTTTGGCATACAGGTGGACGGGGATTTGTTTAAGTCCATCGTCAGCATTCCCCTTTGGGAGGAGGAAGAAGAAACGGAAGAAAAAGCTGCGGAGCCGGAAGAGCTGCCGGAGGATTGAAAGGAGCGGAACAGGAATGTGGAAGGAAAAAAAGGAAGTGCGGTTTGAAAAGACGTATGCGCAGGGAGGAATGAATGTTACGGAGATTTGGGTGGATAAACAGACGGGCGTGCAGTATCTGTTCCATTATGACTATGCGGGGAACAGCGGCGGACTGACGCCCCTGCTGGACGCAGATGGAAAACCACAGATTGACCTGAATTACCGGAAACCGCTTTTATAAAATATTGTCTGTTATGGGCGTTGCCATAAGAAAATTTCATTTTTTGAAATGCCTGAAAAATCAGGCTTTTTCAGAATGATTTCCTTATTCAGATGAAATTTTCTCATGCAGCGGCCGTCAGCGTCTGACTTTAGAAATCAATAGAAAAGAAAAATCTGTTTTCTTAAGTCAGGCCGCCTTTGTTTTACTGCTGTATTTTGGAAACAGCGGGAAGGGTTTCTCCGTAAAATACAGTTTGCTGCTGGAAGGTCTGGGAGTGAAACTTTTTGCAGGGTGTGGGGCAGAGCCTCACGGTTTTAAGTCTTAAAGGTGGGGAAGGTTTTGAGAGAGAAACTTCGGAAATTCATAGAAAATGTGGAAAACAGCGAAGACATTTTCGTCACTTTTCTGGGCTGGTCTTTTGCGGGTTCAGTCATTGGTATGCTTGTGGGTCTTGCGGGTATCGCTTTCCATTGGGCTTTGGAATGGGCGGCGGCATACCGTACCGCGCACCCGGAAATACTCTGGCTTCTGCCTTTTGGCGGTCTGCTGATCGTGCTGGCATATCGCAAGGAGCATATGGAAAACGATAAAGGCACAAATTTTATATTGATAGCGGTGCGCTCCAATGCCGCCGTTTCCATTCGGACTGCGCCGCTGATTTTTTTCAGCACCGTTGTGACGCACCTGCTCGGCGGCTCTGCCGGAAGGGAAGGCGCGGCACTCCAGCTGGGCGGCAGCATTGCCTCGTGGCTTGGCAGAGAGGTGGAGCTGAATGAGCGGGAAGAACGCATTATGACGATGTGCGGCATGGCGGCAGGGTTTTCGGCCCTGTTCGGTACGCCGCTGACTGCCGTGGTGTTCGCGATGGAGGTCATTACCGTTGGAGTGATGCATTACTCTGCAATTGTTCCCTGCACGATTTCCGCGCTTGTGGCGGCGGGGCTTGCCAAAGGCGCAGGCATTACGGCTCCGTTTTATCATGTGCTTGACATTCCAGCCGAAATCACACTGAATGCCAGCTGGTGCGTGGGGCTTTTGGGGATAGGCTGCGCTTTGCTGAGTATTCTGTTCTGCGTGGTGATGGATCAGATTTCAGACAGATACAGGCGGTATTTCCCGAATCCGCTGCTGCGGGTGTTTGTGGGCGGCTTTCTGGTAATCGGGCTGACGTACCTTGTCGGCACCAGAGATTATAACGGCGCGGGCATGGAGCTGATCGAACGGGCAATTGGCGGGGAGGCAGAAACGGCCGCGTTTCTGCTGAAAATACTTTTTACGGCATTGACGCTCGGGGCGGGCTTCAAGGGCGGTGAAATTGTCCCTTCCTTTTTTGTCGGTGCAACATTCGGCTGTGTGGCGGGACCTTTGCTGGGCCTTTCGCCCTCGTTCGCGGCTTCTCTGGGGATGGCGGCGGTGTTCTGCGGTGTGACGAACTGCCCGATGGCGTCCGTATTGCTCTGCATTGAGCTGTTTGGCGTAAAGGGTATGGGGTATTACGCGCTTTGCTGTGGGGTCAGCTACATGCTTTCCGGATATTATGGGCTGTATTCTGAACAGAAAATTATGTATTCCAAGGTGCAGCCGGAGTTTATCAACAGGAACGTCCATTAAAAAAATATGTCTGGGAATAATGCATAAAATTATTTTATGCATTATTTTATGCAAATAAAAAAGTCAGCAGACCAGAGAAAACTCCTTCTAAAAAGTGAAAATATGTATAGATTTTACAAAAAAACGGAAATAAAAACTTTTTTATGGTGGAATTTGATTATTGTATTTTATACACGATTCTAGTATAATGCCCGTATGAGAAAAAGCAAAAAAGCAACAAAATGATACAGAAAATGGGAGGAAGAAAAAATGAAAAAGTATTTGAAAAACATCATGGCAGGCACTTTGGTATTTGCAATGACAGCAGCTTTGGCCGGCTGCGGCGGCAGTGAACCCGCACCCGCAGAGGGCGGCGGCGAGGACAACGCAGAGGCAGGCACACTGATTATGGCGACAAACGCGGAGTTCCCTCCGTATGAATTCCATGAAGGCGATGCGATTGTTGGCATCGACGCGGAAATCGCAGCTGCGATTGCGGAAAAGCTGGGCATGGGCTTTGAAATCGAGGATATGGCGTTTGATTCCATCGTTCCCGCGGTTACAAGCGGCAAGGTAAGCTTTGGTATGGCTGGCATGACTGTAACGGAAGAACGCTTGCAGAGTGTTGATTTCTCCGATACATATGCAACAGGCGTACAGGTGGTTATCGTAAAAGAAGGTTCCCCGATTGCAACAGTTGACGATCTGTTTGCAGAAGGCGCAAACAACCTGATCGGCGTACAGACCGGCACAACAGGCGATATCTATGCAACGGGCGATATCGAAGACGAAGGTCTTGGCACAATCGAACGTTTCAGCAAGGGTGCAGATGCGGTTCTTGCACTGACACAGGATAAGATTGACTGCGTAATCATTGACAATCAGCCTGCAAAGGAATTTGTTGCGGCAAATGAAGGCCTTGTTATTCTGGATACAGCATATGCAGAGGAGGATTATGCAATCTGCTTTGCAAAGGACAGCGAACTGACAGAGCAGGTAAACGGCGCGCTGAAAGAACTGATTGCCGACGGTACAGTTCAGGGCATCATCGACAAGTACATCAACGCAGAATAAAAACTCAGGGATACGGCTCCCAGACTCATGCAGTCCGTCAGCGCGTTTCCTGCGATGGAATCATGAAAGAAGCAGGGCTGGGGCAAAGCTCCGGAATCCGGGGTTCAGAACAGAAGGGCGGCGGAAGCCGCCCTTATTTTATGGCTGAGAAAAATGAGGAGGGGAAAACTGCCAGATGGATTTCATAATGAACCTCACAGAAAAATTTAAGTTCGTCTTTATAGAAAAAGAACGCTGGAGATATCTTCTGGATGGCTTGGGCGTTACGCTGAAGGTAACATTTTTCGCGGTGCTTTTGGGTATTGCCATTGGCGTACTGATTGCGATTATTCGCTCTACATATGAAAAGAACGGCAAATCCATGCGCATGGGATTTGGCAAAATGATTTTAAGCGTATGTAATTTCATTTGCAAATTGTACCTGACAGTCATTCGCGGAACGCCTGTCGTTGTCCAGCTGATGATTATGTATTATGTGGTTCTGGCGGCATCCAGAAATAAAGTGCTGGTGGCAATACTGGCGTTTGGCATCAACTCCGGCGCGTATGTTGCGGAGATTTTCCGCAGCGGCATCATGTCCATTGACGAGGGGCAGTTTGAAGCGGGACGCAGCCTCGGCTTCAACTTTGTGCAGACCATGCGCTATATTATCATACCGCAGGCATTCAAAAATGTACTGCCTGCGCTGGCGAATGAGTTCATTGTGCTGCTGAAAGAAACGTCTGTTGCCGGCTATGTTGCGCTGCAGGACCTGACAAAGGGCGGCGATATTATCCGCAGCCAGACATATGATGCATTTATGTCGCTGTTCGGCGTGGCGGCGGTTTACCTTGTGATGGTTATATTCTTCACATGGCTTGTAGGACGGCTGGAAAGGAGGCTGAGGAGCGGTGAACGGTGATACTCTGATAAAGGTGGAGAAATTGCAGAAGCATTATAACGGCGGCGCGATTAAGGCGTTGGACGGTATCAATACGGAAATCAAAAAGGGCGAAGTGGTCGTTGTCATTGGACCATCCGGCTCGGGGAAATCCACATTCCTGCGCTGCCTCAATCTGCTGGAGGTACCTACCAGCGGGAACATCTTTTTTGAAGGCGTGGATATTACCGATGAAAAAATAAATATCAATATTCACAGACAAAAGATGGGCATGGTGTTCCAGCACTTCAACCTGTTTCCGCATATGACGATACTGAAAAATATGATTATCGCGCCGATGAAGCTGCGGAAAAAAAGCGAAGCTGAGGCGACGGAGCTGGCAATGAAGCTGCTGCGGCGCGTTGGGCTGGAGGACAGGGCAAACGCGTATCCGTCCCAGCTTTCCGGCGGGCAGAAGCAGAGGATTGCCATTGTGCGCGCGCTCTGCATGGAGCCGGAGGTCATGCTTTTTGACGAGCCGACTTCCGCGCTTGACCCCGAAATGGTCGGCGAGGTGTTGGAGGTTATGAAACAGTTGGCGCATGATAATATGACGATGGTCGTTGTGACGCATGAAATGGGCTTTGCGCGCGAGGTTGGCAGCAGGGTCATGTTTATGGCGGACGGGCGGCAGGTCGAGGAAGGCACGCCGGAGGAAATTTTTGAGCATCCGAAAAGCGAACGCTTGCAGACGTTCCTGGCAAAGGTGCTGTAAACTTCATTCCAAAAATAGAAATAAAAAACCGTGGGACGGCATGACGCCCCGCGGTTTTTTGCTGAAAAAGAACCTGCCCGCATCAGTGTAAATGCGGGCAGGGGGCTATTCGTTTTATATAGCCAGACTGCTTATACGTCCATAATGATGGGCAGTATCATGGGGCTTCTTTTTGTTTTCTGCCAAATATAATTTTTCAGCGTATCCTTAATCAGCCCTTTGATATAGTTCCAGCTGGTAACGTTCCGTTCCTCACATTTGAGCAGTGCGTCAAGGACAACCTTTCTGGCTTCGTCCATCAGGTTTTCTGCTTCGCGCACATACACAAAGCCTCTCGAAATGATATCCGGTCCGGCAATGACAGTACCGTTTTCCCTGTCCATAGAAACGACAACGACCATCAGGCCATCCTGGGAAAGGTGCTTTCTGTCCCGCAGGACGATATTCCCAACATCGCCGACGCCAAGCCCGTCTACCATGACCTGACCTGTCGGTACGGAGCCTGTGATTTTTGCCTCGTTCTTATTGACCTCCAGCACATCGCCCAGCTTCATGACAAAGATATCCTTTTTGTCCATTCCCATGGAAAGCGCTAAATCCCTGTGGCAGGAGAGGTGCATAAACTCCCCATGAACAGGCATGAAGAACCTGGGTTTTGTCAGCGCGAGCATCAGTTTCAGCTCTTCCTGCCTTGCGTGGCCGGAAACGTGGATATCTTCCGCATCGCCGTTTACGACGTTCGCACCGCGCTTGACCAGTTCATTCATCATGCGGAATACGCTTTTTTCGTTGCCGGGTATCGCGGACGCGCTGATAATGATTTTATCGTCCGGCTTTATGCTGACCTGCTTGTGCTCATTGGAAGCGATGCGCGAAAGCGCGGACATGGTTTCGCCCTGGCTGCCGGTCATGATGATGACGAGCTGTTCATCTCTGTAATTCCGGATTTCGTTGATGTCGATGATTGTCCGAGGCGGTATCCAGAGGTAATCCAGCTCCGAAGCCGTTTTTACGGCGTTTACCATGCTGCGCCCGATGATGGCGACCTTCCTGCCGTACATATATGCCGCGTTGATAATCTGCTGTATCCTGTGGATATTAGAGGAGAATGTCGCTACCATGATGCGGTTGCGCGGCGTTTCCTCAAAAATACGCTCGAACACCTTGCCAACTGTTTTTTCCGACATGGTGAAGCCTTTCCGTTCGGCATTGGTGCTGTCGCTCATCAGCAGCAGCACGCCCTGGCTCCCCAGCTCGGCAAAACGCTGAAGGTTGATAATATCGCCGTCGATCGGCGTATAATCCACCTTGAAGTCCCCTGTATGCACGACGATGCCCGCAGGCGTATGGACGGCAAGCGCGACTGCATCGGCAATGGAATGGTTTGTGTGGATAAATTCCACCATCATCTGCCCCAGCTTGACCTTTTCGCCGGGCACTACCGTATGCAAACGCACTTTGTCCAGCATTTTATGCTCGCGCAGCTTGTTTTCCAGCAAGCCGAGCGTCAGCAGGGTGCCGAATACCGGTACGTTCAACTGCTTCAAAATATAGGGCAGCGCGCCGATGTGGTCCTCGTGTCCGTGGGTCAATACAATTCCTCTGATTTTGTCTGTGTTTTTGGCAAGATAGGAAATGTCAGGAATGACAAGGTCGATTCCAAGCATATCATCCTCCGGAAACGCCAGCCCGCAGTCGATGATGACTATATCATTGCCATATTCGAGTACGGTCATGTTCTTCCCAATTTCCTCCAGCCCGCCAAGAGCGATGACTTTTATGCTGGGTTTCGCTTTGGCTTTTCCGCGTCCTCTGGTTCTGGGCTTTGCCGATGGCTTTGCGTCCTTCGTTGTTCTGGCCGCTTTGTTTTCCTTTATTTCCTTCGGCTCTTTCTTTTCTTTTTTTTCTGCCAAAAAACACACCTCCTTTCGTTTTCCGTAGTGTTTATATTTTTATAGTATGGCGTAATAAAACGCAATTTAACCGCAAAAGCAAAAACCTTTCGCAGGGATTTCCTGAGTTATTGGAAATGGTATGCAGGCAGCGCGACACAGTGCCGCAGTGCGCAATCGTGCAAATCCAGCGGATATGCAGAGAGTGGTGCCGTACTATGCAAGTTTGTCGCTGCACACAGACTGGTACACAAGTGTCCAGTATTGATAACATATGAAAACGCAGTGCGCATTTGTGCAAATCCAGCGGATATGCAGGGAGTGCTGTCGCACTATGCAAACCTCCCAATCAACGCAAATGGGTACACAAGTGTCCCCATTTGCGTTGATTGGGAGGTTTGCGCACTGCTTGTAGCAAAACAAAAGACAGCCTCTTTACTTCCCCAGAAAAACTGAATCCGCCTCATTCCTTTCCGGAGATGACACTGCCTTTTTCTATCTGCTTTTATTTTTCAATGGCCTGCAATTAGTGGAGTTCTACCTCATAATCCTCGCCCTTCTGGGCAAACAGATCCGCAACGCGGTGAAACTCTGCATCATCCTCGACCAATTCATATGTCACATCGTCCATATTGATAGAAATTTCTTTCAATATGATCGCTTCTGTTTCATCATCATCCATCAGCTCTGTTTCCACAACAAGCAGGTAACGCTCCCCGCCGCAGGCAACGTTATCAATGATGGAAAATTCGACCTCTGCGCCATCGTCGTCTGTCATGGTGACGACTTCAAACTCTATCTCATCTGCTTCATCAAAAATATCGCTCATACTTTCTGCTGCTCCTTCATCTATTTGCTTCGGCTGTCCAGATATCCCTGAAGGATATGGACTGCCGCCATTTTGTCGATCACGCTTTTGCGCTGCCCGTGGCTGAGGTTGGCTTCCCGCAGCACGCGTTCCGCCGCCACTGTGCTGAACCGTTCGTCCCACAAAACGATTTCCGTTTTTGGAAAACGATTTTTCAGGCGTTCACAAAAAGCCTTCGTTTTTTCACATCTTTCCCCTTCTGAATTATCCAGATTCTTCGGGTAGCCCAAAACAATAGCTTCAGCATGGTATTCTTCTATCAATTCTCCCAGACGGCGCAGACTTTTTTTATACTCCGCGGGATTTTCCCGACGGATGATTTCCACGCCCTGCGCTGTCCAGCCGAACGGGTCGCTGACTGCAACGCCGATAGTTTTATCTCCGTAATCCAATCCTAAAATACGCAACTGTACGCCTCATTCCCAAAACAGGTTTTATTCATTCCGCTCAAGGTAATCTTTTACCAGCTCTTCCAGCAGTTCGTCACGCTCCAGCTTGCGAATCATAATCCTCGCGTTGCGGTGGCTGGTGATATAGGTCGGGTCGCCGGAAAGGATATAGCCGACAATCTGGTTTACAGGATTATAGCCCTTTTCCTTCAATGCGGCACTGACCTCCATCAATATTCTTTTGACTTCATTTTCCGGTTCTTTTTCCAGCTTTCCAAAATATTGTGTTTCGTTGATGTTGCCGTTTATGTTTTTCAAATCTTCTCACTCTCCGTCCTGCGGCCCATATACCGTTATTTTCTGCGCGGACTGCGGATTTCCTGCCGCTCTGCCCCATTCTTTATATGATAATACAAACTATTGCCATTTGCAACCAAAATCTTCTTACAGAATTATTACAAATTTCTAAAGCACATTCTGCATTTGGCGGAGAATCTGCCGTTTGCTGTATCTGCCTGATAGGATAAATAAAAACAGCGGCCTTTATGCAGGGAAAGGATCAAACTGCATACAGAGAATGGACCATAATTTGAAGATATGATACAAGCCATATCGTCTGTTTTGTGCTAAAATGAGGAAGGAATTTTCTGGAAGGGGGTGTTGCCCATGAAAAAAGAAATGCGAAAAGCAGCCTATGATTCGGTTCTGAATATAGAGGCCTGTCGCTTTCAAGGTATTCTCCAGCCATTTCCGCCTCATTTCCATGAATATTATGTCATTGGATTGCTGGAGGAGGGAGAAAGGCGGCTGCTTTGTGGAAATACGGAGGCTGCCGCACGCCAAGGCGATATTCTTGTGTTCTGCCCCGGGGAGATACATAGCTGCGTGCAGGCAGGGGCGGAATCTCTGGACTATCGCGCGCTGCATATTCCGGCGGCTGAAATGGAACGGCTGACCGAGGAACGGCACATATCCGCTCTGCCTGCTTTTTCCAGGACGGTAGTTTCTGACACAGGGCTGGCGGATTGCTTCCGTCATCTGCACCAGGGCATTATGGACGGGTATGGCGCGGAAAACAGGGAGAAACTCCGGCGTTTTCTTTCTGTGCTCTGGGTGGGATATGGCGGGCAGTCTGCTGTGCCTGTGCCGGAGTACAGGGATGTGGTGGAGGAAGTCTGTGCTTTTCTGGAAACGCATTTTGCGGAGCATATCACGCTGGAGGGGCTCTGCCGCTATGCGGGGCTGAGTAAATCCACGCTTTTGAGGGCGTTTGCAAAAAACAAGGGCATTACCCCTTACCGCTATCTGGAAACGCTGCGCATTGGAGAAGCGAAAAAACTGCTGGAACAGGGCATTTCCCCGGTGGAGGCCGCCATGCGGACCGGATTTTCGGACCAAAGCCATTTCAGCAGATATTTCCATTTGCTGATTGGGCTTTCTCCCGGCGTGTACCGTGATATTTTTACTGGAAACAATACAGAAGAAAAGGAGTGACTGGAAATGAATGCAAAAGATGAAAAATGTGTAATGGTGCTTGACAGTTCCCTGCCGGTTGGAATGATTGCCAATACCGCCGCGATTATGGGGATTACATTGGGGCGGGAGAGACCGGATGTGGTCGGAGCAGATACGACCGACCAGACGGGCAGGCGGCATTTGGGCATCATTGCGTTTCCTGTTCCCATACTCAAGGGCAGTCCGGAAACCATAAGGGAAATCCGCGAAAAGCTTTACCAGCCAGAATTTGCAGAGCTGACAGCTGTGGATTTTTCGGATTTGGCACAGGGCTGCAAGACTTACGAGGAATATGCGGAAAAAATGCTCGCTGCTCCGGAGGAAAATCTGCGGTATTTCGGGATTGCCATTTGCGGCGAGAAGAAAAAGGTCAACCGGCTGGCTGGCAGCCTGCCCCTGCTGCGGTGACAGTTATATTTTGACAATAAACCGTTTTCGGCTGTAATGTTTGGCTGGGAGCGGTTTTTTTGAGATGAAAAATTCAGAGGCAGAGAATTTGACTTATAGGCATGACAGGCGTAAAATAAGCGTAAAGATGGCAGAAAATCAGTAAAAGGGGGAAGGATATGGAGCGTTGCGGCTGGTGTTTATGCAATGAAAAAATGACAAAATACCACGATGAGGAGTGGGGCGTACCCGTTTATGATGACCGGAAACAGTTTGAATTTCTCATGATGGAGGTTATGCAGTGCGGCCTGAACTGGAACATGATGATACAGAAAAGGGAAATTTTTCAAAGCTGTTTCGATGGGTTTGATTTTGAAAGAATTGCGGGCTACGGTGAGGAAGATGTGCGGCGGATATTGCAGACGGAAGGCATGATACGCTCAGAACGGAAGATACGCGCTGTGATCCAGAACGCGCAGTGTTTTCAGAATGTGCGGGAGGAATACGGTTCGTTCAGCGCGTACCTCTGGCAGTTTGCCGGAGGGAAGCCAATACGCTACATGGGTCACCAGAAAGGCGTGCTTCCGGCAAAAAACGGGCTTTCTGACCGCATGGCAAAAGATTTGAAAAAACGAGGCTTCAAATATCTTGGTTCGGTTACGGTATATTCGCATTTGCAGGCATGCGGCGTCATAAACGACCATGCGGAAACCTGTTTCCGATACGCGGAATTGGTACAACAGTATTCAGGCGTGCGGAAACGGAAGGACGGGGAAGGATAAGCCGGAACGGCGGCTTTCCTGCAAAGAGGACAAATTTTGATACAGCGGGAGGAATGGAAAATGAATTGCATAAAGTTGTTTGAGGAATTGAAACGGAATACAATTGAACTGCGGTTTGAAACGGCAAAAAGCGGCCTGCCGAAAGATGCGTCTAAATTCGGCGGAAAGCCTGCATTGCCGGAGGGCTTCCAGTGGAGCTATTTCACAACGGATACGTTTGATGATGACGAAGTAAAGCCGCGTCCGCTGGCGTTCCTGGCACAGGTGAACTGTGCGGAGGTTTCCGCCTATGACAGGGAAGGGCTTTTGCCGGAGAAAGGGATGCTCTATTTTTTCTATGAACTTGGTTCGCAGAAATGGGGCTTTGATCCGGCGGATAAGGGCTGCGCAAGGGTATTTTATTACGAGGGGGAAGCCGAAGGGCTGACGGAAACAGAACTGCCAGAGGACCTGGCAGAGGATTACTGGATGCCGGAACTCCCTATATCGTTCTGGAACAGGGACGATGTGCCGGATTGGGCGGAATATGCGGAATATCATGAAACGGACGGCGACTATGAAGCGTATGGAGAAGCGCGCGAAAAGCTGATTGGCGGCGGGGAAGAAAATTACATTACAAAGCTGCTGGGCTATGCCGATATTATACAGAGTGATATGCTCTGTGAATGCGAGCTGGTCGGCGGACGCGGGCTGAACATTGGGAGCGGCTTTCCCAAAATGACGGAGGAGGAAAACGCGCAGCTTTTGCGGGATGCGCAGGAATGGATTCTTCTGTTCCAGATGGATACGGTGGAAAAGGATGGCTTTGAGCTGATGTTTGGCGACTGCGGGCGTATTTATTTCTATATCCGAAAGGAAGACCTGCGGAACCGCAATTTTGAAAATGTCTGGCTGAGTCTGCAATGCTATTGAGGGGTCAGGAATGATTTTGCGGGAGGCGCGAAGATGCTTCTGAGAAAATACCGGCCGACAGACTGCGGGGAACTGGCGCGGCTGTTTTATGATATCGTCCACACGGTGAATGCAGCGGATTATACAAAGGAACAGCTGGACGCATGGGCGTCCGGCGATGTGGACCTGGAGGAATGGGACAGGTCGTTTCGGGAGCATGACTGCGTTATCGCTGCCGAAGGCGGAACCATACTGGGCTTTGGGGATATGGACAGGAATGGATACCTTGACCGTCTGTATGTCCATAAGGATTATCAGAGAAAAGGCGTTGCAATGGCGATTTGCGACAGCCTGGAGCAGGCGGTTCAGGGGAAGATTGCTGTACATGCGTCTGTTACGGCAAAGCCCTTTTTTGAAAAAAGGGGTTACAGAGTGATACGAAAACAGCAGGTATTCCGGCGGGGGATTGCCCTTGTGAATTTTGTGATGGAAAAGGATGTGTAAATCATATTTTCCGTTTGCGAATTTCTTCTGCCGCCCCCTTTCCTATAGGCGGAAAATGTTGTATACTGAAAAGAAACAGGAAAAAATCGGTGGTGAGGATTTGCGGGAAGAATTGAAAGAATGTCACAGAATAGTTGTCAAGGTCGGCACATCGACCATTACATACCCGAACGGCAAGCTGAACCTGAAACGGATAGAAGAGCTTGCATGGGTGCTTGCAGACCTGCGGAACAGGGGCATGGAGGTTACGCTTGTGACAAGCGGCGCAATCGGTGTGGGTGCGGTACGCATGGCAATGCGGGAGCGTCCCACTGTGATGCGGGAAAAACAGGCGGCGGCGGCCGTTGGGCAGGCCGTACTGATGCAGATTTACCATAATTTTTTTGACCGCTACAACCAGACGGTGGCGCAGGTATTGCTGACGAAAGAAGAAATCAGCAGTGAGGAGCGTTACCAGAACACGAAAAATACGCTGGAAACACTGCTGGAAATGGGGATTGTTCCTATCGTAAACGCGAATGACACGATTTCCACATATGAAATCGAAATTTCAGATAACGACCAGCTTTCGGCAATGGTGGCGGAAATCATACAGGCTGACCTGCTGATACTGCTGACGGATATTGACGCGCTGTATGACAAAGATCCGCGTTCCAATCCGGACGCGGCGCGTATTGCTGACGTTGCGCGGGTTACGCCGGAAATTGAGCGGATGGCGGGTGAAAAAGGCTCGGCGTTCAGCGTGGGCGGTATGAAAACAAAGCTGGAAGCGGCGAAAATCTGCGAGAAAGCAGACGTGCGCATGGCTATCGCGCTGGGGGAGGACCCGAAGGTGATCCATCGTCTTTTGGATGGGGAGGACGTTGGCACCTGCTTTGGCTGGAACAGGGAAAAGGAGGAGTAAAATATGAGTTATTGTCCGAAATGCGGCAGGGAGATACTGGACGAAAGTCTGGGCTGCCCTGTCTGCGGCGTGCATGAGAACAAAGTTTCTTTGAAAAAGGAAACGGGGGAACAAAAGGCGGAGCCTGTGACATCGTTTACTGTGGAGGACAGGAACGGCGGTTCTCAGCGGTTTGAGAGCCGTACAGAGAGCGGCGCATGGAGCGGCGACGCCAGCGTACAGCCGGAAAGCGCGAAAACGCTGCCTGTCGCGCTGAAGATTGCCGTCATTGTCATGATCGTCCTGGTCGGCGGGATTGGGGCGATTGTCGGGATTTTGGGCGGCATTGCCATGATGAAAAGCCCCTTTGAGGATTATCGGTCGTTTGGCAAGTCTATGGTGATCGTAGGCTGTGTGATGGTTGCGATCTGGTTCCTGTGCTGCGTGGTGAACGGTGCGGTAATCGGCGCGGTTATGAACCAGGTTCCGTATACCTATTAAATACTGATGGAACAGATTTTTGCATTTTTAGACGAGGTTGGCGCGGCGGTCTGCCACAGGCTGCCGGAGCGCAGTTTTTTCTGGGAAGGGCGGCAGATGCCGCTTTGCGCCCGCTGCACGGGGCTGTATACAGGGGTGTTTATCGCATCGTGCTTTTTCTTTTGGAAAGGACGGCAGAAGGGGGAAAAGCCTTTTTCTGCGGCGGCCATGATGCTGACGGTCTGCGCGCTGCTGCCGATTGCGGCGGACGGTTTTTGCAGCTATATCGGGCTTTGGGAAAGCAGCCAGTTTCTGCGCGTAATGACAGGGGCGGCGGCTGGGGCGGCCATGCCGGGGCTGTTTCTTCTGGCAGGGAATTTTGACCCTGTGCAGAAGCCGGTGCGCCCGATTTACAAAAATACGAAGGAGCTGCTTGCTTTGCTGGCGGCGGCATTGTTCTGGGGGCTCGCGCTTTGGCTGGGGCTGCCTGTTTTTGCGGCTGGTGCAGTTGTGTCGGCGGCTGGCGTGGTCTGCTTTTGGACGGGCGTGGGGTATATGCTGCTTCATGGGCTGTTTCCCAAAAAAGGTCTGCCGTTCTGGCGGCTGTCTGTGGGACTGGCAGCGGCTTTTTTATGGGTATTGCGGGCTGTACAGTAGCCATATTCGGAGGGAGGAAAACGATGAGTGCATTAACAGAAATGGGAAAACGGGCAAAAGAGGCGGCAGTCGTTCTGGCAACGCTGCCTGCGCCCCGTAAAAATAAAGCGTTGCTGGCTTCTGCAGATGCATTGCTTGCGGCAGAAAAGGAAATACTTGCAGCAAATGCGGCAGACGTGGCGGCGGCGGAAGCGGCAGGTGTGAAAGGCGCGTTTATTGACCGCCTGACACTGACGGAAAAACGCTTTGCGGAAATGGCGGACGGGCTCAGGCAGGTTGCCGCTCTGGCCGACCCTGTCGGCGAAATGCTTTCCATGAAAACGCTGGATAACGGGCTGATCATCGGGCAGAAGCGCGTGCCGATGGGAGTGATCGGGATTATTTTCGAGGCGCGCCCCAATGTGGCGGCGGACGCGTTCGGGCTTTGCCTGAAAGCGGGCAGCGCGGCGATACTGCGGGGCGGCAAGGAGGCGTTCGGTACGAATCAGGCGGTTGTCGCGGCTCTGCGCGGCGCGCTTGCGGCGGAGGGACTGCCGGAGGACTGTGTGCAGATGGTGCCGGATATTTCCCGGGAAACGGCAAATGAAATGATGCGGCTGAATGGATATCTGGACGTGCTGATTCCGCGGGGCGGGGCGGGGCTCATCCGCAGCGTATTGGAAAACAGCACAGTTCCGGTGATACAGACGGGCGTTGGCAACTGCCATATCTATGTTGACGAATCGGCGGATTTGGAGAAGGCGGTACGCATTGTGCTGAACGCCAAAACGCAGAGGCCGGGCGTATGCAATGCCTGTGAAAGCCTGCTGGTGCATGAGGCTGTCGCGGAGAAATTCCTTCCTGCTGTCGGCGAGGCTTTGCGAGAGAAAAAGGTCGAAATCCGCGGCGACGGGCAGACGCTTGCACTGATTAAAGACGCTGTTCCTGCAACAGAGGAGGACTGGGCAACGGAGTATGAGGATTTGATACTTTCCACGAAGGTTGTGCGGGATTTTGATGAGGCGGCTGCGCATATCCGGCGTTACAGTACGGGACATTCCGAAGCGATTATTACAGAAAATTATACAAACGCACAGAGGTTCTTAAATGAAGTAGACGCCGCGGCGGTGTATGTGAATGCGTCTACACGCTTTACGGACGGCGGACAGTTTGGTTTTGGTGCGGAAATCGGCATCAGTACGCAGAAGCTGCACGCCCGCGGGCCGATGGGGCTGAAAGAAATGACAACAACGAAATATATTATTTACGGCAGTGGACAGATCAGAGAATAAATGCGGGGAGGGAAACGCGTGAAGCTGGAAAATGCCCGTTATATGGATGAATGGATACGTGTGCCGCTTTGCGGTACGGGAGATAAGCTGTACCACTATACTACGGCGGAGGGCGCGCGGGGAATCGTGCAGGATAAGAAATTTATGGCGACAAAAAGCGATTTCCTGAATGATAAGCTGGAATTTCAGTACGCGCTGGAGGTCATGGAAAAGCTGGTTCAGACATATCTTGTAAACGAAACGTTTGCGGAACGGTTTTTCACGCTGGTAAAAGAGGAAATCCGTCGGCTGGGCATCATTTCCATTGAGGATGGCGAGGCTGACCCTTCCGACCGGATGAGCTTTTATGTGGTGGCGTTTTCCAAACTGCAAAATAACGCCCTGCTTTGGGCGGAGTTTACGGAGTTTCATGGGTACTGCCTGGAATTCAGCTATGAAAAGCTGGTAGAAGGTTTCGAGGAGAGGGCATTTCTGCATGGGACTGTAATCTATGACGAAAAGGAACAGATGACCTGCCTGCTGGAAGGACTGCTTTCCTGTATTCATGGGCTTGTAAGCGAAGGTCGGACGGATTTGAACGGTTTCTTTGAGGAAAATACGAAAATTTCAGAGGAATCCTTACAGGCTCTGGCGGAGGATATGGCAATGGTATGCTCTGTGTACGCGATGTTTTTTAAGAAAAGTTTTTTTGAAGGCGAACAGGAATACCGCTTTATTTTCACACCGCTGGAAAAAGACGGGACGGAGGAGCAGCCGAAATTCCGTCTGTTCTGGCAGATGTTCCTGCCGTATATTCTGGTGGAATACGGCGGGGGCGGAAAGGCTCTGCCGTTGGAAAGCGTGATGTTGGGCGCGAAAAATAACAGCGACATCGCCACGCGCGGCATGAAGCATTTTCTGAAGGTGCAGGGGCTGGATATTCCGGTGCTGCTTTCGGATATTCCACTGAGGTATTGAAAATTTTTGAGATATGGAAAAGGCGGCTCTGCCCGGGAGATTGGGCGGCGTCGCCTTTTTAGAAAGCGGGGATATTTCCTTTGATGGAGGTTGTGCCATTTTCCGGGTCATAGGAAATATGTTCGGTGTAAATACCATAGATTTCATCGGAGGTGGAAAAGATTGACCCGTCTTTCAGGGAAACGGCAAACTGCGTCATTTCAGGGTTGATGATGATGACGGAGTTTACAATATCGCTGTGGTTCAGCCTTGGGGAGTAAAAGGAAATCCACTGTATATTCTGTGTGTCATTGCCCCATTTGATAAATGCCCGCATTTCTTCCCGGCCTGTTTTTTCGATGGCATGGACAAAAAACCTTCCGTCAAAGGAATCGTTGCGGAACAGGTAGTTTGTCCGCTTGCCGCTGATGGAAACTGTGGTCGTTTCCGCGACAATGCCGTCCTTATAAATGGACGCAGGGATTTCCTGCTCGATTTTGCTGCTGAACGGCAGAGTGGAAAGAATCCAGAGAAGGACTGCGGAAATTGCGGCTGCTTTCAGCATTTTTTTCGCCTGCTGCATATCTATCACCTCGTGAAAAGTATATCATGACAGGAAGGTGAAGGGCAATGCCGAAGCAGGGTTTTCAGAAAAAATATATCTTCCCATTGTAATTTTTTCAATGGCAATATAAAATAATAAAAATAATGGGGAAAAAGCCCCGGAGGTCTGTATTTTTAGGAGGCGGGAAATGAAACGGTTCAGAAGGCTGCGCACGTCAGAGCCAATGCGGCGGCTGGTGCGCGAAACGAAAATAGCGGCGGAAGAGATGATCTATCCGATTTTTGTAATAGAGGGGGAAAATATCAAAAACCCCATTGATTCCATGCCGGGGATTTACCAGTATTCACTGGACAGGATGGACGAGGTTTTGAAGGAAACCGCAGAAAGCGGCGTTTCCGGCATACTGATTTTTGGGATACCTGCGCATAAGGACGAATACGGTTCACAGGCATATGCGCCGGACGGCATCACCCAGCGGGCGGTACGCCAGATCAAGCGGGATTATCCAAGCCTGCTGGTAGTCGCAGATGTTTGTCTTTGCGAGTATACCTCGCATGGGCATTGCGGGCTTGTGGCGGAAGGGAAGATACTGAATGACGAAACGCTGCCGCTTCTGGCAAAAATGAGCGTTTCCCTTGCGGAAGCAGGCGCGGATATCATTGCGCCTTCTGATATGATGGACGGACGTGTAGCGGCAATCCGGCAGGCGTTGGACGAAAACGGCTTCCCTGACGTGCCGATTATGGCGTACAGCGCGAAATTTGCTTCGGCGTATTATGGTCCTTTCAGGGAGGCTGCTCACTCCGCACCCTGTTTTGGCGACAGGCGTTCCTACCAGATGGATTACCACAATAAAAAAGAAGCACTGCGGGAAATCGAAGACGATATTGCCGAAGGGGCGGATATTGTCATGGTAAAGCCCGCTCTGGCGTATCTGGACGTGGTGCAGGTGGCGGCGGAACGCTTTGACCTGCCTCTGGCGGTTTATAACGTCAGCGGGGAATATGCGATGGTGAAAGCGGCGGCGCAGAACGGCTGGATTGATGAAAAGAAAATTGTGCTGGAAAGCCTGACGGCGATGAAGCGCGCAGGAGCAGGCATTTTGATTACGTATCACGCGCTGGACGCGGCGAAGTGGTTAAAGGAGCAGTGAGGATATGAATTGGAAAAAATCGGAGCAATGCTTTCAAGCTGCTGGGAATATCCTTCCCGGCGGCGTAAACAGCCCTGTGCGGGCATTCCGCGCTGTGGGCAGAACACCGTTTTTCGTGGAGCGGGGTAAAGGCTCCCGGCTTTGGGATATAGACGGCAACGAATATATTGATTATGTCTGCTCATGGGGACCTGGGATATTGGGACATGCGCGGGAGGAAGTTGTTGCGGCTGTACAGAAAGCTGCCGCGCATGGCTTAACCTTTGGCGCGCCGACAGCGGCAGAAACAGAGCTTGCGGAACTGATTCGGGAGGCAATGCCTTCTTTGGAGATGCTTCGCATGGTCAGCTCCGGCACCGAGGCCGTTATGAGTGCGGTGCGGGCTGCGCGCGGCTTTACGGGCAGGGAGAAAATCGTAAAATTTACAGGCTGTTATCATGGACATTCGGATGGGCTGTTGGTAAAGGCAGGAAGCGGGCTTTTGACGGGAGCGGTTCCGGACAGCGCGGGCGTACCAAAGGGTTATGCGGAGAATACGCTTTTGGCACGCTATAACGATGCAGAGAGCGTGCGCGCGCTGTTTGCGGCAAACCCCAACGAGATTGCCTGTGTGGTGGTGGAGCCTGTAGCGGCGAACATGGGCGTTGTGCCGCCGGAGGAAGGCTTTTTGCGGTTCCTGCGGGACATTACGGAGGAAAACGGCGCGCTGCTGATTTTTGACGAGGTGATAACGGGTTTCCGCGTTTCCTATGGCGGGGCGCAGAAATATTACGGCATTCAGCCTGACCTGACAACGCTGGGGAAGATTGTGGGCGGCGGTATGCCTCTGGCGGTTTACGGCGGCAGGCGTGATATTATGGAAACCATTGCTCCGCTGGGGGCAGTTTATCAGGCGGGAACGCTTTCCGGCAACCCAACGGCAGTTGCGGCTGGTATTGCAACGCTGAAAATACTGCGGGAAACTCTCTCCGTTTATGCAGAGCTGGATCAGAAAGCCGCGAAGATTGAGCAGGTGATGCGCGAAAAGGGCTGGACGGTCAACCGCGTTGGCTCTCTGCTGAGCGCGTTTTTCACCGATGGAAAGCCCGTAACGGATTATGAAACCGCGCAGACGGCGGATACAAAGGCGTATGCCGCATATTTCGGGCACATGCTGGAAAACGGTATTTATGTCGCACCCTCGCAGTTTGAGGCAATGTTTGTTTCCGCGGCGCACAGTGATGCGGATATTGAAAGGACCTGCGCCGCCATTCGTGCCTATGAGGACTGAGGAGAAAAAGCCGAAGGTTTGGGAGCGGGTCGTGCAGGAATTTGCGCCCGTTTGCGACGCGCATTCCAGAGTGCTGATTTTGGGAACAGCCCCTTCGCGGAAATCCAGAGAGGCAGGATTTTATTACGGGCATCCGCAGAACCGCTTTTGGAAAATGCTCGCGGCGGTGACAGGGGAGGAAGTGCCGCAGACAACGGAAGAAAAAAAGGCTCTCCTGCTGCGCAATGATATCGCTCTGCATGATGTGATACACAGCTGCGACATCATCGGAAGCAGTGACAGTTCCATACGGAACGTGGAACCGGCGGATTTGGAGCGGATACTTTCGGTGACAGGGAAAATCCCTGTTTTCTGCAACGGAGGAACGGCTTACCGGCTTTACCGAAAATATCAGGAAAAGAAAACGGGCATCTCTGCGCGGCAACTGCCCTCCACCAGTCCGGCGAATGCCGCCTGGCGGCTGGAACGGCTGGTTGAGGAATGGGGGGCGGCACTTCTGCCATATCTCAGAGAAGAAACGGCTGATTTGGAAAACGATGGGAGGGAATAACATGACAATACGAGAAGCGGCGGAGCGGGATTTACAGAACATTGGGCGGCTCTGCATGCAGAATTGGAAAAAGACATATGCCGGACTGCTGGATGAAAGCTATCTGAACGGGCTGACGCCGGAGGACTGCGCAAAGGAAAGCAGGGAATGTCTGGAGGACGAAAAAGCGCGGCTCTATGTGGCTTATGAAGGGGACACGTTTCTGGGCTTTGGTGCGGGATTAGAGGATAAGGAACTGGAAAACTGCTTTTACCTTGCCTCCCTGCATGTTTCCGAGGCGGCGCGGGGCAAAGGCGTCGGGACGGCACTGCTTCGGGAGATTGGGCGGCATGCCCGCCAGAGCTACGGGCGCATGAGCGTCTGCATTGTGCAGGGCAACGATGGCGCGAAACGGTTGTATAAACGGCTGGGCGCGGCACATTATAAATATTTTGAGGACGATTTTCATGGTACGAAATCCCAGTCGGAAAAACTGGTCTGGGAGGATCTGGAAGAATTTGTGTAAAATAAATGGGCGGCTGTTCCTGGCAGGAAGGCCGCCTGTATTGCTGGGGTTACTTTGCAGCACGGAGGGCGGCAAGCCGGAGTGCATCGCGGTAAAGCGCGTCCTTATCCTGCAAATCGAGTATCAGCCATCTTTGCCCGTTTCCTTCTCTGGTCTGGCAGTAGATTTTTCGCATTTCCGCACTGCATTCCGGCAGAATAGCTTCAAAAGGTTCCTTTTCCTTCTGGCCGACAACGAGCATCGCTGTAAAATAGTTTTCCCTTGGGTAGATGGTGCAGAGTGTTTTCCCCGATTTTTTGAATTTGATATTCCAGCCCCGCTCCCAACTGCATGAACTGAATTCTATTTTTTCCCGGCATTGGAAATTTTCCTTTAGTTCCGAGCAAAATTCCTGAAACAGGGGATTGCGGATATATTCTCCGATTTCTTCCAGTACGGGCGGGTAGTTTTTATCCTGTAAATCTATCATTTGTTTTCCTCCATTTTCCATTGCATACTGTATTCTTTTTCGCCTGTGTTCCTGTCAATGGTTTCCTGTCGGATTCGGAACCCTTCCCTCAGGTAAAACCGGACTGCCTTTGTATTTTTCTGGTACACGTTCAAGCTGAGCCGGCTTTTCTTTTCCTTTGCATAATCCAGCAGGCGTTTCCCGATTCCATGGGACTGCGCGGTATACCAAACAAAAATTCCGGCGATATACGTACCGTCCAAACCAATAAAGCCCTGTATTTCCTTTTGGTTTTCATTTTCGTATACATAGACCTCCGCCTGGGGAAGCATTTCCCGCACAGCATTTAAATTGCTTTCCCAGTATTTCGATGAGATGAAGCTATGTGCCCGTATGTTGGTATCCAGCCAGATTTCCGCGGCCCTGCCAACGTCGGCAGTTTCCATTGGTCTAATCATAGTATTCTCCTGTTCTTTTTGCTGTTTCTCATAAATCCGCGCGGCAAAGGCGGCTTGACTTAAGAAAACAGATTTTTCTCTTCTGTTGATTTCTTAAGTCAAACGCTGAAGGCAGTTGCCCAGTGGTATTTGAGAAAGAAATTTCCAAAAAATGGAAAGCGGGCGGCTGCTTATAAAGATAACTGCACGATAAACCGGAATTGTCAATCTTCAAATTCAAAATCATCTTCGTTTGCAAGACCCCGGATAAATTCCTCAAAGCTATCTGCCAAAGGGGTGATTTCATAGTCACATTCCTGATCGATATGTACGACTTTGGGCTCCCCCTGTGGGCCGCATTCCCGATAATCTAAAAAAATCATATCATGTCCAGCACTGGGACAGTCACAAATAGCTATTCCGATAGCGGGATATTCCCATTCGTCAATCATAAACTGACTTCCAAACTCTCCGCATAAAGAATATCTTTTCTTCCGACCGATACCGAAAATTCCAGCGATAGCTACATGGTCGTCTGCCCAACTGGTAGAACAATCAGTAGGGAAACAGGTATTGACGGGTATACCGCCATTATGCTGCTTCATCAGCCAAATATAGGAGGCGGGCAGCTTGTACCCCAATTCCTGTTCTATGCTGGCAATCAGTTCATCAGAAGGAGGCTCGCTGACGTATTCTTTCAGCGCGTATGCATCATCTTCCCAAAAGTTCGTAAAATCAAAGCCATCAAACATATTTTGTCCCTCCTGTATCCAAGTATCATATATCCTTTATCAATCCAGTTCAGCCCTGCTGAATAGGTCTAAAATCACAGGCTTTTTTGAACCAAAGAATAAAGTCTGCCAATGCATCTGTTTCTTTAGAATATACACAAAACAGAAGAAAGGGTGAGTTTCCAGTTCAAACTGTTCTGTAATTTCCACATTTTGCGCCCTTTTCAAATCCCGATTTGCTGAATTGATTATAATACACAGTGGTTGCCATATCAACCCGATTTTGCAGAAACGGCAGAAGAGATACCGCGGCAGTATTTTTCCCGGAAGGGATATTTTTATATTTTCTGTTGACAGGCGGGGGATTCTCTGCTACGATATAGGCGCAAGTAAATAAAGAACTTATCAAGAGTGGTTGAGGGACAGGGCCCTGTGAAACCCGGCAACCGGCGGAAACGCATCGGTGCCAATTCCCCCGCTTTGCGCACAGCAGGGCGGAAGATGAGATGTTTGCAAAAAGCCCTGAAGGCTTTTTTTCTTTTGCTTTCGGGTGGAATCTCTCCCTGTGCTTTATTTACGGTTAAAAGAACACACAGACTTTCAGGAGGAGAACGAGTATGGGCAGAAGACTTTTTACATCAGAATCAGTTACAGAAGGGCATCCCGATAAGATTTGCGACCAGATTTCCGATGGCGTTTTGGACGCGCTTCTGGCAAAGGACCCGCAGGCGCGCGTGGCGTGCGAAACGGCTACAACAACGGGTATTATCTTTGTAATGGGTGAAATCAGCACAAGCGCGTATGTGGATGTGGAGAGCATCGTGCGTGAAACACTGAACGAAATTGGCTACAACCGTGCGAAATATGGCTTTGACAGCGAAACCTGTGCTGTTATTACCTCTATTCATGGGCAGTCGCCTGATATCGCGCTGGGCGTTGATAAGGCTCTGGAGCATAAAAAGGGCGAGGATGACAGCGAATTTGACACAGGCGCGGGAGATCAGGGCATGATGTTCGGCTTTGCCTGCGATGAAACGGAGGAGCTGATGCCTCTGCCGATTTCTCTGGCGCATAAAATGACAAGGCGGCTGACAGAGGTGCGCAAAAACGGCACGCTGAAGTATCTGCGTCCTGACGGTAAATCTCAGGTAACAGTAGAATATGTGGACGACAAGCCTGTGCGCGTGGATACGGTAGTGCTTTCTACACAGCATGACCCCGAAGCAACGCATGAGCAGATTGAAAAGGATATCATTGAGCATGTTGTGAAAAAAGTCATTCCTGCAAATCTGCTGGATGAAAATACGAAATACTACATCAATCCGACAGGACGTTTTGTTATTGGCGGACCGATGGGCGACAGCGGCCTGACAGGACGGAAAATCATCGTGGATACTTACGGCGGCTATGCGGCGCATGGCGGCGGCGCGTTCAGCGGCAAAGACCCCACAAAGGTAGACCGTTCCGCCTGCTATGCGGCAAGATATGTTGCAAAGAACATCGTTGCCAGCGGCATTGCGAAAAAGTGTGAAGTACAGTTGGCTTATGCCATCGGCGTGGCAAAGCCGGTATCCATACTGGTGAATACTTATGGCACAGGCAAGATTTCCGATGAGGAAATCACAAAGCTCGTGCATGAGAACTTTGATCTGCGTCCGGCGGCGATTATCAAAAACTTTGACCTGCGCAGACCCATCTATAAGCAGGTAGCGGCTTACGGACATTTCGGCAGAACAGATATAGATCTGCCCTGGGAGAAAACGGACAGGGTGGACGTTTTCAAAGAAAAACTGTAAAGAAAAGCAACCAGAAAAAGGCTCCGGAATAGCGGACGTTGCCATAAGAAAATTTCATTTTAGAAATGCCTGAAAAACAAGGATTTTTCAGAACAATTTCTATTCGGATGAAATTTTCTCAGGCAACTGCCGTCAGCGTTTGACTTAAGAAATCAATCTATAAGGAAAAATTTGTTTTCTTAAGTCAAACTGCCTTATTCCGGAGCCTTTTTCTTTTGGAGCATATGAGAGCATTATCCTGCCTTTTGTTCCAGACGCAGTCTGTCAGCAATCAACGCGATAAATTCCGAATTGGTCGGCTTGCCCTTATGGTTATTGACGGTGTAGCCAAAGAGCGCGTCGATGGCGTCAACCTTTCCACGGTTCCATGCCACCTCGATGGCGTGGCGGATGGCGCGTTCTACGCGGGAAGGCGTAGTATTGCATTTTTTTGCGATGGAGGGATAGAGCTCTTTTGTGATATAATTCAGAACGTCCATGTCGTTCACGCTCATGATGATGGCTTCGCGCATGTAATGATAGCCGCGGATATGCGCGGGTACGCCGATTTCATGCAGGATATTTGTAACCTTTGTTTCCAGGTCGTATGACGTGGAAAGGCTCTGCGCCGCAGGGAAATTCGCACCTGTTTTCAGCATGGGACGCTGCGCCTGCATGAGCTGGCGGATACGCTGTGTAAGCGCGTCCATATCGAAAGGTTTGACCATGTAGTAAGACGCGCCCAGATCCAGAGCCTTCTGCACGACCTTATCCTGGCTCAGTGCGGAAAGTATGATAGTGATAGGGCGGTATTCCTCATCGTTTTTTTGCAGGCGTTCCAGCACGCCAAGCCCGTCCAACCGCGGCATGATGCCGTCGATGATGGCAACGTCCGGACGGGTATCGCGAATTTTGTTCATTGCGTCAATGCCGTCCACAGCAACAGAAATGACGGACATATCCTCCTGCTGGTTAAGGTGTCCAGCTACGACATCGCAAAAATCCTTATTATCATCTGCTAACAGCACTTTTATTTTATTTTGGCTCAAAATGAATCCCTCCGATTGTAATTTGATTGTAGTTTTGTGAATGATTATGCAGATATTCCTTGCTTTTAGGTTGATTATAGTACAGAAACAGAGGGGTGACAAGGGCCATTCGCCAGACAAATTGTGTGTAGAAATGCAGTAAATTTGCATAAACTCCCATTCTTTGCTTTGGGGAATATTGCCAGTGTCGGAGGGTGTCAAAGGGTGGCTGTCGAAACCGCAAAGCGGCGGGAAAAACGGCGGAAAAGAAAGACGGAAAACGCCCGGAAACAAAGCCGCTTGCCGCCGAAAGAGGGCGAATCTGCGTGCAGGATAGGATTCTATACTACATGATGTGGGAAAAAACGTTATAATTCGCCAAAATATACAAGATGTGCCATATTTGGCATGAGGGACAGAAAAGGAAATGCCGCCTGTCGGGGCGGCATATGGGTGAAGGAAAAACAGTTTTGTGAATGGAGAATTCTGTCAATAAAATCATGCGGGCTCTGCGTATTTGGCAGAAAGGAATCAGAACAGGCTTAACTGTGTCTGCTTTTCCTCAAAAGCACGCAGATAGGCAAAAATCTGCTCATTGTTATGAATGATACCGTTTTTTTCGCAGGTGTTGTGGAACAGTTTCATAAGTAATTTGTTCTGCGGGCTGTTTACCTGATACTGGAGTCCGTATGTTTGGATGTATTTTTCCTTCATTCCGGGGAAATGCCTGTCCAGCTGGCTGTAAAAGTATTCGCGGTTTCCTTCGCGGAGCGTAAGCCCCATTCCGAAGCAGAGTATGCCATAAACACCCGCGTCTGCACAATCATTCAGGATAGCCAGAATATTTTCGGGAGTATCGTTGATAAACGGGAGGATTGGAGAAAGCCACACAACGGTCGGGATACCCGCATCGCGCAGTTGTTTCAATGCTTCGATACGCTCCTTTGTGGTGCATACATTTGGTTCAATTTTTTTGCATAACGCGTCGTCATATGTAGTCAGCGTCATCTGAACTACGCATTTGCTTTTGCTATGGATGGCCTGAAGCAGTTCCAAATCCCGCAGAACCCTGTTTGATTTGGTATGCAGAGTAATGCCGAACCCGTACCGGTGTATCAAAAGCAACGCTTTTCTGACGCTGCCAATGGTATCTTCAAGCGGAATATAGGGGTCTGTCATAGAGCCTGTCCCCAGCATACATTTTGAGCGTTTCCGCCGCAAGGCCTGCTCAAGCAGTACGGCTGCGTTTTCTTTTACTTCGATATCTTCAAAGTCGTGATTCATGCGGTAGCATTTGCTTCTGGAATCGCAGTATATGCAGCCATGAGAACAGCCGCGGTATAAATTTATCCCGTTGTTTGCGGACAGAATGCCTTTGGATTGGACAAAATGCATCAGAACACCTCCTGTTATGGGCGTTGCCAAAAGAAAATTTCATTTTTTGAATTGCCCGGAAAATTCAGATTTTTCAGAACAGTTACAATTTTAGAAGGAATTTTCTCAGGCGTCTGCTATCAGCGTTTGACTTAGGCAGTGCTGTCACAAGTGTCTGCACACGCCTTTCCGGCAAAATTATGCTCGAAAATACGTATACATGGCTCATGATGACACTACCTGAAAAATCAGCCTATAAAGAAAAATTTGCTTCCTTAAGGCAAGCCGTATTTTGCAGCAGTTTCCGTTTATGGTATCACAACAGGCGGCATTCTGCAATGCAGTCCGGAAAAATACTGAAATTTCAAACCGGCAGGATAAAAAAGGGAAATTATATGTTGTGCCGGAGCAGGAAATGAAGTATAATAAAAAAATATGCACTTTGCTTAGGAGGAGATATTTTTGGCTGAAACCATTGCGAACTGGTTTGTTACAAATTTACAGGGGACGATTTCAAGGGAGCTGATTGTATTCCTTGTGTCCCTGCTGCCTGTATTGGAGCTGCGCGGCGGCATTATCGCAGGCTTTGCCTTGCAGATGGAGTGGCTGCCGACATTCCTGATTTCTTACATCGGCAATCTTTTGCCAATCCCGTTTATACTGCTTTTTATCCGGTATATTTTCCGCGTGCTGAAAAAAACGCCCCTGCGTGGTTTTGTGGCATGGTGCGAACGAAAGGCGGAGCAGAAAAGCGACCAGATACGGAAATATGCTTACTGGGGCGTATTTCTGTTTGTCGCAATCCCGCTGCCCGGCACAGGGGCATGGATGGGCGCGTTGATCAGCGTGCTCCTGAATATGGACCCGAAAAAGACCTTTCCGGTCATCATGGTGGGTGTGCTGACTGCCGGAATTATCGTTTCTGTTCTCAGCTTTGGACTGCTGGGCAGTTTGTTTTGAAAGGAAGGACCTCATGAAAGAGCGTATTGCAACACCAACGAGAACCAGACAGATTATCCAAAAAAACAGCTTTGCTTTCAAAAAGGGCTATGGGCAGAATTTTTTGATTGATTCCAATATTTTAGAAAATATTGTTTCCAGCGCGGAAATTACGCCGGAGGATTTTGTGCTGGAGATTGGCCCGGGCATTGGCTCGCTGACACAGGTGCTGGCGGAAAACGCCCGCAGAGTGCTGGCAGTGGAGATTGATTCCGCGCTGATCCCCATACTCGGGCAGACGCTGGGCGGATATGATAATATCGAGATTTTGAATCAGGATATTTTGAAAACAAACCTCGATACGCTGATCCGCGAAAAAAATGACGGCAGACCGATCAAGGTCGTTGCGAACCTGCCGTATTACATTACAACGCCGATACTGATGGAGCTGCTGGAAAAGCATTATCCTGTTACCAGCCTGACTGTTATGGTGCAGAAAGAGGTTGCCGGACGGATACAGGCGTCTCCCGGTACAAAAGATTACGGCGCGCTTTCTGTTGCGGTACAATATTACTGTGACGCGGAGATCGCGATGGTTGTGCCGCCGTCCTGCTTTATGCCGCGCCCGAAGGTGGCTTCGGCAGTTATTATGCTGCGCGTTCTGCCAGAGCGGCGGGTCAAAACGCAGGATGAGGCTTTGTTTTTCCATATCGTCAAATGTGCTTTCGGACAGCGGAGAAAAACCCTGCTCAACAGCCTGTCCAATCAGGGCAACTTAGGGCTTTCCAAAGAGGAACTGACGGAACTTCTGCGCAGTCTGGGCTGGGACGAGCGCGTCCGGGGGGAAACGCTGGGACTGCCGGAATTTGCGCGCCTTACAGATGCAATTATCAATGCAGGCGGCGCGAAGCCTGCCGAACCGGATACGGCTGTGTTTCGCTGAACATACCTTTGTCAGGCGAAGGCGGGGATGAAAGGAGGCTGGACAGTGTGCCGATTTCCGCCGCGTTTCTCAGGCGGAATGCAATATTTTCCAACGCGCCGGAAAGATACTCTGCCAGCTCCGCAGAATCGCCGTAATATTCCTGAATAAACGCCGCAACGGCGTTTTTTAATTGCCGCGTTATTTGCGGCAGCTCTGTATTTGCGAATGTGCCGCAGATTTGCAGAAAATCCTCATGGACAAATTCCCGTTCGGAAAGCGGCTTTCCCGCAAGAATATGCCCCACAAGCGTAGTCAAAACAATTTCACAGATATTTTCCACCAGACTCCCATACTGGCTGTTGTAACGGGAGAGGATACCCTTAACAGTATCTTCTGGGAAGCCGTTCAAAAATACCTGCTCCATATGGACGCATTGAATGAAGCTGTAAATCCGGTCTATCCCTGTCTGCTTTGTAAGGTCACGCAGGAGGGGATAGTCCAGTGTCAGTATGGTTTCCTGCGGCGCAAATCTGGCGTCATACCATTTGAAAAATTCCGGCAGACCCTGCTGGAAGGTGTCATATAAGCAGCGGTTTCCATAGCTGTCGAAGGTTTGCAGAGTTTCGTGGTATAATGATAGTGCCGCCTGTGTTTTTTCCTCTACTGCCGTTGCGCCGAGTACGTAAGCCTGCCGCGCGGAAAGCCCTTCCGCCGGAACGGGCGCGTCTGTCTGTACCTGTTTTGCTTCCTGGATACAATATATAACAGCCTCCATCAGTTGTTTGGCCGTTTCGTAAGGGATAGACGTACTTTCAAAGGCGGTATATTTTTCCGCCAGATGTCCCAGTATGGGGAATAATTCTTCCATCGTGTATGCCATTGCGTTCACCTCCAGCAAAGCTCTTTTAATGTTTCACGATACAGTTCGTAATCCCAACGCTGAACTTCATCAAAGCGGGAATATTCCCCGCGTCCCTCTGCGGCAAGATAGCCGCGGTATCCTGCGCGCACCGCCTGCGCGAAATTGCTGAGGCATGTCCCTTCCAGATAATTCAGATCGCCAAAGCAGAGAAATTCAAACTGTTCTTTCATCAGGTGCAGGAGTTCATTGTCGGTAAGGTTGTCCTGCACTTCGTTTTTGTATAGATAAAAGATTTCCTGTAGGCGGACAAGTATTTCGACATAGTCTGACTGGCAGATGAAATCAGAATCACAGAATGTGTCGATGAGCCCTGGCAGTATTCCCTCGCCAAATTCTGCGCGCCTTTGCTCCCGCAGGGCGTTGCTCCGTTCCTGCAAAAGCAGCTCCGCATCCTGTCTGGTGAGGGTTAGCCCGAAATGCTCTGACTTCTTGTTCGTTTCCAGCGTTTTTGCCAGCATTTCCTGCCGCTGATAAGCAAGCATCCAATCCATACATATGCGCCCCTTTCTATACTGATAGGTTTCCGTACAATCGTTGGATTTAGAGTATAGCATTCGGCGGGCTGTATTACCAGTCTTGAATTTTTAGTAATTTTGTGGTATAATATTATCAGAAAAAAGGAGAAGAGGGCCTGGTTTCAAAAAGCGAATGCCTGTTATACATAGCATTTTGTCAAGGCCATACGGAAGGCATGCTTTTTACGGGATGGAGACAGGATTTCTTCAAATCAAATGTAAGGTATTCAAATCATAATCAAATCAAAGACGTACCATTGTGTCAATCATGGAGCTGATTTTATCTCGGCTGATTTTTTCCATGATTGCCTTTTTAACAAATTCATCTTTACTGTAACCAAATTCATCAATATATTCCTGAAATACTGCCATTGTTTCCGCGTCAAGGGAAACAGTCAGTTTTTTGGCGGCTGTGCCGGATTTTTTTGCGGCAGATTTGGAGGCAGTCTTTTTAGCGGGTTTTGCTGTGGATTTTTTTGTTTCCGTCATGATATGGCTCCTTTCTGAAAAGAAGAGGGGGATTTTATCCCCCCCTTGGAATATACTGCTCAATCGTTTCTTTCATCGGATTTCATTGCTTCCAGCGTGCGGTCCAGCAAAGTATCCAGATCCCAGCCGAGCCGTTCCGCGCCGGACAGAATTACATCGCGGTTGCAGCCGGCAGCAAAGCGTTTGTCCTTAAATTTTTTCTTTAAGGATTTTACTTCCATGTCACGGATGCTTTTGGAAGGACGCATCAGTGCCGCTGCGCCGATCAGCCCTGTCAATTCATCCACAGCGAAAAGCACCTTTTCCATTTCATGCTCGGGCTCTATATCGCAGACAAGGCCATATCCATGACTGGCAACGGCATGGATCAGGCGATCGTCCAAATCCTTTTCCTTCATGATTTCCTGTACTTTTATACAGTGCTCATCGGGATAAAGCTCAAAATCCAAATCATGCAGCAGCCCAACGTTGCCCCAAAATTCTTCCTCATCGCTGTAACCCAGTTCGCGTGCGAAATAACGCATTGCACCCTCTACCGTTTCACCATGGCGCAGATGGAACGGCTCTTTGTTGTATTCCTGCAAAAGTTCCCATGCTTCCTCTCTTGTCAGTTGTCTGCTCATATCAATACCTTCTTTCTTTTGTAATGCATCTGCTGTGTGATATATGTATCTGTTTTCGTACCATTATAATCAACTTTCCGATAAACCGCAAGCCCTTCCTGCCGGAAAATTCCGCTCTTGCATTCTTTTCTGGAACAGGGTAAAATGTTCCCATAGAAAGGCGGTCTGACTCAGGCAGTGTTGTCACAAGTGTCTGCACACGCTTTTTCGGCAAATTTTGCCGGCTTTTACGTTAGAAATTCTTGCCGTACCGCCAGCATACCTGCGAATTTTTGCCTGAAATCCGACAAAATTATGCTCGAAAATGCGTATACATGACTCATGACGACACTGCCTGGAAAAAAATTTTTCTTTATCCAATGATTTTTTAAGTCAGATGCTGACGGCAGTTGCCTGAGAAAATCTCGTCTGAGATGGGAGCTTTCTTATGGCAATGCCCGTAAAAACAACTGTTTTGAAGGATACGGAGAGAGGACTGAAAAATATGGATGTGACAAGTTTTGGGATTGACCATGAGCGTCTGCTGCGCGGAATTTATGTTTCCAGAAAAGATACGGTAGGCAATGGTGTTGCGACAACGTTTGACGTGCGCATGAAAGAGCCGAACCGCGAAATGGTTCTGGATACTTCCGTTATGCACACGATCGAGCATTTAATGGCAGTTTATCTGCGGGAGCATCCTGTCTGGGCGGAAAAAACGATTTACGTTGGTCCGATGGGCTGCCGCACCGGCATGTATGTGATTTTCAAGGGAGACTTGGAGCCGCAGGACGTAGCGGAGGTCATTCGGGAAAGCTATGAATATATGGCGGCGTTTGAAGGCGAAATTCCTGCGGCAAAGCCGACAATGTGCGGCAATTATCTGGACCATAATCTGGGTATTACAAAAATAGAATGTCAGAAATTTGTGGATGAGGTGCTTTCCTGCCTGAAGCCGGAAAACATGGTATATCCGCGTCAGAATAGTTAAAATATGAAAGAAAGGCGGCAGCCGGAGAAGGGCTGCCGCTGTTTCATTTCCGCGCTTCTATGGTATTTTCTCCTCAGTCAGGCATATATTGATTGGGGGAGGTGGAGGAATGAAACGCAAAAAAATAGTAGTGGCGGCGATTGCGTTCGTGCTTTTGGGCGGGTATACGGCGGGAATCTACGCCCAGCCTGCAGAAGGCGTGACACGCACACAGATGGAAAGTCCGGAGCTTGGGAAAAACCGTGAGGAAATCGCGGAAAACGTTCTGCGGGATACGGGCAGGAGCGATGTATATGACTTGAATGACCTGCAAAATGTAACGGTATATTATGGCGATGTTACGACAGGGCCGGAGCGGGATGCCGTTGTAACGGTCAGCTTTGGCCCGAATGATACGGTCGTGGCGGCATATACGCCGGAGGGCGGCGTTTATCAGTTTGTCGGGGATATCGGGCAGTTTGAGGGCGTGCAGAATATTCAGTTTATCCCTGTACCGAGTGAGGGAAGGGATGTTGTGATTGTGCGGGAAACCTCCGACCAGGCAATTGGCGCGCATGAGGCAACGGAACAACTGCGGGGCTATCTTTATACCGGCGAAAAAAGCACAGGCGGGGAAGAATTTTCCAATGTGCTGCAAACCACACAGCAGATACAGTCCATATGGAACGCGCTTTGGAATACGGAAGCAGGGCAGAATCAGGAAAACTGGCTGAAAGTGACAGAGAATACGGAAAGCGGCTGGAAATTGGGAGAGGAAATTCCTTCGCTGGAAATTACGCGGTACCAGGAATATTTGAAAGCGGATAATGGGCAGAGCGAACTGATTCCACAGGGGCAGGAATTTGAATCTGACGCGAAACGGGTTATTGTGGAACGGTATTACTGGTCGAATGAATGGAACCGCTTTATTCTGGGCGAGGCAACAGACAAAGCGACTGGGGAAAAAGTTGCGGTAATTGAAAATCGGGATGCTTCGCCGTATTTTCTGGCAGGGTTCCGAGATGACAGCTTTCTGATACAGCGGCAGGACGGGAGCGAGGATATTGTAAAGGATTCAGGACTGGAATGGCTCACAGAGCATCCATAAGGGGAAAAAATGGCAGCTGTCGGGGGCCTGGCCTAAGAAACCAATCAATAGGAACATGTTTTCTTAAACCAGGCCGCCTTTAGGCGGCTGTTTTATTGTGCTTCAGACTGTGTTTTCCATCGAACATGCTTTGCAAAAAATATTTTTTTGTGTTATAGTAGTATCGCATACAAAAAACGCGGTGCAGGCGTGGGAAGGGAGGCGCAGCCGTTGCCGAAAGAATTTTTGCTGGTGGACGGATACAACATCATCCACGCATGGGACGAATTGAGGGAACTTGTGGAGGACGTCAGCCTGGAAAGCGCGAGACAGCGGCTGATGGATATTCTTTCCAACTATAAAGGTGTGCAGAAAGCCACGATTATACTGGTGTTTGACGGGTATCTGGTAAAGGGAAATATCGGGACTGTCTATGAGTACCATAATATATATGTTGTGTATACAAAAGAGGCGGAAACAGCTGACCATTACATAGAGCGCGTGGTGACGTCTCTGCCGAAGCATTACAGGGTGCGCGTAGCCACCGGAGATGGGCTGGAACAGTTGATCATATACGGACAGGGTGCGATCCGTATGACGGCGCGGGAGCTTCACCGTGAGGTGCAGCAGGTGGAGCGCGAGCTGCGGGAAAAATATATTGAAAAACGCCCGCCGAAAAACAACATGCTTGCGGACCATCTGGACGAAGAAGCCTTGGAATGGCTGGAGGCTTTGCGGCGGAGGAAATAATCAGGATTGTATGGAGATTTTTTATGAGGGGATACCTGAAAGAAGAAAGTTATAAAGATTATCGGGATGAGGAACTGGTGCGCATTGCGCAGGCAGGGGATGACGCTGTGCAGGATTATCTGCTGGACAAGTATAAATCCCTTGTGCGGGCAAAATCCAGGGCCTATTTTTTGATCGGCGCGGACAGCGAGGATATCATACAGGAAGGTATGATAGGGCTGTATAAAGCGGTAAGGGATTTTAACGGAGAGAAAAATACATCATTCCGCAGCTTCGCGGAGCTTTGTGTAAACCGCCAGATGATTACAGCAATCAAAGCGGCTACACGCCAAAAGCACCAGCCGCTGAATTCCTATATTTCTCTGAACAAGCCGGTCTATGAGGATGAGACGGAACAGACTTACATGGATTTATTGCAGGAGGGTGCATTTCTGAATCCGGAAACACTGCTGATCGGGCAGGAAAACAGGAATTTTCTGGAGGATCAGTTGGTGAAGCATTTGAGCGGCTTTGAAACAAGGGTTCTGATGCTCTATTTGCAGGGGCGGAGCTACTTTGAAATCGCGCGGACGCTGAAAAAACCGGAAAAATCAATTGACAATGCATTGCAGCGGATAAAAAAGAAGCTGGAACGTTTTTTGGAAGAAAAAGATGTTGACGGAATGGAAAAAATATGATAGCATATAAAAGCTGACGGACATTGTGATGATGTCCATATGCTGCTATGGCTCAGCAGGTAGAGCGTCGCCTTGGTAAGGAGATACACAACAGTTCAGTTATTTGTTAGAGTAAGCTGCTATAGCACAGTAGGTAGTGCGCAGCATTGGTAGTGCTGAGGTCACCAGTTCGATTCTGGTTAGCAGCTCTGAAACTACCGAAAATAAAGGCTTTTCGAGGAACAGCGCTTCGAAAGGTCTTTATTTCGTTATAGGATATTGCAAACGGATAACCTACTTCTTTTCTATTCAACTTTGGACTCGTAAAATCGTTTGAAATATTGAATTTGTTAGAATTTTGTTAGCATCATGCAAAACGGGTTACAATCCCCGAAAAGCCTATAAAACAGCCATTTATATTTATATGCGGTTCTCCCCTCCGGAAAGCGGGCAAATTCCTTTTTAATATCCATTCTGCGAGATTTCCCCAGAATGAAGTTAGAACCGCCTTAAAATCGATTCTACAAGGTCAGAGCCGGGAATGATTTCTTTTAAGAAAAACAAAGGGAAATAAAACAAGAAAAAAACTCAAAAAATATTTAAAAAATATGTTGCCAAATGCAAAAATATTGGATATAATATTAGAAAGTAGAAAAAGAGCCTAGTTGTAAGGTCACAAAGAGTATATTAGAATATATTAGTGCTTAGTTGAGCGAGAATGTCAAGTGACGGTATTAGTCACAATAGTACATCTGGCTCTTTTTTTGCGTTTAAGAATAATTCGGGAAAGGAGGGAAACAAGCTATGGCTACTACTGCTACAAAGGTTAGGTTGAATAAAGGACGTTGCATTAGTGGTATGGATGGCGTAAATGTTGAGTATACCATACAACTTGATGGTATGGAGAATTTGTACTTGCCAGTTAAAGAAGAAAAAAATGAAGCAGATAACACGATTGTCAGTATTTCTTGCGTTGGCGGTAAAGTAAGTGCTTATGTAAATCCTGTTCATGCTATAAGACAGTATAATGTCAAGCCTTTGGGAATTGTTGAGAGCATTAAGTTGGAAATAGCGAAAAACCGAGTTTTGGAGATTATGAAGTCATATCTTCAGGAACATCTAAAGGATAAGTATTCAGATGATTTCGTTGACAGCTTACAAGTTGTTAAGTTGGAGTGTAATGTCACCATGAGAACTTTGGGTAATGCCACACCAGATACAATGCTACATTTTTTCGATATGGTATTTCCTGATACGTTTTTACATAGGTATCGCAAAGTAGGCTCCAAATGTGAAAAGGGGGATAATTCCGTCAAACACAAAAAAGACGGTTGCTATATTCTCAAATGCTATGACAAAACAAAGGAACAGCATGATAATGAACACCATAAACCGAATCCGCTTGTGGAGAGCAATTTGTTAAGGGTGGAGCTGGTGTTCCTATCCAGAAGTCTTAAACGCATATATGGCGATAAAAGAACCTTGTCAGATGTTTTGACGAAAAAGGGATTGGAAAAACTTTGTCGGGAATATAAAAGGGTGCTGACAGAGGATATTAGCGACGCTGTGAGGAAGTATCGTGACGATTGCAAAGATATGTTGGTTGGATTTCTGACAGAGCATAAAAGGGGCGGAAATATGGTTGCCGACTGCATAATGAGATACAAAGAAGAAATTGTCGATATATCCATACTCAAGAAAAGTTTGCAGGAATACTACAAGATATACGGTTTGACCGATAACAGCAGTCAGGTAATTAACTATTACAAGAAAAAGGGGATTCTTCCGCAAGATACAATTAAGACATTTCGGGCGTTCCGAGAGGCAGCAGGCTAATACTGTGAAAAGTAAAAAGAATTTTTAGATTTCAGCGGTTTTGAAAACGGAAGAAAATCAGTAAAATCCTTGAATTTATGCCCGTTTAACAAGGATTGCAACGAATGTTTTTGGTCCATAGATATAAGAGGAATCGGAGAGGTATTATTATCAAGGAATTAACAGTATTTGTATAAAGGGAGTGTGATGTATATGGCTGAAAGATTAGATACCGATGTAGGATTAACCAAAACTCCAAGAAACGGATTTGAAGCATACAATATGGTTATTGCTTCGTTGTCTGAGGATATAGAGAACAAAACGGAAATATTAAAAGAGATGTTGGACGAGGGTGTGAAACGTCAGTTTATAAAGCGGTGGCATCCGGGCATAAAGACAGTAAATATTCATGTGTAGTAAGGCGGTGATTAGCGGTGGGATTTGTCAAGGGCACAAGTGGTAACCCAAAAGGCAGACCGAAAATGAGTGATGATGAAAAGGAACAAAGGGAAGAATTTAAGGCTCTGCTTCGCAATGCTACTGTTCCGGCATTACAAGCGATAATCGAAATCTCGCAGAATAAATGTAGCAAGGATAGGTTTAATGCCTGCAAATACATTTTGGATCGCTGCTTTGGGACTAATGCGGTATTCTTCGGAGAAAATGCGGAGGATATTGTTGAGCCTGTTATCATTAGGGTCATGCCATACCATAAAGAAGACGAGAACAAAGACGAGGACTGGGGCGAAGAAGACTCAGACGAAGAATGGGAGGACTAAAACAATGGCAAATTTGAATGTGGTTCAGCGACATAATTCGCTATTTAACAGAATCGAAAAAGCAAAAGTTACTGACATAAGCGAGCTGTTTTATGACGTTAAGGACTTCTATGTAGAGTGCAAGGACGTTGATAGAATCAGTGTAACGCGGATTGTTGATAAGTATGTAGAGAAGTTTCAGAAGATGTTGGACGACAATGCGACGGCTTACAACAAGAAGAACGAAAAGCTGAATGAAGCGAAAAACGAGTGCTACGACTTTTCCGGCGAAAAGGGCGATAAGGGAGCAGT
>CAJTQX010000021.1 GCA_910578425.1 uncultured Anaerotignum sp.
GACAAAATTTGCCGGAAAGGCGTGTGCATACACTTGTGACGACACTGCCTAAGTCAGGCCGCCTGATGCGGGGCTGTTTTTATAATGCAGCGGCATGTGCCGGGGAGTAAGCGACGCTCTGAGGAATCTTGTGTATAAGAAGCGTTGAAAATATAGGATTGCAAAATGATTTTTTGAGGATATACATCATATTATTAGCACTCAATCAAAATGAGTGCTAATTTTTTCTTGACTTTTCCTTTTCCGGTGCTACAATAATAAGCATAAACGATTTCAAAATTTAACGGAACTGGAGGTTTTATTCATGCAGGAAAAAGGCAATCTTTCCATTAACAGTGAAAATTTTCTGCCGATTATTAAAAAATGGCTTTATACGGATAAGGATATCTTTATCCGCGAACTGGTATCCAACGCCTGCGATGCCGTAACTAAGCTGCAAAAGCTCTCCCTTTTGGGCGAAGCGGAGCTTGCGGAGGATGAAGCGTTTTCTATCCGCGTTGTGCTGAATCAGGATGAGAAAACGTTACAAATCGCAGACAATGGCATTGGCATGACAGCCGATGAGGTCAAAAAATACATCAATCAGATCGCGTTTTCCGGCGCGACGGATTTCCTTGCAAAATTCCAGGAAAAAACGGAGCAGGAAAATGAAATTATCGGACATTTTGGTCTGGGCTTTTATTCTGCTTTTATGGTAGCCGACCGTGTGGAAATCGACACGCTTTCCTACCAGGACGGTGCGCAGCCTGCGAAATGGGCCTGTGAGGGCGGCATTGATTATGAAATGGAGGACGGTACGCGGGAAACGCGCGGCACGACAATTACCCTGTATCTGGGCGAGGACGGAAAGGAATTTCTGGACGAATCCACGCTTTACGCCGCGCTGACGAAATATTGCGCGTTTATGCCTGTCCCCATTTTTGTTGATATTGTAAAGGAAGAAACGGAAGAAGAAAAAGCGGCCGAAAAGCAGGCGGAAAACACGCTGCATGTTTCTGCGGAGGAAGCGGAGGGCATGACAAAGGCGGATGCGGTGGAAAAGCTGGAGGAGCAGAAGGCGGAAGCAGAGAAAGCCGCTGCCGAGGAACCGAAGCCGCTCAACGACCCTTTCCCGCTCTGGCTGAAAAAGCCCGCCGACTGTACAGATGAGGACTACAAGGCGTTTTATCATAAGGTATTCCATGATTTCAATGACCCGCTGTTTTGGATTCACCTGAATATGGATTATCCTTTCCGGCTGAAAGGCATCCTGTATTTCCCGAAGCTGGTGGAGCAGATGGACGTCATTGACGGAGAAATCAAGCTGTATTCCAATCAGGTCTATATTGCGGACAATGTAAAAGAGGTTGTGCCGGAATTTTTGCTTCTGCTCAAAGGCGTGCTGGATTGTCCGGATATGCCGCTGAATGTTTCCCGCAGCGCGTTGCAGAATGATGGCTATGTGGAAAAAATGAACAGCTATATTACGAAAAAAGTTGCGGACAAGCTGAATCAGATGTTCAAAAACGACCGTTCCGGCTACGAGGGCTTCTGGGACGATATCGGTATTTTTATCAAATACGGATGTATGCGGGAAGAAAAGCTTTATGATAAGATAAAAGACGCGCTTCTGCTGAAAACGACCGATGATGTATATGAAACCGTTGCGGAATATCTGGAAAAGAACAGGGAAAAGCATGAAAACAAGCTGTTTTTTGTATCCGACGAGAACCAGCAGGTGCAGTATATCCGGCTGTTTCAGGAGCAGGGGCTGGAAGCGGCAATACTTTCCACGCCTGTGGACAAGCCTTTCGTATCCTTCCTGGAATATAAAAATCCGGGTGTGAAGGTACAGCGCATTGATGCGGATATCTCTGATACCTTGCAGGAGAAGGATGCGGATGCAAGCGAGGCCAAAAAACAGGCGGCGGAGCATGAAACGAACCAGATGCAGGATTTATTCCGCGAGGTTTTGGGGAATGACAAGCTGAAAGTGGAAATGGAAACGCTGAAAACGGACAAGGTTTCGGCGATGATACTGCTTTCGGAGGAATCCCGCCGCATGATGGAAATGATGGAAGCGTATGCGAAGAATGAGGAATTCAAAGCGATGTTTGCGGGAGCGAAGCCGGACGAAACGCTCGTCCTGAACCGCGGGAGCAGGCTGGTAACGAGCCTGCTTGCGATGGCTGGGCAGGAAGAGAAGAAAGAAGATGTGAGCCTGCTCTGCCGCCAGCTTTATGATTTGGCGATGATGAGCCACCGCTCTCTGACCTCCGAAGAAATGACAGCGTTCCTTGACCGCAGCAACCTCCTGCTGGAAAAGCTCGCAGGCTACGAAAAAGAGTAAGAAAGAAAGACCTTGGGGACTGGTCAAAGCATTTTGCAGCCTTTCGGCTGCAAAACGGGCGTTCCGCCCGCCGCCTTCTCTTGGCGGTGCACAAAGTCCCAATCCCCCTGCAAGAGACTTAGTTTCCGCTCCGGTCGGCGCAAAACGAGTGTCCACCGGACACTCTGCGCCCCCAGCCCCCTGTTTCCACCACGCAATGCGTGGCGGGATATAAAGTTTGGGGTCAAGCCCTTTTTAAAGGGCTTGCAGGGCATTGGGGCAGAGCCCCAAGGTCTTAATGTCTTTTCTTAATAAAACTCGATAATCCAGAACCCGATGCGGCAGCTTTGCGTGGAGCCGCCGGAAACATGCGCGCTTAAAGTATCCGCCTTGAGATCATAGCTGTAGCTTAGAAGATACTCGCTGGAATTATAAAGCCGTTCGGTAAGCACAATGCAGCGTTCCGGCTCCACAGGCCGGATGGCAACGTTATTCGTACTGCCCGTATTAGAGCAGACAATCCGTTGTATGGACTTTATAATCCGCACGCCCTTCCCGTCCGCGCTGATATATCCATTCAGTTTGCCGAACACCGTTTCCGGCATAGCGTCCGCCGGTTCACCAATCTTATCCGCCGCCTCTGCGCCGCCCGTATTCCCCGCAAGCGCGGCGTCTATAATGTCCATATTCCCGTTGAAATCCGCCACATCGTAATATTCCGCATCCTCCGGTTTTTTCAGGTGATAATGCTCCGTAAATTTTGCCATAAAAAAAATCCCTCCTTATATACACTCTTTTTTTGCGTTTTCTGCCGGCAAAAAGAGCGTAGCAAAGGAGGAATCCCAAAAAGTATCAGAAAAAAAGACACTGGAGGCTCTGCCTCCAAACCTCCGCAAGCCCTGTCAGTACTTTGCTTCGCAAAGCCGCCTTCGGCGTCCGGACTTCTTTCCGGTACCTATTGAAAAGGGCTTGATCCCAAACTTTTCGCCGCATTTTATGCGGCGGCAGAAGGGTCAAGGGGCACGCCCCTTGCGGGGGTTGGGACAGAGCCCCGCGGTCTTTCTCTTTAATAAAATTCGATGATCCAGAGTTCAACAGTTATTTTCGGGTCGGCACCATAAGAGCTGTGTGAAAACGAAACAGAATCACTGTTTAAGGTATAGTTGATTGCTTCGGTATTATCATTGCCGTTGCCGCGGTCGAAATACCGCCTGTACAGGACAAGGCAGCGGCTTGTATCAACGTGGGCAATGCTTACTGTACGGTTGTTGCTTGTGGGAACGCGGTAAAGGACGCGCTGTATAGATTTGACAGTCCTGACCCCCTTCCCGTCCGGGCTGATGAAGCCGTTCAGTTTTCCGAATACGGTAGACAGTATACTATCCTCCGGCTCGCCGATTTTATCCGAGCCGCCCACGCTTTCCGCAAGGGCTTCATCTATAATATCCATATTCGCGTTGAAATCCGCCACGTCATAATAATCCTCGTCGTCCGGTTTGATCAAATCAAAGTTTTCTGTGTAAGTTGCCATATCCATTCTCCTTTCGTTTTCAAAAATCCTTTTTCCTGCCGGCAAAATCAATATACTGTGCCGGAAATCTCAAATGGTCTCATATTGTCACAATATATGAGAATCACGATAAATGACAAAAATTAGGGGATTCCTTGTAATATTTCACGTTATGTTTCTGTAATGTTTCACTTTTATTACAAAACATGAAAAACACTTGCCAAAAGGTGAAGCCGCTGATAATATAAACGTGCAAAGTAAATTTGAGCCCTGAAGCAACGGTTTCACGAAACGGAACAATGCCAAACGGAAGGGACTGCGGCCAAACCCCTTGGATGGGTGTGCGGGGGAAGCCAAGGGAACGGAAGGGCGGCGGCGGGAAGGGACGCGGGGGCGGCGCGGATGGGTGAAAAGAGAAATGCGTTCTTCGTTATATAATTATAAAACGAAACACACATTTAAGAAGGAGGAATGAGACCCATGAAGAAATTTCTTTCCATGGTGATGGCTGCGGCTATGGTTGCATCCCTTGTGCCCGCAACAGCATTTGCGGCAGGCGATGTAAAAGCTACAGCTAAAGTGATTGACGCTCTGGATACTTCCAAGGTATCTACTCATGACGGCGTGATCAACGAAGCAAATTTCGGCACAAAGGTACCCGAACTGAGATTGGATATCACGAGCGCGAATTACAGAGAAACACTGGGAGGTACTCCCACAGTGGATGTTACAGTGTCCTTGGACAATGCAACATTCCTGACAGGTTATCCGTATGCAGATAACGATGCACTGAGCGCAGCTCTGAAAGCGTTGGTAACAGTGTATGATGAGGACGGCAATGTAATCATTGGTATTCCGGCAGATTCATCTGTAGCTCCTACACCGGAGGTGCTTGGGACGATTGATACAACCGACCATAGCGCTGACATTGCGGTACCTACGGGTAAAAAGGATGGCTTTAGACCTGCTGATATCGTGTATGATTCTGCAGCTGACGAATTTGCAGATGCGGCTACTGGCTCTGGCGAAGCAACAGAGGTTACGACAGGTAAGGCATCTGTATTGAAGCAGTATGAACTTGATAACACGAAGGTATTTACCGCGAAAACGCCTAATGCGGCTGGTGCGGCAGTTACAATTGGTGGCGTAGAGGTTATTGCCGCAGCTGCAACTGTCATCAGTGATGATCCGGCAACAGGTCAGCCGTATACAACAGCAAAATTAATTGAAATGCTGGAAGACGGTGCACTTGTTGATGCTGACAAATGCTTGCTCTTTGGTGGCTCTGCGGCAGTAGATGCTACATGGACGGCAGCAAATGCGTTTGCTCTGGCTGTTAAGAACTACAACGCTGACAAAACAGGCGATGATGTGCTGGAAGTAGGTACAGTTGATACGGCATATGCTCCTGCTGTAAATGGTAGCGGCGCAAACAAAGCAGGCGTTGAAACCTCTGTTAAAGAGTGGAGCCTGAACAGAAACGGCAGAGTGGAAGAAGTTACTTATACTTTCACAGGCAGATTTGCAAAAGACTGGTCCGTAATCGTTGACCTTGTTTCCACAATGGACAAAGACGGCCAGGGCAAAACAGCTACTGTTTCCGTTGACTCCGACATGGTAGACGCGAACGATCTGGTTTATGTTTCCGTTCTGAAGAAGGACATCTCCGCTTCCATCAAGAAGACAGCAAGCGTAGCGGAAGAAGAAATGATCACACTGGAAAGCGACCTGAAGATCAAGGCTAGTGTTGATGAATTTGTTGCTGACCAGTGGTTTGAACTGAAGCTTTCCAAGGGCTTTGAGTTTGACAAATTGAACCCCATGGATGCAGGAAGCCCTTATTACTTTGCTGGCAAGGACGGCAACACGGTATACATGGAGTATACAGGTGCTGACACTGATGAAATCACAATCGACAATGAGGACATCAAGATTGAAGCAACTTCTGCAAAATCCGGCGCAACCTGCACATTGACAGTGAGAGCACTGGACAAGGAATATGACGCAAGCTCCAAAAAACTGATTACGACAACACATGTTCCCAAAGAAGATCTTTTCAGTGCAACAGCAACTGTTGAGATTGCAAAAGTAGTTGACTACAAAGTAGTTCTTTCCGTAGATGAAGACGAAGACGTTCCTGTAATCTACAGCGGCGTTAATGTTGACAACTATGGTATCACAGATGACAGTGACCATCTTTCTCTGGAAGTAACCGCTGAGGAAACATTCCCCGGCGCATGGTCCATGAGAAAAGGCTTCAACTTTGAACTGCCTGAACATGTTTATGTAACAAAAGTTGACGTAATTGATACAGACAATTTCTACTATGATGCATACGATGTTGAAGTAGAAGAGGTTGAAGCAGCTTTCTGGGATGCTTACCAGGATGGCAGTCATGTAAACTTCGAGTTCAAGAAGAGAGTATTTGACGATGTTGACTCTAACCTGCGTGACAAAGAATGTGCAGAAATGACATTCCAGCTTGAGCTGGTTGCAGACCCCGGCTTCGAGGGCGATGTAGTTCTGAAGCTGACAGGCGACCTGGTTGACGAGCAGGAAGTAACGATCGCGAAGTTCGTAAAACCTTACACAGTTAAGGCTGAACAGAACGACCTGATCATTGACTACAGATACACAGATATTCCTACAGCTATCACAATCACAGAGGCTGAAAAAGGTCTGTGGGCAAAGAATGAAGCTACATTCAGATTTGCAGTAGAAAAACAGGATTATATTGTATTTGAGGATGATCCTACATTCGAGATTGACAGCAAATCCGATCTGGAAATCAAGAACGATGGTGTTAAAGACGGTGAAGTCCACTTTACAGTAAAGACAGAATCTGATGAAGCGGCAACAGTAACAATGAAAGATATGCAGCTGTTCATGCAGAGAAGTATTCCTGCGGGTCCTTACGATCTGGAAATTGGCTCCTCTCTGGCAGACGCATACGAAAGACAGGTTTTGTGGGCACCTGATGAATTGAATGGGGCAACATTCGCTCCTGCAGCTCAGGGTGGCAGCAGCATTCCTGACATTACAACAGCTACAGCTTGGGCACTTAATGCGAATAGACCTAGTGCAAATACTGTAGCAGAAGACACATATGTTTACGATGTATGTGACTACAGCACAACTGTTAAAGAAGCATTCGTAAATGTTGTAACAGCTGGTAGAGACGTTGACGACGCTTCCTTTACAACAAAGGTAGTTGTACCCGTTGGCGAGAACTACATCGTAGCAGGCGAGAAGCAGGTTGAGCTGGATACACCCGCTTACATCAACGCTGCTGGCTACACAATGCTGCCTATCAGAGCGGTTGCGACAGCTCTTGGCATCAACAACAGCAACGTACTGTGGGATCAGCCCACAAAGACAGTTACAATCCTGTACGGCCAGAGAATCATCACAATGACTCAGGGTCAGAAGGTTGTATATGTAAACGGTTCCGCAATCCCTGCATCCGCAGCGGTTGAGAACACAAACAGCAGAACATTCCTGCCTATGAGAGACTTGGCTACAGCTCTTGGCGTAACAGATATCACATGGGATCAGGCTACAAGAACAGCTACACTGAACGGCAACCAGAAATAATTTCTGACCCGGGAAGGTAGAAAGAATGTAGAACTGCAAGGGAGCCCCGAAAGGGGCTCCTTTTTCTTGACATTTGTGGCGGTGTGGTGTAATATGATGATAGCGAAAGCGAAATCACAAGAGAACCATGTTTGCACAAAAAGAAACCCCACATGAGAGCGCATGCGGGGTTTCGCCTTGCTTAGGCTGACTGTCGTGTCACTTCCGGTCCAGCCATTTGCATATGTAATACGAAATTACACCTGCTCCGATCGAAAGTAAAAAATCCACAAAAATAACCATGTTTGCACCTCCTTCCTGCTGGAAAGAGTCGACAGCGGTACTATTATAGCGGAAAAAAGAGAGAAAGTCTATGGGGAGTTGACATGTGGCGCGGCATGGTGTAATATGATGATAGCGAAAGCGAAAACGCAAGGTATATAGTATGTAACAAAAAGAAACCCCGTATGTGTCCGCATACGGGGTTTCGCCTTGCTAGGCTGGCTGTCTTATTACCTTCGATCCAGCCACTTGCAAATGAAGTAAGATACGACACCTGCTCCGACCGAAAGTAAAAAATCCGCAAGATACATAATATGTAACACCTCCTTCCTGCTGGAAAGAGTCGACAGCGGCACTATTATAGCGGAAAAAAGAGAGAAAGTCTATAGGGAGTTGACATTTGTGGCGGCATAGTGTAATATGATGATAGCGAAAGCGAAATCTGAGAATACATTATGTACACAAAAAGAAACCCCGTATGTTGCCGCATACGGGGTTTCGCCTTGCTTAGGCTGACTGTCGTGTCACTTCCGGTCCAGCCACTTGCATATGTAATACGAAATTACACCTGCTCCGACCGAAAGGATGAAATCCATTAGAAAATACACTATGTACACCTCCTTCCTGCTGGAAAGAGTCGACAGCGGTACTATTATAGCGGAAAAAAGAGAGAAAGTCTATGGGGAGTTGACATTTGTGGCGGCATGGTGTAATATGATGATAGCGAAAGCTGAGAATACATTATGTACACAAAAAGAAACCCCGTATGTTGCCGCATATGGGGTTTCGCCTTGCTTAGGCTGACTGTCGTGTCACTTCCGGTCCAGCCACTTGCATATGTAATACGAAATTACACCTGCTCCGACCGAAAGGATGAAATCCATTAGAAAATACACTATGTACACCTCCTTCCTGCTGGAAAGAGTCGACAGCAAAGCTATTATACCCGAGAAGAAAGGCGAAGTCCATCGAAAAATGTCGATGGGCTTTTTTAATCAGGCGAAATGTATACAGTATCCAAATATTGCGCTGTGTGAAGATTTCAAAAAATATTTCGATACGCAATGATACTGGAATTATGCACAAATTGAAATAATGCTAAAAAATAGCGTTTTTCACAAAAAGTGAAGCTTAAAAACATCACAATATGCAAATATGCTTATGTTTCTGAAACATTTCTGCAATGTTACAGTTCAATTACAACAAAAAGAAACCGCTTGCCAAAAAATCCCCCGCCATTTATACTGGGCTTGCATGGAAAACCTGTGCAATTTCACCAAAGCCCATCAGGGCGTTTGGCGTGTTGGCGTTCCGGCAGGAAACCTTTTGAATGGGTGTAAGGCGGAGGGCAGGCGCGGCGGCGGGTCGGCGGCGTGATGAGCGGCGGCGGAAGCGCGCGGGACGAAATGCGTTCGTTTTATAATTATATAACGAATAACGAAGAAGAACGAAGAACAAACAAAAATTCTTAAGGAGGAATGAGACCCATGAAGAAATTTATTTCTTTCGTGATGGCCGCTGCAATGGTAGCGTCTCTGGTTCCCGCGACAGCGTTCGCAAAGGGCGAAGTGACAGCAACTGCAAGAGTTGTTGACTCTTTGAACATCACCAAAGACGAGGCACAGGACCAGCCCACTATCGCAGAAAATGCTGAGTGGACAAAAGATGTCCCCGAGCTGCAGCTGAAGATCACGAACACAGACTACAGGAAGACACAGCCTGAAGATGAAACAAAGCTGGATGTAACAGTAACACTGGATGGCGCAAAGTTCACTAAGAAAAACGGCGATCCCCTTCCGGCGTTCACAACAGCAAATGACGCCACGATTAGAGCAGCATTGGCGGAATTGGTAAGCATCAAGTATGACAAAGACCGCGGCGGCAGTGCTATGCAGAAATTCTTTGAGAATACTACTGACGGCAAGGCTATTGTAAAAGTAGATGGCAATGGCGAGATTGATGAGATTATCTCTGAGAACGTTGACAGGGATCCCGATTTCGCAGATGCTGAAAATGCGGCTGGTCTTGAATGGTTGCTTGATCAGGGCAGGACATTTACAGTAGCAACTAATGCTAGTGAACCTATTTGGTTCATTGATGGCACTACAAAGACAGAGCTCTTTGACGGAACTGACTTAAAGGTTACCGATAAGGTATTCCTTAATCATCTTGTCAATGATGCAGCTAAGCTGTTCATGGCTGAGGCTGGCGGTGCAGGGAATGCAACTGTACTTTCAGCTGCGGCTGATGCTACTAAAAAGTTTAAAGTCACAATTGACAAGACTAACGCTGCGGACGGTACACCGACAACACTTACTGCTGCTAGTTTGGCGGCTGGGGATGCCACATTTGACTTTGACAAAGATGCGAAGATTGCTCTTGTGACAACCCCCGCTGATGTAAAACAGGGCGATCTGGAAGTAGTTTCCGCAGGCGATGGTGCTTCCCCGATCGACGGCATCACATGGGAAGTAAAGGATTACGATGAAGACCAGGTTACTTACACATTCACAGGCAGATTTGCAGTGGATGACGTCATCGTAGTTGACCTTTGCTCCAAGCTGGACAAGACAGGCGCAGGCAAGAACGCGACAGTATCTGTTGACTCCAAGGCAGTAAACAGCGACGATCTGGTTTACGTTTCTGTTGAAGGCAGAGGCATCACAGCTACAACAAGGAAAGTTGGCAGCATTGCTGAGGAAGAATTCATCAACCTGGAAAGCGACATCAAGGTTAGCTCCACAGTTGGCGATTTCGCTGACAACCAGTGGTTCGAACTGAAGCTCTCCAAAGGCTTTGAATTCAACAAATTCAGCGTTGCTCACGCTATCGGCCTTGATGACGTTAAATTTGACGGCAACACCGCATATGTGCTCTTCGACAGCGCAAGTGCAACAGATCAGGATTCCTTCACAATCGACAAGAACGATGTTGAAATTGAATCCACAACTGCTAAATCCGGTGCTACATGCACAATGACAGTAAAAGCTCTGGATAAAGTAGTGACAAACGTAGACGGCGATTTGGGCGCAGCTGTACCTGATGCATTCAAGGCTACAACAACAGTTGAAATCCTGAAGGTTGTTGATTACAAAGTAATCCTTTCCGTAGATGAAGATGAAGATGTTCCTGTAATCTACAGCGGCGTTGACGTTGACAACTATGGCCTGACAGATGACAGCGACCACTGGTCTCTGGAAGTAACAGCTAAAGAATCCTTCCCTGGCGCATGGTCCATGAGAAAAGGTTTCAACTTTGAACTGCCCGAGCATGTTTATGTTGCGGACATTGATGGTGTAGATGTTACTGGCACAGATAACTTCTACTGGAACGGCAAAGAAGAGCAGCATGATGTAAGTGAAGCAGACGTAGAGGCAGCTTTCTGGAATGCTTACAGAGAGGGCAGCCATGTTAATTTTGAATTTGCAAAGAGGGTATTTGACGATGTTGACAGCAGCCTGCGTGACAGAGAATGTGCAGAAATGACATTCAAGTTGAAACTGGTTGCAGACCCTGGTTTTGAGGGCGATGTAGTTCTGAAGCTGACAGGCGAACTGGTTGACGAGCAGGAAGTAACAATCGCGAAGTTCGTAAAACCTTACGAAGTTAAGGCTGAACAGAACGATATGAAGATTGACTACAGATACACAGATATCCCTACAACTATCACAATCACAGAGGCTGAAAAAGGCCTGTGGGCGAAGAATGAAGCTGAGTTCAGGTTCTCTATCGAAAAGGGCCACATCGAATTTGAGGGCGACCCTACATTCGAAATTGACAGCAAATCCAGCCTGGAGATCAAAGATGACAAGGCTTCCGGCGGCACGATTACTTTCACAGTGAAGACTGAATCCGATGAGCCTGCAACAGTAACAATCAAGGATATGCAGCTTTACATGGAAAGAAACATTCCTGCAGGCCCTTACAAGCTGAAGATTGGTTCTTCCTTGGCTGACAAATACGAAGCACAGATTCTGTTTGCACCTGATAATATGGCTAAAGCAGAAGTTGGCAATGACAGCGGCTATCCCGCAGGAAGCGAACCTGCTAAGATAACAAGCCATCCCAGCGATTGCGATAGCACCCATGCAGCAAAAGCTGATAGCTATGTTGGCTGCGTATGCGATTACAGCGATACAGTAAAAGAAGCATTCGTAAACGTTATCACAGCTGGTAGAGAAGTTGACGACGCTTCCTTCACAACAAAGGTAGTTGTACCCGTTGGCGAGAACTACATCGTAGCAGGTGAGAAACAGATTGAGCTGGATACACCCGCTTACATCAACGCTTCTGGCTACACAATGCTGCCTATCAGAGCCGTTGCGACAGCTCTTGGCATCAACAACAACAACGTACTGTGGGATCAGCCCACAAAGACAGTTACAATCCTGTACGGCCAGAGAATCATCACAATGACTCAGGGTCAGAAGGTTGTATATGTAAATGGTTCCGCAATCCCTGCATCCGCAGCGGTTGAGAACACAAACAGCAGAACATTCCTGCCTATGAGAGACCTGGCTACAGCTCTTGGCGTAACAGATATCACATGGGATCAGGCTACAAGAACAGCTACACTGAACGGCAGCCAGAAATAATTTCTGACCCGCAAAGGTAGAAAGAATGTAGAACTGCAAGGGGGCCCCGAAAGGGGCTCCTTTTTCGCGCTGAGATGGCGCGCGACGCTTGACATTTTTGGCATGGTGGTGTAATATGATGATAGCGAAAGCGAAATCCAAAGAAAGAACATGTTTACACCAAAAGAAACCCTGCATGTGTCGGCATGCAGGGTTTCGCTTTGCTCAGGCTGACTGTCGTGTCACTTCCGATCCAGCCATCTGCATATGTAATACGAGATCACACCTGCTCCGACCGAAAGTAAAAAATCCAAAATGAAAGACATGTTTACACCCCCCTTTCCGCCGGAAAGAGTCGACAGCAACCATATTATAGCAGAAAAAGGCAGGGGAGTCCATGAAGGAGCTGGTATTTTACCCATCAAAAAACGTCCATGGATTTAGGACCCTATGGACGCTTTTATTCCGGCGGTTTTACGCCAAAGCCATTACGAATATCTGCCCCTGCTGGATAAATGCATATTCCGGCGGTTTGGGCCCTTTTTTATTTTCCTCGGGAAAACGCGTGATGATATCCGCAATACGCAGTTGTACGGGTGCCATATAGACTGCCGCGATAAAGGCGTCCGCCATGCCTTTGCAGCCCGCATGCGCCATGCCCTTCAACTGCCCCAGCACGATGATATTTCCGCTTGCCTTGATTTCCGCGCCGGGGTTTACATCCCCCACAATGACAAGGCTGCCGTCAAATTCAATCTTCTGCCCATTGCGCAGAGAGCCTTTGTGGTATTTCGTCAGGTTGTGCGGCGCCATTTCCTTCTCCATCAGGTCGGAAAGCTGCTTCAGCTCATTATTTTCCGTTTTCAGGAACGTAATTTCCATAGAGGTATGCTCGGTGATGATTTGGAACAGCGTGTCCTCCTCCTCCTCGGAAAAGCTGCGTCCCTTAAACGCCAAAGAGGTCTTAACGTTGTCGAAAAACTTCCCCGCTTCTTCGACTTTCTTTTCCAGCTGCTGGCATAGCTCCTCAAAGGGCGCGTCCGCGTCAAACAGAACCGTTACGCCGTCTTTTGTGCCTTTGAATATTACATAGTTTTCCTGATTCATTTTCTTCCCCTCCTGTAACTTATTCTGCTAATATGGTCTGCATTGCCGTATTCTGTGGCTGGTAATCCAACCCAAGATATTCCCGTATGATGGATTTGGCAACCTCCTGCGCAAGCGCGCCGCTGCCTTCGCCAAATGGAATCATGACTGTAATGGCGATCTGTGGGTCATCGACCGGTGCAAAGCAGACAAACCATGTATGAGAGCTTCTGTTTTTATCTTCTTCCGCTGTGCCTGTTTTAACTGCCACCTCCACAGGGAGGTTGTCAAACTGGCGGCGGAGCGTGCCGCGGTTGCCATAAGCAACAAGCCGCATCCCTTCGTAAACCGTCTGCAAATTTTCCTCCTGAAAGGTCGTGACATTTTCCACAGTTTCATCCGTCTGCTGATAAAGGCTGCCATCGGCGTTCTGGATATGGTCTACCATATGCAGCTTGTAAAGCGTGCCGCCATTGGCAAGTGTGGAGATATATTTTGTAATCTGTGCCGGCGTATAGCTGTTTACGGACTGGCCGATCGCGGTACGGATGGTATCGCCGTCTGTCCAGCGGGTGCGGCTCGTGCTTGCGTCGGGGTTGAGCGTTTTGACTGCCCGTTCCTTATTATAGGGCGACGCCATTGTCGGCCCGTATTCGTCCAGCTCCAGGCCGGTAAAGGTATTCAGCCCGAATGCCGCCATATATTCGTTCAGCGTTGTGACAGATTCTATCGTGCCGCCGTTTTCGGCGTTGCCCATGCGGTAAGCCAGTTCGTAAAAGAAATAGTTGCAGGAAACCTCAAGCGCGTGGGCAACAGTGAGGCTGCCATGATTGCTGCCTGTGTTGCTGTAAATCCAGCAGCGGGCATATGGAAAGCCTGTATCGGTAAAAATCCCCTTATCCTGAATGACGGTGTTTGGGGTGATTGTTCCGGTTTCCAGCCCAGCCAGCGCGGGGATCATTTTGAATGTTGAGCCGGGGGCCTTTTTTTGCTTCAGAGGGCGATTGACCAGCGGCGTGTTGGTATCCTCCAAAAGGCTGTTATAGTACGAATTATTGAACGTATTTACCAGCTCGTTGTTATCGTAAGAGGGATATGAAACGCTTGCCAGCACCTGCCCGTTGCCCACCTGCGAAACAAATACGGAACCTGTCGAAGGGTCAAGCGCGGTTTCGCCGGGGGTAAGGTCGCCGCTTTGCAGCTTATTCAATATAACGGTCAGCGGGCCCATTGCCCCGCTTGCAACAGCATTCCTTTCTGTGTCCGTCAGCGTGATAACGCCCTGCTCTGCCATTATCAGTATGAACTGGCGCGGCGGTATCGTCCCGCGGGAAACGCCGTCCAGCAGGAAATTCTGCACAGCAGTAACGGCATCATCCTGCTCAGGGTCAAATTCCGGCGTAGAGGCAAGGAAACGCTCATACAGCGCGCGCTGTTCACCGCTTTCTGCCCGCATCAGCCTGGAGGCGGAAATGTGGTTCGCGCTGATCATTGTAGAAAACAGATCTGCCGTAGAAATGGCATTTTTCCCTGAGGTTGTCAGTTTGGATACAATGGCGTTTTTCAGTTGGTTTTCCAGTGCGTCGAAAGCGGTTTTCTGAAGTTCACTGTCCAGCGTCAGGAAAAGGTCTTTTCCGGCGATGGGATCCGTAGCGTCAATGACGCTCATGCGCCGCCCCTGACTGTCTACCTCGATTTCGACTTTTCCGTCTACGCCGTTAAGCTGGCGTTCATAAAGCCGCTCCATGCCGTCCTGTCCAACGATGTCCGTTGTGGTATACAGCGGGGAGCCATCGGGAGCAACATCATCTTTATACAGCGGGTAGTCGTTTTCCGTCATTTGGCGGATATAGCCCAGGATATGAGAAAAATATTTCCCCTGCGGATATTCCCGAAGAGAAACTGTGCTGATGGTTACGCCAGGGAAAATATCCTGATTTTCTTCTACATAAGCAAGTGTTTTATCGCTGACAACAGTAGCGATTGTGACGGATTGGAACTGCTGGTAACGTTTCAGGAAAAGGGAATAGCGTATCCCCAGCGTATCGCGGGTCAGCTGTTCCGGCAGCCCCTCCGGCAGACCGAAATAATCCCGCAGGTAATCCAGAGTTTGCAGGGAATCATATTGCAGTTGTTCCTCCTCCATCTGCATGCTTTCCTTCCAGTTTTTTTCACGCGCAGCGTTATCGTTGAACTGGAAGGAATAGGGGTATTCCCGTTCCAGCGGGAGTTCATCGGAAAGAGTTTCACCGAAGCCGCTCAGTTTCATCGCCAGTGTCAGAGCCATAATATTTCGGTCGCCGCTCAGGGAGATGGAAAGATATGCTCGTTTCTGGTCTGGCGGAAGCGTTTCGGGGACGTTATGCTGTTCCATTAAGTAATCCAGACATTCTCCGGCAGTCATTTCCAACTGCTTTTTCTTCAGCCCGATGGAGCTTTTCCAGCGGGTTTCCTGCCGCTCCCGTTCTTCCGCCGTTCCTGTGAAGGTAAAGGAATAGGGCGCGCGGGATGTGATGGGAAGGGAGTCGACCTGGGTGCTGCCGTTTGCCCAGAGATAATCCACCAACGCGCCGACAAGCGCGCGTTCCTCGTCTTCGGAGAATTCCTGCGTAACGCCGCCGTCCACCTGCACGCTGTATGCCACGCGGTTGACTGCGAGCGGTCTGCCGTAGCGGTCATATATTCCGCCGCGGGAGGCAGGGACGTTCAGCTGCCTTGATGTGCTGACCATAACGGATTCCCTGTATTCTTCGCCATGCACGATCTGTAAAGAAAACAGGCGCAGGGCGATAGCCGAAAACATTACGATAATGCCGCAGAGCATTACGAATATTCTGTTTTTGCATAAATCCAGAAAATGTTCCAGATACCGTTCCAAATAATCTCTCATCTATTCCTCCCGTAACAGGGTATGAAAAATACCCTGTCTGCCGCGAAAGCGCATGCGCAAGGCGGCGATTCAAAACAAGCGGTATTTATATTTTTCTTTCAATTCAAGCCAGTCGTTTACACCGAACAGTATCCGGTAGATGGGGACGGTGATGACGGCGGTATATACCATTTCCGGCAACATGACCTGAAACAGGAAATAGAGCAGATTGCCCGTTCCCTGAAACACAAAGCCGGCCATATACACAGCACCTTCGCACAGGCACGCCGCAACGCTGCAAAACAGTATTGGCAGAAGGTAGTTTTCGCGGTAAAAATCACGCTGGCTGCGCCCGAACAGCACAGCAAGCACAGCATACAGCAGGGCATACGCGCCGAGCGTGCCGCCGAAAAAAATATCCTGCAAAAGCCCCGCGCCAATGCCAACGAACGCGCCTTCCCGACTGCCGCGCAGAAGCGCGTAGGAAACGGCAATAATCAGCGCGGTATTGGGCAGAACGCCGCGTATGGCAAACATATGGAGCAGCGTAGTCTGCAATATGAAATTGATAAAAACCATCAGGGCGGTAATCAATAGCCTCATGGGGTATCCTCCGTTTGATTTTCCATCTGTATGGTTTCTTTGCCGCCGCCCTTACTGACGGCAAGTATGGTAGTCAGGTGCTTCAAATCCACAAAAGGCTCAATGATGGCGTATTTCGTCAGCCCGTTCGGGTCTGTTTCAAGCTCCGCTACTTTGCCGATGGGGATTCCGGCAGGGTAAATATCGGAAAGGTGGGAGGTTACGATTTCATCGCCTACCATAATTTCCGCCTCCGCATCAATGTATTCCATTGTGCACAGACCTTCGTTCAAAAGTGTGTAGCTGCCCTTGACAACGCCAAGGTCGCCTGTGCGCAGGCTCATGGCGGGGACGGAGCTGCGGCTGTCCAGTATGGACTGCGCGCTGGAATAGGTCAGCCCGCTTTCCAGCACTTTGCCGACAAGCCCCTCCGGCGCGATCAGTACCATGTTTGCGGTCAGCTGGTCATTTGTGCCTTTGTCAACAGTAAAAACATCGTACCATACGCCGGGGTCTTTGGCGATGACAGATGTGCCTGTGCTTTCCAGTTCAGGATAACGCTGGGCAATGTCCAGCAGCGCGGAAAGGCGTTTGTTTTCCTCGTCATAAAGCGAGAGACGCTTATTTTCCGCCAAAAGGTCCGCGATTTGAGTTTTCAGCTCCTCGTTTTCTGTTTTCAGGTCTTTTTTTTCGCGGGCGGAGGAGATGCTTGTGTTTACCCAACTGCTGATGCCTGTTGTCAGATCCTGAAAGGGCGTGACAACAACGCCGATGGCACTTTCCAGCAGTGTGGCGTTTATGTTTTTCCAGCTTGCGGCTACGGCGATGATAACGAGCACGAGCGTAACCGCGCGGATGATATGCTTTTTATGGCGTTCCAGGAACTGCTGCAAAATGGACGCTCCTTTCAATGGTGATAAAGGCGAAAACCGCCGTCCCGCACCCTGCAAGCCGGTCAGTACTTTGCGTCATAACCGTCGCAAAGCCGCACCACGTGCGTCCGGACTTCTTTCCGGTACTTATTGAAAAGGGCCTGACCCCAAACTTTATTTTCGGAAAACTGCGTTTTCCAAGGGGGGATTTTATCATGTTGGGCATAAATATATTTCTCCACCGCACGGATATGCGGTGGAAAAAGGGGCAGGGGGCGGAACCCCTTGCGGGGTATGGGGCAGAGCCCCATGATTTTCAGGTCTTAGAAAATCGGCTTTCTGGGCGAAACGAGTACGGATTTCAGCGTGTCAATGTGCTCCAGAACAAGCCCTGTTCCCAGAGCAACGCAGTTCAGCGGCTCGTTTGCGATATTCACCGGCATACCTGTTTCCGATGTAATCAGCTCGTCAAGTCCGCGCAGAAGCGCGCCGCCGCCCGTCAGGGTAATGCCGTATTCCATGATATCCGCCGCAAGCTCCGGCGGTGTTGCTTCCAGTGTCTGTTTAATGCTGTCGATAATGGAACCGACAGGCTCGCTCAAAGCCTCGCGGATATGGATAGAATTGACCTCTATCGTTTTAGGCAGGCCGCTCAGCAGGTCGCGCCCGCGGATTTCCATTTTTTCCTCCCGTTCCAGAGGAAACGCGGAACCGATGGTAATTTTGATTTCCTCCGCGGTACGGTCGCCAATGGCAAGGTTAAACTCGCGCTTGATATAGTTGACAATGGCGTTGTCCAGAGCATCGCCCGCTACGCGCAGAGATGTGCTCGTGACGATGCCGCCGAGGGAAATGACTGCGACTTCGCTTGTGCCGCCGCCGATATCTACAACCATGCTGCCTGTCGGGTCGGCTACGGGCAGCCCCGCGCCGATGGACGCCGCCATAGGTTCCTCAATCAGGTAGGTGTCCTTATCCTTTGAACCGGCAGCAACAGCCGCCTCCATGACCGCGCGTTTTTCCACTTCGGTTACACCGGAGGGCACGCAGATGACAATGCGCGGCTTCGGCCCGAACATGGAGCGGACATATGCTTTATTGATAAAATAGCGCAGCATCGCCTGCGTTACATCAAAATCCGCGATAACGCCGTCTTTCATCGGACGGATTGCCACGATGTTGCCGGGCGTGCGGCCGATCATGTCTTTTGCTTCGTTGCCAACGGCAAGAACTTCCTTTGTCTGCGTGTTGATAGCGACAACGGAAGGCTCGTTTACAATAATGCCTTTTTCCTTCATATATACCAGCGTGTTTGCGGTGCCAAGGTCGATACCCATATCTTTGGAAAACATAATTTACCCCTTTCGCTATGCATCAGCCGCCCGATAATAGGCGTTGCCATAAGAAAATTTCATTTTTTGAAATGTCTGAATCATCAGGATTTTTCAGAGCAGCTTCAAATTCGGAAGAAATTTTTTCGGGCAACAGCCGCTGGCGTCTGACTTAAGAAATCAATCAAAAAACAATATGTTCTTTTAAGTCAGGCCGCCTTGGGGCGTGCGTTGGATTTCGGTTCGTTTTGACTGTTTTTTCATGTATTTTTGATACTTTTTGACTGTTTTTTTCATGGATACTGAAAATTTTGCCTTATATTTTATCATACATCTTTCCGGCTGTTTTTTCAAGAAAAGACGCGCATATTTTGGAATTTCTTAAGAACTGCGGAAAGGAAAGCAAAGACTTTGGGGACGCAGAAGCGGAGCGAATGTCAGAGTCCCCGGGTTTTATTTCATAACCGGCGGTAGAGAAAAAACGCCAGTACAATGCCGATAAGTCCGGCGATGGTAAAGCGTATGGTAAAGCCGAACTGAAGCGTCAGCACGCCGAGATCCAGCACAAGCGGCGTGGTCAGCCCGAAGCTGCTGCCATACGCCAGCCAGCCCAGTCCGGAAAACCCTCCGAACAGGCTGGCAAAAAATCCTCCCAAAACAACCCCCGCCAAAAGCAGGAGCAGCAAAATCCATATATTTTGCGGCGAATGTCCCTTCATATTCTGATTGCCCTCCTTGAATAGATGTTACCATACTTTTCTATCAGCATAGCCGAAAAACAGCTGTTTTTTACTATCTGTTGTTGTAAAAATATGAAGCAGCAGAAAAAATTTGTCCTATCGAGTATAGCACATCTTTCCGGCAGGGTAAAGGAACAAAAAAACGCCTCCTTCCTGTTTCATGCGGAAAATGCACGAAAAACAGGGAAAGAGACCGCTTTTTGAAACAGTATGCTGTTTTGCGCCTGAAATTTTGTTTACTGTATACTGTCTGCGCTGGGGAATCGCTGCACCGCGAAGAAGAGATATGCCGCGGCCGTTCCGAGGGGAAACAGCAACAGGAAAATGACTGTGTTGATTGGCGTAAAGTTATATATATTGGAAACCTCGCCATATTCCAGAAGGAATCTGCACGCCAGCCCCAGTGCGGTGAACGCCAGCAGCCGGAGATATACGGCGGCAAGCTTCCCCCGCCCATACAGACAGGCAAGCAGGTTGCCCAGATTGCAGGCTGTAATCAGAAGAAGCAGCAGTATCATGCCGTCCAGATATCGCGCTGGGAAGCGGAGCGGGAAAAAACAGCAGGACGCCAAAACGATGGGCGCATATGCCAGAGCGCGCATCAGGAACGGGTGTCGCAGGACGGCCGCCGGTATGTTGTTGTCGGATTTCTGCATGAGATTACCTCCTTGTCTGCGTTTCCGGATTTACCCTTGCAATTATTATAGCACGAATTGCAGAAGGAGCGCAAAAATATTTTATTCTGCCGCGCTGTCCTTCGGCCTTTCTCTGCTGTTTCGCAGAACCGGAAAATTCAGGTGCGCATGAAAGAAACGGCGTATGCCCCTAAAATCTGCTCACAGGGGATTGCCGCGGCATTGGGGGCAGCCAAAGCCTGTCTGTCATACCTTGTTTTTGGTTCTGTCGGTATGGCGGCGACGGATGTTCCGCCAATGCTTATGCCGTGCGCACTGTTTGCGTCAAATTTCCATGCAAATGCGCAGTCGCAAAATTCTTTATTCTGCTCTACGCGCTCCGCGGGGCGGAACTTTACTGTATCACAGGGAAAGAAACAGCCGTCATTGTCGGACTCTGCCGGACAACCGCCTGTTATGCCGGTGCGGGTAAAGCGGAGGTCCAGAAAGTCGGTGCGGAAAAACGTCACAGTTTCAGCCGTTTCACAGGAAATAGCGGTTGCAGGGCTTTCCCAGCCTGCGATATTCAGCCAGCCGCGTTTGCCGAAGCCCGCAACGGGTGTGTTCAGTTCCAGGTAATAAATGGTTTCCGTTCCGCTTTTGCGGATTTCCGCGTTGATGCGGAGGACGGGGCGGAGGGATTCAAAGCCCTCCGGCAGGAGCGCGCGCAGACGGTCCTGCTCTGCGCGGTACGCCATCACAAACTGTGTAATTTGTGCTTGCATAGGGATTCCTCTTTTCTGATGATAAAACGCGCGGCTCCGGCTGTATGGATACGCAGCCGGAGCCGGACGGATTAAATTTTATGTTTATTTCGTCTGTTCCGCGATGATTTCCTTTGCTTTCTCCAGCGCATCGCCAATTTTAGAGGCGTCCTTGCCGCCTGCCTGCGCCATATTCGGGCGTCCGCCGCCGCCGCCGCCGCAGACTGCTGCCGCCGCTTTGATGATATTTCCGGCGTGTACGCCTTTTTTCACAAGGTCCTCTGTTGCCATTGCCAGCAGGCTGACTTTGCCGTCCTTTGCTCCGGCCAGCACGACTACGCCGCTGCCCAGCTTATCCTTGAGCTGATCTCCAAGGGTGCGCATGGCGTTTCCGTCCATATCCCTGACCTCTGCCGCAAGCACTGCCATACCGTTGATTTCTGTCTTGCCGGAAAGAATGCTGTCTGCCGCGCCGCCTGCCATTTTTGCTTTAAGCTTTTCCAATTCTTTTGCCATTTCCTTTTGTTCCGCCAGAAGCTGCCCGACGCGGTTCAAAAGCTGTTCCGGCGAGGCTTTTATCAGCTTGCAGAGCGTGCGCACTTCGTCCTCCTGTGCCTGGTAATATTTCAGCGCGCCTTCGCCTGTCAGGGCTTCGATCCTTCTTACGCCTGCCGCAACACCGTTTTCGGAAAGTATTTTGAAAGAGCCAATCTGCGCCGTATTTTGCAGGTGCGCGCCGCCGCAAAGCTCGATGCTGTAGCCGCCCATATCTACCACGCGGACAATATCGCCGTATTTTTCGCCAAACAGAGCCATCGCGCCTTTTTCACGCGCCGCGTCAATCGGCATTTCCTCCGCAGAAATGACATAGCTTGCAAAAACGGCTTCATTGACAAGGCGTTCGGTTTCTTTCAATTCCTCCGGCGTCATTGCCGTAAAATGCGTGAAGTCAAAGCGCAGTCTGTCAGGGCTGACATAGGAGCCGGCCTGTTCCACATGGCTGCCCAGCACTGTCCGCAGGGCTTTATGCAGCAGGTGCGTCGCGCTGTGGTTTCTGGAGGAGGAAAGGCGCAGGGCTTTGTCAATCGCTGCGGATGCTGTGTCATTCCGCGCAATCGTGCCTTCTGCCACTGTACCCATATGCGCGGTTTTTCCGCCGACAACCTTCACGCAGTCCGTAACCGTAACTGTGCCTGTTGCTGTGCGTATTGTGCCATGATCGCCCACCTGGCCGCCGCTTTCTGCATAGAAGGGCGTTTTATCCAGAAATACCGCGACTTCGTCTCCGGCCTGTGCTGCATCGGAGATTTCGTTGTTTGCGACAAGCGCGATGATTTTTGCGTCCGCAACCTCGGAAACGTCATAGCCCGCGAAAGCTGTTTGCAGATCTGCGGGAATTTCGTTGTAAACTGTTTCCGCCGCGCCCATATAGTTGGATTTTGCGCGGGCGGAACGTGCGCGTTCCTTCTGCGCTTTCATTTCCGCCGAAAATGCGTCTTCATCAACGCGCATACCTGCTTCTTCCAGAATTTCCTTTGTCAGGTCGATGGGGAAGCCGTAGGTATCGTAAAGCCGGAAGGATTTTTCGCCGCTCATGACGCTCTGCCCTGCCGCTTTCATTTCTTCAATATCTGTTTTCAAAATTTCCATGCCTTTGTCAATCGTTTTATAGAACGCGTTTTCTTCGGTAGAAAGGATTTTGAAAATGTAATCCTGTTTGTCTGTCAGCTCAGGGTATGCGTCGCCGCTGCATACAATAACGGATTTGGAAAGTTCTGCCAGAAATTCGCCCTGAATGCCCAGCAGCTTGCCATGGCGCACCGCGCGCCGCAGCAGGCGGCGCAGTACATAGCCCCGTCCTTCGTTGGAGGGCAGAACGCCGTCCGCCGTCATCATGGTAACGGAACGGATATGGTCAGTAATCACGCGGACAGAAACGTCTGTTTTATGGTCTTTGCCGTATTCCACACCGGCTTTTGCACAGACAGCGTCACGTACCGCTTTGACGGTATCCACGTCAAAAATGGAGTCTACGCCCTGCATGATGGTTGCCATACGTTCCAGCCCCATGCCTGTGTCTACATTTTTAGACGAAAGCTCGGTATAGGTGCCGTCCTCCTCAGCATTGAACTGCGTCAGTACGAGGTTCCAAAATTCCATATAACGGTCACAGTCGCAGCCTACGCCGCAGTCCGGCTTGCCGCAGCTGTATTCTTCACCGCGGTCAAAATAGATTTCTGTGCAGGGACCGCAGGGGCCTGTGCCATGTTCCCAGAAGTTGTCTTCTTTGCCCAGTTTTTTGATTCTGTCCCAGGGCAGGCCGACTTTTTCATGCCAGATGTTTCCGGTTTCATCGTCCTCCTCATAAATGGTGACATACAGCTTGTCTTCGGGGATTTCCAGCACTTCCGTCACAAATTCCCAGGACCAGGGGATAATTTCATTTTTGAAATAATCGCCAAAGGAAAAATCGCCGAGCATTTCAAAAAATGTGCCATGCCGCGCGGTTTTGCCAACGTTGTCAATGTCGCCTGTGCGGATGCATTTCTGACAGGTTGTTACACGCTTTCTGGGCGGAATTTCCTGTCCGGTGAAATACGCCTTCATCGGTGCCATGCCGGAATTGATTAACAGCAGACTGTTGTCATTGTGGGGAACGAGGGAAAAGCTCTGCAAGCGCAGATGCTCTTTGCTCTCGAAGAACGAAAGAAACGCTTCCCGGATTTCGTTTACGCCTAAATTTTTCATGCTATTTCCTCCTTAAAAATCGCTTTTGCTTAAGTGGGAGGCGCAGGCTTTGCATACAGGCCTTCCACTTGTGTTCAGATGTGCAGACAGATACGTTCCGGCGGTTTGCGGCGCAAACCGCCGGAACGTCCTGTCTTCCTCGTGCGGGCAAAGTCCGCCCTGCGGCTTCGTTCCCCGAACCCTTTCGCTGGCTTGCCATATCGGGATGCCTGCAAAACGCAGTTTTGCAGAAAATAAAGTTTGGGGTCAAGCCATTTTCAAAGGGCTTGTGGGAGTTTGAGGGCAAAGCCCTCAGGGTTCTCGATAAAAAAAGCCCCTAATCCGAAGATTAGGGACGACTTTACCGTGGTACCACCCTGATTACAGCCGCAAGGCTGCCGCTCTGACCTGTTAACGCCAGGGATACGCCGCAGCATACTCCATTTTCCGCCGCGGGGCCGGATTCTTTTCCTCAGGAACGGGGAAAAGAGTGCCTGAAAAGACCGCTTCACCGCCGCGCTGCCGGAAACCTCACACCCAATGGCTTCCTCTCTGAAGGTACTGCCGACGCTTACTCTTTCTTTTCCTAGCCTTTTTCTGATAATACCATGATTATAGCGACAGGCGTTTTTTTTGTCAAGGTTTTTCGGAAATTCCGCAAATTGCCTGCCGCAGCGGGGGAAGGGTTCCTTGTCGAAATGCGGGGAATGTGGTAGAATAACGGAAAATGGACGGCGGAAAAAGGAGGGGTTTGGATGGATTTGTCATTGCAGCTTTCCCAGAAACAGGTATTGTCACAGCGGATGCAGCAGTCGGTGGAGATTTTGCAGATGAATACGCTGGCCCTTTCGGAATATGCCAAAACGCTTGCGGAGGAAAACCCCCTTCTGGAATGGGAGGAGGAGCCGCCCCTGGGAACGGAGCGCGGCGAACGGCTTTTGCAAAAGCTGGAATGGCTGCGGGAGAACGATGAGCAGAACAGAGGCGGCTATCGCGTGGAGCAGGAAAACGAGGGAGAACGGGAGAACGGCCGTTTTGGCAGGCGGGACGCGGAAAGCCTGCGGGAATATCTTCTGTTCCAGATCAATATCCTGAAAGAAGGGGAACGGAAAAAACGCGTTCTGCGCTTTCTGGCGGAAAGCACAGAAGAAAACGGCTATCTGGAGGCGGGCGCGCTGGATGCGGCAAGGGAACGCTACCATATTACGGCAGAACAGGCGGAAAGACTTCTGCACCTGCTGCAAACGCTGGACCCCCCCGGCGTGGGCGCGCGGGACTTGCGGGAATGTCTTTTGATACAGTTGAAACAGAAAGGGGCATCAGGGCTTGCATGCCGGATTGCGGAGGACTTTTTAAGCGAGCTGGCAAAAAACAGGCTGGGCTATATTGCCAAAAAATTGGAAGCTTCCGAGGAAGACGTCCGTGCGGCAACGGAGGAGATACGCGACTGCGAGCCGAAGCCGGGGAGCGGTTTTTTCAGCGGACGGCCTGTTGAGTATGTTGTGCCGGATGTGCTTGTGGAGCGGGAGCGGGACGAACTGACGGTCCTGCTGAACGGCTTTGCCGCGCCGCGTCTGCGGCTGAGTTATTCCTATGTCAGGCTGTTGCGGCAGGGCGCGGGCGCGGAAACGGAGGAATACATTGCGAAAAAGCTGAAACAGGCAGAATGGGCATTGCAATGCATCGCGAAACGGGAATCAACGCTGAAACAAACGGCGGCGGAAATCGTGGAACGGCAGAAGGAGTTTTTCCTGCGTATGGACGGACAACTGCGCCCGCTGCGTATGGCGGATGTGGCGCAGAGCATGGGAGTGCATGAATCTACGGTCAGCCGCGCAGTGAAGGATAAATACTTGCAGTGTGATAAGGGCGTGTTCCCGCTGGCGGCGTTTTTTTCGACTGCGCTGTCAACGGATGGGGCAGATGCCGTTTCTGCCGACAGCGTCAAACAGCGTCTGCGGGCGTTGATAGAGCAGGAGGACAAGGCGAAACCGCTGAGCGACAGGGAACTGACGGAACGGTTACAGGGGGAAGGCGTGCAGATTTCACGCCGGACTGTCGCGAAATACCGCGAAGGCATGGGGATCGCGGGCGCGGCGGGGCGGAAAAGATATTAAGACCTCGGGGCCCTGCCCCGAACCCCGCTTCTTTCTTTCAAAGAAAGAAGCAAAGAAGATTTCTGCGGAACAGGTTCCGCAGTCTTATAAATTTATACCTTCGTTTGACAAGGGGATACACGCTTTTTCAGCCGTAAATACCCTTGTCGGGCGAAGGTACTTTGTTGAAAGAAATAAAAAATACAGGACAGAGCAAGGATGGGGATATATGCTTGGAATAAGACCATATAAACCTGCTGACGCAGATACGATATTATCATGGTGCAGGGAAGAAAAAGCATTTTATCAATGGACGGCGGGGGTGCTTGGAGATTATCCGATTACACAAAATGAGTTCAGATTTGTTGAATCGCTGATGCCGTTTACTGCGTTTGATGAAAGAGAAGTTATTGGCTTTTTTACATTAAGAGATCCCGATGGGGCGGCGAATGAGCTGCGCTTTGGCTTTGTTGTAATAAAACCCGATAAGCGTGGAAAAGGTTATGGAAAAGAAATGCTCCGATTGGGTTTGGAAATTGCATTTGAACAATACGGCGCAAAGAAAGCAACGCTTGGAGTTTTTGAAAACAATCCGTCTGCATATTACTGTTATAAGGCTGCCGGTTTTCATGACGCCGTTCGGGATATAGCCGAAACATATCGTGTTTTGGGTGAAGAATGGAAATGCATAGAAATGGAGATAAAAAGCGATTGATATGAAAATGTATTCCTTAATGATTCAATTCCCTTTTCGGAATTGTGTACCTAATTGGAAAATAACTTATAAATATACATTATAAATGGCAGTGTAGAATTTATGATTAAATATGTAAATCGTGATTTGAAAGAAGGTGCAGGTGTGAAAAAAGTACAGATTATTTGAATTTATGTACTGGGAGTACTTTTCCGAAAAGGGAGTTATTCAAAGAAGAAACAGAGGAGTAAACCATGAACAACATTTTTCGCATGGAACTGGATAAAAGCGAAACTGCCGCGCCGCTCTACCAGCAGCTGGCGGACGGCATTGCGCGGCTGATTGCGGACGGGCATCTGCCCGCGAACAGCAAGCTCCCGCCTATCCGCAAACTGGCAGGGCAGGTCGGTGTAAACCCTGCAACCGTTGTTACAGCGTATAAGCATCTGGAAAGCAAGCAGATGGCCTATTCCCGAGTCGGCAGCGGTACGTTCGTTTCCCCCCTGCCTGTAGAGCAGGCGCCGGAGCCCGTTGCAAACCTGAATATCCGTCCATACCACAGCGGCATCAATCTGGAAAATGCCATCAATTTTGCAAATACATCCCTACCGTATGAAATGTTCCCTGTTGCGGCGTTCAAGCGCGCGTTTGATGAGGTTTTGGAGCGGGAAAAGGGCAACGCATTCAGTTATATGGACATTATGGGGCATGAGCCGCTGCGCGCTTTGCTCTGCGGCTATCTGGAAAGCTGCGGAATCAAGACTTCCATGGAAAATGTGCAGATCATATCCGGCGCGCAGCAGGGGGTTGACCTGATTTCAAAAGCTATCCTGCGCTTTGGAGATGTAGTTTTTGTGGAAAAGCCAACGTTTTACGGTGCGGCGGGTGCATTTCTTTCGCGCGGCGGCAAGCTGGTGGAAATCCCCCTTCTGGAGGACGGTATGGATATTGCCGCGCTGGAGAATTATCTCAAGCTCTACCAGCCAAAGCTGATTTATATGACGGCGTATTTCCAGACTCCAACCGGCGTTTCTTATTCGCTTGAAAAAAAACGCCGCCTGCTGGAGCTGGCAGAGCAGTACGGCGCGTATATTATAGAAGAAGATGATTATTATGATTTTCATTATGGCGCGGAGCCGCTTGTGCCGCTGAAGGCATTGGATTATAAAAACAGAGTCATTTATATCAAGAGTTTTTCCAAAATACTGATGCCGGGGCTGCGCATGGGGCTGGTCGTGCTGCCGAAAAAGATCCGGCAGGCGGTGATGGAGGCGAAATATACAACGGACCACTCTTCTTCAGGCTTCATGCAAAGGGCAATGGAATATTATCTGCGGGAGAACGGCTGGGAAACGCACGGCGCGCAGATGCGGCAGTATGGCGGGGCGAAATACCGAAAGGCTCTTTCCGCTGCGCGGAAATATCTGGGCGGACTGGCGCGTTACGGCAAGCCGGAGGGCGGGGTCAGCCTGTGGCTGGAGCTGCCGGAGGGCGTCGGCGCGGAGGGCTTCTGCGGGAAGATGCTGGAGAAAAATGTCGTGCTGACGCCGGGCAGCCAGTATGAAATCAGCGGGGAGGATAACCGGCATGTCCGGCTCAGCTTTGTGGGGCTGAGTGATGATAAGATTGACGTAGGCATGAAGCGCATGGGTGACGTACTGCGGGAAGACATTGGGGGCACCGCCCCCAATGTCCCCGCAAGCCCTTTGGAAAGGGCCTGACCCCAAACTTTATTGCCGCCGCATATCCATGCGGTGGGATTTTCCATTTAGATTTACCCTCCCGCAAAACGCAGTTTTGCAGAAAATGGGTCAAGGGCTGAAAGCCCTTGCGGAGGTTTGGAGGCAGAGCATCCAAGGTCTTTCAAGCTTTACAAAAGCTTTTGGAAGCCTTCCGAGGCCTTGGAAGGGACGAACTCGACAAGCTCATATTGAGCGATGCCCTCTTTGAAAAAAGGGTCTTCCGCCATCGCTTCCGCGGCTTCTTCCCGCGAGGGAAAATGGCAGAGAATCACGCCGCCGGTGCGAGGTACTTTCCTTCCGGAGCAGAGGAACCGCCCTGCGCGATATTGCTTCTCCAAATAGCGGATATGTTCTGGCAGGAGCCGTTCGACTTCCGAAATGGACTTTACATAAGTTAAAAGAAACAGGAACATGGTAATACCCCCTAAAAACAATGACTAAGGTCAGTGACTACGGTCATAATTATACGCGGGTTATTCCGTGCTGTCAAGTATAGATGCTGAATAGGGAGCGGTAATATGGAGCAGAAGAAAACGCGGAAAGAAAAAGCGGCGGATACCAAAAAGAAGATTTTTGAAACGGCAGTCAGCCTGATTAAGCAAAAGGGATACGCACAGGTCACAGTCAGCGAAATCTGCCAGACAGCAGGGCTGGCGAAGGGCTCCTTTTATGTGCATTACCAATCGAAGGAGGATATTGTCAGGGAAAGCTACTACGAGGATATGCAGGCATACCTGCAAAAGCAGTATGCGGCGTTTCTGGCGGAGGGAGCGCAGAAAACAGCGGCGGAGAGAATTACCCGTTTTTTGGAGCTGGAGCTTGCGTTTGCGGAATACGCAGGGCATGAACTGACATGCCTGGCATACGCGCTGAATCTGGGGGCGTGTGTGCCGGGGCCTTCCGTGCATTTTGCCAGACGGCAGTTTGCGGAGATATTATATGGCGAAATTGAAGCAGGCATGAGCTCCGTTTCCTGCGGCTTTTCCTGCGATGAGGTATTTCAGTACCTTGAGAGCACTGTGAGGGGCATTATGGCGACATGGTGCTTTTCTGATGGGGCGTTCGATATTGTGGGGCAGGGCGGGAAATTCATCCGACAGGCGGTTGGCGGCATATACGGGAAGGAATGAATGCGGAGAGTACTGCTCTTTTGTCAAAATACCTGAAAATACAGCCGGAAACTGTCTGTGAATATGGTAATAAATGAACCTTTACTTTTCGCGGCAATAAGTGTAAACTAGAGTTGAAAATTCATTTGCATACAAACAAAATTTCTCATTCCCTGCTGGAACCTGTGCCTTCCGCCTGCTGGAAAAATTCTTTCCATTGTGCGGGAATACAGGAAAGTCGGCTTGGGGAAAAAGTTTTTTCGTCTTTTTTCCTCAAAATTATTGTGAAATTTTTATTTTTGTATTAAAATATTGCTGTTAAAGGTGTGTCTGCGCAGAAAGGCGGAACCCCGCGATGGCAAGGAGAGAAAAACTTTCTTCCGATTTTGATCTTCTGGCAAAGCGGTTTTTCCTTTCGTGCAAACTGCCTTAATCAGCTGTATTTTTATAAAGCATAACAAAAGGAAGCGCACGCTTCCCGAACCCGCGCTTTTACGCGCTAAACCATTTAACAGAGGGGGATAATATGCAAGGTTTAACATTCAAACGCGGAGTGCATCCTCCCGATGGGAAGGCCCTTTCGGCTGACCAGCCCATCAAGGTGATACTCCCAAAGGAAAATTCTGAATTGTTCTATCCCATGAGCCAGCACATCGGCGCGCCCTGCGATCCGCTGGTGGCTGTTGGCGACCATGTGAAGGTAGGACAGAAAATCGCCGAATCCGGCGCGTTCATGTCCTCTCCCATTTTTGCCAGCGTTTCCGGCGAAGTGGTGGACATCCGCCCGATGCTGGTTCCCGGCGGTGCGATGGTAAAATCCATCGTTGTGAAAAACGACGGCAAGATGGAAGAAATCGAAGGCCTGAACGAAGGCAGGGACTACACGACAATGTCCAATGACGAAATTCTCGCGGCAATCAAGAACGCAGGCGTTGTTGGCCTTGGCGGCGCGGGCTTCCCGACGCATGTAAAGCTGAACCCGCCCAAGGATACGCCGATTGACCACATCCTTATCAACGCGGCGGAGTGCGAGCCTTATCTGACCTGCGACTACCGTCTGATGCTGGAAGAACCCGAGCGCATCGTGCGCGGTCTTCAGATTATGCTGAAGCTGCACCCCAATGCGAAGGGCGTTATCGGTATCGAAATGAACAAGCCCAAAGCGATTGAGGCGATGACAAAGGCGTGCGAAGGCATCGACAACATTACGGTACAGCCCCTGGTGACGAAATTCCCGCAGGGCTCCGAAAAACATCTGATCTACGCCATCACGAAACGGGAAGTAAAATCCGGCGCGCTGCCCGCAAGCGCAGGCTGCATTGTGGATAACGTAGATACGGTTGTGGCAATCGAGCGCGCAATCTGCAAGGGACGCCCCCTGATGAGAAGGATTGTCACAGTTTCCGGCAGCGGCATCAAAAACCCCGGCAACTACAAAATCCGCATCGGCATGACGCTGCGTGATCTGGTAGACGCAATCGGCGGCTTCAATGAGGAGAACCCTCCTGTAAAGCTGATTGCCGGCGGTCCCATGATGGGTCCCACACTGTATACACTGGACGTTGCGTCTGTAAAGACAACCTCCGGCCTGCTTTGCTTCACAAAGGACGAAGCGTATATTCCGGAGGAAAGAAACTGCATCCGCTGCGGCAAGTGCGTAGAGCATTGCCCGATGGGCCTGATGCCCTTCCAGCTGAACGCCTGCGCAATCAAGGGCGACGGCGAAGGCTTCGTAGCGCATCATGGTCTGGACTGTATCGAATGCGGCAGCTGTTCCTATGAATGTCCCGCGAAGCGTCAGCTTGCACAGTCTATCCGTGCAACGAAAAAGATCGAAGCAGGAAAGAAGGCAGCAGCGGCGGCAGCGGCAAGAGCAAAGGCTGAGGCAGAAGCGAAAGCAAAAGCCGAAGCAGAGAAAAAGTGAGAAGGGGGAGAATAAAACATGGCTAACTTTGTAGTATCCGGTACCCCTCATGTGCGTTCCAAAGAATCCATCCAGAGCATTATGCGCGATGTTGTGATTGCTCTGGTTCCCGCAACAATTATGGGTATCATTTATTTCGGTGTGAAGGCTTTGATTCTGATTCTGGCTTCCATCGTATCCGCCGTTTTCTTTGAATGGCTTTATCAAACGCTCCTGAAGAAGCCCGTTACCATCAGCGACCTGAGCGCGGTTGTGACTGGCCTTCTGCTGGCAATGAACCTGCCCGCATCTGCTCCCATATGGGTGCCTGTTGTCGGCAGTGCGTTCGCAATCATTTTTGCAAAACAGCTTTTTGGCGGCCTGGGACAGAACTTCATTAACCCCGCCCTGGCAGGGCGTGCGTTCCTGCTGGCGTCCTACCCGACAGAAATGACGACATGGACGGCTCCCACAGGCTTCAGCGGCGCAGACGCGGTTGCAGTTGCTACACCTCTGGCGCAGATGAAGACGGGCGCGTTCCCTGACGCATCTATCGCGGATCTGGCACTGGGCACAAACATCGGCGGCTGTATTGGTGAAACCTGCGCGGTCGCGCTGATCATCGGCGGCATCTACCTGCTGTATAAGCATGTGATCAGCTGGAAGATTCCTGTAATCTACATAGCGACAGTTTTCGTACTGTCCGCGCTGATCGGCAGACATGGCGTACGTATGCCCGTACATGAAATGTTCGCGGGCGGCCTGATGCTGGGCGCGTTCTTCATGGCAACGGACTACGCTTCTTCCCCTGTTACACCGAAGGGGCAGGTTATCTTCGCGCTGGGCTGCGGCCTTCTGACAACGCTGATCCGTGCATTCGGCGGCTATCCTGAGGGCGTATCCTATTCGATCCTGATTATGAACCTTTGCGTACCTCTGATTGAGAGATTTACAGAGCCTACAATCTTTGGTGCTTTACCGAAAGTGAAGGAGGCGAAAAAAGCATGAACATGAAAGAAGTACTAAAACCTGCTATCGTTCTGCTCATTATTGCCGGTGTGGCCGCCGCCCTTCTGGGTGTTGTTTCCGAAGTAACAAAGGCTCCTATTGCGGCACAGGCAGAAAAGACCCTGAACGAGGGCATGATGGCTGTTATGCCTGACGGCGGCAGCTTTACGGAAATCACTGATGCGGAAAAAACAGGCACGATTCAGAATATTTACAAGGCTGAAAACGGCGGCTTCGTAATCACAACGGCTCCCGGCGGCTTCGGCGGCGCGGTAAACACGATGGTCGGCATTGGCGCGGACGGCGTAATCACTGGTCTGCGCGTTACAAGCCATTCCGAAACACCCGGTCTGGGCGCGAAATCTACAGACCCTTCCTTCTATGAGCAGTTTGCAGGCAAATCCGGCACACTGGCTGTAACGAAGGACGGCGGCGAAATCGTACCTATTACAAGCTCAACGATTACTTCCCGCGCTGTTTGCAGCGGCGCACAGGAAGCATTGGATTGGGTCGCGGCGAATGGAGGTGCTTATTGATGGCTAACCCGCTGAAATTGATTAAAAATGGTATTGTCAATGAAAACCCCACATTCGTACAGGTTATCGGTATGTGTCCGACGCTGGCTGTAACAAGCTCCGCAATCAACGGCATCGGCATGGGGCTTTCCACAACGGCAGTTTTGATTTTTGCGAATATTTTCGTATCCCTGCTGAGAAAGGTAATTCCTGATACAGTACGTATCCCCTGCTTTATCGTTGTTATCGCAACATTCGTAACCATCATCGAATTTGCGCTGAAAGCGTATCTGCCGGCACTGAACGCGTCACTGGGTCTTTATATCCCCCTGATCGTTGTTAACTGTCTGATCCTGGCAAGAGCAGAGGCGTTTGCTTCCAAAAACGGCCCTGTTGCGGCGGCGTTTGACGGCATTGGCATGGGCCTTGGCTTTACCATTGCGCTTGGCGTTCTGGGCCTTGTGCGTGAATTTATTGGCGCAGGCACACTGTTTGACATCACAGTTCTGCCCGAAGCGTTCCCCAGAACACTGCTGTTTGTAATGGCTCCCGGCGCGTTCTTTACGCTGGCTTGCCTGATGGCTGCCCTGAATCATTTCAGGAATAAAAACTAAGATAAGGAGGGGAAATAAATGAATCTGATATTATTGGTTTTGGCCGGGATTTTCGTAAACAACTACGTTTTGTCCCAGTTCTTAGGTATCTGCCCCTTCCTTGGCGTTTCTAAGAAGGTAGACACCGCGGCCGGCATGGGCATGGCCGTAATCTTCGTTATGTCCCTCGCGGCGGCGGTAGCGTGGCTGGTTTACGCGTTTATCCTTGTTCCGCTGGGCATTACATACCTGTACAACATCGCGTTCATTCTGGTTATCGCGTCTCTGGTGCAGTTTGTTGAAATGTTCCTGAAAAAAGCCGCTCCCGCGCTTTATCAGGCTCTGGGCGTATTTCTGCCCCTGATCACAACAAACTGTGCGGTGCTCGGCGTTGCCGTTCTGAATATGCAGAAGGATTACAACTTTATCGAGTCCGTTCTGAACGCACTGGGCGGCGCAATCGGTTTCGCACTGGCGATCGTGCTGTTTGCGGGTATCCGTGAAAGAATTGCTGATAATGACACACCGAAGGCCTTTGATGGGTTCCCTATGGCTCTGCTGACAGCAGGTCTGATGTCCATCGCGTTCCTGGGCTTCTCCGGTCTGATTAAACTGTAAGAGAAGGAGGGTAAACAAGAATGGATCCGATGAGTATTGTATATCCCGTCCTGAGCGTTGGCGGTATTGGCGTTGTTTTCGGCGCGTGCCTTGGCGTTGCGAGCCAGGTGTTCAAGGTTGAGGAAGACCCCAGAATCGGCCAGGTGCTGGAAGCACTGCCCGGCGCAAACTGCGGCGGCTGTGGTTTCCCCGGCTGCGGCGGCTGTGCATCTGCAATTGTTGCGGGCACTGCTCCCGTAAATGCCTGCCCTGTTGGCGGCGCGGCTGTTGCGGAAAAGGTTGGCGCGATTATGGGCGTTGAGGCTTCTTCCTCTGAACCGATGGCTGCTTTTGTAAAATGCGGCGGCACATGCGAAAAAGCAAAAGAAAAATATGATTATTTCGGCATTGATGACTGCAATATGGCTGTTCAGTTGGCTGGACAGGGCGCGAAGAGCTGTTCTTATGGCTGCCTTGGTCTGGGAAGCTGCAAAAAAGCCTGCGCGTTCGGCGCGATTGAAATTGTAGACGGCATTGCTGTCATTGATAAGGAAAAATGCGTTGCCTGCGGCAAGTGCGTTTCCACATGCCCGAAGCATATCATTGAACTGCTCCCTGCAAAGAAGAAAGTAAAGGTGCAGTGTTCTTCCAAAGATGTGGGCAAGAATGTTATGCCTGTATGCTCTACCGGCTGCATCGCCTGCAAGATCTGCGAAAAGAACTGCCCGTTTGACGCGATTCATGTTGTGGATAACCTTGCGGTTATTGACTATGATAAGTGTAAGGCGTGCGGCATCTGCGCGAATAAATGCCCGAAGGGCGTGCTGACAGGCAAGAAGCCCGCTGCTCCTAAAGAGCCCGTTGCTCCAAAAGAGCCCGCTGCTCCTGCACAGGCGGCTGCCCCGGCAGCAGCGGCTCCTAAGGCGGAAGCCCCTGCGAATGCGGAAGTACCTGCACAGGCAGCAGCCCCTGCGAATGCAGAAGCTCCTGCACAGGCAGCAGCCCCTGCGAATGCGGAAGCTCCTGCACAGGCAGCAGCCCCTGCACAGGCTGAGGAAACAAAGTCTGAATAAAAGCGGAATTCAGGGGCTTGCCCCTGATATGATAAAGTCCGGAGATACCGTTTTTACGGTATTTCCGGACTTTTGTATTTTGCGGAAGGAATCAGAACTGATCCGCGAGGGCAAGAAGGAGAAACAGCCCCGCCATTTGCGCGGAACGGGCCGATGGCTGGCTGGAATCCGAAGGGACGTCCGCACTGCGTGCCTCCAGCAGGTTTCCAGCGGCGGAAACATCCGAAAGACCTTTCTGTACATTCTGTATGGAATGGAGGAACAGCAGACCGCGGGTCATCTGGTCTATCTGGCGTTTGCCGTTTTCGTCCGTAAAGGCGGAAAGCGCGCGCAGAAGCGTAACCTCACGGGGCGGGTGTTCGACTGCAATGGCCTTTTCCTGATTGGCGGCGGAACGGATTTTCCGGAGGTACTCCTTTTCTATGGTATCCCGCAGGCTGGAAAACATCTGGGAAAAATCCCGTTCCAGCCCGTCAGTCTGCTGTAAGGTTTTCGCAAGGTTTGCTACATTGCTTTCGGACATATCATTTGACCACCTTTCTTGATAGCTTTATGCACAGTTCCCGATCCACCAGCCCATTGTTCCAATCTGCCGCCTGCAGGAGCAGCCGTTTGATTTCCTCGGGACGGGCGCGGGGATATTTTTCCAGCAGGAGCGCGGCTGCCCCGCTGACAAGAGGCGTTGCCATAGACGCGCCACTCATGCGGATATAGCGGCCGTCTACAATTTTATCCCGGCTGCGGTTTGGAAGGGAAAAATCATAATCCGGCGAAAGGACGGAAACCACATCATCGCCGGGTGCCCATAAATCGGGCATGATATTTTCTTCCCGCGTAAAAAAAGAAAAGGCAGGCTGGTGGAAATAGTTTCGATCCTCCCACGCGCCGACGCAGAGCACGCCGGAGCTGACCGCCGGGGGTGGACGGTAGCCGTTGCGCTCGTCAGGGTTTCCGGCGGCGGCAACGACAACGATACCCATACGCCAGAGCCGTTCAACGGCATCTTTCAGGGGCAGATTGATTTTCCTGTCGTTTGTGCCGATGGAAAGATTTACTACTTTTATATTATATTTACGGGCATTGTCCATTATCCATCGAAGACCGGTGACAGCCTGGGCAGAATTTCCCTGCCCGTAGCGGTCAAGGATTTTGACTGAAACAATTTGTGCCTGCGGAGCGATCCCGCAGTATTTCCCGCCGGAAAGACAGCCATTCCCGCAGGCGATTCCCGTGACGTGGGTCACGTAAGCAGGAGAGGCACTTTTTTTAGATTGCGCTGTGAAAGCATGTGCTTTTCTTTCCGGTTGCTTTTTCCGGCATTTTGTAATAAAATAAAGAAAAAGTATAAAAGCAATCAAGGCAATCTGCCAAAAAAGCAAACGCCTGCCAGCGAACGCGTTTTTGGCATTTGGAAGGAGCTGTCATTTTGCAGAAAAATTTATCAGAAAAAGGGTCCGCACTGCTGGCGAAATTCAAAAAGTTCCAGAAACTCAGTCTTTTCCTTTACGCGCTTGCGGCGATGTCATTTGTATTTTTGCATAACCCGCTTATGGCGATCGCGATTGTTGTTTTGGATATTTTTCTGGAGGTTAAAATTTATATTTGCCCGCACTGCGGAAAAACGCTGGACTGCCGGAGAAAGGTGACGGAGGACACCTGCTGTCCGCGCTGCGAAAAATATCTGTTCAGGGGGCTGGATTAAGAGCCTGTCCCCCAATCATCCACATACATCCTGCTTGCAGATTTTGCGCCATGCTTTGCTGCGTTTTCTTGCAGGGCGGACAGTCTGCCTGCGAAAATCGCCCTGTCTGGCATAAAATTTGACAACGCAATCTGTATCATCTTATTTCGGCCCTATAAACGGGCGGCATATTTGTACGGATAAGACGAGCTGCCCTGCCGTATATTTTTTCTGAAGAAGAAAAAAGAGGCGAGGGCAATGAAAAAGGAAACTGTGGGCATTTACTGCCGCCTTTCTGTTGAGGACGAAGGGCGGGGCGATGCGGAAAGCGAAAGCATACAGAACCAGCGTTCCATGCTTTTGGCGTATGCTGCGGAGATGGGCTGGGAAGTATATCGGGTATACGCAGACGAGGATTATTCCGGTCTGCGGGACGACCGTCCGGCGTTTCAGGAAATGCTTCGGGACGCGGAGCGCGGTTGTTTTTCCATCATACTCTGCAAAACGCAGTCCCGTTTTACGCGGAACGCTGCAACGGCGGAGGCTTATCTGCATGGGAAATTTCCGCTTTGGGGCATACGCTTTGTAACAGCGGTCGACCATGTGGATACCGCAAGGCGGGAAAACAAAAAAGCCCGCCAAATCAACAGCCTTGTCAATGAGTGGTACTCGGAGGAGCTTTCCGACAATATTCGCGCGGTGTTTCGGCGAAAAATGGAGGAGGGACAGTTTCTGGGGAACTACGCGCCTTATGGTTACCGAAAGGAGCAGGGCCGGCGGCATTGTCTGGTTCCGGACGGAGAAACGGCGGCAATTGTGGAGGAAATATTTTCGCTGTATCTTTCGGGGCTTTCCTGCCGGAAAATTGCGGGGGCACTGACTGCAAGGGGCGTGCTTACGCCATCGCAGATGAAAAAACGGCGCGGGGAGGACCTGGGGCGGAAGGACTGTACCCAATGGTCGGCAGGGACAGTACGCAAGATACTGCGAAACCCTGTCTATCTGGGGCATATGGCGCAGGGAAAGGAAGAAAAAATAAGTTTTAAGGAGAAAAAAACGCGGGAATTGCCTGAAAACAGGTGGATTGTGGTGAAAAATACCCACAAGGCCATCATAAAAGAGGACATTTTTCGAGAGGCAGGGCGGCTGATGGAGAGCCGGAGCAAAAAGCGGCGGCTGCCCGAAATACAAAAAAGAGATAAACAGGAGGAAAAAACATGAAAAGAGCGATTGCGGCAGTATTATGTGCCGTTGTATTGGCGGCAGGCTGCGGACGCGGGAACGAGCCCATAGAGAAAGAGCCTGCGCAGAACGAACAGCAGGAGACAGGAAAAGAAGAGGAAATGCAGGCGGAGCTGGACGAGGTGCCGATGGAGCTGCCTTCGGAGGACGCTGCGTCAATGGGATTCTATACGATTGCGAACGGCGAAGTCGTTGGAGGCCAGGATACGTGGGAAGCCTTTCTTCAGGCTGACGCGGAAGGACAGGAAGCGTCCGTTGTGGTCTGCCAGTACACCAGAGAGGGCGGCGCGCTTTTGGATTATGTTTATCGCCAGCCTGCGGGCGGTTATCTGGTGGTTTCCGATTCCACAAGAGACGAACTTGCAACGGAAGCAAACCTTCACCGCACGCAGAATTTTACCAGTCTGAAGGTATTCGAGCAGTTTAAGCTGACTGAGGACGGGCAGGAATATACGATTTGTGTGCTTTCCAATGAGCCGGAGCTGGACGAAGAAACCTTCCGCACTTACTGGAGAGAGATGTCAACAGAAGCACACCAGACGTATCTGCTGTTTGTAATTTGACAAAACAACTGGGATATGATATACTGAAAACGGTAAAAAAATATGGAATATGGGAGCTTGTAGGCAGGCTGAGAGGGCGCAACCATGCGCCGACCGTGGAACCTGATTTGGATAATGCCAACGTAGGGAAAAGATTTCGCGATGGAAGGACATTCTGAACAGGAATGTCCTTTTTTTGCGGGAACTCCCCACGAAATCCAATGACGCGGAAAAGAGTGGAAGGAGGAAAAACATGAAAAAAGGCATCATTGCAAAGGTAAGGGAAACTGTGCCGCTGATCCATAACATTACAAATTATGTGACGGTGAACGATGTGGCCAACATACTGCTGGCGTGCGGCGGCTCGCCCATTATGGCGGATGATGCGGCGGAGGTGGAGGAAATCACTTCCATCTGCGGCGGGCTTTGCATCAATATTGGCACACTGAACAGCCGGACGGTTGATTCCATGCGCAAAGCAGGGAAACGCGCGAATGCGCTGGGGCATACGGTTGTGCTTGACCCTGTGGGGGCGGGAGCGTCTGCACTGCGGACGGATACGGCAAAACAGCTTCTGGAGGAAATCAGATTTACCGTAATCAGAGGGAATGTTTCAGAACTGAAAGCACTGTACGGCGAAAAAAGCGCGACAAAAGGTGTTGACGCAGATCTGGCGGACAGCGTGACAGAAGAAAACCTTCCGGCGGCTGTGGCGTTTGCGAAGGAATTGAGCCGGAAAACGGGTGCGGTGATTGCCATGACGGGCGCGATTGACATTGTTGCGGATGCGGAAAAGGCGTATGTGATACGCAATGGGAGGCCGCTGATGTCGAAAATCACTGGGACAGGCTGTATGCTCAGCGGCGTTACGGCTGCATTTTGTACGGCAGACCCTGATGATACGCTGGACGCTGCGGCTGCGGCTGTTGCGGCGATGGGACTATGCGGGGAGCTTGCATTTGAACGGCTGGCAGGGGCAGACGGAACAGGCTCTTACCGGACATATATTATAGACGCGATGAGCAATTTGGATGACCAGACTTTGGAGGAGGGCAGGAAGATTGAAAGCAGATAAAAAAACGATGCTGGTGTATGCTGTGACAGACAGGGCATGGCTGGGCGGCAGGTACCTGGAGGACGATGTGGAAAAAGCGATACGCGGCGGCGCGACATTCATACAGATTCGGGAGAAAGAACTGGACGATGCGGCGTTTCTGGAGCAGGCGAAAGCGGTAAAGGCTGTGGCGGATCAGTACGGCGTGCCGTTTGTGGTGAATGATAATGTAGAGATAGCCAGAGCTGTAGATGCGGACGGTGTGCATGTCGGGCAGAGCGACATGGAGGCGGGGGACGTGCGGAAGAGGCTGGGACCGGATAAAATCATCGGCGTTTCGGTGCAGACAGTGGAGCAGGCCCTGCTGGCGGAGAAGCATGGCGCGGATTATCTGGGGGTCGGCGCGGTATTCCCAACGGCAACAAAGCAGGACGCGGCAGAGGTTTCCTTTGAAACGCTCAAAGAAATCTGCGGGGCGGTATCTATCCCTGTGGTGGCAATTGGCGGAATCAATCAGGGGAATGTGGCGGAACTTGCAGGCAGTGGGATTGACGGCGTGGCTGTAGTTTCGGCGATTTTTGCGGCGGAGGATATTGAAAGCGCGACGGCAGAACTGGCGGCTAAGGTGTGTGAGGTCGTAAAAAATTAAAGAAGAATCGGGGGACGCTGGTCTTCGCTTCGTCTGGCGCAAAACGGGCGTTTCTGGAAGTTTGCTGTTGCAAACCGGCAGATCCGCCCGTATGGCGCGGCAATGCCGCGCCACATTGTACGTCTGCGAATTTTTGCCTGAAACCCAAC
>CAJTQX010000022.1:0-5364 GCA_910578425.1 uncultured Anaerotignum sp.
CTTGTCCACTGTCACCTCGATATTTTCAGGGTTGTTCAGGAATACAATCGTTTTTTCCGGTTTTTCGCCTGCCAGAATTTTTCGCAGGTTCACAAATTTCTCCCGTGGGGGCGAAAGAATATAGTAATGCGAAAGCCCCTTCGGGACAACGGCGGCTTCCGCCTCCACAACGGCAAAATCAGGCTTCATCAGTCCTGCCGCGCGCTCCTTTGTCTCCGCGCCGATGGAAGCCGAAAGTATGGCAATCTGCCGTTCTTTCAGCGTTGTGCGTATGACTTCCCGCACGTCAGAGATGTTTCCGTCCTCGAGTAAGCGGTCGCCCTCGTCCAGCACAATGGTTTTGACGAGATGCGCCTGAATCTTCCGGCGGCGTATCAAATCCAGAATGCGGCCTGTAGAGCCGATGACAATGCGCGGTTTGGATTTCAGGCGTTCTACCTGCCGCGCAATGCCCGCCGCGCCGATGAGCAGGGCGCAGCCGGCGTCTATGTCGGAGTTTTCCTGCAAAAGTTCTGCCTGACGGAACACCTGCGCCGCCAGTTCATGCGTTGGGGTCAGGATAATGGCCTGTGTGCCGCGGACGGACATATCCAGTCGTTCAAATATCGGCAGGAGGTACGCCAACGTTTTGCCGGAGCCTGTTTCAGAGCGGCCGATAACGTCTTTTCCGGCGAGGAGCGCGGGCACCAGCTTTTGCTGTATTTCCGTTGGTTGGGAGATGTCCTGTTTTTCCAATGCGGACAGCAGGGCGGGTGAAAGCCCCAGCGGCGCGAAGCCGTTTTTTATTTCATTTTTCTTTTCCATGTGTATGGTATCCTTCCGAAAGGTTTTCCACCATTATAGCCGCTATTGGGCCGTCTGTAAACTAAAAGATGAAAAACAACGGGACGCCGCCCCGCACTCCGCAGACCCTTGGAAAAGGGTTTGACCCTGAACTTTACAGGGCAAAACGGCCTTTTTGCCTTTTTTTCAATTTCCTGCTGTTCGCGGGTATCAGAATAGCCGATAAGATAATCTGTGGAAACGTGAAACAGCATACACAGTTGAATCAAATCTTCAAAAGAAGGCCTGTTCCGCCCGCTTTCGTAGTTCGCGATTGCGGTATAGCCATAGCCCAGAAAATCTGCAACTTCTGTCTGCGTCAGACCTTTTTCCAACCGGAGATCTTTCAGCCTTTTTGAGAAAAGCACTTCCATAATGAATATCCTCCTTCCCTCAAAGCTAAAGTTATTTATATTATAAATTTATAATATCATAATATGTTATAGAATTCAATTAGCTTATATATGTTAAATTTTTCTGTTATAGTTAAGAAGATAAATAACAATTATACTATAATCAGAATAATGAGAAGGGCCTGATTGCTGTATGGAAAAGTTTATCGTTACGCCAAAAGAATATAAAAAAGATGATAGGTATGTCACGATGACGATTCGGATTGAACGGACATTGCAGGAGGCTTATGATGACCTTTCCACGAAAACTAACCGTTCCCGAAATGAATTGATGGGCATGGCTCTGCGGTATGCAATCGACAATATGGAATTGAAGAACCCAGAGTGACTGCTATCTGGCAAAAAAAGGACAGCCTTTTGTATTGGCTGTCCCTTTTTTATTCTCGAAAATCTCCCGCAAAACGTAGTTTTGCGGAAAATAAAGTTTGGGGTCAAGCCCTTTTCAAAGGGCTTGCGGGGTACGGGGCAGAGCCCTGCAATTATCTTAATCCAACGGCTTCATTGTCGGGAAAAGAATAACGTCGCGGATGGAAACAGACTCTGTGAGCAGCATGACAAACCTGTCGATGCCCACGCCCAGCCCGCCCGTCGGCGGCATGCCGTACTCCAGAGCAGTCAGGAAATCCTCGTCAATCATGTTCGCCTCATCGTCGCCCGCTTCGCGCAGATATTCCTGATATTCAAACCTGCTCCGCTGGTCGATAGGGTCGTTTAACTCGGAATACGCGTTGCCATACTCCCTGCCTACAATGAATAATTCAAACCGTTCTGTAAACTCCGGCTTGTCGGGTTTGCGCTTTGTCAGCGGCGAAATCTCCACAGGATAGTCGATGATGAATGTCGGCTGAATCAGGTTCTTTTCTACAAATTCTTCAAAGAACAGATTCAGAATATCGCCCTTGACATGGCGTTCCTCAAACTCTATATGACGCTCTTTTGCGATGCGCTTCGCTTCTTCTGTATCCGCCACCTGGTCGAAATCCACGCCGGAAAATTCCTTTACTGCTTCAATCATGGTTTTCCGCGCGAAAGGCTTGCCTAAATCCAGTTCATGCCCGCCGTAGCTGATTTTTGTCGTGCCCAGTACGTTCTGCGCAACAGTGCGGAACATTTCTTCTGTAATGTCCATCATGCCGTTATAGTCTGTGTACGCCTGATACAGCTCCATCAGCGTAAATTCAGGGTTATGGCGCACAGAAATGCCCTCATTGCGGAACACGCGCCCGATTTCGTAAACGCGTTCAAATCCGCCGACGATCAGCCGTTTCAGCGGCAGTTCCAGCGCGATACGGCAGTACATGTCGATATCCAGCGTGTTATGATGCGTGATGAAGGGACGCGCGGACGCACCGCCGGGGATAGTCTGCAATACAGGCGTTTCCACTTCGAGGAAACCCTTGCTGTCCAAAAATTTGCGGATTTCGCTGATAATTTTGGAACGCTTGATAAACGTATCCCGCACTTCGGGGTTTACAATCAAATCCAGATATCTCTGGCGATAGCGCAGCTCCTGGTCTTTTAAGCCGTGGAATTTTTCGGGCAGTACCTGCAAACTTTTGGAAAGCAGGACAACTTCCTTCGCGTGTACGGAAATTTCGCCTGTTTTCGTTTTGAATACAAAGCCTTTGATACCAACGATATCGCCAATGTCAAATTTTTTGAATGCGGCATATGCTTCGTCGCCGATGTCGTTGCGGCTGACATAGGACTGCATATGTCCGTTTCTGTCCTGAATATTGCAGAAGGACGCTTTCCCCATGATTCTTTTGCTCATCAGACGCCCCGCGATGGCAACGTCCTTTTCTTCCAGCGCGTCAAAATCCGCGCGGATCTCATCGCTGTGGTGTGTTACGTCATACCGCACAATCTGGAAGGGGTCATGTCCTTCCTCCTGCATCTGCGCCAGCTTTTCCCGCCGAATTTTGTTCTGCTCGCTCAGTTCCTGACGGGTCAGTTCCTGCGTTTCTCTGTTTTCCTCTGCCACGTTTTTCTCCTCCGTTTCATGAAAAAAGGCGTGCGGCGGCTGGGCGGGCCGGAACCTCTGCCAAACGCCGCCGGCTGTTATCTTGTGATTTTCAGTATCTTGAATTCGACTTCGCCATCCGGCGTGTCAATCGTGATTTTTTCGCCTGTTTTATGCCCCAGCAGAGCCTGCCCAACAGGGGATTCGTTGGAAATGCGTCCATTCATGGGGTCTGCCTCCGCAGAGCCGACAATGGTGTATTCCATTGTTTCGTCAAACTCCATATCCAGCAGCTCGACCTTTGTGCCGAGGTTGATAACGTCCTTGGAGCCTTCTTCATCGTCGATGACTTCGGCGTTGCGCAGCATTTTTTCCAGCACTACAATGCGCGCCTCGATTTCTGCCTGCTCTTCCTTTGCCGCGTCATATTCGGCGTTTTCGGACAGGTCCCCCTGGCCTCTTGCTTCTTTGATTTTTTCCGCTACTTCTTTTCTTTTGACGGTTTTGAGGTTTTCGAGTTCCGCCTCCATGTTTTTCAGACCGTCATAGGTCAAAACAACCTTTTTTTCTGTCATGGCTGTATTCCTCTCCTTGTTTTCAATTTGGTTTTAGGTCCTTGAGGGTTTTGCCCTCAAACTCCCGCAAGGGGCAATGCCCCTTGCCCCTTCTGCCAGCCGCATAGTTGTGTGGCTTGGATGTTTGCTGCAAGCAAATAAGAGGGCCTGGTAGCTCCCGCCCTCCGGAATTATTGGTAAATTATATACCAATAAACGGGGAATTGTCAATGTTTTCTCCGCTTAAACTTTACTTTGGAAATATGAAGTTTTATTTTGTCTGAAACATAAAAATACATCACTTCCGCCGTGCAGCGGCTTTATCTCCTTGACACCTTCACCCGTTTCCCCAGCGCGGAGAAGCCGGAAACGCGGTAGCCCAATGCGGAAAGTTCGCCGAACGATTCCGCGCCGCTGTTCATATCCTGTTTCCAGCACTGCCGGAACACAGGGCAGCAGATGTATGCATCGGCTTCTGCTTCGCGCCCTTCCACCTGTTCTTTCTCTGAGCCGGTGTGGAAATAAAACCCCTCTGCTGCCGTAATGTCTGGCCGGAGCCGCGTCAGCCGCCGCAGGGCAGGGCGGTTGCCTGCCAAATCCAGCCAGAAACAGCCTTGCTTTAAGATATGCTCATAGCTCCGCTGTTCCAGCCCGCAGGAGAGTATTGCGTCCGCTTTTGAAAAAGCCGGATTTTTTGGCGAGGAGAAAATTTCCACCAAAAGCCCGCGTTCTTCGTAAAGTCGTTCCGCAGCAGCTTCTGCCGCTCGTTTTTGCTCCGTATAAATGCTCAGGTGGTTGACTTCGTTGCCCATAGAACTGAACGCCCGCTCCCAAAGCCAGGGCTCGCCGCCCGCAATGAGGTAGGAGGCCTGTGCCGGTTCCGCGCCCTTTCGCCGCAAAGCCTCTGCCGCGCCTGCAAAGGCAAAAACAGCCGCGATTTTTCGTCCCTCCGCAAAGGGCAGCCCTTCCTGGGGAAATTCTCCCTCTGCGGGCGGTATAACGATTCCCACGCCATTCAGCCGCATTTCTTCCAGCAGTGCCGCGGCGTTTCGCCGCCAGTTGTCCTCGGCTATGCCTTCTTTTCTGGTATGCAGTATTCCCTCCCAGACGCCGTCCTGTTCCTCTGTGCGGTACGGGCTTTTGGAACGTGTGTAGTATTCCCGCCAGGCTGTGGGCAGGAGCCTTGTCCAGCCCGGCAGCAGGGGTGTTTCTCCTTCCGCTAAAAACCGTATCCTTCCTTTTTTCATATGCCGTTCCCCCTTGCGTTAGTATTTTCACTGTTTCATGCAAATTGTATTGTATATAAAAAAATACAAAATGCAGTATTTTTCTTTTTTATGCCATATCGCTTTATTTTTTTCTTATATCTGCTAAATTCTGCCGGATTGCACAAAAAGCTGTATACATTTTCATATCTGCTTTTTATAAGACATCTGGTTTTTTCAGTTTTTATCTGTTATAAATAAAAAAAATTATAACAGAAGAAATTTTTTATGATTTTCGCACAAGTATCTAATTTTGTACACAGAATACAACCAAATTCATTCGTAAACGATTGACAATAATTCCGAAATAATTTATCATGAAATTATGGAAAAAAGCGGTAACTTTA
>CAJTQX010000022.1:5388-11498 GCA_910578425.1 uncultured Anaerotignum sp.
GTGATATTTTATCCTTTCCTGCCCGTAAATGGTTCCTGTGTCCCCCTATAAAACTAATGTATGAAAGGAGTCCCATTCCATGAACACAAAAATCATGAAAACGATGGACGGCAACGAAGCGGCTGCGTATATTTCCTACGCGTTTACAGAAGTTGCTACCATCTACCCCATTACCCCTTCCTCCCCTATGGCGGAGCATGTTGACAGCTGGTCTGCAAACGGCAAGAAAAACCTGTTTGGACAGACCGTCCGCCTTGTGGAAATGGAATCCGAAGCGGGCGCGGCAGGCGCGATGCACGGCGCGCTGGAAGCTGGCACGCTGACGACTACATACACAGCATCTCAGGGCCTTCTGCTGATGATCCCCCCGATGTACCGTATTGCGGGGCAGCTGAAGCCCGGCGTATTCCATGTCAGCTCCAGAACAGTCGGCACACACGCATTTTCTATTTTCGGCGACCATTCCGACGTTATGAGCTGCCGTCAGATTGGCTGCGCAATGCTTTCTTCCGCATCTGTGCAGGAGGTTATGGATCTGGGCGGCGTTGCGCATCTGTCCGCAATCAAGGGAAGTGTGCCGTTCGTGCATTTCTTTGATGGTTTCCGTACCTCTCATGAGCTTCAGAAAATCGAAGTAATGGATTATGATGAAATCGGCAAACTGATTGACGTTGACGCGCTCAAGAAGTTCCGCAAGAGTTCCCTGAATCCGGAGCGTCCCGTACAGCGTTCCACAGTACAGAACCCTGACGTATTCTTCCAGAACAGGGAAGCATGCACGCCGTTCTATACACGTCTGCCGGAAATCGTTGAGAACTACATGCTGGAAATCAACAAAATCACAGGCAGGGATTACCACCTGTTTAACTACTTCGGCGCACCCGATGCGGAGCATGTTATCATTGCGATGGGCTCCATTACAGGCGCGGCGCAGGAGGTTGTGGAAAACCTGACGGCGAAGGGTGAAAAGGTTGGTTTCTTACAGGTACACCTGTATCGTCCGTTCTCCATGAAGCATTTCATGGCGGCTCTGCCGGAGAGCACAAAGATCATCACTGTTCTGGACAGGACAAAAGAACCCGGCGCGTTGGGTGAGCCTTTGTATGAAGATGTTTGTTCCGCGCTGATAGAAGCTGGACGCAGCCCTCAGGTGCTGGCTGGACGCTATGGCCTTTCCTCCAAAGATGTAACACCCGCGCAGGTTGTTGCGGTATTTGACAATATGAAGGGCGCGAAGAAGCACCACTTTACGGTTGGCATTATCGACGATGTTTCCAATACATCTATCGAGGTCGGCGCAGAGCCGGAGGTTACTGACGCAAGCACGATTGCGTGCAAATTCTGGGGCCTTGGCTCTGACGGTACAGTCGGCGCGAACAAGAATTCCATTAAAATCATCGGCGACCATACCGACAAGTATGCACAGGCATATTTTGAATATGATACGAAGAAATCCGGCGGCATCACGAAATCCCACCTGCGTTTTGGCGATGTGCCCATCCGTTCCAGCTATCTGGTATTCAAGGCGGACTTTGTGGCATGCCATAACCAGTCCTATATCTCGAAGTACGACATTGTTTCCGAGATCAAGCCCAACGGCACGTTCCTGCTGAACTGCGGCTGGAAGGGCGAAGAACTGGAACGTCATCTGCCCGCGGAGGTAAAACGGACAATCGCAAACAACAACATCCAGTTCTACACCATTGACGCTGTGGAAATCTGCCGTGAAATCGGTCTTGGCAACCGCACGAACTCTGTGCTCCAGTCCGCGTTCTTCAAGCTGGCGAACATCATCCCTGTTGAGGACGCTGTGGGCTACATGAAGGCGGCGATTGAAAAATCCTACGGCAAGAAGGGCGAAAAGGTTGTCAACATGAACTATGCGGCAGTTGACGCGGGACTTTCCGGCCTTGTAAAAATTGACGTGCCTGAAAGCTGGAAAGACGCGAAGGATATTGATAAAGACGACGCAAAACGCATCCTGCCCGAATATGTGGAAAAACTGCTTGTTCCCATGAACGCGCTGAAGGGCGACAGCCTGCCTGTTTCCGTATTTGCTGGCAGGGAGGACGGCACCGCGCCGCTTGGCACATCCAAATTTGAGAAGCGCGGCGTTGCGATTGACGTGCCTGAATGGGATCCGACAAAGTGTATCCAGTGCAACCAGTGCTCGTATGTCTGCCCGCACGCCTGCATCCGCCCGTTCCTGCTGACGGAGGAGGAGGCTGCAAACGCGCCCGAAAGCTATATCACGAAGAAAGCGGCCGGCGCGGGCGAAATCTCCAAATATATGTACCGTATGCAGGTTGACCCTCTGGACTGCCAGGGCTGCGGCGTCTGCGTAACGGCCTGCCCTGCAAAGGAAAAGGCTCTGACAATGAAGCCGTTGGATACGCAGATGGGTGAACAGGACAACTGGGACTTCTCCCTCGCGCTTTCCTATAAAGAGAACCCGATGGATAAATACAGCGTAAAGGGCAGCCAGTTTGAACAGCCTCTGCTGGAGTTCTCCGGCGCGTGCGCAGGCTGCGGCGAAACGGCTTACGCGAAGCTGATGACACAGCTTTACGGCGACAGGATGTATCTTGCAAACGCGACAGGCTGCACACAGGCATGGGGCGCGGCGGCTCCCTGCGTGCCTTATACGACGAATAAAGAGGGACACGGCCCCGCATGGAGCAATTCCCTGTTTGAAAATAACGCGCAGTTCTCCCTTGGCATGGTTCTCGCGGTAGAGCAGCAGAGAGAACGCGTGGCAATGAAGCTGAAAGATCTGCTCGCGCTGACAAATGACGCGGCGTTTGCGGAAGCAGGCAAAGTATGGCTGGATAACTACAATGACGGACACCGCAGCAAAGAGGACACAAAGGCTCTGCTGGCGGCTCTGGAAGGGCTTTCCGTAAGCGGCGAAGCGGCTGAACTGAAGGACTTCATACTGGAAAACAAAGAACACCTGACGAAAAAATCCATGTGGATGTACGGCGGCGACGGCTGGGCGTATGACATTGGCTACGGCGGCCTTGACCATGTGCTTGCTTCCGGCGTGGATGTAAACGTTCTTGTTGTGGATACAGAGGTTTACTCCAACACAGGCGGCCAGTCCTCCAAAGCAACGCCTATCGGCGCGGTTGCGCAGTTTGCGGCAGGCGGCAAGCCTACGGTAAAGAAAGACCTGGGTATGCTGGCAATGAGTTATGGTTATATCTATGTGGCACAGGTCGCGCTGGGTGCGAACCCCGCACAGCTCATCAAGGCGTTGAAGGAAGCAGAGGCATACAATGGCCCGTCCCTTATCATTGCTTACGCGCCTTGTATCAATCATGGCATTTCCAAAGGCATGGCGAATGCGCAGCTGGAAGCGAAGCTGGCCGTTGACGCGGGCTACTGGCATCTGTACCGCTACAACCCCGACCTGAAAAAGGAAGGCAAGAATCCGTTTATTCTGGATTCCAAAGAGCCTTCGATGGACTACAACGAGTTCATCATGGGCGAAGTACGCTACTCCTCTCTGGTACGCACGTTCCCCGAAACAGCGGAGGTACTGCTCAAAGAAGCGGCAGACTATGCGAAGGAGAAATACGAATCCTACCGCAGCATGGCGGAGAGATAAAGAGAAAGACCTCGGGGACGCTGTCCCCGAACCCCTGCAAGGGGGCACCCGCCCCCTTGACCCGGGATTTCCGCAAAACAAAGTTTTGCGGAGGATAAAAAAACTGGCGGCTCCGGAGTTTTCCGGGGCTGCTTTTTATTGCCTTGCTTTTGCGGAAGAGTTATAATAAAAAAAAGGAGGGTTCGGCTTATGAAAGTGACGTATCTGCATCACAGCGGCTTTGCTGTGGAAACGGAAACAAAGATATTACTGTTCGATTATTACACGCAGGGCGGGCGTTTTTGTTATTTTGATCCGGCGGCACATGCCGGAAAGGATATTTTTGTATTTGTTTCCCATTTCCATGAGGACCATTTTGACCGCCGCATATTGGACTGGGCGGGGCAGAGCGGCGTGCGCTATATATTTTCTAAGGATGTACACCCGGGGGCGGACTTTACGGGTGAGAAGCTGGTGGTAAGACCACATGCCTCCTACGAATTTGGGGGAATACACATTGAAACGCTGCGCTCGAATGACGAGGGCGTTGCGTTCTTTGTGGAGGTGGATGGCAAGAACATTTACCATGCGGGAGATCTGAACTGGTGGCACTGGAACGGCGAGAGCGACGCCTTTAACCGTGATATTGCCAGAAGCTATACAGAGGAAGTCGACAAGCTGAAAGGGCGCAGGATAGATGTGGCGTTTATTCCGGTGGACCTGCGGCTGGAGGATAAATATTACTGGGCGGCGGATTATTTCATGGAAGAGATCGGAGCGGAAGCCATGTTCCCCATGCATTTCTGGGGGAAGTTCGGCGTATGCAGAATGTTGGAAGAAAAGGGCTATGGCACGAAGGTTATGGATATCCGCGGAAAAAACCAGAAATTCCTGCTGCCCTGGAACGCTGACTTTTGATGGAAAAAAAGGGGAAAACCCGCCTGCTTTTGGGCAATATCACAAAATCACTTTCCTCCGTGGATTCTGCATTGCATATGCAAAATGAGAGGGCTATAATGGAGTCCATAGAAAGGCGGCCCGTATTTTGAAACGGGACGCTTTCATCATTTGAAAAAGGGGGAGCGAAAGATGGAAGCAATGGAGGAGAAAAAAGCGCATCTGTTTTCAAACCGCGATCTGCGGCGGTTGATTGCGCCGATGATTATTGAACAGCTGCTGGCGATACTGGTCGGCATGTCGGATTCCATTATGGTTGCAAGCGTGGGGGAGCACGCTGTTTCGGGCGTGTCATTGGTAGATAATATTTTCATATTACTGATTTACCTGTTTGCCGCGCTGGCAACGGGCGGCGCGGTAGTCGCAGGGCAGTATCTCGGGCAGAATAACAGGGAAAAGGCGCGGAAATCTGTCAACCAGCTCGTACTGTTTACGGCAGTATTCTCCATTTTCATAACAGTGCTGATTTATCTGGCGCGCAACCTGATCCTGCATTATGTATTTGGACATATTGAGGCTGACGTCATGGAGGCGGCGAAAATTTATCTTGTCATTGTTTCCGCGTCCATACCGTTTATCGCGCTTTATAACGCGGGGTCGGCAGTGTTCCGCTCTATGGGCAATTCCAGGGTGCCAATGTACCTTTCTTTCCTGATGAATACCATCAATATCTGCGGCAATGCCCTGCTGATTTTCGGCTTTCATATGGGGGTTGCAGGGGCGGCGGTTTCAACGCTTGTTTCCCGTATCATTGCGGGCGTGGGAATATTGATACTGCTGCGCGCGCCGGGGCTTGTGCTGGGGCTGGAAAAGCCATTTTCGTTCCGGCTGGATGGCTCCATGCTGAAAAAAATTGCTTATATCGGTGTACCGAATGGACTGGAAAACGGCATGTTCCAGTTGGGGAAAATACTGGTGCTGAGCATGATTGCGAGTTTCGGAACGGCGTCTATCGCGGCAAACGCGGTCGGCAATATTCTGTCAACGTTCCAGGTGCTGCCTGGGATGTCCGTCAGTATGGCGATTATTACGGTCTGCTCCCGCTGTGTCGGCGCGGGGGATTATGATATGGCAAGGTATTATACGCGCAAAATACTGAAGCTGATACATATTATGATCATTGTGTTTAATATTGTAATTCTGGCAGCAATGCCGCTTGTGCTGTATCTCTATAACCTTTCGGATGAGGCAGTTATGCTTACGAAGCAGATTGTCTGGTGGCACGCGGTATGTGCCGTTTTGATATGGCCGGAAGCGTTTTCTCTGGCGAACACACTGCGCGCCGCAAGCGATGTGAAATACTGTATGATCTGGTCCGTTGTATCCATGTGGGTGTTCCGTATCGGGTTCAGTTGGCTGCTGGGCGTAAAAATGCAGATGGGTGTATTCGGCGTGTGGGTTGCGATGACGATAGACTGGCTTGTGCGTGCGATATTGTTCATCATACGCTACCGCGGGACGAAATGGCAGCATGAAATGGTAAAATAAAGGCGGAAACGATGGGGCAGGCGAAAGAACCAGTTCACTCTGTGCAGCTCGGCGGGCGTTCCATTTTTTTTTGCAG
>CAJTQX010000022.1:11537-40248 GCA_910578425.1 uncultured Anaerotignum sp.
AAAAGCCATAAAAATGATGCTATACTGTTTCTTGCAGTAGGCATTTTGGAGAAGTACTCAAGAGGCTGAAGAGGCGCCCCTGCTAAGGGTGTAGGTCATTCGCGTGGCGCGAGGGTTCAAATCCCTCCTTCTCCGTGAAAAGCAAATTGGAAATTCCATGTAAAAACAGGAATTTCCAATTTTTTTATGCTCCGGACAGATTTTTTCATTTCTTGATTCCTCCATTATTTTGCGTTGCTTTTACACTCGTCTGAAGCGATGCACATACTTAGTTTTATCAGTTCTTTAATCGCAGGGGAAACCCATTTATCCTTACGGTAAATCAACTGAATCAGCATCTGCATAGAATAATCCTCCATTTGGAATACAGAAAGAGTTCCCTTTTGCAGCTCCGCATGGGCGGCAGCTTCGGGCAGAAAGGTTATGCCGAAATTATGCTTTGTGAATTCGAGGATATTACTGATACTCCCAATTTCCAGATTGGATTTGATTTCCAGATTCCGTTCTGCGCAGTCATGCTCAAACACCTGCCGGTAATTACAGCCCGGCTCTGTCAGAAGAAGATTTTCTTCCAGAATATCACGAAGGCGGATATTTGTCCGCCCTGCAAATGGATGCGCGGGACAGCAGAGAAACACGATATTTGTCGGCCGCTCCCACGCGGTGCTCCATTCGGGCACGGCGATTTTCTCATCCAGCGTCAGAATCAAATCCACCTGATTTTTTCGCAGCATTTCCATAATTTCCAACGTTGTCGCATTGCGCACAGAGATTTGTACAGACGGCCACAATTTCAGATATTGTTTCAGAATAGGCGGCAGTATATAGTTGCAGGTGGATTCAATCGCCCCGATGCGCAGAACGCCGCTCGGCTTTTGGGCATTGGAAACAACGGCTTTTGTTTCTGAAGCAAGGGAAGTGAGCCGGTTGGCATAGGGCAGAAGCTCCAGCCCCTTTGTGGAAAGGGAAAAGCGTTTCCCCGTCCGTTCAAACAGCTCTACGCCAAGCTCCGCTTCCAGCTGCTGAATCTGCTGCGTAACGGAGGACTGCGTATAGCCCAGATGTTCTGCCGCTTTGGAGAAGCTCATAAATTCGCAGACATGTATGAATGTCGTCAGATGGCGCAGTTCCATAAACCCAACCTCCTAAATCATAAAAAATAATAAACATAATAAAAATCATTGATTTTACTTATATTGTAATCTATGCTATGATGTTTGTAAAGAAAAGTCGGACAGAAAGGTACGCGCCGGCGCGCGGATGATACGGAGAGAGAAGCATGAAAAAAATATTGATGATAAATACCGGCGGAACGTTTTCTTCCGTTCAGGGGGAAAAGGGGCTGGCCCCCGGGTTGAGCAGTCAGGAGCTGCTGGCCGAACTGCGGCTTGTAACGCGCAGTATTGAGCTGGAAATGGAGGATTTGTTTTCTGTGGACAGCGCGAACATTTTTCCGGAGGACTGGAAACGGCTTGCGGAACGCATTGCGGAGGCGATTCCGCTGTATGACGGAATTGTCGTGATCCATGGCACAGACACAATGGCTTATACCGCTTCTATGCTGGGCTTTATGCTGCGGAATGTTCCTATTCCTGTTGTGATTACAGGCAGCCAGCTTTCCATCAGTCACCCCGTTGCAGATGCGATGGAAAATGGACGCTGTGCCGTTTACATGGCGGCAGGCGGGCATTCCGGCGTGTTTGTGGCATTTAACCGAAAGGTGATGCTGGGCGTTCGCTCGTCCAAAGTGCGCACCATGAGCTTTGACGCGTTTGAAAGCATCAACTACCCATACATAGCGGAGATTAACTCCCTCGGGCTTTGCGTCCATACAGAATTGCTCCCGCGGCAGGAAGGAGAATTTTCCCTTTGTACCGGCTATTCGGACCGCGTCTGTATCCTCAGGCTATACCCGGGGATTGACCCTGAAATCATATATCTGCTGGCAGAGCGGGGCTACAAGGGGATTTATATCGAAGCCTTCGGGTTGGGAGGTATTCCCTTCCTGAAACGGGATTTCATGGGGGCAGTGCGGCAGGCTGTGGAAAAGGGGATTACCGTTCTGACGGGCAGCCAGTGCCTGTATGAGGGCAGCAGCCTTTCCGTATATGAAACGGGGCTGCGGGCACTGGAAAGCGGCGTATTGCAGGCATATGATATGACTGCTGAGGCGGCATATGCCAAGCTGATGTGGACGCTGGGGCAGACGGACGACCCGCAGGAAATCCGGCGGTATTTTGCGAAATCCCTTGCGGGAGAAGTCTGTATTCGGGTGTGATGCAGTCTTTGCCCGTAAGGCAGGAATATAGTATAAATTAAAATAAGGAGTGACGAAAATGAAGGATTTGCAGAACATATGCAAAATTGCGGTCGTACAGGCTGCGCCGGTGATGTTTGACAAAACAAAATCCACAGATAAAGCTGTGGAACTGATTGCGGAGGCGGCGAAACAGGGCGCGGAGCTCATTGTATTTCCGGAGCTGTTCATCGCGGGCTACCCTTACGGCATGACGTATGGTTTTACCGTCGGCAGCCGCAACGAGGAAGGCAGAAAGGACTGGAAGGTTTATTATGACAACTCCATCGTTGTGCCGGGGGAGGAATCAGAGCGGCTTGCACAGGCGGCAAAGGAGGCGCGCGCTTATGTCAGCATAGGCATATCCGAGCGCGATACGGTTACGGGAACGCTGTATAATTCGAATATTATGTTTTCCCCTGAGGGCGAACTGCTCAACGTACACAGGAAGCTGAAACCTACCGGAGCGGAACGGCTTGTCTGGGGCGATGCGCAGAAGCATTATTTCCCTGTGGCAGAAACCCCCTGGGGACCGATGGGCGCGATGATATGCTGGGAGAGCCTGATGCCGCTGGCGCGCGTCGCGCTTTATCAGAAGGGCGTTACGATCTATATTTCTCCCAATACGAATGATTATGAATCCTGGTTTTCTACCATACGCCATATTGCCATTGAAGGCAGATGCTATTTCATCAACTGTGATATGTTCTTTACAAAGGAGATGTATCCGAAGGACCTGCGCTGTCCGGAGGAAATTGCGAAGCTGCCGGAAATCGTCTGTCGGGGCGGCAGCTGCGTCATTGACCCCTTTGGCAATTATGTGACAGAACCGGTCTGGGATAAAGAGGAAATCATTTATGCAGAGCTGGATATGCAGAAGGTTCCCGCAAGCCGTATGGAGTTTGACCCCTGCGGGCATTACGCAAGGCCGGATGTACTGCGCCTGGAAGTAGAGGATAAATAACAGACGGCAAAGCGGTTTTATTTCAGAAAACATCGACAAAATTATGCTCGAAAATACGGATACACGACTCATGACGACACAGCCTGAGGGATTGGATTTGGAGGTGGCGGAGATGACAGAGGAGAAAAGTTTGCGGTACCGCATGGAAAAGGATTCGATTGGCACGAAGGAAGTCCCGCAGGACGTATATTATGGCGTGCAGTCTCTGCGGGCGGCAGAAAATTTCCGCATCACCGGACTGGCGATGCATCCGGAGATGATAAACAGCCTTGCGTATATTAAAAAGGCGGCGGCGATAACAAACTGCGGAGCCGGCCTGTTGGAGGAACGGAGAGCGCGGGCGATTGTGCAGGCGTGCGATGAAATCATCGACGGAAAGCTCCATGAATATTTTATTGTGGACCCGATACAGGGCGGCGCGGGCACTTCCCTGAATATGAACGCGAACGAAGTCATTGCCAACCGGGCGATTGAACTTCTGGGCGGGAAAAAAGGCGACTATGCACTGGTCCACCCAAACGACCACGTCAACTGCGGCCAATCCACAAACGATGTGATTCCAACGGCGGGGAAGATGACTGTTCTTCGTCTGATGGGCAGACTGAAAGGGGAGCTTGCCCGCCTGTATGAGGCTTTTGCGGAAAAATCGGAGGAGTTTGACCATATCATAAAAATGGGGCGGACGCAGATGCAGGACGCTGTCCCCATCCGTCTGGGGCAGGAATTTCAGGCGTATGCCGATGCTGTCCTGCGGGATATGCGCCGCATGGATAAAGCGATGGACGAAATGCGAACGCTGAACATGGGCGGCACTGCCATCGGTACGGGAATCAATGCGGATGAGGCATATCTGCGGCGCATTGTGCCAAAACTTTCGGAGGTTTCCGGCATGGAATTTGTACAGGCATCCGACCTGATTGACGCAACGCAGAACCTCAGCCCGTTTGTTGTCGTTTCCGGAGCGGTAAAGGCCTGTGCGGTTACGCTCTCCAAAATTTCCAACGATCTGCGGCTGATGTCCTCCGGACCGAGGACGGGTTTCCATGAAATCAACCTTCCCGCAAGGCAGAACGGTTCTTCCATTATGCCGGGCAAGGTCAATCCTGTGATTCCGGAGGTCGTGAATCAGGTGGCGTTTCATGTGGTGGGAAATGACCTTACCATTACTATGGCGGCGGAGGCGGGCCAGTTGGAGCTGAACGCGTTTGAACCGATTGTATTTTACAGCCTGTTCCAGTCCATAGATACGCTGGCGTATGCTGTGCGGACGTTTGTGGACAACTGCGTGAAAGGGATTACCGCGAACGAAACGCACTGCCGCTTTCTGGTGGAAAGCAGCGTTGGGATTATAACGGCTGTCTGTCCGCATGTGGGCTATCAGAAAGCCGCCGAGATTGCGAAGCAGGCGTTGCAGACGGGCGAAACCGTCCGCAGCCTGATATTGAAGGAAGGGCTGCTGACAGAAGAAGAACTTGGAAAAATCCTGAGTCCTGCCGGAATGACAGAGCCGGGAATTTCCGGAAAAGAATACATAAAGAAAGACATGGAAGGAGACAGGATGTAATGGATTACGCAGAAGCCGCATTGCGGCTGCACAGGGAAAACAAAGGAAAGATCAGCGTTGCCAGCAGGATTCCGCTGGAAACGAGGGAGGATTTGAGCACAGCATACACCCCGGGCGTTGCCGCGCCCTGTCTGGAGATACAGAAGGATAAGGCAAACGCCTATACCTATACGGCAAAGGGGAACCTTGTTGCTGTGGTTACGGACGGGACGGCTGTTCTCGGGCTGGGCGATATTGGGCCGGAGGCCGCCATGCCCGTTATGGAGGGGAAAGCTGTGCTGTTCAAAGCGTTCGGAGATGTGGACGCTTTCCCCATATGCCTTGCAACGAAGGATACGGAAGAAATCATTGAAACGGTAAAGCGTATCGCGCCTGTGTTTGGCGGAATCAATCTGGAGGATATCAGCGCGCCCCGCTGCTTTGAAATCGAGAGGCGGCTGGAGGAGGAGCTGGATATTCCTGTGTTCCACGATGACCAGCATGGTACGGCTATCGTTGTGACAGCCGCTCTTCTGAATGCGCTGAAACTGACAGGGAAGAAAATGGAGGAAGTCCGCGTTGTGCTGAACGGCCCGGGAAGCGCGGGTACGGCGATTGCGAAAATGCTCCTGCATGCCGGAGTGAAGCATATGCTGATCTGCGATAAGGAAGGCATTCTTGCGGAAGGACGTGAAAATATGCTCCCGCATACAACGGAGCTGGCAAGGCTGACAAATCCCGAAGGCAGGACGGGCGTTCTGGCGGACGCGGTGGAGGGGGCGGACGTATTTATAGGCGTTTCCGCCGCGGGTGTTCTTAAGCCGGAGATGGTGAAAAGCATGAACAGGGACGCTGTTGTTTTCGCCATGGCGAACCCTACGCCGGAAATTTCCTATGAAGAAGCAGTTGCGGCGGGCGTGCGCATTATGGCGACAGGCCGGAGCGATTACCCGAACCAGATCAACAACGTGCTTGTGTTCCCCGGCATATTCCGCGGCGCATTGGACGCACGCGCAAGGGATATTACCTATCCCATGAAGCTGGCGGCGGCCTATGCCATTGCGGGGCTGATTGACGAACAGGAACTGCGCGAGGATTACATCATTCCTTCCGCATTTGACAAACGTGTTGCAAAGGCAGTTGCGGACGCGGTAGGAGGGTGTGTATGATACGGGAAATTTCGGTTAAAACGGTTGCAGATGCGGTCTGCGAGCTCTGCATACAGGCAAACCACTTTCTTTCGCCGGATATGCGGAACGCTCTGGCCCATGCGGCGGAACAGGAGACCAGCCCGCTTGGCAGCCATATTTTAGGGCAGTTGGAGGAAAATCTGCAAATTGCCGCAGAGGAAAGTATTCCCATCTGTCAGGATACAGGAATGGCGGTTGTTTTTCTGAAAATCGGACAGGATGTACATTTTTTCGACGGAGACTTGACGGAAGCTGTAAACGAGGGCGTGCGCCGCGGGTATACGGAGGGATTCCTCCGGAAATCTGTTGTGAGCGACCCGCTGCTCCGGCAGAACACAGGCGACAATACGCCTGCCATACTGCACTGCTCCATTGTTCCGGGGAATCAGGTGGAAATCACCGTTGCACCAAAGGGCTTCGGCAGTGAGAACATGAGCCGTATGTTTATGCTGAAGCCCGCAGACGGCGCGGAGGGCGTGAAAGAGGCCATTGTGCAGACGGTTGCCGAAGCGGGGCCGAATGCCTGCCCGCCGCTGGTGGTGGGTGTGGGTATCGGCGGTACGTTTGAAAAAGCCGCGCTGCTCGCAAAAGAAGCCCTGACGCGCGAAACGGGCGCGCCTTCCGAACTGCCGCATATCCGCGCGCTGGAAGCGGAGCTTTTGGAGCGCGTCAACGCCCTGCAAATCGGCCCTGCCGGACTGGGCGGCAATGTCACCGCGCTTGCGGTGCATATCAATACTTATGCCACGCATATTGCCGGCCTGCCGTTGGCTGTCAACCTCTGCTGTCATGTCAACCGGCATGCCGGGCGCGTACTTTGAAAGGGGGCGGAAACATGGAAAAGCATATCAGGCTGCCGCTGACACAGGAGGATATTGCCGGATTTCGGGCGGGGGATTATGTATATCTGACGGGTGAGCTTTATACCGCGCGGGACGCGGCGCATAAAAGAATGGCGGAGACGCTGGACGCGGGCGGCGCGCTCCCGTTTGAAATTGTCGGGCAGACCATCTACTATATGGGGCCCTCTCCCGCAAGGCAGGGGCATGTCATCGGCTCTGCCGGACCGACAACCTCCAGCCGCATGGACAAATATACGCCGCGTCTGCTGGACCTGGGCATGAAAGGCATGGTCGGGAAGGGGCGGCGTTCGCCAGAGGTTATTGCCGCCATGCGCAGAAACCAGGCGGTGTATTTCGCCGCTGTCGGCGGAGCAGGCGCACTCCTTTCCAAATGTATCAAAAAGGCTGAAACTGTCGCCTATGAGGACCTGGGGACAGAGGCAATACGGCAGCTTACGGTGGAGGAATTTCCTGTTATTGTTGTGATTGACGCGGAGGGAAGGGATTTGTACGGGAATCCGCCCCGCTGAGGGAAAAAGAAATTGCTTTCTAAAGTTTTGCGGCCTGTTATGGGCGTTGCCATAAGAAAATTTTATTTTTTGAAATGCCTGAAAAATCAGGATTTTTCAGAACAAATTCCATTTCAGACGAAATTTTCCCGGACAACTGCCTGAGCCAGGCCGCCTTTTGGCCGCTTTTTTGATTTCAGGTCTGCCGCGAAGCCCATCCGCATAAGCTATTAGCAGGAAATCTATGGGAGGGATTTGTTTTGGCGGAAGAAAAAAAGAGGGGCGGACACCATACTTTGATGATGGAAGAACGTGAAAAATTGCAGATTGGCGGTGTTTTGGAGGTGCTTTCCTTTGATGAGGAGGGTGTGATGATGGAAACGACCTGCGGACTGCTTGTACTGAAGGGTGCGGAACTGCACATTGGCAAGCTGGATCTGGAAGAGGGAGAAGTCACCGTTAACGGCACGATTGACAGCATCGACTACTCTGACGGATCTGTTGCCGGCGGCAGGGCGCATCCGCTCCTCGGAAAGCTGTTCCGTTGATGGGAGGCGCGGCAAATGATATTATCTCTGCATGAACAGGCGCGGCTGTTTCTGCTTTGCATCGCGCTGGGCGGCGGCATGGGGCTTTTGTATGACTGCCTGCGTGTGTTCCGCCACAGCCTGCGCCACAGGCGGTTTTGGGTACAGGCGGAGGACGCGCTTTTCTGGCTGATCGCTGTTTTTCTGGTGTTTGGCGTTCTTCTGCGTGCCAATTCGGGCGAGGTGCGTTTTTTTTCGCTGTTCGGGCTGTTCGGCGGCATGGGGCTGTATTTTCTGACGCTCAGCCGCTGGGTTGTTGCTGTCAGTGACAATGTGATACGGCTCATCAAATATCTGACGCGCCTTTTTTTCCGTATCCTTTTCACGCCGTTCCGCCTGCTTTTCCTCCCTTTTCGGAAGCCCCTGCGGAAATTTGGCGGCTTTTGCGAAAGCTGGCAAAAAAAACTGTTGCAAAGCGCGCGGGTTTATGTAAAAATGAATAAGAGGCGTTTTCGGCGGGATTGGAAAATACTGCGCCGAAGATAACAGAAGGAATGGGGCTTATGCATGGCAAAGAAAGAAAGCAAAAAAAATAAAGGGACAAGGCCATCCTCCGTATTTCTGCGGGTGTTTATGGCGTTGTTTATCTGTACAGTTGTGGTCGGCGTGGGGAATCAGGTGAACCGTTATCAGGAACTGCTGGAGGAAAAAGCCGCCCTGCAAAATGAAATTGATGCGGAGCAGGAACGGAAAATAGATTTTGAGAAGCGGCAGGATTATTATAACAGCGACGTTTATATCGAACAGATGGCGCGGGATTACCTTGGCATGGTGAAGCCGAATGAGATTCTTTATATCAACCGGAGCGAGTGATTATTTTGTGCCGGAATTTTGAAAAATTTGTGAAAAAATGCTTGACATACTCTGGCCTTTCCGCTATACTGAATAGGCAGATTTGAGGCGGAGTAGCTCAGTTGGCGAGAGCATGCGGTTCATACCCGCAGTGTCGGGGGTTCAAATCCCTCCTCCGCTACTCTGGCCCGTTGGTCAAGAGGTTAAGACGCGGCCCTCTCACGGCTGAAACAAGGGTTCGATTCCCTTACGGGTCATTTTACAAGTTCATAGTTTGAGAAAGTGGAAGTTTAGCTCAGCTGGGAGAGCATCTGCCTTACAAGCAGAGGGTCACAGGTTCGAGCCCTGTAACTTCCATTTTTTTTGTGTAAAACGCCGGAAACGGTTTTATGGTATTTGCGGATTGGAGGGGTGCGCTATGAAAATTGACCGCCTGATCGGGATAACGATGCTTTTGCTCCAAAAGGGGAAAGCCACTGCACCGGAGCTTGCGGAGCGGTTCGAGGTTTCCAGAAGGACAATCAGCAGGGATATTGAGGATATCTGCCGCGCGGGCATCCCGCTGGTTACGGCGCAGGGGTATGGCGGCGGTATTTCGATTGCCGAGGGCTACAGGGTCAATAAAGCGTTCCTGACGGAGGCGGAATTGCAGGCGGTTTTTGCAGGGCTGATGGGGCTGGACAGTGTATCAGAAAAGCCGTACAGCCAGGGCCTCTGGGAAAAGCTTTCCGGCAGGGAAACGGCTGCGCAGGATGTATTCCTGATAGACCTTGCATCGTTTTACCGCGTGCCTCTGACGGAAAAAATAGAGCGTATCCGGCGGGCAATCCTGAAACGGCAAAGGATTGCCTTCCGTTATTTTTATGAAAAAGGCGAATCTGCGCGCGCCATAGAGCCGTACAGGCTGGTATTTCAATGGTCGGCGTGGTATGTGTTTGGGTATTGTATGGAACGGGAGGATTTCCGGCTGTTCAAGCTGAACAGGCTCTGGAATCTGGAGGTTTTGGCGGAGGAATTTTCGCCGCGGGAACTGCCGGAAGGGACCTTTGCGTTTTCCGGAAGACTTGCGGCAGGAAATTACCATTTGAAAGCGGTTTTTGCGGCAAGTGAAAAATACCGTCTGGTGGAAGAATATGGTCTGGATTGCTGGACAATGCTGGAGGATGGGCGGCTTCTGCTGGAGAGAGATTTTGCCGGTTACAGCAATATGCGGGACTGGGTATTGCAGTTTGGGGATAAAGCGGTCGTATTGGAGCCAGAGAGACTTCGGGCGGAAATCCTGTTTCAGGCGGAAAATATTTTGCGGAATTACCGCGAAACATGACGGCACGCTGTCCGGTTCCTTTGTGTATACTGTCAGGGAGTATATTCAAAAAGGAGCGATGACTATGGTTGAATCAAGATGCGGGTTATTGTGCGGTGAATGTGCATATCGGGAGCAGATGGGCTGCTCCGGCTGCGTACATATGGAAAAGCCGTTTTGGGGTGAGAACTGCCCTGTGAAGGACTGCTGCGAAGGGAAGGGGCTGGCACATTGCGGCGTCTGCGGGGAATTCCCGTGCTCCCTGCTGGAACAGTTTGCCTATGACGCAGAGCAGGGCGACAATGGCAGACGGATTGAGCAGTGCCGTATCTGGGCGAAGGAGTAAGAAAAAAGGGGGCCTTCCGCCAGCGTTTGATCTGAAAAGCGGTCAAAAAAGAAGAAATGTTTTCTCAAGCCAATCCGCCCCTGGAGCGGAGGTTTTCTGTCCCTTTACAGATTTTCAGGAAAAATTTTCTTTTTTGCAAAAATATCTTTACGAACCTCTCGAAAAGGGATAAAATGGGGACAAGGACTTTCATTCCAAAGATAGGGGGTTGAGGTTATGGAACGTTTTTCTATCACAAAAGGAGATATCGTAAAAGCAAAAACAGACGCGATCGTCAATGCGGCGAATACATCTCTGCTGGGCGGCGGCGGCGTGGACGGTGCGATTCACCGCGCCGCAGGACCAGAGCTTCTGGCGGAGTGTGAAACGCTGGGGGGCTGCCGGACGGGCGATGCGAAGATTACAAAGGGCTATAAGCTGAAAGCGAAATACGTCATTCATACGCCGGGGCCGGTCTGGCGCGGCGGCAAATGGGCGGAGGAAGAGCTTTTGGCGGAGTGCTACAAAAACTGTCTGCGTCTTGCATCGGAATATGGTGTAAAGACGATTGCGTTCCCCTCTATCAGCACAGGGGTGTACCGTTTCCCCGTGAAGCTGGCGGCGCAGATTGCTGTGCGGGAGATACTGGCGTTTCTGCGGGAAAATGCGGATATGGAACAGGTAACAATGGTCTGCTTCGATGAAAATACCCAGCAGGCGTATGAGGAGGCTCTCGAGGAGCAGCTCTCGGAATAAAACTTAGTTCTATCATATTGCGGCATAACAAAAGCGGCGGAGCCTTGTCATAAGGCTCCGCCGCTTTTTGTGTGCCGTTCCCGCAGATGGCATTGCCATAAGGGGAAGGCGTTGCTTCGTGGTTGTTTTATTTTCAGGATAAAATATATACGGACAAATTCTGTACGCCCCATTCCAGCGCGTCATCGGTTGATTCAAAGCAAACGTCTATGCGGTGCCCAATAATCGCGCCGCCGGTATCCTCCGCAATGGCTACACCGTAGCCGGGAATATATACTGTGGTGCCGAATGGAATGACGTTGGGGTCTACCGCGATAGTGCCATGACCTGCCACTGTGCCGGTCGCGGTGATGCCTGTGCAGCCGGGGTCAGAAGGCGTATAGGCCGTTACGCGCGCGTTGATCGCCTTTGAGAATGACATGCCGTCAATGATGCCGGTAGAGCCTACCTCAATGATCTCATCCTGTGGCGCGACAAGGACTTTTTCCTCTATAAATTCCGAGTCAATCAGTTCATCGCCATGATAGGTCTCCTTGTTGACAATGGACATCTGACCGTTTATGCCCTTCTGAACAACGCGGGATTCACCAATCTTCATGCTGAGGGTCGGCCGCCGTATGGTATCATAGGACATTGTTTCCACATTTGCAACGATTTTTTCCGTAACCGAGGTCAGGGAAATGGTCATCATGCTTTCAACAGGATCGCCTTCATCTGCGTCCTCCAGAAAATAATCTGTGCCAATAACGTTTTCCAGTTCCTCCAGAAGCGCGCCAACGGTTGTCTGTTCCGTAGAAACCATATGGGGTACGCTGTCAACATTTACGATGACAGGCTGTGTGTTCATGTTGCTGTAAGCCGATGCTGTTCCGCAGCCGATTACCAATATAAATACCACGATAGCAAATACTCTAAGATGCGTTTTCATTTTTTCCTCCTTGAACGGCATTCTTCCAGTGGGAAATAAAGCAGGAGGTATACCGTTCCTCTTGTGATAAGATGATAGACATTAGATTATGCCTTGTTCCGCCCGAAAATTTCGGGATGGATTCGCAGTCGTATTTACACGGGGAGTCGTCACTTCCGCATACATTGTTTTTTCAAAACAAACTGCAAAAATAAAGATATTGGATATACCGAAAGAAAGCAGCCCCCAATGCAGTGCATGATGCAGAAAACGGACAGGGGGGAGAGCAGAGCCTCCAGAATCTTCGGTATGTTCGATACCTTTACCCTTTTACAGAAAGTATATTAACACATTTGTAACAATTATGCAACTAATTTTGAAGAAATAGACTTTTGGCATTTCTGGCAGCCGTTTCCGCGACAATTTCCGGCAAAATTCCCTTTATTTCGGCAATTTTCTCCACAATATACTTGAGGTTGCGGGAATCGTTGCGCTTGCCGCGGTTGGGGTTCGGCGCGAGGTATGGACTGTCCGTTTCGATGAGTATTTTCTCCATCGGGATACCCTCCACGACCTCTGCCAGCTTTTTGGCGTTGGAAAAGGTCACTACGCCGCCGATACCGATATGAAAGCCCATATCCGCGTATTCCCGCGCCATTGGCAGCGCGCCGGAATAACAGTGGATAACGCCCTGCCTGACAGCAGAGGATTCTATGATTTCAAAGGTTTCCTGCGCCGCGTCCCTGGAATGGATGACAACGGGCATTTTGACTTCCTCTGCCAGGCGCAGCTGCTGCCGGAACCAGAACCTTTGCAGCTCCCGCGGGTTAAAATCATAATAATAGTCCAAACCGATTTCGCCGATGGCGACGGCTTTGGGGTGCGCGCTGAGTTTTCTCAGCTTTTCAATGGTCTGGGAGTTCATTTCGCCCACTTCATGCGGGTGTACGCCGACGGAAGCATACACATACGGATATTTTTCGGCAAGGCGGATACTCATTTCCGAGCTTTTCACGTCGCAGCCGATATTGATAATGGTATCCACTCCGGAGGCGGGGAGGAGCGTGCTTAAAAGCTCCTCCCTGTCCTCGCGGAACCGCTTGTCATCATAATGGGCGTGGGATTCAAAATACATTTCCTGTATTCCCTCAGCTGATTTCGCTGCCGCTTGCGAAATCCTTGTCATCTGTGGTGAGAACGCACAAATTGCCGTCCGCGTCCTCCGCGCACAATATCATGCCGTTGGAGATTTCGCCCATCATTTTTCTGGGCTTGAGGTTATACGCCACAACAACACGTTTGCCGACCAATGCGCCGGGCGCGTAGCTGTCCTTTATGCCGGAGAATATCACGCGTGTTTCATCGCCAATCCTGATGACGTTGCGCAGCAGCTTGCGGGAGCCTTCTACTTCCCTGCTTTCCAGAACTTCGCCGACTTTTAGCTGTACCTTTGCGAAATCGTCAATTGTAATTTCAGCGGGATATTTGGATTCCTCCTCTTTTTCTGCCGCTTTCTGCTGGTTTGCAACAGAGGTTGCCTGAGAAGCCTTAATTGCTGCCTCCAGCTCGACCAGCTCTTTCTTCATGTCGATACGGGGGAACAATGTTTCTCCCTTCTGTACGGTGAAGGTTGCGGGCATCAGTCCCCATGTTTTTGTGCTTTCCCATGCAGTCAGCTCGCCTTCCGGAATGCCCATCTGCGCCCAGATTTTTGCGGGAGTCAGCGGCATGAAGGGCTGTATCAGTATGGAAACGATACGGATGCTTTCTGCTACATGATAAAGCGCATTCGCAAGCTCCGCTTTCTTTTCGGGGTCTTTGCAGAGTATCCAGGGCTGTGTTTCGTCGATATATTTGTTTGTGCGGCGGATCAGGTTCCAGATCTCAACAAGTGCATCGCTGAAGAACATGTGATCCATTTCGCGCTCCACATTGGGAATCACTGCCGCTGCCGTTGCTTTCAAATCCTCATCAAACGGGCTTGCGGTGCGTTCCGCGGGCAGCGTTCCGCCGAAATATTTTTCAATCATGCCGGCTGTGCGGGAAACGAGGTTGCCGAGGTCATTCGCAAGGTCGGCATTGATGCGCTGAATCAGAGCTTCATTATTGAAATTGCCGTCCTGCCCGAACGCCACTTCGCGCAGCAGGAAGTAACGCATTGCGTCCACGCCGTAACGCTCGACCAGCGTGTTCGGGTCGATAACGTTGCCGACAGATTTGGACATTTTGCCGCCGTTAATAATCAGCCAGCCGTGACCAAATACCTGTTTCGGCAGGGGCATGTCCAGTGCCATCAGCATAGCGGGCCAGATAATGGAATGGAAACGCACAATTTCCTTGCCGACAACGTGTACATCTGCGGGCCAGTATTTCTGATAGAGGCTGTCGTCGTCGCTGCCCCAGCCCATAGCGGTGATATAGTTGGAGAGCGCGTCAATCCAGACGTAAACGATATGCCCGGGGTCAAATTCTACGGGAATGCCCCATTTGAAGGAGGTGCGGGAAACCGCAAGGTCTTCCAGGCCGGGCTTCAGGAAGTTGCTGATCATTTCATTCTGTCTGGTGTTTGGCTGCAAAAATTCCGGATTTTCTTCCATATATTTAATGATGCGGTCGCCATATTTGGAAAGACGGAAGAAATAGCTTTCTTCTTTCAGAAGCTCCACATCGCGCCCGCAGTCGGGGCATTTGCCGTCCACCAGCTGATGTTCTGTGAAGAAGGATTCACAGGGTGTGCAGTACCAGCCTTCATAAGAGCTTTTGTAAATATCGCCCTTGTCATAGAGCATTTTGAAAATTTTCTGTACGCCTTTTACATGGTAATCATCCGTAGTGCGGATGAATTTGTCATAGGAGATATGGAGCGTTTTCCAAAGCTCCTTGATGCCTAAAACAATCTTGTCGGTATATTCCTTGGGCGTCATGCCCTGGCTTGTGGCGATGCGCTCAATTTTCTGACCATGTTCGTCTGTGCCTGTCAGGAACATAACGTCATAGCCGCGCAGACGTTTGTATCGCGCCATGGTGTCCGTTGCAACGGTGCAGTAGGAATGGCCGATATGCAGCTTATCGCTGGGGTAATAGATAGGTGTGGTAATATAGAATTTTTCCTGTGCCAATCTTATCTCTCCTTTTATCATTTTATTCTGGAATGGAAACGGGGCGGCAGACGAAGAAAGAAAAAAGCCGTCCTTTGTATCATATACAAAGGACGGACAAACATCCGCGGTACCACCTTTTTTTGCCCCGTCCTCACAGAGGGGGCCTTTTTGGGTATGCGCCCTGAGGCGGGCATATCCTTGCGCGGTAACGGGCGCAGCCGTCGCGGCCTAGCGTAGGGGAACCCAACGGTCGGGGCGAAGCTCCAAGGCCATTTTCAGCGGCGTTCCCGCGCCTCTTTCCAGCATACCGAGGCTCTCTGGGGCAGGCTCCTGCCGCATACTTTCCTTTTCACAGCCATTGTTTCATCATTATCATAATGCATTTTACACTATATTTCCGCCCTGTGTCAACGGGAAAGGGGAAAAAAATCAGAGAGAAGACCGCAGGACGCTGTCCCGCACCCTGCAAGCCCTTTGAAAAGGGCCTGACACTAAACTTTATTTGCAACCGCTCTGGCGTGCGGTTGCGGATGCGGGACGGGGCAAAAAGATGGGTTTATCCTGCTGAATTGTTTTTTGCGCCCAGACGTAGTCTGGGTGCAAAGAAGGGTTAAGGGATGAAATCCCTTGCAGGATGTGGGACAGCGTTCCCAAGGTCTTAAAACTAAAAAAGGACGGAGAAAGTTCCCCGCCCCAGATTATCAGGGATAATCTGTTTTAATAAGACCCCTGCTGTCGCTTTGGCAGAACCGGAAAATGGGTGTTGCCGGAAAAATCCGGTCCCGATCCTCCCGCCGAGCCGCCGCCCGCCGCAAAGCCAGACTTCCGCCGCAGAGAACAGCCCGAACAGGCACCGCACCCCGCAGCCTCCGCCTTTTTCTGCATTGTTTGGCGAAACAAAAGCCATATTAACCTGATATTTGAATGATTCGCGCCTGTGCATAACCGCCGCCCAGCCTGTCCAATAAAAATATGCCAATGCATATAAACGCAAACAAGTTTGCGTTGTCTGCCCTGCCATATTTTTGCTGTCTGCCGTCATTCGCAGCAAAGCTGCTCATGCCGCCCAGCCTGTCCAATAAAAATATGCCAATGCGTACAACCGCAAACAAGTTTGCGTTGTCCGCCCTGTCATATTTTTGCTGTCCAAAACTTTCCACGCCATATTATAGACAAAATTCGTCCCGCTGTCAATCAGAAGATGCCGCGGAGATGTGGATTTTCTCTGTTCCTGTGTGCATTTGCCGCAGAATATTGCCGAAAGCGTGCTTTTGGAATACGCTGGAGAATTGGAAATAGGTATTGATAAAAATGCGGAAACCCCTGTATAATAGAAGAATTAGAAATAACAAAGTAAGGATAAGGAGAGATAAAAATGAGATATGAAGGAACCGTTTACAGACCGCCAAGCGAAGCCGGCAGTCTGATCATCCAGTTTACTATAGGCTGCGCGAGAAATACCTGCACATTCTGCAACATGTACAAGGATAAGACTTTCCGCATTCGTCCGCTGGCGGATGTGGAGGAGGATTTGGAGATGGCGCGGAAGTATTACAGCCATATCAGGGTACGCCGGATTTTTCTGGCGGACGGTGACGCGCTGATCGTGAAAACAGAGGATATGCTGCACATTCTGGAAAAATGCCACAAATATTTTCCGGAGGTGGAGCGGATTTCTGTTTACGGCGCGCCGAAGGACATTCTGAACAAAACGCCGGAGGAACTGCGCCGTCTGCGCGAAGCGGGACTGGATATGGTTTACATGGGGCTGGAAAGCGGCGCGGACGAGGTGCTGACAGCGGTTAAAAAGGGCGTAACTGCTGACGAAATGATCGAGGCGGGCAAAAAGGCGCGGGAGGCTGGCATGGTGCTCTCTATGACGGTGATTTCGGGGCTGGGCGGCAAAAAGCTCTGGCGGGAACACGCGCTGGGCAGTGCGCGGGTCATTTCCGCTATCAAGCCGGAATATGTGGGCTTTTTGACATTGATGGTTGAACCGGGAACGGAGATGTACGACCAGCTTGCGCGCGGGGAGATTGAACTTTTAGAGCCGCAGGAGGTGCTGGACGAAACGGAACTGTTTATCCGCAATGTTGACGCGGAAGGGACAATGTTCCGCTCGAACCATGCGTCGAACTATATCGCGCTGGGCGGCACGCTGAACGGGGAGAGGAATAAAATTCTGGATCAGATTGCTGCAAGCCGGAAGCGGAGCAAATTCCGTCCGGATATTTTCAGAGGAATTTGAGAACAAAAAATTGCCCCCGACGTAAAGGCGTGTGCAGACACCTGTGACGACACTGCCTGAGAAAATTTTTCTGAAATGGTAACTGCTTTGAAAAATCCCTGTTTTTCAGGCGTTTCAAAAGCTGAATTTTCTTATGGCAACACACATGACGCGTTGGGGGCATTGCTTACCCTTTTCTCAGGCGGAAAAACGCCCGCAGTATCACCGCGATGACAGGCCCCAGCAGGAGCCCCCATACGCCGATGCACTGGAACCCGAAATACATGGAAAACAGCGTCAGAAGCGGATGCAGCCCAATCTGCGCCCCAAGTATCCGCGGCTGCAAAATCTGCCGCACCACCTGAATGATGCCGTAAATGACCAGATAACCCAGAGCAAGGAACGACTGACCCATAATCAGGTGGAACACCGCCCCGGGCCAGAGGATAAAGCCGCTGCCGAAAAAGGGCAGGGCGTCAATAACAGCGGTTACGGCACTCAAAAGCAGGGGGTGAGGCGAACGCAGAATCAACATTCCGATTATGCAGATGCAGAAGGTATATGCCATCAATATCAACTGCGTTTTTACATATCCCCAGACAGACGCTGCCAGCTCCTTCCGCGCCGTACCGATGGAAAACCCAATCAGCGGTTCAACGTGTGCCAGATATGTCTTGTGTATAAGCACTTTGTCTTTTGTAAAGAAATACGCCGAAATCAGCGCGACGAAAAAGCCCAGGAAAAAATGTGGAACGGCTGAAAACAGCGATGTGGGCGCACCCTGATTTACCAGCGCGAAAAGGATATCTGAAAAACCCTGCTGAAATTGCAGCAGGAAGGGCTGAAGCTGTTCGGGGAGCTGTTCGCGGAATGCATCGAAGTGTTCCCAGAAAGCCGTCATGGCATTTTCCAGCATATCCATATACTGCGGCAGGTTTTCCAATGCCTGCCGTATCTGCTGGTAAAGCCCTGTACCCGACCAGAAGCCCAATGCCCCGAGCAGGGCAAACAGCAGCAGTATCCCCAAAAGCGCGCCGATCCCCCGCGGCAGGCCGCGGTTTTCCAGCCTGTCTGCCAGAGGACAGAACAGCAGGCTCAAAAGCCAGCCGATCAGAAAGGGCAGAAATATGGGAAAAAGATAACGGAAAAACAGAAAACAGAACAATATTGCTGCAATCAGTATAATCAGGTCAAAAACAGCTTTTTTATTTCTTTCATAAAACGCCCGCATTGTCCGTCCTCCTTCCATATCTCCAAAAGACAGAATGTTCCTCTTAATTTATTCTTATTATAATACGTTTTGGACAGAGAAAAACCCTTTTTTTGAAATCCTAAAAAATTTGAAATAAAATATTAAATTTTTCAGCAGTTGGTTGTACGGCTGAATGCAGACGCTTTTCTGAGCATAGAAAGAAAAGGAGGGGCTTTCCCCTCCTTTGCGCTGTTTCAGATTATGTTTTCTGCGTTATATTGAAATGATTTCAGCGCGCCGTCACTGCTGCGGAAGGAAAGGGTATAATACGTCCCGTCCTCCATAAGCAGGCGTATGTCTGCCGTTCTCTGGTCTGGCTTCTCCATATTGACGAAGGAGATTTCCGCAGGCGGTCTTGATTCCCCGTACTTCTCTTTCAGGAGTGTTTCCGCCCGTTCCAGCCAGCCGGTATCCTGCTGGATTTCTGCTTTTTCTTCCGTACTCAGAATTTCTGTTGCCATGCCCCGTACAATCCGCAGACTGCCCGTATCAGGGTTGAGCCATGCGGCATATTCCAGGGTTTCTCCGGAAAACTCGATAAACCACCAGCCTTCGGGCTGTACGGAATTTTCTTCATGGTCCAGTTCTGCCCATACTTCCATATCCTCTGTTTCTGTGCTGAATAAGCGGCGGATAGTGGCCGCAGTAAACCGCACCGCATCCTCCTCATTTTGTATGGACGGAGCTGGCGGAGCGTTCCGGGCGGGCTCCTGTAGCGATTCTGCCTGAGCGGGAGCAAAATCCGGCTTTGCATATACAGGCTTAAAATCCATGAAGTTTGTACCCATAACCAGCCCTGCCGCAAGAAGGACAGTCGCCCCGACCCATCGGCATTGTTTTTTTCTCATAATACCCTCAATCCGCCTTTCCAATACTTTTTTCTGCTTTCCTTTTCCAAAGAATCCGGCGGAAAAAGGCGCGGTTTCCCCTTCCGGATGTATTTGGGATAAAAGCATTTCTCCATATTTCCGTTTTTCTTTGATATCCAGCCCCTTTACCACCGTTTCATCGCAGGAATATTCGCAGGCTTCGCTGATATTCCGCAGCATCAGCGCGGAAAGGGGATTGAACCAGTGCGCCGCGCGCACGGCTAATGCCGCCGTCTTGTAAAGAAGATCGTTCCTTTTATAATGCGTCAGTTCATGCCGGAAAATCATGCGCAGTTCCTCTGTCGAAAATTCCTGCCTGGGCAGTATGATCTGTGGCCGAAAAAAACCCGTAAGCATGGGAGAAGCTGCCAGCCTGTTTTCCCGCAGCCGGATACATCGACGGATTCCCATTTTCTGGCAGACTGCGGAAAAACAGGATTTTGTTTTCTCATTTTCCACAATCTCCGATGCCTGTTCCAATCTGCGGCGAAAACAGACATAGACGCATACAGTATAGAGTATAAACGCCGCCAGCCCGATACAATAAACGATACACAGGATTTCTGACAGGGAAAGCGTTTCTGTGGGAGATGGGGTAACGGCAGGGAAATCAACGGCCGGTTCCATGAAACCGCCGGCAGTCCCGCTGCCTTTGGCAGGAAAGGACGCGCTGCTTCCAGACAAAAGTTCCGGCAGGGCAATTTTATAGGGAAGGGTATACGCTGCCAGCGCGAACAGCCAGATACAGCGGTACCATCTGCCGCCGCACCTCTGCAAAAGCGGGTTTTTTAAGCCCGCCAGCACCAGTGTAAACCCGCCGCCCAGAAGCGTCAGGCAAAACAGTGTTTTCAATTCCTATTCCCCCTTTTGGCGGAGCAGTTCCCGCAGTTCCGCGAGTTCCTCCGCATTGAGTTCTCCGTCATCGAACAATGCCGCAAAAAAATTTTTCGCCGAGCCTTTGTAGAACTTTTTCAAAAAATCCCTGCCGCATCTCTTCCGGTATTCGCTTTCTGAAACCAGATAGCTGTAAAAATGCTGGCGGCCCCGTTTTTCCGCATGAAGAAAGCCTTTTTCCATCAGTCGTGAAAGCATTGTCAAAATGGTTGTTGGTTTCCATTGGTTATTGGGGAGCAGGTCCATCACTTCCCTGCTGGTCAAAGGGTTTTCGTTGTTCCAGATGACCTGCATCAGCTCCATTTCTGCTTCTGAAATTCTCTGCATTTTTTCACTCCCTTATGTTCTACGCCATGTAGTTTATAATATTCTACAATATGTAGTTTAATTTGTCAAGAATATTATGCCAAATTGAGCAAACAGAAAAATATTGTGGAAAAATCGTCCTTTCCCCAGTATCCTGCCGAAAAGACGCAGTTGCGCAAAGCGTTATTTTCCGGTATAATGGGCTGGTAAAAATTGAATTTTCAGGAGGTTTTGAATTTGAAGAAAAAAATTGCCCTGTTCCTGACGCTCCTGCTGGCAGTTTGCTCTGCGGGCTGCGGGAAGGAAGAAACGCCTGCCCCCGCTGCGGAAGGGCAGGAGGTGCAGACGGAAATAAGGCTGGCAGAATGCGGCCTTGCTTATACGATTCCGGAAGAATGGGTTACGATGGAGGACGCGAATCTGATTCCCGCATCCTATGTAGATCTGGAAGGGGAAATCTACGCCAAAATACAGTATCATTTCGTTCCGAGCGAAAATATGGCCGCTTTGGACGACCCCGATTCCGATATCCCTGTTGAGGAACTGATGACGCCGCTGTTTACACTTCTTGCGGCGCGGGAGGACAATCTGGAATCAGAAGCTGTAGAGGACGAGCTCGCGCTCTGGCGTTCCCAGAAGGAGCTGCCCGCGCAGGAGGGCTTCCGCTATTACTATCTGACGGATTACGCATCAGGAATCAGCCATTTTTCAAAGGATGCGCAGAAAATATACAACAGCCTTGCGGAAAAGCTTCCTGTTTTGGAAGAAAGCATAGAGACGTTCCCGCCGGATGAAGCCGCTGCAAAGGCTGCCGCAGAGGAAAACGGGCAGTACCTGAACTTTATTTCCACATCGCTGGAAGGGGAAAACGTTACCAGCGCGATATTCTACGATTACGATCTGACAGTCGTGAATTTCTGGGCGTCCTACTGTTACCCGGATATCAACGAACTGGACACGCTGGAAACGTTTTATCAGGAGCTGCGGAAAAAACATCCGAATGTGAATTTTGTGCAGGTCATCATTGACACACCCAATGAAGAAGCGGAAAATGTTGCCGCGAAAGCATATGAGGAGGCTGGCGTGACGTTCGGCTCAATACTGCCGGATCAGAATCTTGCGAACTGGATTATTAACAACCTGAATGGCCTGCCGACAACGATTTTTGTGGATAAAACGGGAAAAACCTTCTCTCTGAAAATAGAAGGGATACAGGACGCGGCCTATTATATGGAAACAACAGAAACTATGCTGAAAAGTGTGGAAGAATAAAACAGTTGAAAAAGGCGGTTTGACTCAGGCATTTCAAAAAATGGAATTTTCTTATGATAACGCCTGGAAGCCGGATGGGCTGTGTATGCCTGTCCGGTTTTTTGTTGTGTTCCATTTATTTTAGGTTTTTCTATCGTTTTTTTTAATATCTCTTAAGCGAGCCTTAAGTTTCTATTCATAAATTGTACATATTTCTGGCATATACTGTAAGAGAAGTAAAAAGGACGCCCCCTTTTACTTCCAGTCCGCGGTCCCTTCCCCGAACGACCGCGGACACCCCTTCTCTTTGAAAAAGGGAATAGGACAACAAAGGAAGATAACACGCTTTTCCATTAGGAAGGGCGTTTTTTTGTTGCAAAAATCCGATGCGGGCAAAACTGGTGCAGTACGGCGGGAACAGGCGCACAGATAAAACAGCCGTTTCTCCAAACCGAGATATCCGGCGGGGAAACGGCTGTATATTCTTTTGCTGTGGTTCCTATAAGTTTTCAAATTCATCCAGAAGATTTTCAAAAACCTTCATGGCATTCTGAATGGGTTCGGCAGTGGAGAGGTCCACGCCCGCGCCTTTCAGCAGGTCAATGGAATATTCGCTGTCACCCTTGGAAAGGAAATCCAGGTAGGCGTCAATGGCGGGCTGTCCTTCGTCCAGTATTTTACGGGAAAGCGCGATTGCCGCGCTGTAGCCTGTGGCATACTGATAGACATAAAACGCATTATAAAAATGCGGAATCCTTGCCCATTCAATGTCGATTTCCTCGTCAATGAAAATATCCTCACCGAAATATTTCACATTCAGTTCATGATAGATGCGGTTCATGCCTTCCCAGGTCAGAGGCTCGCCGCACTCCACCATTTCATGCGTAATCTTCTCAAATTCCGCAAACATGGTCTGCCGGAACAGTGTCCCGCGGAACTGTTCCAGAAAATAGTTGATGAGGTACTTGCGTGTCGTCGTATTTTCGGTATGCTGCAAAAGATATTCCATCAAAAGAGCTTCGTTGCAGGTGGAGGCAACCTCCGCCACAAAAATTTTATGCCCGCTGTAAAGGTAGGGCTGTTTCTGCCATGTAAACCAGCTATGCAGGGCATGCCCCATTTCATGCGCAAGGGTGAACATGCTGTTGATGGTATCGTTATGGTTGAGCAGCACAAAAGGATGCACGCCATAGCTGCCCCAGGAATACGCCCCGCCCCGTTTGCCTTTGTTTTCATATACGTCAATCCAGCCGCTTTCCAGCCCGTGCGTCAGTGCCCTGCCGTAATCTTCGCCCATGACGGCCAGGGCTTTTTTGACGGTCTGTTTTGCCTCGTCATATGGAATTTTCACATCCGCCTCCGGTACGAGAGGCACATACAGGTCGTACATATGCAGCTCATCCACGCCCATCTGTTTTTTCCGGAGGGAAACATAACGATGAAGCAGGGGCAGATTCTGGTGTACCGTTTCGATCAGATTGTCATATACGGAAAGCGGGATATTATCGTCCGAAAGAGCCATTTCCATAGAGGAGGCGTATTTCCGCGCGCGGGCAAAAAACGCATCGCTTTTGACCGAGGAGGAATAGGACGCCGCAAGGGTGTTTTTCTGTCCCAGATAAACGGAATACAGAGACTGGAAAGCATTCCGGCGCAGTGTACGGTCGGGGCTTTCCAGAAATGTGATATAGCGTCCCTTTGTCAGCTCCATTTCCTCTCCATTGGAATCCTGCACAGCGGGGAAACGGATATCCGCATCGTTCAGCATGGCAAAAATCTGCTGCGGCGCGCCGCCCAGTTCTGCCGCCTGTGCAAGCAGGTTTTCTTCGGCAGGGGAAAGCGTATGTGCTTTCTGCCGGAGAAGGGAATGGAAGAAATGCGCGTAAACGGCGAAAGTGTCAGGACTTTCGGCGTGGAAGGCCGCAAGCGTTTCCTCCGGAATCGCTGTAATTTCGGGCGTAAGGAAGGACGAAGCAGCGGAATACTGCACCAGCAGACGTTCCGCGCGGGCAGCCATTGCCTGATAAAAGGCATTCCCGCTGTCCTCATGCAGGCGCATGTTGGCGTAGGTATACAACTGGTCAAGCGTGAGAGAAAGCTCCAGGTTTTTTTCCAGACAGGCAAGGAGCACTGCGCCGGATTCCGCAAGGCGTCCTGAAAATGCGGAGATGCTGGGGAGCTCCTGCTCTAAAGCGGCAAATGTGCTTTCCCATAATTCGTCACTGGCGTAATAATCTTCGATATGCCAGTGAAACCGAGGGTCGGAGGATTTCCGATCAGGTATTTTATTCTGCAAATGAATCAACCTCTTTTCTTTATAAATGGCAGCTTCGCCTGACAAAGGGTATCCCCTTGTCGAGCAAAGGCAGGGAGCGCGTCCCCCTGCCCTTTCCCCGGAAAATATGGGAAAAGGCTCCTGTATCATTTTTAGTATACCATTTTCGGGGAAGAATATAAAGAGTGGAACAGAAAAGAGGGCAGATGAAACGGGCGGATAAAAAATTTCCGGCAGGCTGTGCAGTATTTCAAAAATCCGGTTTGTGCATACGGCGAAACTGGAAAGCCATAGGAAAAAATTTTGTCAGATAAAAGAAATTTACTTGATGAACGCCTGATTTCATAGTATGATTAGTAGTAAAGAGGTGAGAAAAGATGCAGAATAACTTAAAGGTGCTGTTAGTTGCGTCGGAGGCTGCGCCGTTCATCAAAAGCGGCGGATTAGGCGATGTCATCGGTTCCTTGCCAAAGGCGTTGCGGGCAAAAGGGGTAGACGTACGCGTTGTGATTCCCAGATATCTGTCTATCAAAAACGAAGCGATGTACGGAGTGGAGTTTTTGGGAGAGTTTGACGTCCACCTGCAGTGGAGGGTGCAGACGGCAAAGATTCTGGTGAAAAAAGGGGACGTGCCCATCTACTTCATTGAAAACAACAATTATTTTGGACGCGGCGGCATGTACGGTCATGGCGATGATAACGAACGCTTTGGGTTTTACTGCAAGGCTGTGCTGGATATGCTGGCAATGCTGGATTTTTATCCTGATATTATTCACTGTAATGACTGGCAGACGGGCCCTGTCTGTATGTATCTGAAGGAAATCTACAATAAAATGGTGAGCTATTCCAAGATCAAGTCGATTTTCACCATTCATAATTTGCAGTATCAGGGAAATTTCGAGCCTGCGACAGTGGATATGCTGGGCGTGCCCGCCTGCTATGGGAACGGGGGCGCGGAGTTTTATGGCTGTGCCAGCTACATGAAAATGGGCCTGCATTATGCGGACTGCGTAACAACGGTCAGCGAGGCGTACGCAAAGGAAATTCAGACGCCGGAGTACGGCTATGGTATGGAAGGCATTTTGTACAGCCGCAGAGATTCGCTTTACGGCATACTGAACGGTATTGACTATTCCATGAACGACCCTGTAACAGACCCGCGTATTGTGAAAAATTTCAGCCCTGAAATTTTGGAGGGAAAACGCGAAAACAAGCGCGCATTGCAGGAATGGCTGCGGCTGGAGCCGCGCGATGTGCCTGTGATTTCCATGATTACGCGGCTGGCCGATCAGAAAGGCTTTGATATCCTGACACAGGTAATAGACGAGATGATGCGGCGGGATATTCAGTTTGTGCTGCTGGGGACGGGCGAACGCTGGCTGGAGCATATTTTTGAACATCTGGGCGAGGCATATTCGGGAAGGTTCTCCGCGAATATCTTCTTTGACGAAGCACTTGCGCAGCAGATATACGCATCTTCGGACATGTTCCTGATGCCTTCGCGCTTTGAGCCATGCGGGCTGGGGCAGATGTTCAGCCTGCGTTACGGCACTGTGCCGATCGTGCGCAAAACAGGCGGCCTTGCGGATACGATTACGCATTATAACCCTGAAACAAAGCAGGGGAACGGCTTTGTTTTTGAAACCTATGACGGAAACGGCCTGCTTTGGGCGGTAGACCAGGCTCTGCATACCTACCATATGGGATGGGAGGAATGGTCGAACGTTGTGCGCAACGCGATGTACTGCGATTATTCGTGGGAAAGCTCCGCAGAGAAATATATCGCACTGTATAATAAACTGAAATTCGGCGGAAAAACAGGCAGTTCAAAATAATATTAAAATTTGGGATGTCCGGGGGCGCGCTGCGCTTCCGGGCGTTTTTTGATGGAAATTTCCGTAACATACGGCTTTCAGGCGAAAAACGAAATTTCGGAGGGTTTGCAAAAACATGCCGGATGTAGTATGATGGGGGAAATATACGGGAGAAGGCAAAAATATTTTTCTATGAATAAGAAGGACGGCACAGCCGTTTTTCTGCTGAAATAAAGAAAGACAACGGAGGAAAAGACATGGGCAGGCAGCGGAAGGGAAATGACAGCAGGCTGATGATACTGGTTTTCGTTTTGGCAGTCGTCTGCCTTTTGGCAGGCGGGCTGTATATTGATACGTTCTACGGCGGCGGCAGGCTGAAAGCGTTCATGACGCAGATTTCAAGAAAAGACACAGAGGACAGACGAACGGCACGTCCGCGGGAAAGTATGCAGATTGACAGCGGAAACAAAACGGCGATTGCCACATTTGGCACAAGCTTCGCGCTCTGCACGAAGGACGGCGTGAAATATTATGCGGGCATGGGCGATCAGAAATGGAACGATACATTTAATATGACAAGTCCGGCGGCCGTTTCTGAAGGAAAATATATCGCGGTAGGTGATATGAGCGGAAAAACCCTCCGCGTGTATGATGATTCGGGATTGCTGTATTCCCTTCAGACGGAAGGATCACTGATGCAGTTCGCGCTGAACAAAAGCGGATACCTCTCGCTGATTACAAAGGATTCAACGGCTTACCGTATCTATGTTTACAGTGCAAAGGGAAATCTTCTGAAAGAACGTGTAGAGGAAAGCATTGGCATCTATCCGCTTTCTTCCGATATTTCTGATGATAGCCGGATGTTTGCGGTAAGCTATCTGGATACGGCGGATATCACGCCGACGGCGCGGGTGCTGTCCTTCTTTATCAGCACCGGCGAAAGCGAGGAATATACGGACAGCATGTTTGCGGCGGTAGAGAAAAAGAATGAAGTGATCCCTGTTATCAGCTATTGGAGCGATGGGACGCTTGGCGTGCTTTCCGATAAAAATATCTACGGCATTGGCGCGAAAGACGGGCAGGAGGAATGGAAATATGAACTGGAAAATACAGTGGATTATGCCTCTTTCTGCGCGGGGGATTCTGTGGTGGTCGCGCTGGGGGACAGCGTGGCAAACCGTGACGGACGGGAAAAGGGAACGGTCTGCTGGATCAATGCTTCGGGAAAGGAAACGGCATCTTTTGAGAGCGGGGAAACGGTGACGTTCCTTCATGCAGGGGAAAAAGGTGTTGTGATCGGAAACGGCAGGGATTACAAAGGGCTGACAAACGGCGGAAATCTTAGCTGGGAATATACTGCCACAGCGGATACAAGTGACCTTGCGCCGATGGAAAAGCTGAGCCGCGTAATGGCGGTGACACAGGAAAATATTGAAATACTGGATATGACGAAGGCGCAGGCAGGGAAAACAGAACTGCCTGCAAGTACAGAACCCGAAAAAACGCCGGAAAGCCTGCCGGATGACACAAAGGACGCGGAAGGCGGACAGGCGGACGAGCCGGAGCCGGAAAAAGAGCCTGACAGCGGCGGAGAGCCGAAAGAACCTTCCGCGGGTGAACCGGAAGAACCATAAAAGACCGTAGGACAGTGTCCCGCACCCTGCAAGGGCTTCCAGCCCTTGACTCCGCTTCAGCCGCACAGATGCGCGGCTGGGAATAAGGCTTAAGGTTTATATACCTTCGCTGGACAGGTGTATCTGTAGATATGTTAAGTGCAAATAGCGCAGGAAATGCATCAATTTCGGCAGAAAAAGCGTATATTTCTTTGTTAAGCGAAGGCAGCAGTAAAGATAATTTGCAGGAAAGAAGGAACGGAAATGAGTGCTTCTTATTTACCATATGTATTGGATATACTGGTAGTGGCGGCTGTGCTGGGCTGTGCCGCCGCTGCTTTTCGGAAGGGCTTTGTCATAGCCGCGCTGGGGTTTCTGCCGATGGCTGCGGCTTTGATCGGCGCGCGGTTTTTCAGTCCGTATATCAGCAGGTTTCTGAGGGGGACGCCTGTTTTCGGCTCCCTGGCGGAAAGCATCAGCAGCTCCATGAAGCTGGACGAGATCATCGGGGAGAGCGCGATGCGCACGCAGACAGAGATTATAGAAGGGATGCAGCTGCCGGGATTTCTGCGGGACGCGCTGCTGGAAAATAACAATCCGGTCATTTACCGCTTGCTTGATGTGGAGGGGTTGCAGGAATACATTGCAGGGTTTCTGGCAAATATCTGTATCAATGCTGTAAGCGTCATCCTGGCGTTTTTCCTGATTTTTATTGGGGTTCGTCTGGTGCTGAACGCGCTGAACCTGATTAGCCGCCTGCCTGTGCTGAATTTTTTCAATCGTTTCTGCGGGCTTCTGGTCGGTGGGGCAAAAGGGCTTTTTATCGTCTGGGTAACATGTATAGTACTGACATTTTTTCAGTGCAGCGCGAAATTTTCGGGACTGTTTGCTGCTTTGGACGCATCCCATGCTGCGAAACTGGCGTATGAAAATAATATCCTGCTGTATCTGATACTGACGATTTTTACCTGAAAACTGCCTGTGCGGAATGCGGAAACGATGGGCCTGAGATATTTTGGGATTTTTTTTGAAAAAAATGAAAAAATGTAAGATTGTCAAACATATTGGACAAGGAACTCAACAGGGGAAAGCCAA
>CAJTQX010000023.1 GCA_910578425.1 uncultured Anaerotignum sp.
GCAGTCGCCAAAGGCGACCGCACGGCCGGGGCAGCGCGGCAATGCCGCGCCACATGGTACGCCTGCGAATTTTTGCCTGAAATCCGACAAAATTATGCTCGAAAATACGGATACATAACTCATGACGACACTGCCTGACAAAAGAGAAAGAGGTGCGGGAAATGAGTCTGTTTGCCATTGCGGACCTGCATTTTGGGGCTTCGGCAAACAAGCCGATGGACAGGTTTGGAGAAAACTGGATAAACCATACCGAAAAAATCATTGAAAACTGGAAAAATACCATTTCAGAAAAAGACACTGTGCTCCTGCCGGGCGACCTTTCCTGGGGAATGCGCATGGAGGACGCCGCTGTGGATCTGGATATTATATACAACCTGCCCGGGCGGAAAATACTGCTGGGCGGCAACCATGACTATTGGTGGAAATCCTCGGCAAGGCTGGAATCACAGTATCCTGGAATGCGTTTTCTGAAAAATGGCTGTGACTGGTACGAAGACTGGGCAATCTGCGGCACAAGGGGCTGGCTCTGCCCGAATGACGCGCGTTTCGGTCTGCATGACCAGAAACTGTACGAACGGGAACAAATCCGTCTGCGGCTCTCGCTGGATATGGCAGCAGCTTTCGGAGCCGAAAAAATACTGCTGATGTTCCATTTCCCGCCAATGAACGATAAACGTGAGACCTCCGCTTTTACGGAAATTTTAGAGGAATATGCCGTAAAAACGGTAGTTTACGGACATTTGCATGGAAAAGAAAGCCACGAAACAGGATTTCAGGGAATCCGAAACGGCGTGGAATACATGCTGGTTTCTTCGGATTATCTGGATTTTTGCCCGAAAAAAATAATCGAACCCTGGAGGAGGAAAAAAAGTGAACCTGTCAAAAAATAACGAACCGTCTTTTCATATGACGCTGAAAAAAAAGAAGATTCTGACATTCCTCTGCGCCCTCTGGCCCGGCGGCGGCTATATGTACTTCGGTATGATGAAAAAAGGAGCTTTGCTGATGTCTCTCTTTACGGCAACGGCCGGACTGACGCTGACAGTCGGCTGGAAGTTCCTCGGCTTTCTGCTGCCCGTTATCTGGTGCTACTGCTTTTTTGACACATTCCATTCCGCGCGCCTCTCAGACGCACAGCGGAAAGCTGAGGATACCTGGTTTTTCCGCAAAACAGTGCGCATGCTTCGGGAAGATCCGCTGAACAGCCTGAAGGAACGGAAAAATATTGTTGGGACACTGCTGCTCCTGTTTGCGTTATATACTATCGTTTACGGCGTGCTCCTGCCATTTTTCCGCTGGGGCGAAGAATTTTTCTGGGTTCGGCTGACGCTTTCCGTTATCCCGACAGCAGTTGTTGCCGTACTGCTGTTCATGCTGGGTAAGCATCTGCTGCAAAAAGACGCAGAGGAACGTGAGCGGGCAAAGCAGGAGAAACATTCAGAAACAGCCAAAATGGAGGAAACAGAAGCAAAGCCATCTGTTGAAACTGCCCAAGCGGAACCGGAAACCGCAGAAACGGAAGCTGTTTCAAAAAATATTGATATCGTGGAACAGGGCGCGCCTGTGTTTTTGCAGGAACGCGATGAATCTCTGATCGCAGAAGCTGCGCTGGCAACCCTTGAGGAGGATGGAAAAGCCCAATAATGGCAGCTTTATAAAAAACATCATTGCGAGGAAAATAATGAGCGAAATAAAGGAATTAAAAAAGCAGTGGAAGAACTTTGAATTTGCGAAATGCTACCTGTTTTATGGCACAGAAACCTACCTGTTAAAGGATTACGAAAATACCCTGACAAAGGCCCTGCTCCCTCCCGGCGCAGAAACAATGAATTACGATATCTTTGAGGAAAAACGGGCAACAGCGGCAGCCATCATGGATGCGGTGGAGACCCCGCCTTTCCTGAATGACTGGCGGCTCGTAACCGTCCGCAACAGCGGCTTTTTCCAAAAAGGCGGCAGAAAGGATGAGGCAGACCATCTCAGGGAATTTCTGTCTCATCTGCCGGAAAATGTCTGTTTGCTGTTCGTGGAGGAAAAAGCAGAAAAAAGCAACGGGCTATATAAAAGCGTTGTAAAATTCGGGCAGGCAGCAGAGTTTAAGCGTCCAACGGAAAAGGAACTCAGTGTCTGGGTCAGAAAAACCTGCCGGGAAAACGGCATTTCTGTCTCGGATTCCGTTGCTGCCCTCTTTTTGCAGACAGTCGATCAGGATATGGAAAATATCGAGAGGGAGCTGCAAAAACTCATTGCCTATAAAGGCAGTCAGGGTGATGTACAGCCGGAGGATATCCGCGCAGTCTGCACAGTTTCGCTGGAAGCAAAGGTGTTTGACCTTGTGCGGGCAGTTGCCGAAAAAAAGCCTGAAAAAGCCCTGCGGATCTATCACGACCTGATACTGCTCAAGGAATCGCCTTATATGGTGCTTTCCCTTATCAGCCGCCAGTTCCGCATGATACTGCAATCCATGCTGTTATCGCAGGCAGGCATGACAAACAGTGCCATAGCCGCAAAGCTGGAGCTGCGGGATTTTGCTGTCAAGGGATATTTGCAGCAGTCCAGACGCTTTCCGCCGGAGGGCTGGAAACGCGCGCTGAAAGACTGTCTGGAAACAGATCTGGCAATAAAATCAGGAAAAATGGGAGAAGAAGCGGCTGTAGAGCTTTTGATTCTGCGGTACAGCCGGAAATCATAACAGGATACCCGTTCCAAAACGGGAGCAACGGACGAGAATCATGAAGACAGTTTGCGGAATCGACTGTACAGGATACGTCTTCAGCAGTGCCTGCAAGGGTTGTACGGCAACCGGCGGCAAGCCCTTCGGCGGAGAATGTGTGCCTGCGGGCTGGTACAAAAAGGGAGAACCAGCCTTATGGTGGCTGAATATGGCGATTCCGCCTCCGACTCTGAAATTGTTGTGTTCCGGCATCGGAATGAACCCCTTTTCCTGTACATGGAATTTCATGAAAAATCCTCTCTTTTTTCTGCACATTTTTCAGAGGATTTTTCGCGGCATATTCCTTATAATACAGAAAAGGAGTTGGTAAAAATGGAATGGATCAAGCAGATGAACGAAGCTCTTGCCTATATCGAAACACAGTTGGAAGGAGAAATTGACTACGGGACAGCGGCAAAAATCGCAAGCTGTTCTGTGTTTCATTTCCAGAGAATGTTTACCTATCTTGCCGGAGTCCCTTTATCTGAATACATCCGGCGGCGGCGTATGACGAAAGCGGCCTTTGATTTGCAGAATGATAAGGGAAAAGTTGTAGATATCGCGCTGAAATACGGCTACCAATCGCCTACGGCATTCAATCGGGCATTCCAGAGCGTGCATGGCATCGCGCCCTCGGAAGCAAAAAAAGAAGGCGTGCAGCTGAAAGCCTTCCAGCCGATTACATTCCGGGTCAGTGTAACAGGGGCGGAGGAACTGGACTATAAAATCCTGAAAAAGGACGCTTTCCGTATCATCGGCATCAGCGCGCCCCTGGAGCAGGATATTGAAAAGAACTTCCAGACCGTACCGGGGTTATGGGCGCGCGCAGCAGAGGAAGGCATCATACCCCTGCTTGCGGAAAAAATGGCAGAACCAAAAGGCATACTGGGCGTTTCCGTATGCTTTGGTGAAAACTGGAAATATTTCATCGCGGCGGCAAGCCAGAGCAGCCTGCCGGAAGGCTGGGAGGAATATACTGTTCCCGCAGGGACATGGGCTGTTTTCAGTGGGCATGGCCCCATGCCTGACGCAATTCAGAGCCTGGAACGGCGCGCCGTGACGGAGTGGCTGCCAACCTCCGGCTATGAATATGCCGACCTGCCGGATATTGAATGTTACCTCACGCCAAATCCGGCCGAGGCAGTGTTTGAGGTCTGGCTCCCTGTTATAGAGAAAAAATAATATCCCTGTCAAAAAAGGAAGGGGTACCAAACATTGTCGGTCTCCCTTCCTTTTATTTTTTTTGCGCAAAGCTGTTCCGCTTAATCCTCTTTTTCCGCCGCATCCTCAGCGGCATCCGCTTCGGAATTGGCTGCCGCTGACACAGGCGGGTTCTCGGAATGATCCTGCACAACCTCTCCATTCAGTATGGAGAGCAGGCCGCTTTCCGGGTCAACATCGCTGGCAAGAATCAATGCAACGCCCGTTTCTTCCTGAGTACCCCACATTGCACTCCTGATATCCTCAACATCCTGCACAGCTTTACTCATTTCCTTACATATATTGCAGAGGAACTCCCGCAGGTTTTCCCATGTCATCCTGACATACTCCCCGATCGGAATCTGCCCATCCCCTTTCAGCACTTCGGTCGTACCCTGAGGTGCTTTCAAATAAACCGTAACCAGGCTGTTATCTATATCATATTCATATCTTGGGGCAAAATCCGACAACTCCCGCAAATAAGGGCGAATCCTTTCGTTCACATCACTCATAAGAGAATCTACCTGTCCCAGAGGGAGGTGTTTCCTTTCCGCGCGGTCTGCCGTTTCCACATCATAATAGACATTACCGTTTGTGGTATACATCGCGTAAGGTGTAAAGGCATAAACAGAGCCGTCATAGACAAATACCCGTTCCGTATCTGTATAGAACTCTGGCAGGGCTCCAACCCGTTTATCCTTAAAATAGGTATATGTTTTGTCGGGCTTGTCATAATGGTCGCGCAGATACTGCTCTGTAAAGGCGTCCTCATGCCCTGTCCGGCGCGCCTTTCCGCTGACGAACTGCGAACGGAAATCACCATAGAAATTCCCCTTCTCCCTGCTTCCGTCATAATAACCGCCCTCGCCAATGCGGAATATCGCTTCTTCGCCATATTCCTCCAAAGCCGCAATCAACTCGTTATAGGGTGCCATTTTGCCCACATCCAAATAAGTCGGAGCTGTCGCACTATTATTTGCCGCAACCGATTCCGTCCCTGCCGGGGAGGTTTCCTTTACCGTCCCATACTCCGGAATCTGGATCGGCGCAATCGAAGCTGCCTCAGCCACATCTTCCAGAAAATCGTCCAGCTTCGCATCACCCTCGGGCATTTCCTGTTTGATTGCCTGCCATTTTTCCGCATATGCCGCCTCTATTTCCTCTTTCGGCATCAGTTCCGGATTACCGTAATAAGGCATGCTGCCATATCTGAGAAACGTCTCGAAAATGCCTGTTCTTGTAAACTGACCGCTCTCTCTGGCAGTTTCGGCAGCCTGCTCCATCAGCCTGTTCACAGCCGCTTTCACGTCAGCATTTTCATAATCCATGTACTCCAAAACCGCTGCCATACGGCAGACCTTTTCAAAGCCGCCAGAATGGAAACTGATTTCTTCCTCATCTTCGCTTGCATAATTGCAGATGCTGTCCATTTTTGCGGTAAGCGCGTCGACGAATTTCTTTTTCTCCTTTACCTTCTCAAAATGGCCGCCTTCCCCCCAGTAAATTTCATCCACACCATCAGAGCTTACCGGAAAAGAAAACCGATACGCGCCGCCTCGTTCCTCAAGGTCTTCTATTACGCCTTCAATCTTACTATTTGTTTCTTTGCCCTGCTTTATCCCTATGAACGCCCCGATAAGGACAACCGCCACTGCGCCCGCAATGAGCAGGCGTTTCTGTGCTGTTTTGCCTGGCTTCTTTTCCGGCGGCTTTTGCTCCGTCTGCCTCTCCTGTGGTTTCTTTTTCAAATCCTGCAAATCCACGCTTCATTCCCCCTGCATCCGCCTGCCCGCGCAGGCTTTTCATTAAATTATCATTAAATTTATCATAGCATCTTTGCCCCCGAAAAGCAACCCTCCTCCCGCCCATAAAAACGAGCTGGAAGCAAAGCCCCAGCCCGTTTGACACGTTTCTTATTTATACTGATGCAGAATATGATCTACAACGCCGACAACCTTCCCGCCCTGCAGGTAAACGCGCGGCACACGTTTGGACACCGCACAGGAAAGCTCATAGTTGATTGTGTCAAGCATTCCGGCAAGTTCGTCAAATGTAACGGAACAGTTGCCATCGCGCCCAACTACAATCACCTCATCACCCATCTGTACGCCCGGAATATCCGTAACGTCCAGCATCAGCTGATCCATGCAGACCCTGCCGACGACCGGCGCGTACTGCCCTCTTACAATCATTTTCGCGCGGTTGGAAAGCCCGCGGTTATAGCCGTCCGCATAGCCAATAGGCACAGTTGCGATAATACGGTCTGTTTCCGCCGTATATGTTCTGCCATAGGAAAGCTGTGCGCCAGCTTTGACATGCTTCACCAGCCCCACCGTTGTTTTCAGCGTCATCAGCGGCTTCAGCTCAATTCTGCCTTCACATTCACCGGAGGGCAGCATACCGTATGTAATCACGCCGGAACGGCACATATCCATATGCTTCTCCGGATAGGAAATTGTCGTTGCACTGTTCGCACAGTGACGCAGACCAATTTCCACGCCTGCATTTTTCAGTGCCTCCGTCATTTTTGTGAAACGAGAAAACTGCATTTCTGTAAATTCCGGATTATCGTCCAAATACGCATCGGCAACCGCGTGGTGCGTGAAAATGCCCGTAATTTTGATATTCGGCATTTTGCTTACTGCAATAATATCCTGTAAGGATTGTTCAAAATTCGTTTCGTCCGTCTGGAACCCTACACGCGTCATGCCGGTATCCAGCTTGATATGCCCTTCCACCGTTACGCCAGCCTTTTCCGCTTCAGCCTGCAAAGCCTTGCAGTAATCCATGCCGACAAGAGCCTGTGTGATATTTTTTTCCGCAAGGATCTTTACCGTATCCACAGGCGTATAGCCCAATATCAGTATCGGCTTTGTAATCCCTTCGTTTCGCAGGCTCATACCTTCCTCAATATTGGAAACGCCGAACCAGTCAAAGCCAGCCTCCTGTAATCTGCGTGCTACGAAACCATCACCATGGCCATACGCATCCGCCTTTACAACGCCCATCACCTTATGTCCCGCTGCCATTTTACCTTTGATATGCGCAATATTTTCGTCCAATGCATCTAAATCAATTTCTGCCCAAGTCCTTTTAATGAAATCCATCGTTTTTCACTCCTCTTTTCATTTTAACAGGGAACCGCCTTTTTGACCTATCTATCTTATGGGATTGTATGCCATATAATACAATCGCCCATTTAATATAGCATAAAGTAACTGTTTTTACAATATTTTATCGCAACTTTCGGCATGTTTTTCCACTTTGTCAAAATAGTTTCCATACAAATCAGAGCGTTTTGTACAACAGAAAAACACAGACGGCGTATTCCCTAAACACACCGCCTGTGTTGTTTATTTTCCTTCCAGAACTGCAAGAATTTCCGCCTGTTCCGGCATCACCCGCAACGCGCCCTTGCGAGTCACGATAACAGACGCGGCGGCATTCGCGAAACGAAGCATATCCTCCAATTCGCTCTGCGTATAGTCCTTCCAGCCGTTTTCCAGAATATAATGCAGCACACAGCCACAGAATGTATCGCCCGCGCCTGTAGTTTCAATGGCATTCTGTCCAAGGAATGCCGGAACCTCTGCCTTTGAGGCATTTGCATATGCCCTGCTGCCGTTCCGTCCGGCGGAAAGCAGTATCAGAGGAATGTGGAAACGCTCCTGCAAAGCCGCAATTCCCTTATCAAAATCCTGCTCTCCTGTAAACCACTGCAATTCGTTATCCGATATTTTCAGCACATGGCAATGCTCCATACCATAGGCAATCTGGCGTTTTGCCTCCTCCAAATCCGACCACAGCGGTTCTCTGAGGTTCGGGTCGAAGGAAAGCAGCGCGCCGCTTTTTTCTGCTGTTTCAATGGCTTTTCTCGTAGCTGCGCGACAGTTTTCATGCGTCATGGAAAGCGAGCCGAAGTGAAATATTTTGCAGTTTTCCAAAATCTCCATATCCAAATCTTTCTCCGAAAGCATCATATCCGCGCCGGGGCTGCGGTAAAAGGAAAACTCTCTGTCTCCGTCCGGCTTCGTATGCACAAACGCAAGCGTCGTATTTGTGTCCTCAGAAACCTTCAGCCCTTTTGTTTCGATTCCAACCTCCCGCAGGACATCCCGCAGAAGTATTCCAAACGAATCCTTCCCCACCATGCCGAGAAAAGCCGTTCTTTCTCCCAGCTTTGCCAGCATCGCCAGCACGTTGCAGGGCGCACCCCCCGGGTTGGCCTCCATCAGGCGGTTGCCCTGCCCACTTGTCCCATTTTCCGTAAAGTCAATCAACAACTCTCCCAATGCCGCTGCATCATATTTTTTCATTTTCCGCTCCTATTCCCTTCTGTATCATAATCTGGCTGCCGCCTTCCGGACACTCCGTTCCTTCATATTCAAAGATATACCGCTCATATGCATTGATGACCTGCGTCCGCTGATGCAGGAAATGTCTGCGGTAGCTTCTGTCATAGTTCAAATGGGCATGTCCATGAATGAAAAACCGTGGTTGGTAGCTTTCCAATATACAATGGAACACCTGAAACCCCCGATGCGGCAGGTCCTGCCCATCGCTCATCCCAAAAGCGGGAGAATGCGTCAGCAAAATGTCAATCCCCCTGCTCCGCAAAAGCTGGAGCCGCATTTTCCGCACCCTCGCCGCCATTTCTTTCTCTGTATACTGGTTCTTCCCTGTGTTATACCGCATGGAACCACCCAGCCCCATAATGCGTATGCCCTTATGGACGTACACCCTGTTTTCAACGCAGATACAGCCTTCCGGCGGCTTCTGCGCATAGCTGTCGTCATGGTTGCCCCGCACATACAACACAGGGATATCGGAAAGCGTTGCCAGAAAAGACAGATAATTGGCATCCAGGTCCCCGCAGGACAGTATCAGCTCAATCCCCCGCAGTTTTTCTTTCTCAAAATAATCCCACAAATATCTTGATTCCTTGTCCGCAACCACTAATATCCTCATAAGCCCGCCTTCCCAAGGCCTGCCCTTTTCCCGCAGAAAAAGGCGGTCTTTTACGATTTTTCTTCCAGCCCCTGAATCCCCTGCAGCAATACCATAGGTTTTGCTTTTTCCTTCAAATCATTCATTTTCGGGAAAGAGCCAATCACGTTTTCCGCAAGCCAGTCCATACGCATGATTTTCTCCGGACTGATCGCTTCATCCTTATCCTTCTGTACCACGCCCGTCTGGGAATACAGGATTCCGGAAAACGGATTAAAATCCCCTGCGCAGATGGTCTTTTTCAAAAGCTCTATCAGGCGCGCCGTACCAATCGGCAGATGCCGGGAACAGAATACGTCCACGATCCCCGTCGACATACCCCACCAATAATTGAGCCCCTTTGTCGCCTCCAAAGGGTCATCATCTTTCCAGGAACCGTTCATAATATTGCGTATCATTCTTTCGTAGAAATAGCCCCAGTGCCAAACCGGCATGGCAACGTTCAAAGGGGAATCATCATTCGTGCGGTAAAGTCCGAAATGGCGGCCCGTTTCGCTTGGGCTCAGGTTATCCCGACCGGAAATAAACTGGATATCCTTTTCCTGGAAATCCCTATGTATTTCCTCCTCCGGTTTCACCGTGAGCCATTCCAGATAAACCTGCGCACTGGAATTGACCATTTTCGCGCCAAGCGCAAAGGCATTGATGCTGGCTGTCGAACCCCAGACAGGGTAATCCGCAATATAACCGAGCCTTCCGTTCGTGGAAATTGCCCCTGCAATCGCACCCATCAGAAATTTCGCTTCGTACATACGCGCGTAATACGTGCGTATGCTGCGGTATGCCGTATTCAAAGAACAGTTCAGTATCCTGACATCAGGGTGCTCCACAGCCGTTTTCAGGCTTGCCTTCAAAAAATAAGGCGATGTGCCAAATATCAGGTTGCTCCCGTCTGCTACGGCGCGGTTCAGAAATTCCTCCGCCGTATCCTCCGTCACGCCCTCATAGTACGTTGTATCAATCTGCCCTTCAAACGTCTTTTGCAGATACCTCCGCCCCAGCTCATGGGCGTATGTCCAGCCGGAGGCGCGGATGGTGCTGCCATAAAGGAAAGCTGCCCGCTGCTTCGGTACATTCATCGGTATCAGCCGCAGGAAGAAATTCTTCTTCGCGCCGCTCTCCTGCGAAGGCGTCATTTGCAGCTTGATCGGGTCGTCCGTAATCAGCAGCTTAAATTCCTCCCATGATTTTTCGATCTTCTGCCGCAGTTCCGCCAGCCCCATACCGACCAAATCCTCATAGTCGTAAATCTCCAGAAAAGAGAGGAACGCGTCCCCAGCTGTAATAGGCAGGCTGTCCCCGCCCTTTGCCCGAAATTCATCGCTGAAACGGGTATAAACAGAATTAAAATCGCTTTTATCCGTATCGCTCCAAACTGCGTCCGGGCTTTTGCCCGTCAGCTTTTGCAGCCTGGAAAAGCTGCCTTCTTTGGAAAACCAGATATAATTGATTTCCGAAAGTCTGTAAAAATCCATAAATTCATAATAAACCCGCTTCTGTTTTTCACCCGTCATCGGCGGAATGATGCGGATTACATTCCCCTGTATCGTCGCGGCTTTCAGGTATTTCAATATGCTGACCCGCTTGTTCCCTTCCACGACATAAAAGCGGTTCATATATTCATACGCCAGTATCGGGTCATGGATGCCTTCGTCCAGATGGGTCTGGTAAAGCCTGATCCATTTATCAGAAAATTCCGTATGCAGCTCCATCAGCGGGTAAAAGCTTTTGCTGAAGGAATTGCCCCTGCTTTCCGTCTTTGTTCCTACAATAAGCTCCAATGGAATCTGCACCTGTCCCAAAGGCATTTCTTTCGGGGAAAAAATCCGCTCCTCCGCAAGGACTGTTTCCAGCGCGGGCAGCTTCTGCCCCTCTTTTTTTCCAAGGGCAAGAGCCTTTTCATAAGTTTGTACTGCTTCACCACTCAAATAACTCGTAACGCCACCCCCTTTGAGAAGTAAAATATAAAACCTCGGATATTACATTTGCGCGGTGCTCGCCGGCAGCCCGTATCCTGCCGGAGCATCTGGCATCTGCTTACACGCGCCGCGCAAATATCATAAAGGAATCATAATTACAGTCCGGCTTCGGCAGCACCATACCACCGCGCATCAGTGCCGCGCCCGTAAACCTCCTGCCGTCCACGTCATACACCATGCCTTCCGCCAGCCCTTTCCATTTCGCCCTTGCGGGTGCGGCATTGCCATGCAGGTCTGTATATACCCCGCACAATACTGCCGTTTCCTTATCTTTGGAAACATAGCTCCAAACCGTCACATCGTGGTTCTCATACGGGGAAGTAATCCGGTAATAATCTCCCTGCTGAAACAGCCGGTAATTCTGATTATATACCGCAATCTGCTCCTTCGCGCATTCCTTTTCCTCCGACAGCATCGCGCTTAAATCCATTTCATAGCCAAACGCGCCCTGCATCGCACAGATCCCCCTTGTCTGGAACGGTGTGACTCTGCGGTTCTGCTCATTTGGACATTCTGAAACATGCGCCGCAACGCAGGACATTGGATATCCAAAGGATGTGCCATAGTGAATGCCCAACCGTTCAACGGCGTCCGTATTATCGCTGCACCAAATCTGCGGCGTATAATACAGCATGCCCGCATCAAACCTGCCGCCGCCGCCGCTGCAACCTTCCACAAGCACCTCCGGATATGTCTGGTAAATATATTCCAGAATTTCATACAGCCCCAGCATATATTTATGCCGCACAACGCCCTGCGGCGCGTCAGGCTCTGCGGCGGAATACAGGTTATCCATGCTCCGGTTCATATCCCACTTAATATAGGTAATATTCGCAGACTGAATTAACGTATCTATCACATTTTTAATATACTGCCGTACCTCCGCGCGGGAAAGATCCAGCACAAGCTGGTTGCGGCCGCGGTTCGGCTCCCTCCCCGGAATCACCATTGCCCAGTCGGGATGGGCGCGGTAAAGGTCGCTGTCCTCCGAAACCATTTCCAGCTCCACCCATATGCCGAACTGCAGGCCCAGCTGGTTGACCTGTTCCACCAGCTCGCGCAGGGAACAGCCCAGCTTCCCTTCGTTTACGTTCCAGTCGCCAAGCCCGGAATTATCATCATCGCGCACGCCAAACCAGCCATCGTCCAGCACCAGCATATCCAGCCCCAGCCCTGCCGCCTCCTTTGCAATGGCAAGCAATTTTTCCGCGTTAAAATCAAAATACGCCGCCTCCCAGCTGTTCACCAGCGTCGGGCGTTTTCTATCCTTCCATTTACTGCGTATCAGATTCTGATGAAACACCTCTTTCAATCCGTTCGACAGATCAGAAAACCCCTTTTCCGTATAAGAGAACACTGCCTCCGGCGCGGCAAAGCTCTCGCCCTGCTCCAATGTCCAGCAGAATTCATCATCATCCATACCGCAGACCAGTCTTGTCCCCTCGATCTGCCCTGCTTCAGCCTGTATTCGGAAACTGCCGCTGTAAAGCAGTGAAACGCCGCAGCACGCGCCTGTATCCTCCGTTGTTTCTTTCCTGCACAGAACAACAAAAGGATTGTGCTGATGGCTGGAAGCACCGCGCCTGCTGCCGATTTCCACAATGCCATGCAGAAGCGGCACGCGCTCAAACTGCCGTTCGCAGGCATGTTTTCCATAAAAATGCACCAGTTCCAGATCATTGTCCGTAAAATCCAGACAAAGACTCATTGCCCGCTTAATTTCCAGAGGTTCTTTACAACGGTTCTCGATAACCGCAGCTCTCGTTATGACATTCTTTTTCTCAAAAACTCCGTAATACAGGTGTACATAAATCTCCTCGAATAAATCCTTCAGCACGATTTCCAGCGTTTCCGCCTCATCCCCGCCAAAAAGCGCAGGCAAACCCGAAAGTCCGTATTTCCCTTCACTGATATGGTACGAGAAAAACCGCAGGTCGAGCGCGGGAACACGCCCCTTCAGCCCTGCTTTCAGGCAAAGCACCCTGTAATCACTGTTGCCGTGAACAGGGTATTCCAGTGGGTAAAAATCCATTGAATACGTCCGGTCATCCCCTGCGCCGGCAGGCTGCCCGCAGAAACCGCGGTCTTCCGGCACAATCAGGTAGGAATAATCGCTTTCATCTGTTGGCGCGCCAAAATACGTATGCAGAAGCATACCATAGTGGTCTACCTTCATCTGATATGTGGATTTTTCCGTATGGATTGTAAAGGTTTTTGTCTGTTCGTTATATATAATCGCCATAACGCAGTTCCTTTCATTCGTTCGCTATTCAAAGGAAGCTGCCGAATATGCCTCTTGCCATCCCGCAGCTTTCCTGTTGTTATTCATTTTCCGCGGCGGTTTTCAGACCAGCCACAAATATTCATATGGTCCCAGCAGTATCCGGTTTTTATAGGAACGGATTTTCCGCCCCGTTACCAGATCCTCCATTTCACCGGGCAGCCCGAACCAGTCGAAGCGGTCCGCCTCTACCCACTGTTCATGCTCCGAGAAATTCGCCAGTACCATCATTTTGTCCCCTTTATGGAAACCGAATACTGCCTTATTATCCAAATCCACAGGGCTGGAAGGCAGATCCGACCGGAAGTACGGACAGTTCTTCCGTATCCCGATCATTTTCTTTATGCCCTGAAAAATCTTTCCTTCCACAGCGGAAAGGTCATTCCGTTTCTCCGCCGCAGCCCAGTCCATATTGCCCCTGTGCAGCCAGCGGGAATCTCCCGACCTGTCCGCATCATCTTTATATCCCCAGTCGTTCAACTGGCCGATTTCATCACCGCTGTAAATCAGGGGAATGCCGGTAAAGGACAGCATTACAGAATGCAGCAACAGTATCCGCTTGACTGCCAGTTCTATTTTATAATCATGCTTTTCCCACAGAGCCTGCTCCAGGCCGCACATGGAGGCAAGCGTTCCGCTGTTCCTCGCGTCCAGCGTCTGCGGGTTAAACTCGTAAAGTTCACCGGCGGAAAAGCTGCCCGGAAAATCTCCTTTCATATAGGAAATCATAAACTGCTTATGTGCCTCCGGGTCAATGCCCAGCCCGCGCTGAATCTCCTCCGCAAAGCCCCAGCCAATATCGTCATGGCACCTTGCGTAATTGATCCACACGCCGCCGGACGGCACGCCGGACTCCATTTCCAGCGTCCGCTCCATCAGGCGCACATCCCTTGAGGCAAGGGAACTCCAAAGCAGCACCATCAGGGAAGCGTTGTACATCATATTGCATTCCCGTTCCTGCTCTGTGCCAAAATATTTCACGATTTCCCGAGGCTCCACAATCGCCTCTCCCAGGAAAACCACAGAGGGACAAACCTCCTGAATGATGGCATACATCATGCGAAGAAGCTGGTGTACTTCCGGCAGGTTCATGCACTTCGTTCCCAGTTTTTTCCACATATAGGGAATGGCGTCCAGCCGGAAAATATCAATCCCCTGATTCGCAAGTGTCAGCAAAACTTCCACAATCTTATTAAACACCTGCGGGCTGGCGTAGTTTAAGTCCCACTGAAATTCATAAAACCGCGTCATCACATATTTTCCCATATCAGGGTAATAGGTGAAATTCCCCGGCGCGACCCCCGGAAAAATCTCCGTCATGGTCTTTTCATATTCCTGCGGGATTTTATCGTTGTCAAACAGGAAATACATATCCTGATATTCCGGATTTCCTTTCCGGCATTCCTCCGCCCAGGAATATTCCTTTGCCGTATGGTTCAGCACGAAATCAATACAGGTGCGTATCCCCCGCTCTTTCATACTGCGGATGACCTTCCGCAGCTGCGCCATATCGCCCAGCCGCGGCTCCACCGCCAGATAATCCGAAACGGCATAGCCGCCGTCGTTATTCCCCTTGCGGGACTGTAAAAGCGGCATAAAATGCACATAAGTGATTCCCAGCTCGGAAAGGTAATCCAGCTTTTCTTCCATGCCATACAAATCCTTGCAGAAATGGTCTGTATACAACATGATCCCCGCCATTTTTTCTGAAAGGTACCAGCTGTTGCCCTTCGCATCCTGCTCCCGCAGCCATGCCGGACGTTCCGCCTTCGCTTTTTCCATAATCTCCAAAAGCTCACAGAAACGCTGTTCGGAAACCTCGCCTTTCCCATATAATTCCTGATAGCTCTGTTTCAAATCCATAATAGCCTCTCCCAAACCATCCTGTCAACCACTGTCCGGAATTTATTTTACTGCACCATTTGCCACGCCGTTGATAATCTGTTTCTGGCAGACAATATAGAACAGCAGAATCGGTATCAATGCCAGAATATACGATGCAAACGCAAGGTTGTAGTTCGTGCCGAACTGCGTCTGGAAGTTCAGCTGTGCCAGCGGCAGCGTATTTTTGCCTGTACCGGACATAATAACCAGCGGCGTCATAACATCGTTCCATGTGCTCATGGCTGTCAGTACGGCAACCGTTGCATGCATGGGCTTCATCATCGGGAAAATAATTGTCCAGTAAATCTTCCATGTGCTTGCACCGTCCACCCTTGCCGCTTCTTCAATCGCGACAGGGATATTCGACAGATAGCCGCGGTAAAGCATGACGTTCAGCGGCATATAAAACACCACATACAGCAGGATAACGCCGAAACGGTTCGCAATGCCCATCTGCGCCGTCTGTTTGACAAGGGGCATCATCAGGATCGCGAAGGGTACGAACATACCGCTTACGATAAACATATATATGATGTTATAAATCCTGCTCTGCTTCATGCTCCGGCCAATGGCATAGCCTGCCATGCCGTGCAGGATAATGGAAATAACAACCGTCGCCACTGTAATCAAAAGGCTGTTCCCCAGAGAATTCCAGAAATCCGTTACCTGCATTGCCTCTCGAAAATTCGCAAGGCTCCATGTCTGCGGGAAGGAAAGCGCGCCGGCAATATTGTTCGTCATTTCAGAAGGCTGCTTCAGCGCGATAATCAACGCCATATAAAGCGGGAAAAATATCGTCAGACAGCCGGCAATCAGCAGTATCGTAACCGGCCAGTTGACAGCTCTTGTCTGTTTATTGCCTCTGCTCATCATAACTGTTCCTCCTTCTTATTCGTAATCGTCATCTGCACAACGGAAATCACTACAATCGTCACAAAGAACAGGAACGCGTTCGCGCTCTGGAAGCCAAACTGTCCGCCGCTCATGCCGTTGTTGTAAATCAGGTAGGAAATCGATTCCGTAGTCTGCGCAGGGCCGCCCTTTGTCAAAGCCATTACCTGGTCAAATACCATCAGGAAGTTTTTCATGGAAAGCACCATGTTGATACCGAAAAACGGGATAATCAGCGGGAAAGTCAAATCCTTAAACTTCCTCCAGCCTGTTACGCCGTCAATCGCGCCCGCCTCATAAATATCCTCCGGCACGGTTTGAAGACCGGAAATATAAATAATCGTATTCATGGCAATCGCCTGCCAGCAGCCAACGATAACAATGGCAATCCATGCCTGAGACGTGCTGGAAAGCATACTGCTGCTCAACGCTTCGATGCCAAGGCTCTGCCCTACAACGGGAAGAATATAGGTAAAGAAGAAGCTGAAAATATAGCCGATAACCAGGCCGCCCAGTACATTGGGGATAAAATAGATGCCCCTCAGCACGCTCTTGCCTTTTATTTTGCTGTTCAGCCCCAACGCGATCACCAGACTGATAACATTCGTCAATATTGTGCCTACAATCGCGTATTTGAATGTAAACAGGTAAGACCTGCCGACACGTCCGTCCGTAAACAGGTCGACATAGTTCCGCCCGCCGACCCAGTCATAAGACCCATAGCCCTTAAAATTCGTAAAGCTATATATAAAGCCTTTAATCAGCGGCAATGTATTAAAGCATATGAACAACGCCAATATGGGAATTGTAATCAGCATAAACGTGCGTTTTCTTTCTCTGTCGCCCTTCATTTTCCATTACCCCCTTCTGACAGTTCCTCCGGGTTCTCGGTATAATATTTCTGCACCTTTGCAATCAGGTCACGGTTATACCGCACCCACTCCGTATCGAATTTTTCCAGGAATGTATCCGTTGCCGTCGCGCTGGTATCCAGCAGATATGTCTGAATCATCGCGTCCACCGCCATCTCGGAAGGATAATGATGATCCTGATAGTCTGCCATTCTGTCCGCCTCGATAAACGGTTTCATGCCGTCCAGCATGGAAGGCAGTTCAAAATCGCCCTTTTTGCAGGGAACCGCACTCTGATCGTCCAGATAAATCTGTATATTTTCATCATCATACAGAAAATCCAGCACTTCATAAATCGCTTCTTTCTTTTCTTCCGTCCCCGCCATAACAGACCACTGGAGGTCATTGCCGGAATTCAGCACGTTCTCGTCCTTGTTGTTGCTTGCCGGGAACACGAAAGAGTCAATATCAATATCCGGATTTGCAGATTTGATCTGCGGAACCGCGTAGCTGCCGATGACATACATCGCGGATTCACCGCGGGCAAACGCAGTACACGCATCATTATAGCTGTATGCGAACGGGTCAGGCTGTGCATATTGCAGCAGGGACTGCGTGATCTCCGCAACAGGGCGGTATTCGTCCGCAAATTTTGCCGTACCAGCGTTCACCTGTGCACAGATCGTGGAATCCGCAACGTCAACGGCGATCGCGTTCCAGGGGGCCAGACACGTCCATACGTCCTTGAAGCCGAAATACAGCGGCTGAACGCCTTTTTTCTGTATATCCTCACACAGGGCATAAAATTCATCCAGTGTTTCAGGTATCTCCCAGCCGTTTTCTTTGAACATCTCCCTGTTGTAAAGCACGCCTGCGGCGTTCGCCATATAAGGCACCGCGTAAACGCCTTCCTTCGGTATAAATTCCAGCTCCTTGTCGATACGCAGGTAAGATTCTTTAATATCCGCCAGTCCATGATAATCGGAAACATCCATCAGCATATCCGCGTCCAGGAAGTTGGAATAGTTGATGTCGCCGCCAATGCCGATAATGTCCGGGAAGTCTTCCCGCACAAACCTTGTCTTAATGATCGTCATTGCGTCGTTCGGTGAATCAATCACCAATTTAATATCATCATGCGTTGCATTGAATTTTTCTTCCAAAGCCTCGAAAGCCTTAACAGCCTCCGGTTTGTACTGCACAATTTCCACCACCGTTTTCCCGTCCGCGTTATCCTCCCCGCAGCCGGACAGCAGTGCAGCCGAAGCCAGAATCCCAGCCAGAAGAATACTGCCGGCTGATTTCATGTTAGATTTCATAAAAAATGTCCTCCTTTCTTTTTCTGCCGGGAAACTATGGATGAAGCCGCGCTTTCTTCCTGCCAATGTTCCGGGCACTTCTGCCTTGCTTCGCTTGTCTTGCATTTTTAGCAGTTTTTTATCATTAACCGTTTTAGGAGGCCCCTAAAACAGTCAACTTACACAATTTTTTCCAGGATTGCTTATTTGCAGTCATTATAACATACCCATTTATACCTGTTGAATATCCGTAAATCAGTGATTTTATGTCATATTGCTAGTTTTCAATTTTTTTTTGCATACCATCTGTCATTTTGGTATGTTTTCGTGTATAATTTATTCTGTACCAATCATTTACATATAAAACTTTGATTAACATAGCAGGATTTTTAGAGAAAAGGGGAAAAATTATGCATAATTTTATCTTTTCTATTTTTCCGAACAAAAATTTTGTTGATCTTTGCCTTTATCAATACGGCTGGGAGCAGTGTATTCCGGCACATTCTTTCGGACCTGCCTCCCGCAATCATTATCTGTTCCATTATGTCATATCCGGCTCAGGCACGCTCAACGCGCAGGACGAGCATGGAGAATCCAAAGATTACAGTATTTCCGCAGGGCAGGGCTTTATGATTTTTCCTGACCAGATTACCACCTATATCGCCTCTACCGAAACGCCCTGGGAATACGTCTGGGTAGAATTCGACGGCTTGCGCGCCAAGGAATCCATTGAGATTGCCGGCCTTTCGCCGAGCAACCCTGTTTATCATTCCCATTCCGTTGAAATGCGCGAAAATATGGTGAATGAAATGCTGTATATCGTCCATCACAAAGATGAGCCCGCGCTGAACCTTATCGGTCATCTCTATCTTTTTCTGGATTATATGCTGCGTTCTGCGGCCCACGTCCGCAAGCCCTCGCAGAATAAGCTGCGTGATTTCTACTTAAAAGAAGCCATTGCGTTTATTGAGCAGAATTTCCAGAATAATATCTCCGTTGAGGATATTGCTGAAAACTGCGGGCTGAACCGCAGCTATTTTGGCAAAATTTTCAAGGACTGCGTTGGCAAATCCCCGCAGGAATTTCTGATTCATTATCGCATGATTAAAGCGGCGGAACTGCTGCGAATGACCAAAAAATCCGTTCAGGAAATCGGGATTTCTGTTGGTTATCCCAATGCACTGCATTTTTCGCGGGCATTCAAAAATGTTTACGGCGTTTCGCCCCGTTCATGGCGGCTTCGTGAAGGAATCCTGCCGCCGGAATAATATGTATCGCAAAAACCTGTACTTTCCCCGTTATCCACATTACCCACGCATTGTCTGACATGCTGACAATATATCAAAATGCAAGTTCTGTTGCATCTTTTGCTGAAAAACTGACAATATGGTATAAAAACCCTTTTCTGCTGATATTCATAGGCGCATTGGGGAATGCTATAATAAGATAAAGAAAAATTGCTGAAATCATATCTCCATAATACCGTCATATATATCAGTTATGAACAATAATTCCGTTTTATAACTGATACAATTTGTAAAAATCCCGCAAAGCAGATACCGCAGAAGTACGCGCCGTATCCGTCCAGCGGGGTAAAACCATAAGGAACGATGGGATTGAAAACCGCGCTGTCAGCATCTTTCAAATTTTATAGCAAAGGGGACGAGTTTAATGGCAAGTATATCTTTGAAAAACATCTGCAAAAAATATCCAAATGGTTTTGAAGCTGTAAAAGATTTTAACATGGAGATCGAGGATAAGGAATTTATCATTTTTGTCGGCCCTTCCGGCTGTGGAAAATCCACAACACTGCGCATGGTCGCAGGGCTTGAGGATATTTCCTCCGGCGAACTGCTGATTGATGGCAAGCTGGTGAATGATGTGGAGCCGAAAGACCGCGATATCGCTATGGTATTCCAGAATTACGCTCTCTATCCGCATATGACTGTATATGAAAATATGGCGTTCGCGCTGAAGCTGCGCAAAACGCCTCCCGATGAAATCGACCGTATGGTGCGTGAAGCAGCTAAAATTCTGGATCTGGAAAAACTGCTTGAACGCAAACCGAAAGCCCTTTCCGGCGGCCAGAGGCAGCGTGTTGCAATGGGACGTGCCATTGTGCGCAATCCCAAGGTATTCCTGATGGATGAACCGCTTTCCAATCTGGACGCCAAACTGCGCGTACAGATGCGCGCAGAAATTTCCAAGCTCCACCAGCGGCTGGGTTCTACCATTATATATGTTACCCACGACCAGACAGAGGCTATGACGCTCGGCACGCGTATCGTTGTTATGAAGGACGGCATCGTTCAGCAGATTGATACGCCGCAGAATCTCTATAATCATCCTACAAACGTTTTCGTTGCCAGCTTCATTGGCTCGCCGCAGATGAACTTCCTTGACGCCGTATGCGAAATCAGAGATGGCGCGGCAGTCCTCAAGGCAGGCGGTTGTGAAATTACACTGGATGCGGAAAAATCCAAAGCACTGAACGATGGCGGTTACAACGGCAAAACTGTCGTTATGGGCATTCGCCCCGAAGATATTTACGATGCAGGGGATATGCCCGAAAACTTCCCCCACAGCATCGTAGAGGCACCTGTTACGATGTATGAACTGCTGGGCGCGGAGGTCTACCTCTATTTTGATTTGCAGGGTACGACCGTTACCGCCAGGGTAGCATCCACCACAAACGCACAGACCGGCGAAAAAATGAATTTCGCTCTGGATTTAAGTAAAATCCATCTGTTTGATAAAGAAACAGAAAAAACGATACTGGACTGAAACAGACCAACTGCCGTTTTTCCTGAAAAGGGGCGGCGGCAGTTGGCTGAAATTGCCGGATAAAGGATTTTTTCCTCTCATACATAAATTCTGCATCCGGAATTGCAGAACCGGTTTAAGAAAATTTTTTTAATCTTTTTTCGACTTTCTTAAGCCAGTCTGCATTTACGGTTCCTGTACCTTTGATTGATAGATAAATACACTCTTGTCAGTCAAAGTTAAAAAAGTAAAAGACCAGGGGCTCCCCCCATTGCCCTGCCTCCTTCATACGTTAGTTGTGTTGGAATTTTACTTTTTTGGTTTCTGCATAGCTTATGCATCCTCGCTATGCAGAAATTTTTTTTGTTTTTTATTCCCCTTCCCTTCCCCCCTAAGCGGCATAAAAACAGCCTTTTGCACCCATATTCCTCCGCTCCGCCAAAATAAAAATAAAAAATTTGGCAATATTCTGTAACCTTTTTCCTGATTCTGGGCACTAACTTATTGTACGGCATATGTACAAATGAAAAAGAACAAGTGGGCAGGAGGGTTTTGAAAGATGAGTTTTAGCGTGCTGGGAACGGGAATGTATGTCCCGCCCAAGGTGGTTACGAATGACGACCTGTCGCAGATAGTGGATACAAACGACGAATGGGTCATGCAGCGGGTCGGCGTTCATGAACGCCATATCAGCGAACGGGAAACTGCGGCGGATATGGGTTACCAAGCGGCATTGGCGGCCTTGGAAAACAGCGGTATAAAAGCGGAGGAACTTGACCTGATCCTTGCCGCAAGCGTTAGTGGAGAATCTATATCGCCTTCTGTTTCCTGTGAGATACAGAATCATCTTGGCGTATCTTGTATGACAATGGATATCAATGCAGCCTGTTCCGCGTTTGACTTTATGCTGGAAACAGCGGCAGGCTTTTTTGCCAGAAAAAAAGTGAAAAAGGTACTGGTAGTCGGCGCGGAACGGCTGAGCCGTCTGCTTGACTGGACGGACAGAAGTACTTGCGTCATTTTCGGCGATGGCGCAGGCGCAGTGGTTTTAGGCGAAGGCGATGGGTATATTGACGCCGTATTCAACGTGAAAGGCGGAAATGACGTTATCGACATTCCACAGCCCGTAGGCAGCTCCCCCTTCTACAAAAGGGAGCAGGAGAAAAAGCCCTGTATCCATATGAAAGGGCAGGAAACATTCAAATTCGCCGTAAATGCCATCTGCAAGGATTCCCTGCGGGTGCTGGAGCGCAATGGCCTGACGCTTGACGATGTGTCATATATCGTTCCGCATCAGGCAAACAAAAGAATCATTGATTTTGCCTGCACAAAGCTGAAAGTGCCGAAGGATAAATTTTATGTCAATATCGACCGGTTCGGTAATACATCCTCGGCAAGCATCCCTATCGCACTGGCTGAAATGAACCGCAAGGGAATGCTGAAAAAAGGCGATCTGCTGCTCCTCCCTGCATTCGGCGGGGGGCTTGCAAGCGCGGCGTGCCTGCTGCGGTGGTAAATAAAACCGCAGGAATCAGTCACACGCCCTGCAAAAAGCTTTCCCACTGACCTCTTTTCCATCGCATTTCATGTAATGAGGAAAGAAAACCGGCAGAGTTTAGAGCAGAGCTTTAAAGGCTTCCATATCTTAAAGCCAAAAAACGGTCAGACCGTTTTTTATAGAGAAAAGAAAACAAAAATCATATGAGAATGTAAAGGAGATTGAAAATTATGGTATTTGAAAAGATTGCAGAAATGTTGGCAGAAAAACTGGAATGTGATGCGGCAAGCATCAAACCCGAAACAGAATTCGGCACACTCGGCATCGACTCCCTTGACGTAATGGAATTTCTGATGCAGTTGGAGGAAGAATTTGACATTGAAATCGAGATGGGCGACAGCAAAATCAATACGGTAAGCGATCTGGTAACGCTGATCGAAAGCAGGCTGAACTAAGGAAAAGGAGGCGGAAAACCCTATGATCGATTCACCAATCTGCTCTATGCTGGGGATACACTACCCCATTTTCCAAGGCGGTATGGCGTGGATTGCCGATGGGAAGCTGGCGGCGGCTGTTTCCAATGGCGGCGGTCTCGGCATCATTTCCGCCATGAATGCAGGCGGCGATTATCTGCGGGAGCAGATCAAAATTGCGCGCGGACTGACAGATAAGCCATTCGGCGTAAATATCATGCTGATGAGCCCCCATGTGGAGGAAGTTGCCCAGATCGTGGCAGAGGAAAAAATCCCTGTCGTTACAACAGGCGCAGGCATCCCCACAAAGTATATGCCGCTCTGGAAAGCCGCAGGCATTAAAGTTATTCCCGTTGTGGCATCTGTCGCGGGCGCAAAAATGATGGCGCGCGCGGGCGCGGACGCTGTAATCGCCGAGGGCGGCGAATCCGGCGGCCATATCGGCGATATGGCAACCATGCCGCTTGTGCCGCAGGTCTGCGATGCCGTAAACATCCCTGTTCTGGCGGCTGGCGGCATTGGCGACGGCAGAGGCATGGCGGCGGCATTCCTGCTGGGAGCAGTCGGCGTGCAGATGGGTACGCGTTTCCTGCTTGCGGAGGAATGCGGCGTACACCAAAACTACAAAGATATGGTGCTGAAAGCAACGGATATTTCCACAACCGTAACCGGACGGCGTTTCGGCGGGAACACCTGCCGAGGTTTGAAAAACCAATTCGCGAGGGATTTCCTGAAAAAGGAATTTGCCCCCGAAGCAACTGCCGAAAGTGTTGCGGAGCTGGGCGTGGGCGCGCTGCGAAAGGCTGCTGTGGAGGGCGATACCAGGGAAGGCTGTTTCCTTGCGGGACAGATCTCCGGCATGGTGAAAAAAGAACAGCCCGCCGCAGAAATCGTGAAGGAAGTCGCAGAAGAAGCGGAGGCACTTCTGAAAGGAGCGGCAAAATGGGTAAAATAGCATTTGTTTTTTCCGGACAGGGCGCGCAGAAAGCCGGTATGGGAAAGAGCTTTTATGAAAACAGCACCGAGGTCCGCGCATTATTCGACGGGGCAGAAGCCCTGCGGAACGGTACACTGCATCAATGCTTTGAAGGCACAGCAGAAGAACTGAAAGAAACACAGAATACACAGCCCTGCCTGTATCTGGCAGATTTGGCGGCGGCAATCGCGCTGCGCGGGTTAGGCGTTGTGCCGGAAGGCGTTGCGGGCTTTTCTCTGGGCGAACTGCCCGCGCTGGCATTTGCCGGAGCATACAGTCATTTTGACGGATTCCGTCTGGCATGTATCCGCGGCCAGGAAATGGCAGCAGCGGCGGCGGAACATCCCGCCTCCATGCTGGCTGTCATGAAGCTGGAAAACGCAAAGGTCGAGGAAATCTGCAAAAATTTCCAGCAGGTTTATCCTGTGAATTACAACGGTCCGGGGCAGCTTGTTGTTGCCGGAGCAAAAGAGGAAATGGATGCATTTTCCAAGGCTGTGCGTGAAGCCGGCGGCAGAGGCATGCCCATTGCTGTGGGCGGCGGTTTTCATTCGCCCTTTATGAACGACGCAGCAAAGGCATTTGGCGAAAAAGCGGCGGCTTTTGCACTACGGAAACCGGAAATTGCGGTATATTCCAACTTTACCACAGAACCGTATACAGAAAATGTGCGTGAACTGATGGAACAGCAGATCAACCACAGTCTGCGCTGGCAGGAAAGCATCGAGCGAATGGCGGCGGACGGCTTCGATACCTTTATCGAAGTTGGCGTAGGAAATACCCTGAAAAAACTGATTGCACGCATACTGCCGGAAAGCCGTGTATACAGCGTTTCTGATATGGATGAAGCGGAACAGGTAAGCAAGGAGGTCAGTACGGAATGCTGAAAGGAAAAACAGCAGTCGTGACAGGCGGCTCACGTGGAATTGGAAAGGCAATCTGCCTGAAATTCGCAGAAAACGGCGCAGATATCGCATTTTTATATGCAGGAAATACTGCCGCAGCTGAAGAAACCCTGAAGGAACTGGAGGCACTCGGCGTAAAAGCAAAGGCATATCAGTGCAATGTTTCCGATGCGGAAGCGGCGGCAGAGGTCCTAAAGGAAATTACGAAGGATTTCGGCGGTATACAGATTTTGGTAAACAATGCCGGAATTACAAAAGATAAACTGGTTCCCATGATGAAGGCGGCGGATTTTGACGCTGTCATCGACACGAATCTCAAAGGAACATTTTATATGATAAAGGGCGTCTACCCGCTGTTCTTAAAGCAGAAAAGCGGAAAGATCATCAATATCAGCTCTGTTTCGGGACTGAACGGGAATGCAGGACAGGCGAATTATTCCGCGTCCAAGGCGGGTGTTGTCGGCCTGACGAAATCGGTTGCAAAAGAACTGGCATCCAGAGGAATCTGCTGTAATGCCATCGCGCCCGGCTTTATCGCGACAGATATGGCGGAAACCTTTACGGGGAATGACGCGTTAAAGGACGCCATACCCATGAAACGGTTTGGCACGCCGGAAGATGTAGCAAAGCTGGCGTTATTCCTTGCATCCGCTGAATCGGACTACATCACAGGTGAGGTCATCCGCATCGACGGCGGCATGGCTATGTAAAAGATGTAACACCTTGGGAGTTTTGCCCCCAATCCCCCCCTGACCCTGTTTTGCCACGCAATTCTTGCGTGGCGGGAACCATACTGTTTGGCTTCCCGGCCGCATGGAATGCGGCTGAAATAAAAGTTTTTGGTCTCGCTTTTTTCAAAAAACGGGCGGGTTTGGGCGGAGCCCAGGGTTTTATAAGATTTGGAGGCGGAGCCTCCAGGATTTTTAATTTGTCTGGAAGGAATGGAATAGACATGAAACGAGTAGTAGTAACGGGAATCGGCGCAGTCACGCCTGTAGGCAACAGTGCGTCGGCTTTCTGGGAATCGGTATGTATCGGAAAAAACGGAATCGCCCCCATCACCAGATTTGATGCATCTGAAAGCAAATATAAACTGGCGGCTGAGGTCAAAGATTTCGACCCGACGCAGTATATGGAAAAACTGGCGGCAAAAAAGCTCGACTTATTCACACAGTATGCAATGGCGGCGGCAAGCGAAGCAATGGGCGACAGCGACCTGGAAGGTAAAATTGAGCAGGATGCGCTTGCGGTTTATTTCGGCTCCGGCATCGGCGGCTTTGAAACCTTCTGCGAGAGTTATGATATGCTGAAAGAGAAAGGCGCAAGGCGCGTTTCCCCGCTTTTTATCCCGAAAATGATCAATAATATCGCCGCGGGCAATATCGCAATACGCTATCAGGCAAAAAACGCCTGTGTCGCAGTTTCCACAGCCTGTGCTACGGGCACAACGGCAGTTGGTGAAGCGTTCCGCGCAATACGTCATGGCTACGCTGTAGCGGCAATCTGCGGCGGCAGTGAAGCAGCTATTACCCCCCTTGCCATTGCGGGCTTTGGCAGCTGCATGGCTCTGAGTCCTTCGGAGGACCCTGATACAGCTTCCCTGCCCTTCGATAAACGCCGCGGCGGCTTCGTCATGGGAGAAGGTGCAGGCGCGCTGATTTTGGAAGAATATGAGCACGCAAAGGCGCGCGGCGCAAAGATTTACGCAGAAGTTGCAGGCTATGGCTCGACCTGTGACGCGCACCATGTCACGGCTCCGGCGGAAGAAGCAACGGCAAGCGGCAAGGCAATTGCTCTGGCGGCAGAAGGTCTGGAAGGCATTCCGGCGGAAAAAATCTATATCAACGCGCATGGCACAGGTACGTCCTTAAACGACAAAACCGAAACAACGGCCATCAAAAACGCTTTTGGCGCGGAGGGCGCGAAAAAGCTGCATATCAGCTCCACAAAATCCATGACGGGGCATATGCTGGGCGCAGCGGGCGCGGTAGAAGCTATCGCGGCAGTGCTTGCTCTGCGGGATGGAACCATTCCGCCTACAATCAACCTGAATGAAGCAGACCCTGACTGTGATCTGGACTATACGCCTAACACCGCCCTGCATACAGAGCTGGAAGGCACTTTGTCAACCTCGCTCGGTTTCGGCGGACACAATGCCTGCGTTGCATTCAAAAAAGTAAAGGAATGATGAAACGGTGGAAACGAAAAAAATCGCTGAACTGGCAAAGATACTGCGCCAGAATCATCTGACAAAGCTGGAACTGACAGAGGGTGACAACCATCTGGTGCTGGAAGCCGCACATGGCAGAACCATTCCGGCAGAAGCCCCCTCCCCCGTTTTTGTGGAAGAGGCGGCGGAACCTTTAGAGCTGACACCCGAAACATCCATACTGACAGAATCCCCCTTCTCCGGCGTAGAACAGAAATCTCCGCTGGTAGGAACGGTTTACCTTGCTCCGCAGAGCGGCGCGGAGCCTTTCGTAAAAGCCGGCAGCAAGGTCAAAGCTGGCGATGTGCTGTGCATTGTGGAATCCATGAAAATGTTTAATAACATCGAATCGGAAACAGACGGTACAGTCGAAGCGGTGCTGGTGGATAATGGACAGATCGTGGAATTTGGCCAGCCCCTGTTCCGCATTCAGCCCGTATAAAGGAGGACGCCATGAATCAGGAAGAAATCAAAAAACTGCTGCCCCACAGAGATGCTATGCTTCTTATTGACGAAGCGGAGCTGCGGGACGGCGTTGCATACGGCAGAAAAAAAATTCGCGGAGACGAATGGTTTTTACAGGGACATTTCCCCGAAAACCCCGTTGTGCCGGGTGTAATACTCTGCGAAATCATGGGACAGTCCGCCTGTGTACTGCTTTCGGAGCAGACCGAAGGCGGCGCGACCCCCTTTTTCACCGGCCTGGATAAGGTGCGCTTCAAAAACAGCGTGCGCCCCGGGGACGTTTTGGAAACCGAATGTACCCTGCTCAAGCACAAAGGCGTTTTCTACTGGGCTTCGGGCAAAGGTTATGTTGACGGAAAATTATGTGTCAGCGCGGAATTTTCTTTCGCGCTGATAAAGGAGTAATGGACTATGTTTTCTAAAATTCTCGTTGCCAACCGGGGCGAAGTGGCAGTACGCATCATACGCGCCTGCCGCGAAATGGGCATTGAAACCGTCGCGGTCTATTCCGAGGCTGACCGAAATTCCCTGCCCGCCGCGCTGGCAGATGAACGGATCTGCATTGGCGCAAGCCCTGCGGCGGAAAGCTATCTGAATCAGAAAAATATCATCAGCGCGGCTCTGGCTATGGGCGCAAACGCAATACATCCGGGCTATGGCTTCCTTTCGGAAAACGCGGAATTTGCTGCACTCTGCGAGGAGAACGGCATTACGTTTATCGGGCCGGACAGCAGGGTATTGGCCGCAATGGGCGATAAAGACCATTCCAGACAGCTGATGAAGGAGATTGGCGTGCCCGTCGTTCCGGGCACAGAGATTCTGAAGGATGCAGCTGAAGCAAAGGAACGCGCAAAGGAAATCGGTTATCCGATTCTGATTAAGGCAACCGCCGGCGGCGGAGGGAAAGGAATCCGCGCCGTATGGAAGGAAGACGAACTGGAAAACGCCTTTTACGCGGCTTCACGCGAGGCTGAAAGCGCGTTCGGCAACGGGGACGTTTTTCTGGAAAAATACCTGACGTCTGTACGGCATGTGGAAATGCAGGTACTGGCAGACTGTTTCGGAAATATCCTCTGCCTTGGGGAACGTGACTGCTCTCTCCAACTGAACAAACAGAAAGTGCTGGAGGAAACACTCTGCCCTGTAATGACGGAAGAAATCCGGCAGAAAATGATGGACGCGGCAGTCAAAGCGGCAAAAGCGGCGGAATACACCAATGCCGGAACAGTTGAATTCCTGCTCGCGCCCGATGGTCAGTTTTATTTTATCGAAATGAATACGCGTTTGCAGGTGGAACACCCCATTACGGAAGAAATCAGCGGCATAGACATTGTAAAATGGCAAATACGCATTGCCTGCCGTATCCCGCTGGATATCAGACAGGAAGATATCCTTTTGCGCGGACATTCTATAGAGTGCCGCATTAACGCGCGTTCAACGGGAATTGTGGATTTCCTGCATATCCCCGGCGGCGCGAGGGTGCATTTTGACACCGCACTCGTGCAGGACTGCGAAATCGTACCATATTACGATTCCATGCTGGGCAAACTGATTGTTTACGCACAGGATCGGGAAGAAGCTATCCGAAAGATGGAAGCCGCGCTCTGCGAAATGGTTATCCAGGGCGTGGAAACAAATATTGAAGACCAACTGCGTCTGGTGCGCAGCAAAGCATTTTTCAAAGGGGAATATGACACCCTTGCATTGCAGAATATTTTGGAAGAAGGACGTGGGATAAATGAATAATATTGTAGGTTTATTTCGCAAGTCCAGAAATGTGTTGGAAAAAGGCGGAATCACGCCTGTTGTAGAGGAAAAAATGCGCTGTCCGTCCTGCAAGTCTTACGAAACGAAACGGGCTGTCGCTAAAAATAAAATGGTCTGCCCCAACTGCGGCCATCATTACCGCATCGGCGCGCGGACGCGGGTAAAGGCTTTGTTCGACAGGGACAGCTTTCAGGAGCTTTTCGCGAACATCACAACAGTTGACCCGCTGGAATTTCCCGGCTATGCGGAAAAAATGGAGCGCGGCAGAGCGGTTTCCGGCGAAACGGAAGGCGTGCTCTGCGGAACGGCAGCAATCCGCCGCCAGCCCTGCGCTGTATTCATTATGGAGCCTCAGTTTATGATGGGCAGCATGGGCTCCGTCGTAGGCGAAAAAATTGCGCGGCTGTTTGAATATGCCGAAGAAAATCATCTGCCTGTGGTCGGTTTCACAGCTTCCGGCGGCGCGCGGATGCAGGAAGGCATCCTCTCCCTGATGCAGATGGCGAAAGTCAGCGGCACAGTCGGCAGGCACGGGGAAAACGGCGGGCTTTACATCACAGTGCTGACAGACCCGACGACCGGCGGTGTTACAGCAAGCTTCGCCATGCTTGGGGATATTATCCTTTCTGAACCAAAGGCCACCATTGGCTTTGCGGGGCGGCGTGTTGTTGAGCAGACAACAAAAAAGAAACTGCCGGAAGATTTCCAGAGCGCGGAATTTCTGCTGGAACATGGCTTTGTAGACGCCATCGTACCGCGTAACGAAATGCGGCAGACGCTGGAACGCCTTCTGCGTCAGCATGGCGGAAAGGGGGCAATGTTATGAGGGCTTATGAACGATTGCAGGCGGCAAGGGACGCAGAACGCCCGACTGCCAGAGCTTATATAGAACGCCTCTTTTCCGAACGCACAGAGCTGCACGGCGATAGGAAATACGCCGATGACCCTGCCGTAATCGGCGGCATAGGGCTGCTTGGGGAGATCCCCGTCACATTTATCGGCATTGAGCGGGGGCGCAACCTGGAGGAACGTATTCAGTGCAGATTTGGCTGCCCGATGCCAGAGGGCTACCGCAAGGCTTTGCGGCTGATGAAACAGGCTGAAAAGTTTTCCCGCCCTGTTATCTGTTTTGTGGATACCTCCGGCGCGTTCTGCGGAGAGGACGCAGAGGAACGCGGTCAGGGACAGGCGATTGCCGATAACCTGATGCAGATGATGGCATTAAAAACGCCCGTCATTACTATCGTTATCGGGGAAGGCGGCAGCGGCGGTGCTCTGGGGCTTTCCGTAGCAAACAAGGTATATATGCTGGAAAATGCAGTATTTTCAGTCATTTCTCCGGAGGGCTGCGCAAGCATCCTCTGGGAGGACGCAAAGCTCGCGGCAGACGCGGCGGAATGCCTGCATATCACAGCAGAAGATATGACGGAATTTGGCGTTGCAGAGGATATAATTCCTGAGGATTTTGTGCATTTCTCCCGTATGTGCGAAAGCCTGAAAGAGCGGCTTGTGCTGGATTTGAAATGCTATTCCCGTACACCGGGCGAAAAGCTGGCAGAAGAACGCTACCAGCGGTTCCGTAAGCTGGGACGCTGGGCGGAGTAAGGCGTATCCGCTTTCCCTGTTCAGTTGACATATAGCGTAAAGCATATAAAAATGGGCTTTCCCGCAGGAACTGCCCATTTTTTATTGCATATAGATCAATTCCCTGTTTGAATATTTTATTTGCGATTCGCCTGTCAGTTTTAGCCGGTCTTTTCAGCCTAAACCGTTCCGTTGTCAGTGGAGCGGCCTTTTTATGACAATCGTCCTGTTATGTAACTTAAAATTACTTTCTGCCTTTATCATTTCGCCGCCTCCTTTTGATTTGGTTTCAGCCTTCTCTCTATTCGGCACCGGACGCCATATTCACCGCGCGTCAATTTAACCATTTTTCAAAGCATTGTTACTTTGCAAATTTATGAAACAAACCGCTTTCCCGCATTGCATAAGCATGAAAAAAGCGGCTCCACTCAAAATAAGTGAAGTCGCTTTTCATATTCATTCAGAAATCAGGAGTGTTTCAAATTGAACCGTTTTGTCTGATCCCGCAGTACGCGCACCTGATTGAACAGTTCCGCGCTGACCGCCGCGGATTCTTCACTGCTGGCAGAGTTTGTCTGCACAACAACGGAAATCTGCCCAATACCCTGCGTTACCTGCGAAATGGTATCCGCCTCATTACGAACAGCGTCTGCAATCGTGCCGATTACCTGATTCGAACTCATTACCAACTCGAGCGTCTTTTGCAGGCTCGCGGAAACCTCATCCACAATATGCTGTCCTCTTTCCGCCGCTCCAACAGAATTTTCGATCAGTTCCTTTGTCGCCTTTGCCGCCTGATCAGACTGTGCCGCCAGATTACGCACTTCCTCGGAAACCACAGCAAAGCCCTTGCCCGCTGCGCCCGCACGTGCCGCCTCGACAGCCGCATTCAGCGAAAGGATATTTGTCTGCAAAGCAATATTTTCGATCGTTGCGATGATGTTGCCAATCTCCTGAGAAGCTGTAGAAATATCCTGCATCGCGGCAACCATCTGCTCCATCTGATTGCGGCTGATCGTGACCTGTTCGCCGGTCAGACGTGCGTTTTCCTGTGCCTTTGTAGCAGCTTCTACATTCTTCTCCGCATTCTTGGAAAGTCCGTCAAGCGTTGCATAAAGCTCCTCTACCGAGCTTGCCTGTTCGGTCGCACCCTGCGCCAGAGCCTGCGCACCGCTGGACAGCTGTTCCGCATTGCCGGAAACCTGACGCTCTGCGTTGCTGATGTTTGCAATCGCCAGAGACAGCGTAGATGTAAAGCTGTCTATCGAATGCTCAATAGATTTGAAATCACCAATGAAATGCTCCGATGTATGGACATCAAAGTTGCCCTCAGACAGCCGTCCCATAATGCGGTTGATATCCTCCACATAACGGTGGATCAGTGCCATGGAGGACTCTATCGTCTTCGAAAGGTCGCCAAGTTCGTTGTCCGCATGGTAATCCAGCTCCAAATTCAGGCAGCCATCCTGCAAAGGCGCGGTTTTTTCCGTAACATAGATAATCGGGCGTACAACATGCTTCATTACATAAAGCACAAGGCTCAGCAGACAAACCAGCGCAAGCAGGCCGAATATAATGGACAAAATCTGCATGGAGCGGATGGTCTTTTCAATCTGCACCCCGCAGTCCTCGCTCATCTGCGTGCTCTCTGTCACGACCTGATCCATCAGACCGACCAGCGTAGTCAGATTTGCCTGTATGGTGTTATGGTAATATTCCTGCGCCGCCAAAGGGTCCGAAGCATACAAATCCAGTACATATGTAGCGGACTGGTGCAGTTCCTTATGCAGAGGCTCCATCTGGGAATGCAGGGAAAGGATTGCCGCATTTTCGGTATTCGTCTCCCCGTAAAGCCATTGTCCCAAAACGCATGTGGTCGGATCAATGCTGCCGGTAAACTCCGACCCTGTGTAAAGGGCATTGCTCAGGTTTGTAACCCATTTATAATGCGCAACCTCCGCTTTTTCTATCCGATCCAAAAGCGCGCTTGCCGCGGCATTTTCAGCCTGCGTATTATGGATTCGGGAAATATTGACCGCTGTTATCGCGCTGAGCAGCAGCACCGCGGCAAGGGCCGCAATCACCCTTATCATTACCATTTTCTTTATGCTTTTACGCATATCTGACGACTTCCTTTCTTTCTGGAATTTTTTATGTTTGCAGGTATTATTCTCCCCAAAAGCTGATATGCAGTCTCAGATGAGGAACGCCTGAAACAGGCAGCGGAGAAAAATGCCCATAATCATTATATCGAGTTCAGTATACCATAAACACCTGCATTTTTTCAACACTTTTTCACACAAAAGAATACGGCAAAAACAGATTTGCGGGAAAGAGCAGTTTGTGTTATACTGCAGGAAAGCGGGAATGCCGGAAAAACGTGGAAATCAGATTCTCTGTTTTTCATAATCATATCCCGCCTTTTCAAACAACTGTTCTAAATGAAAAAGAAAAGGAGAAAATATTATGAATCCTGTCGTAACAATCGAAATGCAAAACGGCGGCATGATCAAAGCCGAGCTTTACCCTGAAATCGCCCCAAATACGGTCAATAATTTTATTTCCCTGATTCAGAAAGGATTTTATGATGGTAAAATTTTCCACCGTGTTATCCCCGGTTTTATGATACAGGGCGGCTGCCCTGAAGGCACCGGTATGGGTGGTCCCGGATACACCATAAAGGGCGAATTTGGTTTCAACGGCTTTGAAAATAATCTAAAGCATACTGCCGGCGTGCTTTCCATGGCGCGGGCAATGCACCCTGACAGCGCGGGTTCCCAGTTCTTCATCATGCATGAGGACGCGCCGCATTTAGATCATCAGTATGCCGCATTCGGCAAGGTAACGGAGGGTATGGAAATTGTGAATGCGATCGCGCAAACCAAAACCGACCGCGCTGACCGTCCGCGTGAACCGCAGGTTATGGAAAAAGTAACGGTGGATACGTTCGGCGTGGATTATCCGAAGCCCGAAATTTTAGGAGAATGATGCGTCCTGCCCGACATTGACCGCACAAAAACGCTTTCCTTTTTCCGGCAAACGGCAAAATTTAACAAAAATAAAAAAACTGCTTGCATTCCTCCATGTTTTATGGTAAGATAATCAAGCAGTTTCATTTGCGGCTGTGGCGGAACTGGCAGACGCACCAGACTCAAAATCTGGCGGTAGTGATATCGTGTGGGTTCGAGTCCCACCAGCCGCAGAATTGATCCAGAGAATTATTCTCTGGTTTTTTTATTTTGCTTTTCTTACCCCTTTTCCCTGTCCCACTTTACACAAACACAGTACGCTATTCCCCAAACAGCATAACCCTGCCGCATAGAACACCCTGCAATGCGGTATAACAGTCCCACGTATCGGAGCAGTGCGCACCCTCCGGCTGTGTCCAAAAAGTATCCTCCCCATCATAACGTTCAAACAGCATTTCATTGCCAATTTCATGGAAAGGACAGAGTCCCGAATGTTTATCAGCAAGATACTGCTGATAATCCGGAAAAACTTTTTTGTCAATTACGTTTGTACTTAGAGCCTGTTCCGCATCCTGATATACTGTAAAACGCCCTTTCCTCTATATCAAAATTCTTTTTTGTTCGGCATGCCAAAACGCGCAAGCGCGGCGTTTTTATACCGCTTTTCGCGGCTGACGTCCCTCCCGAACCATTCCGGCGGGACAAATGCCTCCGCCTCCGCCAGCGATGAAAATTCCACCTCTGTTGTTGCGAGTCCGTTCAACGGACCCTCATAAAAATCCACCTCAGCAGTCAGCCCTCCTTCAAGCGGTATGAGCCAGCGTTTTTTGACAATGCTCTCCCCTTCCGCCTTCTTTTGCAGGGCTTCATATTCCTCCTGTTCCAGCGGCAGCTCAAATTCCTCCCGAGACAAAAGTCCTTTGCCCTTCACCGTCAGAATATACGCCTCATTGCTCCGGCGGATGCGTATGACCGGCGAAAAGCTGATATATGCCTGTGTGATTTCCATGCAAGGAAACGCCGTAATATCAAACGGGATCTTCTCCCTTTCTGTCAAAAATTTTCTTTCAATTTCCATTCTTTTTCCTCCTTAGAATCTGCTCACTGTCCTGGGAAATGCCGAACCTGCCTTGAATTTCGCTGCCAGACAAAGGAAATTTTTCACAGGAATACAGTCGCTTCGCTCACGCTCGTTCTGCTTATAGCTGTGAGTATTTTAAGAAAAATTCCAAAGTATGGCGGTGAAAGGCTGAAGAAGACGGCGTTTCAAAGGATGACAAACAGGTTCTCATGCTTTTTTCCGGAGTATGTTCCGGAAATACTGTATCAGCGGCCCATTGCAGATGGCGCAGATGACTGTCCCCAGCCCTGCCGCCTGCCAGACACTGTTTCCCCCGGCAATGCAGAACGCAATACCGACAAGCACCACCGTAACATCCGTTGTAATCCTTGCCATGCGGAAGGAAACACGTTCCCCTGCATATTTTGTAATGATAAACGCCGCGCTGTCATATGGTGCTATCCCCATTTCCGCCGACATATAGCATGCACAGCCAAATGACAGGAACAGCATCCCCAAAAGCAGGAACGCAATCCGCAGAGGCATGTTCACCGGCAACCCCATCTGTTCCAAAAACAGCCAGCAAAGGAAATCTGCCGTATAGCCAACAAAGACCATATTCACAAGCGTTCCCAGGCCGATGCAGTTTCTTACGGTAAGCCAAACGGCTGCCAGCAGTATGATATTCATAAGCAGCTGCCAATTTCCAAAAGACATTCCCAAAAAACCGCTGACGCCCAGATTCATGCAGGTATACGGGTCCGCCCCGAACCCGCTCATACGGTAAAACGCCACGCCTACGCCAATCAGCAGGTTTCCCACGAGCATCATCAGCAGCCGTCCTGTTCTCTTTTCTCCGCCCATTTTCCGCCTCCAAAATATTGTATTCTCAGCGCAGAACCTCTGCCGCGATCTCGCGCTGTTCTCCTATTGTATCATGCGGAACGCAGAAAGCAAGCAATATCTGCAAATCCGCCCCTTTTACAGAAGCCAAAAAGATTTGCTTTTTTCTGCAATCACAGGTATAATCAAAAATATATGACCGACATAACGACATTCTGCGGCAAACCCGCAGAAGGAAAAAGGAGATTTCAAAATGAAAGGACGAGATTTGGCACTGCTGACGGACTTATATGAGCTGACCATGATGCAGGGCTACTATGAAACAGGCGCGTACCGCAAGCAGGTTGTTTTCGACCTGTTCTATCGTAAAAACCCCAGTGGAAACGGCTACGCGATCGCTGCCGGACTTCAGCAGGCCATTGAATACATCGACAGGCTGCGTTTTACAGAGGAGGACATTGCCTATCTGGAAGGGCTGAACCTGTTTTCCGCTGATTTTATCGACTATCTGCGGACATTCCGCTTCACAGGCGAAATCTATGCCATCCCCGAAGGGACAGTTGTGTTCCCTCATGAGCCGCTGATGCGCATAAAAGCTCCCATCATCGAGGCGCAGCTGATTGAAACCGCACTTTTGAACATTATTAACCATCAAAGCCTGATTGCCACAAAAGCGTCCCGCGTCTGCTGGGCCGCACAGGGCGACCCTGTCATGGAATTCGGGCTTCGCCGCGCACAGGGACCGGATGCGGGCACACTGGGCGCGAGAGCGGCCGTAATCGGCGGCTGCTGCGGCACCAGCAACGTCCTGACCGGACGGCTGTTTGACGTCCCCATAAAGGGCACGCACGCCCACAGCTGGGTCATGAGCTTCCCTGACGAGCTGACCGCTTTCCGCGAATACGCGCGGCTGTTCCCCGATGCATGTCTGCTCCTTGTGGACACTTACAGTACGCTGAAAAGCGGCGTTCCCAATGCTATAAAGGTATTTCAGGAGATGCGCGCGGCAGGCATCCCCCTGCGGAATTATGGCATACGCCTTGACAGCGGCGACCTTGCCTACCTTTCCAAGCGCGCCAAAGCCATGCTGGAAGAAGCCGGTTTCCCCGATGCAGTCATCAGCGCGTCCAGCGATTTGGATGAAAACCTGATTGCCAGCCTGAAATTACAGGGCGCGAAGATCAGCCTTTGGGGCGTTGGCACAAAGCTCATTACCTGTGATGACTGCCCCGCTTTTGGCGGCGTATATAAGCTGGCGGCAGAAGAAAATGAAAACGGACAGTTTATTCCGAAAATCAAGCTGTCCAATAATCCGGAGAAAGTCACCAATCCCGGAATCAAGAAGGTATTCCGCATTTATGATAACACCACCGGAAAAATCAAAGCGGATCTGATTGCGCTGGAAGATGAAAAAATCAATGAAAACGAACCGCTGGAAATCTACGATACCAGCGCGAAGTGGAGAAATATGCGCCTGCCCGCCAATTCTTACCATGTGCGGGATCTGTTGCAGCCTGTTTTTATAGACGGAAAGCTGGTTTATGAATGTCCTCCCACTATGGAAATACAGGCTTACTGCAATAGAGAAAAAGAATCCCTTTGGGATGAACATATGCGGCTGAATAACCCTGATATCGTCCCTGTTGACCTCTCCGAAAAGCTCGTTCAGTTGAAATCGAAACTGATTGATGAATTGAGCGGTCTGTAATAAAGGACAATAAAACTACAGAAAAGGGGTGCCGCTCAATCATCAAATCAGATGATTGAGCGGCACCCCCCTTTTCTCTGCAAAATGCAGTTTTTTACTTTCTGCCGTATTTCTTGTTGAATTTTTCAACTCTGCCGCCAGCCTCAAGCAGCAGTTTCTGGCTGCCTGTGTAGAAAGGATGGCACTTGGAGCAAACTTCGACTCTGATTTCGTCCTTCGTGGAGCCTGTCATAAATTCATTGCCGCAGTTGCATCTTACCTTTACCTGCTTATACTCAGGATGGATACCTTCTCTCATTTTCTTTCACCTCATTCTCTGTTTTGTTGATCAATAATCCTCGTTATTTATAGACAACGGAAACAGTATAGCATATCCCCCCGCACATTGCAACAAAATTCTTGAAAAAAGATAAAGCCACAGTGTAGAGTTACAATACATATTGGACAACAAGGAAAGAAAAAGCTAGAAGGATG
>CAJTQX010000024.1 GCA_910578425.1 uncultured Anaerotignum sp.
AGGCGTGTGCAGACACTTGTGACGACACTGCCTAAAACAGCGTCAACTGATTGGTTTCGGGAATTCCATCCAAAACGCCGTTTTCTTTCAGCAGTTCTATCAGGGAACGACCCAGCGTGGTACGTTCCTTGAGCTCTTCGAGTGTCTTGAATTCCCCGTCTTTCCTTCCTTCCACAATGCTCTGCGCCGCATTTACGCCCAGACCTTGCAGGGAATTAAACGGCGGTATCAGGCCATCCGGCGTTACGATGAACTTTTTTGCATCTGACCGATACAGGTCAATCGGGAGGAATTGAAATCCTCTTGCGTAAAATTCCACAATGATCTCCAAAACAGTCAGCTTATTTTTGTCCTTCGCCGTAGCTTCCTGCCCTTTTGCATGGATTTCCTTTATTGCCTCTTTTGCCGTTTCTACTCCTTTACACATGCAGGAATAATCAAAATCATCACACGCGCGCACAGTGAAATATGTCGCATAATATGCTTCCGGATAATTGATTTTGAAATAAGCAATCCGAAATGCCATCATTACATAAGCTGCGGCATGTGCTTTCGGAAACATATACTTGATTTTCTGGCAGGATTCAATATACCAGTCAGGCACATTGCAAGCCTTCATATCGGCAATATCTTCTTCTGTCAGCCCTTTGCCCTTCCTCACTTTTTCCATAATTTTGAAAGATTTCTTTTTTTCCACGCCTTTGTTGATCAAATAAATCATAATACTGTCACGCGTGGAAATCGTTTCTTTCAATGTGATTGTACCATTTTCAATCAACGTCTGCGCATTTCCAAGCCAAACGTCTGTACCGTGGGAAAGACCTGAAATCCGCAGCAAGTCTGCAAATGTTTTCGGTTTTGTATCCAGCAGCATCCCCCGCACAAACTTTGTGCCAAACTCCGGAATGCCAAGCGTTCCCGTTTTGCAGCCAATTTCCTCTGCCGTTACCCCCAACGCCGCCGGAGATTCAAATAATGACATCGTTTCCGGATCGCCCAGCGGAACAGTCTGCGGATTCACACCTGTCAGGTCATACAGCATGCGAATGACTGTCGGGTCATCGTGTCCAAGCAGGTCGAGCTTGAGCAAACGTCCGCTGATGGAATGGTAATCAAAATGCGTCGTTGTAATCGTGGAATTTACATCATTCGCAGGCCGCTGAATCGGGCAAAATTCGTAAATATTGTGGTCACTCGGAACAACCATCAGTCCGCCGGGGTGCTGCCCCGTGGTACGTTTAACTCCTGTGCAGCCATCCACAAGACGATTGATTTCCGCATTATGCACCGTAATATCCCGTTCCGTAAAATATTTTTTCACAAAGCCGTAAGCCGTTTTATCCGCAAGCGTGCCAATCGTGCCAGCCTTGAATACATGACCCGTTCCGAAAAGTTCCTCGGTATACGCATGTGCTGTCTGTTGATATTCACCGGAGAAATTCAGATCAATATCGGGTTCTTTGTCACCTTCAAAGCCCAAAAAAGTCTGGAACGGAATGTCATGCCCATCTTTATGCAGCATTGTACCGCAAACAGGGCAAACCTTATCCGGCATATCACAGCCGCTCGCCTCTTCCATAGCATATTTTTTTACGGTTTCAGATTCAAAATCCGAATATTTGCAATTCGGACAGATATAATGCGGAGGCAAAGAGTTTACCTCTGTAATGCCTGCCATATTTGCCGCGAAAGAAGAACCTACCGAGCCTCTTGAACCGACCAGATAGCCGTCCGCAACCGATTTCCAAACCAGTTTCTGCGCAATGATATACAATACGGCATACCCATTGCTGATAATAGAGTTTAACTCCGTTTCCAGCCGTTCCTGCACGATTTCCGGCAAAGGATTCCCATAGATGGAATACGCCTTTTCCATGCAGATTTCCCGAAGTTCTTCGTCCGCACCCTCAATTTTGGGCGGGAACGTTTCGTCTGGGATGGGCTTTATCTTTTCAATCCTGTCAGCAATCAGGTTCGTATTTGTTATAACGACCTCCCTTGCCTTTTCCGCGCCCAGATATTCAAATTCTCTGAGCATTTCGTCCGTTGTACGAAGGAACAGCGGCGGCTGTTGGTCGCTGTCAGAAAACCCTTCTGCTGCCATAATGATTTTTCGGAACGCGGAATCTGCCGGATCAATAAAATGTACATCACACGTTGCAACAACTGGCTTGCCATATTTTTCGCCCAATTCCACAATTTTCCGGTTAATGTTCCGAATGTCCTCCATAGAATGGATATTTTCCACCTTTGGGGAATTTATCATAAACTGATTATTTCCCAATGGCTGTATTTCCAGATAATCATAAAAATTTACAAGCTCCTCAATTACCGGTTCCGGTTTCCCTTCCAGCAGCGCACGGTAAAGCTCTCCCGCTTCGCACGCACTGCCCAAAATCAACCCTTCTCTTAGACGAAGCAGCTCGCTTTTCGGTATCCTCGGCCTGCGAAAAAAATATTCGATATGCGCCAGAGAAACCAGTTCGTAAAGATTCCGCAATCCCGTATAATTCTGTACTAAAATAATGGCATGGTGCGCTTTCAGTTTTTTATAATTCACCGTCTGGCTGGCAAGCACATTGATCTCATCTACATAAAAAATCTTTTTTTCCACCAGCATATCCACAAAATGCAGGAACACCTCTGCCGTTGCCTCCGCATCGTTTACCGCGCGGTGATGCCCTTTCAGACTGACGCCAAGATAGTCACAGACAATATCCAGCTTATGTTTTTTCAGATCCTGCAGCAACGCCCGCGAAAGCCCCAGCGTATCCAGCACAGTATTTTTCACTTCTACACCGCAGCGCAGCTTTGCGTTATGCCGGATGAATCCCATATCAAAGCTGGCATTATGTGCCACCATCACTGCGTCGCCGCAGAACGCCAGAAATTCCGGCAGAAGCGTTTCAATTTTAGGCGCGTCTGCTACCATTTCGTCCGTTATACCTGTCAGGGTTGTAATCTCAGCAGGAATCGGGCGTTCCGGATTGACAAAACTGCTGAACCGTTCTACGATTTTGCCGTCTTTGATCTTGACTGCGCCAATTTCCGTAATTCGCTCTGCTTCCCAGGAAAGTCCTGTAGTTTCAATATCAAATACGACAAATACATCATCCAGCGTCTGGCCTCTCGGCATTGTGACAACGCTCCCAAGATCATCAATCAGGTATGCCTCCACGCCGTAAATCACTTTCAAGTCTGATTTCCCGATGGCGTTCATTGCGTCCGGAAATGCCTGCACAACGCCATGGTCGGTAATGGCAATCGCTTTATGTCCCCAGTCGATTGCGCGCTGGATATATTTTTTCACTGGCGTTACCCCGTCCATACTGCTCATCTGCGTATGCAGATGCAGTTCGACACGCTTTTCCTCCGCCGTATCCATACGGGGCGCAGGCGGCTGCCCAAGCATGATATTTTTTGCCATAAGGTTGATTTCTTTGGAATATTTATCAAACTGCACTTCACCCTGTACGCGCAGATACACACCTTTTTTCAGCTTTTCATTCATTTCTCCGTCAAAGATATTCTTTTTTACAAAGAATTTCACTGTCGTTGAATCGCTCAGATCCGTCATATCAAAGGATACGATATACTTGTCCCCTTTGATTTCGCGCGATTCCACATTGAAAATATTTCCTTCAATCGTTACATTTTCTCCAACGATTTTCGTATCCACAATTTTAGAAACCGACCCACTGCATTCTTTGCCAAACAAAACACCTTTCGGAAAGGAAGGAACGGCATTGCCGGCAGCAACGTTTTCCCCTCTGGGTGGAACCGGTGCAGTCACAATCTGTCGGAGGAGCTCCTCCGTTTTGCTTTCCCGTTCTTTTTCCAGCCGTTCCCGTTCTTCCGCAGAGGAAAGCGTATTTTTGAACTGTATCAAAAGCTGCTGTCCGGTTTCTTCAAAAATCATATGGCTCAGTTCCTCGTCCAGTTTTTTTCGCGCAAGATAATACGCCATATTGTTTTTTACAAAAATCAGCATTTTTCCGTCCTGAACTTTCCATTCTGCGTCAGCAATAATTCCCGCACAGACCTTGCTTTTTTTTGCAGAAAACTGTCGAATCGTATCCCAATAAGTTTCCGCAAGGAATTCAGGGGCGTCCTCCGGCAGATCATACACTGCGGCTACCTCTACACTATGGATGCCAGGCAGATTCCGCAGCAGTTCCTCCCGCAAAGCGTCCCATTTATCTAAAGGAATCAGGCGCGGCGCGGAAATTTTCATACTGACCATATGTTCTTTTTTATGTATCGCCAATTTTTGGACAATGCTCTCCCGAAAAGCCTCCTGCACACTGGCAGAAAGAGAGATTTTCTGAAAAACACTTTGAAATGTCTGCGCCGTCATTTTCTTCCTCCCTCATTTTGTTCAAAGCTTGCCGATCTCCTGCATCAGAGCGTCCACCAGCTCCGCCTCAGGCACTTTCCGGATGATTTCGCCCTTTTGGAACAGCAGACCGACACCCTTTCCGCCGGCAATGCCAACATCTGCATCTCGTGCCTCTCCGGGGCCATTTACCACACACCCCATTACAGCCACCTTGATATTTTTCTGTATTCCTTGACAACGCCGTTCTACTTCATTTGCAATCGAAATCAAATCAATCTGCGTTCGCCCGCAGGTCGGACAGGAAACAAGCTCCGGTCCAAATTTCCGCAGTCCAAGGCTTTTCAATATTTCCTTTGCCGCACGTATTTCCTCCACAGGATCACCTGTGAGAGAAACGCGTATAGTATCGCCAATTCCCATTGCCAAAATCGCACCGATACCAACTGCGGACTTTACAGTGCCAACATATGGCGTCCCCGCCTCTGTGATCCCTACATGGATAGGATAAGGAATTGCCGCCGAAAGCAGACGGTATGCCTCTATGGAAAACGGTACATCTGATGCTTTAATAGATACTACAATATCATAAAATTCATATTTTTCCAATATGCGGACATGCTTCAGCGCGCTTTCTACCAGCCCTGCCGGTGTAACGCCGCCATATTTTTCCAGAAGCTCTTTTTCCAAAGATCCACTGTTTACACCAATACGAATTGGAATTTTCTTTTCCTTTGCCATTGTAACAACCTGACGGATACGCTCCTCATCTCCGATATTGCCCGGGTTGATGCGTACCTTGTCAATGCCAAGCTCCATCACCCGCAATGCAAGACGATAATCAAAATGTATGTCTGCTGCCAGTGGGATATGGATTTTCTTTTTGATTTCGCCAATCGCGTCTGCCGCTGCCATATCCGGCACAGCGACCCGCACCAATTCACAGCCTGCATTTTCCAAAGCTAAAATCTGTGTCACAGTCGCTTCAATGTCCCTGGTATCCGTATTACACATGGATTGTATGCAAACAGGCTGTCCGCCGCCAATCCTCAGGTTTCCTATTTTTATTTCCCTTGTTTTTTTCCTCTCCAAAGCTCTCACCCTTTGTCCATTCTGCAAAACACCCAAAGCGGAAGAGCAAACCGCCCTTCCGTCAGTGCCGCATTATTTTACGAATATTTTTATAATATCCCCGTAAATCACAAACACCATCAGCAGCATCAGAAACATGAAGCCCACAAACTGAAGCTTTCCTTCCGTTTCCAAATTCATTGGTTTCCGCCGTACAATTTCAATCAACAGAAAAAGGATCTTTCCGCCATCCAGCCCTGGAATCGGGAACAGATTCAGTACACCCAGGTTCGCCCCCAGTATTGCTCCAATATAAACCACATTTTGGATCGCTGCTTTCAGGCTGTATTCCAGTCCGGCTTCGTAGCCGTCCCCTACCATTTTGAAAATGGTAATCGGTCCGCCAAATTCATCTTGAGATGCTGTAAATGTAAATACCTTCACCAGCCCCTGTGCCGTCATCTTAATATAGTTCAGCATGGAATAATAGCTGTAATATGCTGTATCCACAAAACCTGCATCTTTATAGCCTTCTGTGGGTTCCGCAAGCAGGCCTGTGTAAATTTCCGGCGAAAAGCCAATCAAAAAAGTCTGCCTCTCCTCGTTATATTGGGGCGTCAGTTCATAGTAAAGCAATTTGCCGTCCCGCAGTATTTCCAGTTCAATTGGCCTGCCGCCATTTTGATACAAAATATTTTGCAGTTCATCATAAATATGGATGCGCTGGTTATTTATGCGCCTGATTTCATCGCCTGCCTGTAGTCCGGCGGCCTGTGCGGGAGAGTTTTCCAAAACGATTCTTATTTCCGGTTTTGCAATATAACTGGTACAGGCCAGCCCAAAAAGCATCACGAAAGCCAGCAGGAAATTCATAAACGGTCCTGCTGCCATTACTGCCAGCCGTACGCCAGCTGACTTATTCAAAAAAGAATTCGGACCAATTTCCCCCTCATCTGTTTCGCCTTCCATACGGCAAAAACCACCTAAAGGAAACGCTCGGATACTGTATTCCGTATCGCCCTTCATCCTGGAAAAAATCTTCGGTCCCATGCCTACCGCAAATTCCTGTACCCATATCCCGCTTTTTTTGGCTACGATAAAATGCCCAAATTCATGGGCAATCACCAGTACGCCGATTAAAATGATTGTAACAATCAAAGAGGAAACCATATTACCCTCCCTTATTTGTCAGAATACAAATTTTGACGCATAGGCTTTTGCCCAGGCATCTGCCTCCAACAAATCTTCCAATGTATATTCATATTTGACAGTATATGCGTTCATAACGCTTTCTATCAGTATTGGAATCTGCAAAAAAGAAATCTCGCCTTCCAGAAAACGCGCAACCGCCACTTCATTCGCGCCGTTCAACACAGCGGGCAGTGTCCCGCCTGTTTCCAAAGCCTGATACGCCAGAGCCAGGCAACGGAACGTTTCCTTGTCCGGTTTTTCAAATGTCAATGTGTTCCGCGCAAAAAAATCAATTTTCGGAAAAGAGTTTTTCAGCCTTTGGGGATACGTCAGGGCATACTGTATCGGCACCCGCATATCCGGCTCGCCCATTTGTGCAATAACAGCACCATCTTCATATTCCACAGCGGAGTGAATAATGCTCTGCGGATGCACCAAAACCTCAATCTGATCTGTTTCCACGCCGAACAGCCATTTTGCTTCCATCACTTCCAGCCCTTTATTCATCAGTGTTGCGGAGTCTATGGTAATTTTCTTTCCCATAGACCAATTAGGGTGGCGCAGCGCGTCCTTCGCCGTTATAGCCTGCAGGTCTTCCCGCTTTTTCCCGCGAAACGGTCCGCCGGACGCAGTCAGCAGGATACGCCGGACAGCGTTCCCTTCATTTCCTTGCAGAGACTGGAAAATCGCAGAATGTTCGCTGTCCACAGGATAAATAGAAACACCGTTCTGCCGCACAAGATCCATCACAAGCTGCCCTGCGGAAACAAGCGTTTCCTTATTTGCCAGTGCGATATCCTTTCCAGCGGCTATCGCGGCAAAAGTCGGCTCCAGTCCAACATTCCCAACAACAGACGTGACAACAGTCTGCACGCCGTCCAGCGTTGCTGCCGCTTTTAGCCCATCCATACCGGCGCATATCCTGATATCTGTATCTGCAAGCCTGCTTTTCAACAGCTCCGCTTTTTTTTCATCCATTACTGCCACAAGCTCTGGTCGGAATTTTCGAGTCTGTTTTTCCAGCAGGTCAATATTCTGGTTACCGGAAATCGCCGCAACGCGAATGTTGCCGAGCTCCTCCGCAACCTCAAGCGTTTGCGTACCGATAGAGCCTGTTGAGCCAAGTACTGCAATCGTCTTCATGTATTTCCACCTCTAGTTCGGCTTAATTTCTATTAAAAAAATCATGATGTAATATACTGCCGGAGCTGTCAGAATCACGCTGTCAAAACGGTCAAGCACACCTCCATGCCCTGGTATCAGCTTACCGAAATCCTTTATGCCCGTCAGACGTTTCATTGCGGAAGCGGCCAAATCACCAATCTGTGCCAGAAAAGACCCGAAAAAGCCTGTCAAACCGCAAAGCAGCAGGATGTTTACGCCCTCCAGTACATAGTACCGGCTGATCCACAATCCGTATGCCAATGCAAGAAGCGTTGCAGTCAAAATACCGCCAACAGAGCCTTCTATTGTTTTTTTGGGACTGAGGGCAGGCACCAGTTTATGCCTGCCAAATGTCACTCCTGCAAAATACGCGCCTGTATCACAGCCAAACGCCGCAATAAACGCCAGCCACACAAACAGTTTGCCATAGGTATACTCCCGTATCAAATATACATGAGAGAGCAGAAAAAACGCATAAAAAAAGCCAAAAAAGCCTGTCATTCCCTCCAAAGCGTTCGTTCTTCCATAGCAAACTACCGTATATATCAGCAGTATAACCAGAAAAATGGATACAAAAATATTAAAATAATTGTTCCCATTTATGATCTGCTCCAAAAACACCGCATAAAAAATGGCGAAAGCATATCCAATCATATGCAGCCCCTTGTTTTCCCTGGAAAATGCATGATAAAATTCATGCATACCAATCAGCCCCAGAATGCCCACAGCCGCTTTCAGCCAGATACCCCCGCTGACAACAACAAAAATCAAAAGCGGAAGCAAAAAGACTCCGGAAAGGATTCTTGTTTTCATACGCCAATCCTCCTTTTTATCTTCCGCCAAAGCGGCGTTCTCTGTTCTGGTAAGCAAAAATAGCTTTTTCCAGCTCCGTCTTTGTGAAATCTGGCCAGAGCGTATCGCAGAAATAAAATTCGGAATAAGCTGACTGCCAAAGCAGAAAATTGCTGATTCTCTCCTCGCCGCTGGTGCGGATGACCAGTTCAGGGTCAGGCGTCCCAGCCGTATCCAGATATCCAGCGATGCAGTCCTCTGTCATTTCTTCCGGCAAAAGCCGCCCTTCCGCAGCCTCCTGTGCTATTTTTGTCATTGCCCGACGCAGTTCATCTCTTCCACCGTAGTTCAACGCAATATGAACAAATAGTCCTGTTTTTTCCATAGAAAGCTGTTCGATTTCGATTATCTGCTTCTGAATATCTGCGTCTAAGCGGCGGATATCTCCTATCACGTCCATCCGCACATCATCTTTGATAAATTTTTTGAAATAATTCTTCAAATACTGGCGCAGCAAATTCATGATCGCATCCACTTCCTCCTGGGAGCGTTTCCAGTTTTCCGTCGAAAAAGCGTATACCGTCAGGTGTTCAAGACCCAGTTCGCGCGCTGCGGAAATGATTTTTTCCAGCGTTTCCGCGCCAGCCTTATGTCCTGCCTTCCGCGGCAGTCCTCTTTTTTTTGCCCACCTGCCATTGCCATCCATGATGATTGCAATATGCTTCGGCATTTTTTCCGCTGACAGCGGAAATCTGCCGGCATCTTTTTCCAAAGCCATAGTTTCCTCCCAAATCAACCCATTCTCTTTATTCCGTCTGTCAGCCCTGCAAGCCTTTGCATGAAACGCTTTAGTTCCGCAGTATAGCATTCATTAGCTTTCCTTTTGCGAGCTCATCCGGCAGCTTGTCCGGATAACGAAACTCGCGCATAAGAGGATCTTCCATTTTCTCCACCTTTGCGCCGCATACACTGCTTTTTATGAAAAACCTGTTTTCATTCAGGTCAGGAGCATTACGAAAAAATCACCCTAAGAAATGCCTTTTCCCGGCATTTTGTCCAGTTCCGTCTGGGAATATCCCGTCAGCCAGCATATTTATCTCATCTGCTTCCGCTTTTGTCCTGCCTTTTTTCACAGCCTTATTGACAAGACAACCATAAATCTTATCAAAACTCAATTGAATAGTTTTGCCGGATGCTTAGAACGACGGGGAACACAGGCTTTTATTTCCCATGTCCCCCGGCTTTGCCGAAAGCTTCTGAGAGGGGCTTTCGTTTTTATACCGCAAGAATATCCTTACATTTTTCGTCACATTTCTTGTCAATATCCGCAATAAACTTGTCCGTCAGCTTCTGTGTTTCATCTTCCAGATTTTTCAGATCATCCTCTGTGATTTCTTTTTTCTTTTCCATCTTCTTGAATGCGTCCATGCCATCGCGGCGGATGTTGCGGATTGCAACCTTTGCGGCCTCCGCTTTTTTCTTTACATCCTTGTTCAGTTCTTTTCTGCGTTCCTCCGTCAGCTCGGGGAAAACAAGGCGAATCACCTTGCCATCGTTATTGGGATTGATTCCAAGGTCAGACATATTGATTGCCTTTTCAATCGCTTTCAGCGTGCTGGTATCCCAGGGCTGAATCTGAATCAGACGCGCCTCCGGAATGGTAACGTTACCGACCTGATTTACAGGCGTAGGCGTACCGTAATAATCAACCATGATCTTGTCCAATACATGGGGATTCGCGCGCCCAGCGCGGATTGTTGCGTAGTCGCTTTCCAAAACGGCAATTGTTTTTTTCATTTTTTCCTCATAAGGTTTTGTTAATTCAGTCAACATGCTATTCCTCCCGTAAAATAATTTATGAAACCGTTACAATCGTACCAATTTTTTCTCCGCCAACTGCGCGGATGATACTGTTTTCTTCATTCAACCCAAAAATGATTACAGGTATCTTCTGTTCAAAGCAAAGCGCGGAAGCGGCAAGATCAATAACCTTCAGGTTATTTTTCACAATATCCTCCGAACGAATCACATCAATTTTTTTCGCCTGTGGATTCAATGCAGGGTCATCGTCATATACGCCGTCAATATTTTTCGCAAAAAACAAGCCGTCTGCGTCCAATTCCGCCCCTCTCAAGGCTGTAATTGTATCTGTCGAAAAAAACGGGTGTCCCAGCCCTGCGGCAAATATCACGACCTCCCCTTTTTCCAGATGCGCCAGCGCACTGTCCTTGGAAAAAAGTTCTGTAATCGTGCCAAAAGGAATCGGCGTCTGCACCACAGCATGAATACCGTTCTGACGAAATGCATCCGTCAGGTATACCGCATTCATTACAGTAGCCATCATACCAATCTGGTCTGCCTTTGTCCGATCCATATTGGATGACGCACTCCGTCCGCGCCAGAAATTCCCGCCGCCAACAACAAGACAGACCTGCGTCCCCTTCTCTATCACCGTTTTTATCTGGTGTATAAGCCCCCAGATCACCGTATCGTCAAAAGCGGCCCCGTCCTTATCTCCAGCCAAAGCTTCTCCGCTTAATTTCAACACAATTCTTTTATACATCGTACAGCCTCCTTCCTTATTTATGGTATCATAAAACTCAAAAAATTTCCACAGAAATTTACTTTTTGCGGGGAATTTACAGGGAACAGCATGATGAAGCGGCAATACCATACCAGTGCCGCATCCGCTTATCCCGCGTCCGCAAAAAAACAGCGAAAGCCTCCAGAACGGAATGCCTTCGCCGTTTGATTTTTGAATTACCGTATTCTTGCAGGGAATCCAATTTTTTTATGCACTTTCGTTAGCGTGCGGTCTGCAAGCCTGCTTGCCTTTTCCGCGCCGCTGCGGATGATTTCGTCCAGATAATCCCTGTTTGCTTCCAAATCTTTTACTCTCTTCTGGATCGGTTCCAAATCAGCCACAACAGCCTCGCCAACCGCTGTCTTGAACGCACCATAGCCTGCGCCTGCAAACTCACGCTCTGCCTCTGGAATAGTCTTGCCTGTTACCGCGCAGTAAATGCCCAGCAGATTGGAAACGCCCGGCTTATCTTCACTGAAGCGGATTTCGTTGTCGGAATCCGTCACTGCGCGTTTGATTTTATTCATGATTTCTTTCGGATCATCCATCAGCGTAATGATATTATTTTTATTATCATCGGATTTCGACATCTTTTTTGTAGGCTCCTGCAAAGCCATAATCTTTGCGCCTACCTTGCCAATATATACCTCCGGCATTTTGAAGGTATCCCCATAGATGCTGTTGAACCTTCCGGCAATATCCCTTGTAATCTCCAAATGCTGCCGCTGGTCCTCTCCGACAGGCACCAGATCAGTCTGGTACAACAGAATATCTGACGCCATCAAAACTGGATACGTATACAGCCCGCCGTTGATGTTATCCGCATGCTTTGCGCATTTATCCTTAAACTGTGTCATGCGGTTCAGCTCGCCCATATAAGTATAGCAGTTCAATATCCAGCCCAGCTCTGCGTGCTGCGGCACATGTGACTGATAATAAATGATATTCTTTTCCGGATCAAGGCCTACCGCAAGATACTGCAAAAGCAGTTCCTTTGCCTGTTTCCGCAGCTTTGCAGGGTCCTGCCGCACAGTAATCGCGTGCATATCCACAATACAGTACAGGCAGTCATATTCATCCTGCAATTTCGTCCAGTTATTCAATGCGCCAAGATAATTGCCCAATGTAATCAGTCCTGAGGGCTGCATTCCGCTAAATATCCTCTTTTTTTCTTCTGCCATTTGTAAACACTCCTTTTTTCAGACTCTGCCTGTTTATTTTTCCTTGAATTCCGCGTCAATATATCCCGAATCCTCCGGAATGATAAACACACAGATAACATATAACAGCAGCCCGAACATCAATGCCGTCATAAAGCTGCCCAATACCCACAACACTCTTACAATAGTAGAATCAATCCCAAAATATTCTGCAATGCCGCCGCAGACGCCTGAAATCTTCACATCTGTTCTGGAACGGTAAAGTTTTTTGTCTGTCATATCTATTCCTCCCTGTCTACTTGCTGTCCTTCAGCATTTCATGCTCCGAAAAGCTGTAATACTGATTATCTTCCGCTACAATGATATGGTCTACTGTCTGGATATTCACCAAACTCAAAAGCTCTCGCAGGCTGTTCGTCAATTCCACATCCGCAAAGGAAGGTCTTGCATTCCCGCCGGGGTGATTATGGCAGAATACAATTCCCGCTGCCCTGTAACGCAGAGCAGCCTCCATAACAAGCCTTGGCTGTACAAGGGCTTCCACTACACTGCCGTCAGCCACCTTCGTTGTGTGTATAACCCTGCGCCTGCTATCCAGACAAATGACATAGAAACGCTCCGTTGTACAGTGTGCTAAAAGCGCGCAGCAGTATTCCGCTGCACGGATGCTGGATGTCAGCATTGCCTTTTGCTCCAGCTTTTCCCGTTGGAACCGCCGTACCATTTCATGCACCAGCGACAGAAAAACTGCTGTTCCCTTTCCGACTCCGCCGGTTTTCATGATTTCCGCAGGGTCAGCCTCCAGCAGATTGGAAAGCGAACCAAATTCCTCAAGCAGCATATGAGCCATCGGGTTGGTATCTCCTCTGGGAATAATGCCGTATAGCATCATTTCTAATATCTCATGATCCGCGAAGCCGTCTGGGCCTTCCTGCAAATAACGTTCTCTGATTCGCTCCCGATGCCCTTTGTGAATATTTCCATTCATTCCATATCCTCAGTTTCGATAAAGCGGAGCAGCTCCGGCAGTTTGCCGCTGTATATCAACTCCAGCAGAGCATCCAACTGCCGCAAAGCCTTCTGCACTTCCGCGGTCCCTATGCTGCCGTCCTCTAATGCATCCGCAATTTCTGCCAGATCCACTACCTTTACAAATCCGTTTTCGTAGATAATAACATCTGCCAGCAGATCCGTAAATGTAAACGCGTTTTCGCTTTCATCGAATTTCGTATCTATTATATCACAATAGTAGTAAACAAGTTCTTCATTTTCGTTTAAGAATTTGCTAATTTTATAGCCTTTTTTCAAAAAATAGCAGGAAACTCCATGACTGAACTGTGCCTTTGGATGCAGCACATTCCACTTTGTCACAAGTACATCTTCATCTAAACGCAGTATTTCATCATCTTTGAGCAGTACCGTTTCATTCGGCATATAGCGTTTTCTGTAAATTTTCGGCAGTCCCATAATCCTCCAGCCTTCCGTTAAAACTCAATAACCTCACATTTTGTCAGCTCGGAGGGCTTCGTTCTCATTTCTCCCAGCTGTGGAACATATGTCTGGAAATGCGCACTGTTCCGATGGGCCTCCAATGCTGCGTCGTTTTCATATGCCTCTATGAAATAATAGATATTTTCTGCTGCCGCATCTTTTGCCAGCCTGTAAAAACAGCAGCCCTCCTCCTTTTGGGTTTCCTCAGCCATTTTTTCCGCAATCCGCAAAAAAACCTGTTCTTTTCCTTCCTGCAAGGTATTTTTTGAAATTAAAACGACCATACTTCCCCCTCCTTTTCTTTTTCTATTATAAAGAATAATTTTACGAAATACAAGCTGTTGCGCAACAGAATATAAATTCCTTCAAAAATATCCGTTTAATCCCATTCCAGAGCAAAGGAAAAGCGGCAAAACCATATAGGCTTTACCGCTTTTTTGCAGCGTTCCCTTCAAAAGGGAGAATTTCCATAACCGGATAGATGGATATTATTTTATGATAATCTGTTTCTTTGTAACCTTTTCAACAAATCAACCAAATGGATGGATTACCATTTGATGGGTTTGCCCTCTTTTTTCCACTCATGGAATTCAGAAGCTGCTGTAAACAGTGCGTCTGTAGAGGAATTCAGACCTGTCTCGCAGGAGTCCTGAATAACGCCGATGATGAAACCAACACCAACAACCTGCATTGCGATATCGCCAGAGATACCGAACAGAGAGCAAGCCAGAGGGATCAGCAGCAGGGAGCCGCCGGCAACGCCAGAAGCGCCACACGCGGAAACCGCAGCAACAAGGCTCAGCAGAATCGCTGTGGGAATATCAACCGTGATACCCATTGTGTTAACAGTTGCCAGTGTCATAACTGTAATTGTGATAGCTGCACCAGCCATGTTGATTGTTGCGCCCAGAGGGATGGATACAGAGTAGTTATCTTCATTCAGCCCAAGGGATTCGCAAAGAGCCATGTTTACAGGAATGTTTGCAGCGGAGCTTCTTGTAAAGAACGCTGTGATAAAGGAATCCTTCAGGCATTTGAATACCAGAGGGTAAGGATTCTGTCTGATCTGTGTGAACACGATAAGCGGGTTCAGCACGAAAGCAACAAACGCCATGCTGCCTACCAGAATCAGAATCAGTTTGCCGTAAGTTGTGAAAATGCCAAGGCCGCTTTCGGATACTGTGGAGAATACCAGACCAGCGATACCGAAAGGAGCAAAGCTGATAACCCATCTAACTGCCTGGGAAACCGCTTCCGCGAAATCATTGATGCCCTTCTTTGTCGCCTCAGAAGCAATGGGCTTCAGAGCCAGGCCGAATACGACAGCCCATGCAAGGATACCGATGTAGTTCGCGTTTACGATAGAACCCAGAGGGTTGGAAACGATGTTCAGCAGCAGTGTTGTCAGAACTTCGCCAATGCCGCCGGGTGCTGCGGATTCACCAGCAGCCTCAGGCAGAACCAGTTCCACAGGGAACAGGAAAGATGCAATAACAGCTGTAACAGCCGCCGCAAATGTACCCAGCAGGTACAGTACAACAACACGGCCCATGTTGCTGCCCGCGCCTTCTTTGCCGTTTGCCAGCGCGCCCATTACCAGGAAGAATACCAGTACAGGTGCGATTGCTTTCAAAGCGTTTACAAACAGGCTGCCCAGAACTGCAATAGGTGCTGCCTGGGGAACTGCAACACCCAGAATCGCACCAATAATCAGACCGCAAATAATACGTTTTACTAAGCTAATACTATTCCATTTTTGCCAAATATTCATGATGACCTTCTCCTATTTTTGTTTTTTTGCAGCCGGTACAGGACAGCCGCATATCATATCCGTTTCCGCAGGCATTGCTCTGCGGCGGAATACATATGCATATCTGCACCCGCAGTACGGCTGCGTTGCTGCAAATTTTCCGGTTACAGTAAAACGCTGCTCCGACAGGCAGAATACCCATACCGGTAAACTCCGGTTTCCCTCTATCCAGCCTGCCGTTTTGGTAATATGATCAAATATGTGGCTCAGCTATGGCCAAATACTTTCTCGCAAAGCAATTTTCCGGTCGGCGTGCATGCAAGGCCGCCTTCCGCTGTTTCCTTCAATGCAGGAGACATGATATCTCCAATCTTTTTCATGGTTATGATAACCTCATCCGCAGGAATCGCGCTTCCGATGCCTGCAAGTGCAAGCTCCGCCGCAACAAGTGCATTTGCCACGCCTCCGGCATTCCGCTTAATGCATGGAATTTCAACCAATCCCGCAACAGGATCGCATACCAGTCCAAGAATATTTTTCAAGGCAATCGCGCATGCGTGCTCGCACATTTCAGGCGTACCGCCGCACATCTCAACTATCGCCGCCGCGGCCATCGCACTTGCCGCGCCGCATTCTGCCTGACAGCCGCCTTCCGCGCCTGCAATGCTTGCTTTATTTGCAATAACAAGTCCGACAGCAGAAGCCGTAAACAACGCCATCACAACATCCTTATCCGGAATATTGCGTTCCTCCGCAATCGTCAGCACTGCCGCCGGAAGAATACCGCAGCTGCCCGCTGTAGGAGCTGCAACGATTCTGCCCATGCAGGCGTTTGTTTCAGAAACAGCAAGGGCCTTTGTCAAAGCTGTGCCGAAAATCTTTCCGCAGATATTCTTCCCATTTTTTACTGCTTCGTTCATTTTGAAAGCATCGCCGCCTGTCAGTCCGCTTGCAGAACGAATTCCCTGTACCAGCCCGTCCTGAACAGATTCCTTCATGACCTGAAGGGATTGTGTCATTGTCCGGAACATTTCTTCTTCCGTTTTTTCCGCAGACGCCGCCTGATCCCGGAGGACAAGCGCAGACAGGGTTATGTTCTGTTCCTTTGCCGCTGCAACCAAATCTGACAAAGAATCATATTTCATTCTTTTCACTCTCCTTTATCAAATGGCTTTCAATATCGTAGATGCATGGATATGAGGATTCTGCAATATCGCCTCATTGATGGATTCGTCAATGTCGCCATCAATCTCAATGGTCATAACAGCGGTACCGCCCTTTCTGTCCCTGCAAAGTGAAAAACCGTGGATATTTACTTTCTTTTCCGCAAGAATGTTCGTAACCACAGCAATCATGCCTGGTACATCGTCATGCGGGATAATCAGGGTATCGGATTTCCCTGTAATAGAAACCTCCGTACCATTGATTTTATTTATGATAATGTTGCCGCCGCCAATGGATGCCCCCTGCACTTCGGCAGATTTTCCGTTGGCGTCTGTCAGCGTGATTTCCGCTGTATTCGGATGCGCGCCATCAATATCCTCTTCCAAAAAGGCAAAGCTCAGTCCTTCCTCTTTCGCGATTTCCATGCTGCGGCGGATGCGTCCATCGTCCGTATCCATTCCCATGATACCGGCAATAATCGCCTTGTCTGTACCATGCCCCTTATAGGTTTTAGCGAAAGATCCGCTGAAACGAATCTTTGCAGATACCGGTTTTGTGCCCAGAATAGAACGGGCATATTTCCCGATACGAACCGCTCCCGCGGTATGTGAACTGGATGGGCCAATCATGACAGGTCCAATAATGTCAAAAGCCTGTAACAAACAAAATCCCTCCTCTATATTGCATATTCCGTAGGTTTCTGTCAGTTATGACGAAAATACCATAATGAACTTTGAATTATTATATATGATTGCTTTCTGCAAAGTCAATAGAAATCCCGAAAAAAGTTTCTTTCTGGCGGACATTTTTTGATTTTCTAAGACATTTGTATTTGTACGAAAGATACCGTTGAGCATATTCCCGAAAAAACAGTATACAATACCATACTTCTTCCACAATTTGCAGAAACTTCCGCATTCTTTTTTTCGTGCAATATCTATGCATACTTCAAAGATAATTCTCTTTTTGTGTTGAAATTACAATAAACTGGTTGTAAAAATACCTTTCCTGTCCCCTTCTCAACTGTCCCTGCAATATTTTTCCGCTATATTGTCATACAAGATGGCAGAAAAATACTCCGGAAGGCTGGCATACTTCTGCCAGTTTTCCTTCCGGAGTGAACTTTTATAACGTCATTGACTTAGTGGCTTACATATATCCGCCCATGCCGCCCATTGCAGGGTCAGGCATAGCAGGAGCCTTCGCAGGCAGTTCCGCAACAACAGCCTCTGTCGTCAGGAACGTAGACGCTACAGATGTCGCATTCTGAAGCGCGCTTCTTGTTACCTTTGCAGGGTCAAGAATACCCGCTTCAACCATTTCTACATATTCCTCTGTCAGCGCATTGAAACCGATACCGTCCTTCTGCTCTTTCACCTTGTTTACAACAACAGAGCCTTCCAGACCCGCATTTGTAACGATCTGGCGTAAAGGAGCTTCCAATGCCTTGATTACGATATCCGCGCCTGTCTTTTCATCGCCTGTCAAATCTGCGCAGGTTGCTCTCACTTTTTCAATCGCATGAACAAATGCAGTACCGCCGCCAGCTACAATGCCTTCTTCCACAGCCGCCCTTGTTGCCGCCAGAGCGTCCTCCATGCGCATTTTCTTCTCTTTCATTTCTGTTTCTGTTGCTGCGCCAACCTTAATCACAGCAACGCCGCCGCAAAGTTTTGCCAATCTTTCCTGCAATTTTTCTCTGTCAAAATCGGATTCTGTCTCTTCGATACCAGCTCTGATTTGATTGATCCTTGCCTCAATATCTTCTTTTCTGCCGGAACCATCCGCAATGATCGTCAAATCTTTTTCCACACGGACTGTTTTTGCGTGACCCAGCATATCTGTTGTTGCTTCTTTCAGGTCAATGCCCAGTTCGTCAGAAATCACCTGCGCGCCTGTCAGAGCAGCAATGTCTGCAAGCTGCGCTTTTCTTCTCTCGCCATATCCGGGAGCTTTTACCGCTACACAGGTAAAAATATTACGCAGTTTGTTTACAACCAGCGTTGCAAGTGCTTCACCCTCTACATCCTCTGCGATCAAAAGCAGCTTGCGCCCTTCCTGCATAACCTGCTCAAGCAAAGGAACAAGATCCTGAATATTGGAAATCTTCTTATCGGTAACCAGAATATACGGGTCTTCCAGAACCGCAACCATTTTTTCCATATCTGTTGACATATAAGCGGACAGATAGCCTTTATCAAACTGCATGCCTTCCACCAGTTCCAGCTCTGTGCGCATGGTTTTGGATTCTTCCACAGTGATAACGCCATCGTTCGTTACCTTCTCCATTGCATCCGCAATCATATCGCCGACTTCTTCATCTCCAGCGGAAATTGCTGCAACATTCGCAATATGTTTTTTCGTTGTAACAGACTGGCTCATTTTCTTGATTTCTTCAACTGTTGCGTTTGTTGCTTTCTGCATGCCCTTTCTCAGAATAATTGGGTTCGCGCCTGCCGCAACGTTTTTCAGACCTTCCTGAATCATTGCCTGTGCCAGTACAGTTGCTGTTGTTGTGCCATCGCCCGCAACATCGTTTGTCTGTGTTGCAACTTCTTTTACCAGCTGTGCGCCCATGTTTTCATAAGGGTCCTCCAGCTCAATATCTCTTGCAATGGTTACGCCATCGTTTGTAATCATTGGAGATGTGAATTTTCTGTCCAGAACTACATTTCTGCCCTTAGGACCAAGTGTTACCTTTACTGTATTCGCGAGCTTGTCAACACCAGCCGCCATTGCATTTCTGGCTTCTGTGCTGTATTTGATTTCCTTTGCCATATCCCAAAACGCCTCCTGTTTTTATTCTTTAACGATTGCCAAAATGTCATTCTGACGCATGATCAGATATTCTTCGCCTTCAAATTTTACTTCCATTGCTCCATATCTGGAAAATACAACGTGATCTCCTTCTTTAAGAACCATTTCCACATTCGTATCGCCAACCATGCCCCCTGGACCAACAGCAACAACGATTGCCTCCTGCGGCTTCTCTTTGGATTGGGATGTCAGCAAAAGCCCTGATTTCGTGGTTTCCTGTGCTTCCAATTGTCTTAATACTACTTTATCTCCTAATGGTGCGAGTTTCATTATCATTCTCCTCCTTCTTGTTTTGTTAGCACTCATTCATATTGAGTGCTAATTTCTAGTACTATATTAGCCATTTTTTCCATATTATTCAAATAGTGTATTCCGATAAATTCAGATATATTCAGCTATATTTCAGAAAATTCTCTTTATATCTCTGTTAAAATAATATTTTCTCCTATTATCTCATGATTTTAATTCAAAATATATTGTACAAAAAACCGGAAAGAATATTTTCTTATATACCTCTCCGGTTTTATAGGGATGTTCCTGTTTACTTCCGATTTCTTCTGTCAATTTCTTCCGCAGCGGAAAGTGCTGCAATCAGCCCTTCGCCAACGGCCTTTGCAATCTGGTAGGGTGTGCCGGTGCAGTCCCCTGCCGCATAAACCCCCTGCAGGTTTGTTTCCATTTTACGGTTCACTACAATATTTTTGCCGTCTGTTTCCAGCCCAAAAAGCAGACTTTCCAGCGGAGCGGTATTTTTAGCAAAAAATATGCCGTCACAACTGATTGTTTCATCTGCCAGTTCCAGCGCGGCTACCTTTCCGTCCTTTCCGACAACAGCTTTAGGTTTTCCTTCTTTCTGTATAATGCCTTCTTTCAAATTCAAAACCGGCTGATACAGCGGGATATAGATTACCTCCTTGCATACATCTGCCAAAAAGTCTGCCTCCGCTTCGCCCTCCTCATTTTCTCCGATAACAACAACTTTTTTACCCCTGTAAAGCATGCCGTCGCAGGTTGCACAGTGACTGACGCCCTTGCCAAGAAATTCCGCCTCGCCCGGGATACCGATACTTTTATTCAGCCCTACTGCTAAAATAATCGTTTTTGCCCCGATAAATTCATTATTTGCGTTAATCATATAATGGTCGCCCATAGAAAGAATCTGGCGAATCCTGCACTCCTTAAATTCCACTCCGTTTTTCACCGCATGGGCGTAAAAACGGTTCAGCATTTCCTCTCCTCCAATATCCGGCATACCTAAATAGTTATCCACCTTCTCCGCAGCAAAAAGCAGAGAGCTGTCCAGACTTCTGCCAAAAACGCATACGCTCTTGTTCCGCTGGCGGCAGTTCAAAGCAGCAGAAAGCGCGGCAGGACCGCCTCCAATTACCGCAACATCTAAAAGTTCATTCTGCATGGTATTCCCTCCCATTCGTAATCTCATTTTGTTATTCCCACTTAAAAACGCTGTTATGCCAAAGCAATCTATATGCTATTATCGCCTGCTGTGTCATTGATACCTGCAAAACATTAGCACTGCCAGGCATATATAAAGAAAAACCGCAGATTGACAAAGCATTGCCTTTCTGCGGTTTCTTAAGCCATTTTCAAAACCCTGTTCCGCTTTCGCGGCTCAGATTCGTTTTCAGCCAAGCTTATTTATCTTTTTCAGCAGCTCTCTGTTCAATGATTTTCTTCTGAATCTCCATCGGTGCCTCTTCGTAGCGTTCAAACCAATGTCTGTAATCACCGCGGCTCTGTGTCATAGAACGCAGATCTGTCGCATATTTCTGCATTTCAGAAGTCGGTACTTCCGCAACGATGCATTTCTTGTTGCCAACCGCATCCATGCTCAGGATACGCCCACGCCGTTTGTTGATATCGCCCATGATATCGCCCATGTATCTCTCCGGAATCAGTACCTCTACATGCTCGATAGGCTCAAGCAGTGTCGGTTTTGCCTGAGGAACGCCTTCCTTGAATGCAACGGATGTTGCCATCTTAAACGCCATTTCAGAGGAATCTACCGGATGGTAGGAACCGTCTGTCAGCGTAGCTTTCAAGCCAACCACAGGATATCCCGCCAGAACGCCGCTCAGCACACATTCCTGCAAGCCTTTTTCCACAGCAGGGAAATACTGTTTGGGAACAGAGCCGCCAAAAATCTTTTCCTCAAATACATAAGGCAGAGACTGATCGCCGCTGGGCTCAAATTCCATCACAACATCACCGAACTGGCCATGTCCGCCAGACTGCTTTTTATAACGTCCACGTACAGAAGCCTTGCCCTTAATCGTTTCTCTGTAAGGCACGATAGGGTCTAAAAGATCTACTTCAATTTTATATTTTGTTTTCAGCTTGTTTACCATAACATCAAGCTGCTGTTCGCCCACACCATAAATCAGCGTCTGTTTTGTTTCTGTGTTGACCTCCATTTTGATAGTAGGGTCTTCTTCTCTTATTTTTGCCAGAGCCGCAGACAGTTTATCTTCATCGCCCTTGCCTTTCGGCTGTATCGCCATACAGAGAACAGAGCCGGGCAGATTGATCTTCGGAATGGAGATCGGATGCTCTTTCGTTGCAAGCGTATCCTGTGTAGAAGTATTGGAAAGCTTTGCCAGTGCGCCAATGTCGCCGGTGTGCAGTTCGTCAACCTCGATCTGGTCTTTACCGCGCATTACATACAGCCGCCCAACTTTTTCCGTTGTATCCTTTTCCACATTATAAACGCTCATAGTGTTGTCCAGCTTGCCTGTCATAACCCGGAACAGGTTCAGACGCCCAATATAAGGGTCGGAAATGGTCTTGAATACATAAGCGGAGAACGTTTCGTCATCACTGCTGCAAAGCACAGCTTCACTGCCGTCAACAAGCGCGTGAAAATTCTTTTTTACTTCCAGTCCGGGAGGTGTGAAACGTACAATCGTATTCAGCAGCAGCTTTACGCCGTAGCCCAATGTAGCGGAGCCACACATAACAGGCGCGATGCTGTGGCTGGAAATGCCTGCCAGAAGCCCGTCATAAATTTCTTCCTCTGTCAGTTCGATATCGTTGAAGAATTTTTCCATCAGTTCATCGCTGCTTTCTGCCGCAACTTCGATCAGCATGGAACGGAGCACTTCAACCTCGTCCTTCTTTTCTTCCGGCAATTCGCACCGCTGCAGCTTGCCGTCCACTTTTTTTCTTGCATCCCGCTTTATCAGGTTGATAAAGCCAACGAAATTGCCGTTTTCATCATTAAACGGAATCTGCAGAGGCGCGACAGCCTTGCCAAATTTCGTTCTCATATCTGCAAGTGTTTTTTCAAAGTCAGCATTTTCATCGTCCATCTGGTTGACAAAAATTATTCTGGGCATATGCATTTCTTCTGTATATTCCCAGGCCTTTTCTGTGCCTACTTCAACGCCGGATTTTGCAGAAACCATAATCAGCGCGGTATCTGCGACATTCATTGCCAGCTTTGCCTCTGACACGAAGTCAAAATAGCCGGGCGTATCCAGAAAATTGATTTTTGTATCCTGCCATTCTACGGGAATAACAGATGTATTCACAGACACCTTACGGCGAATTTCTTCTGCTTCATAGTCGCTCACAGTGTTCCCGTCCTCAACCTTGCCGAAACGCTTTGTTGCGCCGGAATAATAAAGCGCGGCTTCTGCATAAGTTGTTTTTCCGGAACCGCTGTGGCCCAAAAGAACTACGTTTCTTACCCTGTTTGCTGCATAATTTTTCATATGTTTCCCTCCCTGAGTATTTTTCATCGGGCAGACCGCCCGTGAGGTTCAATTATGTATACAGTATGTGATTGATTGACAATATACACATTGTATCATATTCTCCCCTTGTATGGAATTTCCTTTATTTTTTCTACAAAAAAATATTTTTAGGCGTTTTGAACAATCTCTTATCTATGAAAACTGTAATAATTTGTATAAAAATGAAAATACCCGCCTGTTCAACTTTCTAAATAGAAAACAGACGGATATTTCCAGCACATTATTCCGCAGCAGGCTCTGCAAAAGGAATCCCGAAATACCTTGCCAGTGAGCGGCTCAAAGCCTCCGCGATCAACTGGATATTCTCCTTAATCCAAGCAGCATCCTGCGGGTTATCGTGATACGCCACCTCGACCAATGCGGAAGGGGCGTTTGTCCGCCGCAGCTCCCGCAAAGTCGTTGTCGGCACAGCATCTACCTTTTCCGGATTCGGGTAAATCGCACGAAATTCATCGGCAATGATTTCTGCCATTTCCCTCCCGTAAGGGCTGGAGGCAAAATAGTAAACGTCAGGTCCTGTCAGCATTCCTGCCATAGATTCCGGCGCGGCATTGGAATGGATTGCAAGGTGAAAATCAAAATCCCCACTGTTGGAATCGGCAATTGCCTCCCCCAGTGTCATTTCCGGTCTGTTGCGCACAAATTCAATCCCCATTGCCATCAGGTACGGCTCCATAGCGTCTGCAATCTCGTTCGTGACCTGTTCCTCCGTTCCACCATTGATATAAGTATTGTATTCCTGCAAAGACGGACTGAGATAAATTCTGGGCATGAAATCCCCTCCTTTTTCACCAGTGTATGGCAAAAAAGGATTCTGTTGCCTTTCCATTGTGGCAGTTGTGCCATATTCATTGCACAGATGCATCGCCTTTCAGGCAGGAAATAATATAGTCAAGAGGAACATCCATCCTGGCCGCCGTTGCTTCCTCTGTCAGTCCCTGTTGTATAAAACGGTGCACAACGGCATCCATATTTTCCCCAACCTCTATGATATGCCCATCCGGATCATAAAAGCGGATAACGCGTTGCCCCCAGCGGTGCTCTGTCAATTCATGGACATAGTGTATTTTAAATCCTTCCAGATGCCTGCAAAACGCGTCCATGTTTTCTTCTTCAAAATACAGTTCCCCCGCATGGTTTGGCAGAATAATATTGTCTGTCCGTATAAAAGATTCCCATGTTTCTATCGTCTGTAAGGCAATCCCGCCATCCAGCGTAACGTTCGCCCCAAAATCATTGACAACATCCAGCCCCAGAACATCATGGTAAAACCGTTTGCTTTTCTCCATATCTGAAACCGCAAGCAATGTACTTATATATCTCATTGCATATATCCTCCGCATTTTAGCCGCAATTTATATCCTGCCAATCTTTTCAAACGCTTCCACAATATCTCGCTGTATCAAACTGGCCATACTTTCTGCATAGCCTGACTGCCCTGCGTTTTGCAGGGCTGCGGTAATCCGTTCCCGCAGTTTCGGCTTTGCCTGCACAATCTGCGGCAGGGCCTGAATGCATTTTCTGGAAACGACAGGCTTTTCATCTTCCAAATGCGCCAAAAAGCAGTCTATATTTTGTTCCACAAGACCGTTTTTATCCCATTTTACATTTGCGGCAAAAAGCAGAAGCCCCCTTGTCCGCAAATAAGAATTTTTTTCGTTCATCAGTTCCAGAAACAAATCAAAATATTGAGAAATCTGTTCCGAAATTTCGCTCTCCTCCAACAGATGCAAAAGGCAGGCATATGCCCTTTTGTTGTCCCTGTCCCGCAAGCCTTCCAGCCATTCGGCAATATGGTTCATGCAAGCGTTCCCTTCCTTCATTTCAGCAGGCTTTTTTCATACATTTTATAAATATCTTCTTTTGTCAAAGGATACGGGAACGTTGCCATTTTCTGCGGCGTTTCCAAAAAACGCTTCGTATAATAGGCAATATCCTTATCCGTATATGTTTCTGTATGTTCCAGCACTGCGTCCATAAACGCACCCATCTCCGCCGTATCCTTCATATCCAGGCATTCCAGCAGCTTTGCCACCTTCTCATTTCCGGCAGGGAACTGTTCCAGATAAGCCCTTGTCAGCACGCCGTTTGCCATTCCATGTGCCAAGTGCTTTTCATACGTCAGGAAATAGCCCATGCCATGCGGCAGAGATGTACCCGTCTGCGCGATTGCCACACCGCCGATAGCGGACGCCAGCATCAGTTTGTCCCTGATTTCAGCAGGATACTGTCGTGCTTTCAAAGACGGAATACATTCTCTGAATATGGAAAGTCCCATTTCTACAATCTTTTCGCTTATAAAATTCGCGCTGGCGGAAAGATAGCTTTCGATCAAATGAGTCAGCGCGTCCACTGCCGTATTGTTTGTGATTTTTGGGGAAAGTGTATCCATATATTTCGGGTCGAGATAGGATACCGATGCAAAAATCTTTGGCGCGATGCTTGTTTTTGTACGCTTCTCATGCAGTGTGATAATGGAAAACTGCGTTACTTCCGAACCTGTGCCCGCCGTTGTCGGCACAGCAACAACAGGCAGAGCCGCCGAATTTCCTTCAAACAATACATCACTGCCCTTGCCGGGATTTGCCGCCATTACAGAAATCGCCTTTGACGCGTCCATAGGCGAGCCGCCGCCAATCCCAATAAAAAATTCCACACCCTCCTTAACAGCAATTTCTGCTGCCCGTTCTACCGTTTCCAAATCAGGGTTTTCTCCAATTTCATCGAACAATACCCATTGTATTCCCAAACTGTCCAGCGCATCTGTCACATCCTTCTGCGCGCCGTTTTTTTTCGCAGAACTGCGCCCTGTTACAACCATTGCTTTTTTGCCCAGCCTTGCCATTGTGTCTTTGTGTGCCTCAATACAGCCCCTGCCGAAATATGTATCCGCAGGCATAAAATACCGGAATGCCATTGTTGTTTTTTCCATGTGTTTTCCTCCTTCATTTTCAGGTGATTTCAGTAATTCCATTTGTTTTCGCTTGCCTTTCTTCGCAGGTCGTTACGAAAATTCATAGGGAAATCCTAATTTTCGCATAAAATCCGCCATTTGCCAGCAGTCGCCCTGTCCGAATTCATCATCTTCATAGGCTTTCCCCTCAAGATCCTCCATCTGCTCCTCTGTCCGTACTGCAATGTATTTTTCAATTTCCGATTCCTCTATTCCGAAAACCTTTGCAATAAGCCCGCTGTTCCCAACAGCATCCAGTGCTTCTTCTTCCGAACCATCCGAAAAATAATCCGGAATTGTCTGGAAGCAGTCTAATGCCCTGCCGTTTACATGGAAATAATATCCCCAGAAATCCTCATCATAAATATAAAGCAGAAGAACAGGCCGCGTCAGTCGTTCCGAAAGCGTTTGCGCCAGATCTTCATACCCTGTGCAGTGTTCATTCAGTAAAACCGCTGTTCCCTTCGGACGGCTCTGAAATCTGCATTCCGAAGCAATAACATCCATACTGTCCTCTTTTTCTATCTGCTCCAACACCGCTTTTACAGCAGCTTCATTTTCGTCCAGTACCAATGCTGTCTGTAAAAATAATCCCATGCTTCTCCTCCTCAAAATTTTTATATCGGCCAAAACGCATAATTCTTATATCTGTATCCGTTCTTTTTCAAAAGCTGCTTCGTTTCCACATCCTCCCTGCTGACATACAAACTGTTCCCGGAATAAAGGCATTCAATCGTCTTTGCACCATCCATTTTCAGCCTTGTTTTGATGAATCGCATATGAAAATATGGCGAATATTGTATTGCCTCCGGCTGATCGATATGGCATACCTTCCTATCTCCTTCTCCTTCTATTTGCAATTTGCCGCTGTCCATGCTGTAAGACAATCCCATCCGTTCCAGCGCAATGCTGAACTGCGCATAGCCGTCCGTCATCTCAATCACCCGGATTCCTCCGGATTGCCCTGCGTAAATCCCTTCCAGAGGGAAATCACCTTTTGCCGTTTCCAGCATTTCGTCCTTTTGAAAAACATGCAGGGCAATCCTGCTGTGATCCTCGCTTGCTTTCCCTGTGGCAAGGTATCCTGAGCAATTTTCAAACTGGAAACAGTCTGCCGTTTCCGGTTCGCCGTCCAGCGTTTGGAAGGTCATTTGTGAAATACAGACGACTTCCTCTGTCAATTCTTCCGCATTGCCCTCCGCATCGTAATAAACAGCCGTCCCCTCTTTGACTCCTTCCATCTGTATACTGCTGTCAACTGCAATTCCCGCCAGTTCCTCCGCATCAACCAATGGTTCTTCTTGCAAAGCATAGCATGTGATTTGGAGCCCATTGATATAAATTTCATTCTGTGCATCCGGCATGAGCGTGGGCGGCTCTGTGTTTTTCTCCTCGAGATTCCGCTTTCTATGGCAGTCATTCGTCCACAGGGCAAAATAATATCCAGCTAAATCTTCAGAAAGAGGACGCAATCCAGATCCCGCATAGTCCCGATAAAAGCTGTTTTCCTCCAAATCCTTCAAATACAGATAAGTCCTGCCATCCTGCCGTACATATGGAACGGCCGCCCCGTCAATGGTAACGCCAGATTTCGGGAGCTGCAATGCTTCTTCGGAATTTCCGCAGCCGCTGAATACAGCACAGCATACCGCCGCACAAACCACTGCCAAACATCGTTTCATGTTTGAATCCTCCCTCTGCACTTAACATAAAAAATCATACCAATCCCATTCCTCCGCAAGAACCGCTTCGGCAGTTTCTTCTTTTGGCGGCTGGAGCAGTTCAAACTCAATCTGGAAATCATGGTAGCGTTCCCCTTCGATTGTAGCAATCCCTGAAATCACATACCGTTTTCCTTCCCCTTCCAGATATTCCCCCTCCATCAGGAGGTCATCCTCCTCCAGATAAATTTTATTCTTTTCCTGTTTTATCTGTTCCTCACTGAATGTCAATCTCATATGCAATGCGTCCTTTCCATATTTTTCAAATTCCTGTTCCTTATCATTCTATCATTTCCATAGAAACGGTACAAGAAATTTTCAATTTTTCTTCCTTCCCGCAATGTTTCGTGCTATACTCTTAGCGAAGGGTCTGCTGAAAAAGCAGATTCGGCAGACAGGAGGATTTTTCATCATGCATTACATTGTACTGGATTTGGAATTTAATCAGGCGTTCCCCTTCAAAAACGGGAAAAAGGCAGAACCAGTGCCCGAATGCCCCTTTGAAATCATACAGATTGGCGCGGTAAAGCTGAATGAAAATTTTGAACAGCTGGATACCTTTGATATCATGATAACTCCAAAACTGTACCCGAGGCTGCATCCTTTTGTGGAAAAAATCACAGGAATCAGGCAGGAAACTCTGGAAAATCAACCCTCTTTTCCTGAAGCATATCAGGCTTTTCTGCATTTTATTGGAAACGAAACGTCCATACTTTGCAGTTGGGGAGAGGATGATATTAAATCACTTTTCCGGAATATCTGCTATTATGATCTGGACGTGGACAGTCTGACCGATTCTTATCTGAATATACAGTCTTATGCCTCCGCCTACCTGAATCAGGAGGCAGGGCGGTCAGTCGGACTGAAAAACGCTGTTGCAGAGCTTGGCCTGCCGGAAACAGCATCATTCCATAACGCCTTGCATGACGCAGTCTACACCGCGGAAATTTTCCGCATTGTACGGCCGGAGCAGATTTCTCCGAAAACATTTCAGCCGCTGACAATGCTTGCAAAAAGACCACGCAAATCCAGAACGGATACCCGTGCCCTGTTTGCCTGTGCAGAGGAGAAAATGGAGCGGGAACTGACGGAAGAGGAAAGGAAACTTGTAAAAATCGCCTATGCGCTTGGCCGAAATCATACCTTTGACTGCCCGCTGCCAGCCAAAAAAAAGAAAAAAACGGAATAATATCCTTCAAGAAAGAACTCCGGCAGTTCTTTCTTTTTTTCTGAATGCCCCTATTGCCAAAGCGCATCATTAAGGAAAGCGGCTTGCCTTTTTTCTGCAGAAATGCTACACTTAGAAAAAAGGAGGTTTGAATCATGTATCAAACAAGCATTGCAATTCAGGTACTGCCGGACATTCTGGAAATGGACAGGGTCTGCGCTGTTGTGGACAAAGTAATCGCCTATATCGAAAGCACAGGCTGCCATTATGTTGTTGGTCCGTTTGAAACCACTGTTGAAGGAGATTTTGATACACTGATGGGTATAATCCGCCGTGCGCAGGAAATCCCCATTGAAGAAGGCGCACCTTCCACAAAGGCATATGTCAAGATTTTTCACAACCCCTCTGGCGTACTGACCATCAATGAAAAAATAGACAAATACAGAGAAGAAGGAAAATGATCCATGAAGCATTATATATTTGATCTGGACGGAACACTTATTGACTCCATGCCAATCTGGAAGGACACAGGAAAAAACTTCCTGCTCAACCACGGGTTCACGCCTCCTGATAATTTACAGGAAATTGTGAAATCTCAGACGCTTTATCAGACAGCGGAGCATTTCCAGAAGGAACTGGGCGTTCCCTTTACGGCAGAGGAAATCACAGCGGAGATCATTTCGTTTGTAGAGGAACAATACCGCACCACTATTCCCTTGAAACCTTTTGCAAAAGAATTTCTGGAAAAAGAAAAAAAGAATGGCGCGAAAATGTGTATTCTGACTGCCTCTGAAGCCAGCTATATCCATTTAGCATTGAACCGGCTGGACATTTCAAAATACTTTGATTTTGTTATGACCTGTACAGAAACAGGGCTTTACAAAAGCGGACCTGATGTGTTCCACACCGCAATGGAACGGCTGGACGGCACTCCTGACGATACAATTGTCTTTGAGGACGCATTATATGCCATAAAAGGCGCGAAACAGGGCGGTTTAACAGTATACGCCATAGAAGAACCTGTTATGGAGCAGGAAAAGGCGGAAATTCAGGCTTTGGCAGACCGATACCTTACAAGCTACAAGGAACTCCTATGACCGCAGTACATAAAAATGGTGAAAGGCTCAGCCTTCCACCATTTTCTTATGCCATATACATTTCATCTTCCAAAAGAGAACCATTCTGTATCGCCATGCGCGCCAACTCATCACAGCGTTCATTTTCCGGATTATCTGCATGGCCCTTCACCCAATGAAACGAAACCTGATGTTTTTCCAGAAGCGTGGTCATACGCTCCCAAAGGTCCACATTCTGCGCACGTTCTTTTTTATTCCGCATCCAGCCATTCTGCCGCCACTTCACAACCCAGCCTTTTTCTATCGCGTCCACGACATACTTGGAATCACTGTATAGCAGGACTTTGCAGGGCTCCTTCAATGCCTCAAGCCCTTTGATGACCGCAAGGATTTCCATGCGGTTATTCGTTGTCAGGCGGTAGCCGCCGGAAAGCTCCTTCCTTGCCCCACCATAAAGCAGGACTGTGCCGTAGCCGCCCGGCCCGGGATTTCCGGAACACGCTCCGTCTGTATATATCGTTACTGTTTTCATGGATTCCCCCTAAACTATAATACGTTTTCAAGGATAACAAGATTCGTCCCCACGCTCACAAAAAGAGCGTTCCTTCTTGGGTCATACTGCGCAGTCGTAGATGTTTGTCCGATTTCGTACTTCTTTACAACACGTCTGCTGTCAAGGTCTATCACATAAACCTCATCGTTTCCATAGCATAGAAACACATAATTTTCATACTGCGTAATATAACAGCAGCCCCCGCCATAGTATCCTTTCGTAAGATACTGTATGTCATGGTTGGGGTTCGGTTTTTCGCTGAGTATGGTATATAACTCGGATTTATAACACGCCTTCCTGCTGTAATCCCGCTTATCGCATTGAAAGAGATATAAATTCTTTTCCCTGCAAAATTCCACGCAATTACAGCTTATTTCACTTCCGTCCATAATGACAGGCTCCTCGGCAAGCACATTTCCCTGATAATCCAGCCTCAGGAATATTGTGGGCAAATCTGAATTCGCACAGAAAAATTCATAGCATTTCAAATCGGGATTGTCCCAGCCATTATTGAAAAAATAATCATTCTTTCTCCCATTCAGAATCGAAACCTCCAGCGTATCCACCGAAACGCGTTGTATGCCCCCGCGGTTGATAAATACAATCACGTTTTCCTCGTCGTCCGTCAGGAAAATCTCCCTGTCGCAGCCGCTGTACTTACGCAGCCTTTTCAACTCCCCTGTATTGAAATCATATACATACAAATAATCATTCAACATGGATTTCAAAAACAGTCTGCGATATTTCCGGCTGTATACGGCTTCGGACATCGCGCCGACCTTCAGCACCGCAATCACTTCTCCGCTTTCCAAATCGACCAGTTCGCACCGCCGGATATACCGGACAGCCGCAAATGTGTCAAAAAAGAGAAAAAACTGCGATTTATGTTTTTTCATATAAGCAATAAAACCGTCCATATGCTTTCCCCTATCCCAAAAATGCCCGCGCGACCAGCAAATCCTCCTGCGTCGTGATTTTGATATTCCGATAGCTGCCAGAAATCACCTTCACAGGAAATCCGGCATACTCCGCCACAGAAGTATCGTCCGTAGCCGCGAAGCCGTCCTTCCGGGCTTTTTCAAACGCCTGCACAATGACTTCCCGCCGGAACGTCTGCGGCGTCTGTATCTGCCAGAGACGGCTGCGGTCAGGCGTTTCCAGCGTCATACCGTTCGCTCCGCATACCTTTATGGTATCCTTCACAGGAACTCCAACTGCACATGCCCCCATTTCCAGAGCAGTCTGTATAGACACTTCTATCATTTCCTCCGTCACAAACGGACGCACGCCATCATGCAGCAACACGATTTCCGTTGACGGGCTTGTCTGCATCAGGCCGTTCCAAATAGAATCCTGTCGTTCCGCACCGCCCTGTGCAACAGCGGAAATCTTCTTCCAGCCATATCCGGCCGCCATCTGTTCCATCCTGGGGACATCTTCCTGACCGACCACAAGTATGATTTCATCAACCATCGCGCTTTTCTCAAATTTTTCCACAGTGTGCGCAAGAATTTCTTTTCCTTCCAGCAGCAAATATTGCTTGCTGACAGCCGTTCCCATACGTCTGCCCGACCCCGCCGCCACAATGATTGCAGCGCAAACAGGCTTTTTCTCCATCTTTTTCCTCCATATGTGTTCAGATGCGAAACAGGCTCCTATGCTGCGGCAACCATTTTCGTAAATATCATACGCCCTGCCGCCGTCTGCAATACACTTGTGACAATTACCGTTTTGGTTTCCCCGATATGCCTGCTGCCGCCGTCCACAACGATCATTGTACCATCGTTCAGATAACCCACACCCTGTCCGGCTTCTTTTCCGGATTTGATTATCGTAACCTTCATTTCCTCGCCTGGCAGCACAACAGGCTTAATGGCATTTGCCAGCTCATTGATATTCAGCACCCGCACGCCTTGAAATTCTGCAACTTTATTCAGGTTGAAATCGTTCGTTACCACAAACGCGTCCATATTTTCCGCCATTTTCAGCAACATGGAATCGACCTCCATAAACTGCGGGGTCGTAAATTCCTTGATTTCCACAGGCACGGCGAGCTGTTTCTGTATTTCATTCAGAATATCCAGCCCGCGCCGCCCCCTGTTGCGTTTCAGGCTGTCCGCAGAATCCGCAATATGCCGCAGTTCTTCCAGAACAAACGTTGGAATGATAATCTTGCCTTCAATAAATCCCGTCTGTAAAATATCCAGAATACGCCCGTCAATAATCACACTGGTATCCAATATTTTTGGCCTGCCAGCTACAAGCGGTTCCTCCGGTACAGGCGCAGTTGTCAGCAGCACTTCCTGCAGTTTGCGGACATTTACCTCGTCCTTTTTCCGCCTTGCCACACGAATACCCAGAATACCAAACAGGAAATTCAACAGCACTACAATGAATGTACCGACTGCGCCAAACTCACGGAATGCAAGCCCGATCAGGTTCGCCAGCACCAGCCCAATAAAGCCGCCAAAAATAGAAAACGCCAGCTCCTTCAGGTTCATTTTCGTCAGCCGATCCTCCATCTGCGACAGTTTTCTCATCAGCATTTCCGCTACCGGCGAAGAAATAATGAAATAAAATATAAATCCGGTGAATACTGCCAGCCCTGTCGGGACGTAAATAGGCAGTTCTCTTTTCCATTGGAATAAGTCCGTTACAAAAATAATATGCATAATGGCATATGCAGCCGCCGTAACGATCAAGCTCATAATCAGTTCTACAAACCGTTTCATTTTCCCACCTCCTTCCCGCATTTTGTTAACTGCAAACTGTAAAAACGCGAAAAATCCGCACTTTACAGTAATAAAATATTATCCTATTTTTATCCATTTTGCAAGCAATTCTTCTGCCTTTTCCCCGTTAATTTCGTATACAGAAATAATTTCACTCAAAACAATCTGCCGCGCCATTCCCAAAAGCCGTCCCTCCACAAGAGACAGTTTCTTTCTTTTCTCCCGTTCTGTCAACAGCTTTACGACTTCCGCAGCCGCCTCCAGCTTTCCGGTGCGCAGCCGTTCCAGATTTTCTTTATAACGTATGTTCCAGTTTTCAGAATTGCTCTGCCTGCTCTCCCCCGCCCGTGTTACCAGCTTTTCCACATCCTCGCGGCACATCAGCCCACGCAGTCCCGCGTCTTCCGCGCGTTCCATCGGAATACGAATCATAACATTCCCGTTCGGTATCCGTATCACATAATAGCCTGTATCTGTTCCGCCTTCAATCTGCTCGATATATCCCGCGCCATGCATGGGATACACAATTTTCTGCCCTCTTTCAAACATGGAAACCCCTCCTCTTTTCCTGATTTTTACCATTTTTCCCTTATCTTATGCAAATAGAGATATACTCCGATATATCTGGTTTTTCATACTACTTAATTCAGTTTTACATATTGCATTTTCTATTATTATTTGCTATATTATAAACATGATAAAACAACAGAATGGCAGCTAGGAGGATATTATGGCAGATTTTCAAATTTTCAGCGATGGCGCGTGCGATTTGGGGTTAGAAAAAGCGAACGAATTGGGCGTTAAGATGATTCCCTTTTATGTTTCGATTGACCACGAAACGTATTATAAAGAATTGGAAGAACTGTCCTTAGACGATTATTTTCGTTATATGACACAGGAAAAAGGCTACCCGAAAACTTCCCTGCCTTCTGTGCAGGATTATATTGACGCGTTCCGCCCTGCCCTGGAGAATGGCATGGGGATTCTCTGTCTTACTATTACAAGCACGTTAAGCAGTTCCGTACAATCTGCCCTTACCGCAAAATCCATGCTGGAGGAGGAATTCCCACAGGCAAATATCCATGTTATCAATTCCTGGCACGCTACCGGCTCGCAGGCTCTTTTGCTGATGGAAGCTGTGCGTATGCAGCGGAATGGGAAAAGCTTAGAGGAAACTGCCGCTTATATTGAGAAAGCAAAGACTGACGCACGGATTCATTTCATGGTGGGTGATTTAAGCTATCTGGAAATCGGCGGGCGCATCGGCAAGCTGGCAACGCTTTCCGGCAGCGTGCTGAAAATAAAGCCCATTATCATATTGAAAGACGGTGAAATCAGCATCGGCGGGGTTGTCCGCAGCAGGAAAAAAGGTTTTTCTAAAATCGCGGAAGTTACAAAACAGCATTTCCAAAAAACAGGAGAAAATCCCGCGGATTATATTGTGACCTGCGGCAATACGACCATCTGGGACGATATTGCGGAGTTTGAAGCTCTTGCAAAAGAAACCATGCCGGGAGCAAGCTTCCTTTCTCCATTCCAGATTGGAGCAACAATTGCCACACATACAGGACCTGGCACAACGGGGCTCTGTTTTGTAAAAAAATACGAAGCATATGGTTTCTAAGAGATTCCAGAAAAAAAGGAATGTATGGAAATAAAATTTTTCCAGCCATTCCTTTTTATTTCATATGAGCAGAATATTATTCCGCTTCGGAAATCAGCAGTGTCCTTGCCCCGCAGGAGCCGTCCTGATCAGAACCCATCAATTCAAATGTTGCGTCCCCAACTGTAAGTTTTGCGGCGTCTCTGCCTCTGCCAACTGTGCTGATATTTTCCGACAGCCAGGCACGCACCTGCTCCGCATCGCTGTTTTCATAAGGCAGCCCCGAGCAGAAGCCAAGATAGTTTTCCGCCGCCTTCAAAAAGGTTTCGTTATCAACTCGTTCCAAGTTAATCACATCAAAGCTAGCGTCCATAACTTCCCCATTATATGTGTACGTCATTTCATAAATGCAGTGGATTCCTGTTGTTTCGTCCAGATACCCGTTCACCGGAATTTTCATGCATTCCTTTTCCAATAGTTCCAGCGTTTCATGCCCCTCAAAGCCAAGTTCCTCCAGCCTGTTGGGAATCGCCAGATAATTAGAGCCGCGTATGCCGCGCCGGTCACGCTTGACGATCTCTCCATCTACTTCTATTCTGCCGTCCGCATACCATTGCTGGAAACGACTTCCGCCAACCGCCGCAAAAAGCAGTACAACAATCAGACAGCAAACGATTGCAATTATATTTTTCTGATTTTTCATGTCAACCCCTCCTAAACTCCTTTACGCTTCCGCCTGTTTAGCAGAATTACGCAGTTTATCTACGATCTCTTCTGTAATAGAAAACCCAATTCCAATCGCGCCTGTGCCTAAATGGCACGCAATACTGCACGAAAGCGGATAATAGCGTACCGACTGTTCGGGGAACGCCTCCTGCACCTGTTCCCGCCATTGCTCTTCTTCTTCCACACTTTCCAGCGTGCCCGCTGTTGCAATCTGCACACGGCTCAGCGGAATCTGCGGAAATCGTTCCATAATATCAGCTTTCAGGGCATCAATCATCTTCTTCCCACTCTGTTTGATGCCTCGCGCCTTTGAAAACAAGTCCAGCTTCTCCCCTTGAATGGTAAGCACTGGCTTGATGTTCAAAAGATTCGCAATCGCTGCCGCCGAAGATGTAATACGTCCGCTTTTTTTCAAATATTTCAAAGAATTGACTGTTATGTAAATGCTCGCGTGGAGCGCGGAGTCTTCCAATATCTCTTTAATTTTCGCGGCAGAATATCCCCCGTCCGCAAGTGTTTTTGCATTATATACAGACTCTGCGAGCGTTGCAGAAATGCGGTGATTATCCACAACATAAACCCTGGAACCGTAATCCAGCGCGTACTGCGACGCACTTTCGCAGGAGCTGCTCAGCCCGCTCGTCATCGGAATATATACGATCTCATCATACCCTTCACGAAAAACAGTTTCCCAAAGCTCCGTTACATCACCCGGAGAAGGCTGGGAGGTACATACCTCCCTGTCACTGCGCAATGCTTCATATAATTCGCTGTGTGTAATATCCACACCCTCCAGATAGCTACACCCATCTACAATAACCGGCATCGGAAGCACATAAACCCCCATCCGTTTTCCGTCCTCCACTGTAAGTCCACTGTTTGTGTCTGTGATAATTGCTGTTTTCATAACCGTTCTCCCTATCCAACGTCTTTCTCATATAAATGCAAAGAGCCGCCTGCGCAACCCTTTCCAAGGATTATACCGCAAAAGGGTATGATTTGACAACGGCTTTCCTGATTTTTCCTGTATTCCTTTCGGAATGATATATCCATGCATTGCAAATTGCAGCTGGATGTTTTATAATCAAATCAATGATTGTATCTGCATTGCTGCACAGCACTGAAATCAAAGGAGGGTCATTGTATGCCGTTTACCGAAATCTGCATTTATCAGGTCAAGCCTCAGAAAACAGAGGAATTTGAAGCAATCATGTCAGAGGCAAAAAGCCTTTTGGAAAAACAGGAAGGACTTCTTTTGCTCCGGCTTGTCAAAAGAGGATACCACATTGACATGGAACAGATCAAGGAAGGACTGCCGCCGTTGAAACTCACTCGCATTGTAAAAAGTGTCAAGTATATGCTTTACTGGGAATTTGACACAAAGGAAAACTATGGAGCGGCACAGAAAAACCTTTACGAAAGCTATTGGAAAGCCATCGAAAAATGTTTGGTCGTTCCACATGATAAATATTTAGGGGAAAGGTTGTTCTGACAGCATTTCCCATCAATCAAAGGCATCGTTCCAAATTTGAACATAGAGAGTATCCCAAAGTTTGTGTAAACCTCCAAACTGATGTAAGATAGAATTATTCAGTTTGGAGGTTTTATTATGGCAAGAAAGAATGAAAGCCC
>CAJTQX010000025.1 GCA_910578425.1 uncultured Anaerotignum sp.
CAGGTTCTAGTGGGCATTACGCCCGTGCAGGTTCAAGTCCTGTCATCCGCATAAAAGCCATCAAAGCGGCGCGAAACGAACGAAAGTTGGTTTCGCGCCGCTTTGTGTTTTGCGCAAAAATCTGCCCATATGAAACTGCATAAAAAATGGACAGAACGGTTCGTCCTGTCCACTGCCACAGCCTTTTTGCGCGCTTCACTCAGTCCTGTGTCAAAGCCTCTGTAATTTTCCTGTACGCCGCCTTCACGTCCGGCATAATCGTTTTCGCACTCTCCAAATCCCCGCTGCGCAGAGCCTCGGAGATTTTCGCCGCCTGTTCATACAGCCCGGAAAGAGACAGGTTGCCCGCAACGCCTTTCAGCGTATGCGCCGCCTGAAATGCCTTTTCCGCCTCGCCCTGCTCCAAAGCCGCTTCAAGATTCAGAAAATTTGGATCATCCAAAAATTTTTTCAAAAACCGCATCAGAAGAGCCTCGTTGCCCATAAAACGGGATAACGCCCCGTCATAATCCACTCCTGCCGCTTTCAATATATCATTTTTATCCATTTTTATTGCCCCCTTCTTACTTTTTCAACCTGTTCAGCAGCATCGTTTTGATTTCTTCACTTAAATCCCGCAGCGTATCCATCAGCATCGGGTTAAACTGACCGCATTCTCCGTTTAGTATCATACGCAGGCTTTCCTCATGTGTAAACGCCTTTTTATATACCCGGTCTGTTGTCAGCGCATCGTATACATCCGCCAGGGCAACAATCTGCGACCACATGGAGATTTCCTCCCCGGCCAGTCCGTCAGGGTAGCCCCGCCCATCCCAACGCTCATGATGGTGTCTGCAAATATCATATGCATATTTATAAATCGGGTGATGGGTGATTTCCGGAATCCTTTCCAGAAGCTCGCACCCCTGCACCGTATGGCTTTTCATAATCTCAAATTCTTCACTTGTCAGTTTGCCGGGCTTGTTCAGGATATTATCCGGAATCGCAATTTTGCCAACATCATGCAGAATCGCCGCTGTGGCAATCTCTTCCTTCTGTACCGCATCCATACCCTTGCCGAATTCCATATGATTCAGGAAAAACAATGTAAAATCGTGAATTCTGCGAACATGGTCGCCAGATTCGCAGTCACGGAACTCGATGGCAGTCGCCAGCGTTTCTATAAGCGCGCGGTTCAGCGATTCCAGTTCCTTCCGCTTCTCGTCCAGCTCGCGTTCCTGTATATCGACTTTTTTGCTCAGCTTATTCCTGATATGGAACAGCTCTATCACACTTTCAATGCGCCGCTTTACAATATGCGATACAAAGGGTTTGCCGATCACGTCCATAACGCCCATCTCATAGCCCTTTATCGTAGATTCTTCCGTATTCTCCGCCGTAATCAAAAAAACCGGTACTTTTTTTGTAAAATCCGTTTGATTCATTTGTTCCAGGGCGGCAAAACCGTCCATAACAGGCATGACAATATCCAGCAGAACCGCAGCCAGCTCATTTTCCCTTTCTTTGATACATTTTAATGCTTCTTCACCATTTTCCGCTTCAATCATATGATAGTCCTGCCGAAAAATCTCGCACAAAATTGCGCGGTTCAGCTCCATATCATCTACGACCAGAATACTTTTTTTCATCTTCCACACTTCCTTTTTCTGCCGTGCCAATGCTCCAGAATTTTTTTCGTAAGGCCCGAAAATAAAACCAGCTTTATATGGGCGTTGCCATAAGAAAATTTCATTTTTTGAAATGCCTGAAAAATCAGTTTTCTTAAGTCAATCCGCCTTTTGGAACGCGGTGTTTCGCGCCCTTCCATAAAAGCTCTGCCTTCCCAACCGCCCGCCGCTTTCCGCAGCAGGCATTACCCTGCAAATCTCCTGTGTTCCAGAAAACAGTATGATTTATCATACCATAACACAAATCAGGAGAAATGTCCACAGAACTTGTGTACAAACTCTTTTTTTGTCAAAAAGCATACTTTTTTGTCTGCATTTGTTCCTGTTTATATATTCAAGAGTAGCATAAAATATGCACTTTTACAATAAATTCATGGAATAAAATCCATTAAAAATGCCTAATCAAAAAGTATAGATTTTAATAATCAGGTTTCATCCTCCTCATAATGCAGAACGGGGCGTTCCTTCGGGAACCACATCGTCATAACCGTTCCTTTGCCATATTCGCTTTCGGCAGTCAGCCGCCCGCCATGACTCTCCATAATCTCTTTCGCAATGGCAAGCCCCAGCCCCGTACCGCCCATTGCGCGGCTGCGCGCCTTGTCCACGCGGTAAAAGCGTTCAAATATACGAGGCAGATCTTCGCGGGAGATACCCATGCCGGTATCCCGCACAGATATTTTGTAATACTGCGCGTCTTCCCCGATATAAATGCGAATCCGCGCCTGCTCAAGGCTGTACTTGATGGCGTTCGTCACAATATTATTTACAACCTGCCCTACTCTGTCCCTGTCGCCATAGACCACAACATCATGCGGGTACGGCTCAAACGTCAGCTCCTGGTTCTTCGCCTCAGCGTGTATTTTATTCTGCCGCACTGTAATATTCAGAAATTCGTTCATTTCGATTTCCGTAATATCCAGCCGCACCTGCTTATTGTCAAAGCGCGTCAGCTGCAATAAATCCCGCACAAGGAACGCCATGCGGTCTGCCTCGCTGTCGATGATGCTGAGGAAATCCAGTGCAATTTCCCTGTCCTCAATCGCCCCTTCAATCAGAGTTTCCGTATAGCTTTTCACCGTTGTCAGCGGTGTACGCAGTTCATGCGAAACATTTGCCACAAATTCCTTGCGCATATCGTCCAGCTTTTTCTGCTCGGTGATATCCTGCAAAACAACTACAACGCCTTCAATACGCCCCGCCGTATCATAATACGGCGAAAAGTTGGCGTTGATGAATTGTTTTCCCACCGGAAAGGTAACTTTTTTAGACGGCTCATTCCCCATATCCAGATAAACGGCCGAATTGATATCATACGCACGGATAAACTGGGAAAAATCCATTGTCATCTCTTCCACGCCCAGCATTTCCGTAGCCGCGGCGTTTGCCAGCATCAGGTCGCCGTCCTTGCTGAAAGAGATAACGCCGTCACTCATGTTGTGCAGAAGGATTTCCAGCCGGTTCTTTTCCCGCGAAATTTCTGACATATTTTTCGTCAGCTCCGAAGCCATGTAGTTAAAGCTGCTCGTCAGCTGCCCAATCTCGTCATTGCTGCGCACCTTCAGGCTCTGGTTCAGCCCTCCGCCCTCAGCAAGGCTTTTCGCGCCCTTTGTCAGCGCGAGTATGGGGCCTGTCAGCGTCTGCGCGAACACATAGCCCATGATAGCCGCCAGGAACAGCGCGATCGCCACAGCTGCCACGATGGTCTGCGTCGTCTGATTCAGACTGTCCTGCATATCGCCCGCGTCCAGCCGCGTATAGACAATATAGCTTCTGCCGCCCTCGTCTGCCTGTGCGGGCATGGCATAGCTCATCCATTCTTTCAGCAGGCCAAGAGAATCCGTACTGCGTTTGCCGGAGGAAAAAGACGTCATACCGTTCATAGCGGCAATGATCGCCTGATCCGTATAGGTTGGATAGGGTGCTTTCAGTTCAGTTGTGGACGCAATCGTATCGCCGTTGGCGTCCAATATGTTCCCCTGTATCCCTACGGCGTTTGTAACCGTTTTCATCAGCTCCGTCTGGAAATTTTCTTCCTCAACGCTCTCAACCACCTGCTCGTTTATTTTTTCCGCGTAACTTTCCAGCTGCGCCCTGGATTTGTCAATCTCAATATTGCGAAGGCTCAGAAGGATATACGTCCCGCTGACGATCATCACAATCAGCACCAGCCCCAGGTACATCGCAATCAGTTTCCATTTTATACTGCGCAAATGTTCCGCCCCCGCTTTTCTCAGCAATCAAAGTAATAACCAACGCCTCTTTTTGTCAGGATATAGACCGGCTTGCCGGGGTCATCCTCAATTTTCTCACGCAAACGGCGGATAGTTACATCTACTGTCCGCACGTCCCCGAAATACTCATAGCCCCAGACCTTTTCCAGAAGGGTTTCACGGGAAAAGACCTGCCCTTTCTGCCCGGAAAGGAATTTCAACAATTCAAATTCCCGCAGTGTCAGGTCGATGATCTTTCCGTCCTTTCGTACTTCGTAGCGGTCAGGGTTCAGATCCAGCCGCTCAAACGCGCCGCCTGCCGCCGGTGCGTCCACAGCAGGCTCTGCCCGAAACGCCGCTTTCCGCAGGTTTGCCTTGACCCGCGCCATCAGCTCCCGCACACCGAACGGCTTCGTCACATAATCATCCGCGCCAAACTCCAGCCCCAACACCTTGTCAACCTCCTCCGCGCGCGCCGTCAGCATAATAATGGGCGTGTTTTTCCTTTCGCGGATTTTTTTGCAGGCTTCATAGCCGTCCATTTTGGGCATCATAATATCCAGCAGTATGAGGTCAGGCTCCTCCTCCAATGCCAGGCGAACGCCTTCCTCGCCGTCCGCCGCCTGAAGGATTTGGTAACCCTCTTTTTTCAGGTTGTATATAATAATATCCCTGATATTTTTTTCATCATCTACGATCAAAATTCTTTTATTCATTGTCCCGCCGCTCCTTTCGGAAACCTAAAAACAATACTTAATGTTTCCATTATACCCGAAACCCGACAAAATGTAAATAAAACTCTAAGCATGGAAATTTGCACAAAAAAATGGAAGGCATGGGAAAACCTTCCATCTGAATGTTTTACTGTAAAATTCTTTGCCGCGTCTTCATTTCGTTTAGCTGAGGCGTTTTTCCAGCTCGGCCTTCATATCCTCATATCCGGGCTTGCCCAGCAGTGCAAACATATTTTTCTTATATGCCTCCACGCCCGGCTGGTCAAACGGGTTCACATCCAGCAGGTAGCCACTGATGCCGACTGCCTTCTCGAAAAAATATACCAGCGCGCCAAAGTGCCATTCGTCCATCCTGTCGATTTCCACAACAATATTCGGCACGCCGCCGTCCATATGCGCCAACAGCGTCCCCGCAAACGCTTTGCTGTTGACAAACTGCATTTCCTTGCCCGCAAGGAAGTTCATACCGTCGCCGTCCTGCTCGTCAAACGGGATCACAGCAGCCGTTTTCGGCTCCTTGCACCAAAGCACCGTTTCAAAGAAATAACGTCCGCCGTCCTGAATGAACTGCCCGATGGAATGCAGGTCGGTCGAGAAATTTGCCGTAACAGGGAACACGCCCTTGTGTTCCTTGCCTTCGCTTTCTGCGAACAACTGCTTGTACCATTCGCCGAAAGAGGTCAGGTGCGGCTCATAGTTCGCCAGTATTTCTATGCTTTTGCCCTGCTTGTAGAACAGATAGCGCAGAGCGGCATACTGATAACAGATATTTTTTTCCATGTCCGGCTCAGCGAACAGCTTCCTTGCCTCTGCCGCGCCCTGCATAACCCTGTCAATATCCACGCCCGCAACAGCCATTGCCAGCAGACCCACCGCCGTCAGCACAGTAAAACGTCCGCCAATGTCGTCAGGGATAACGAACGTTTCATAGCCCTCCGCGTCGCACATCTGCTTGAGCGCGCCCCTGGCCTTGTCTGTCGTGGCAAAAATGCGCTTTGCGGCCTCATCCCTGCCATATTTCTTTTCCAGCATCTGCTTAAAGATACGGAAAGCGATGGCAGGCTCTGTTGTCGTACCAGATTTGGAAATGACGTTTACAGAAAAATCCCTGTCGCCCAAAATGGCAAGAATATCGTTGAGGTAAGCGGAACTGATGTTGTTCCCAACGAAATAGATATCCGGCGTAGCTTTTTTCTGTTCATTATAAAATGGCGTTTTAATGAAGTCCAAAGCTGTGCGCGTGCCAAGGTAAGAGCCGCCGATGCCAATCACAATCAGAACTTCGCTGTTTGCACGGATTTTTTCCGCAGCTTGTTTGATGCGGGCAAATTCCGCCTTGTCGTAGGCTTCCGGCAGGTCGACCCAGCCAACAAAATCATTGCCCTTGCCTGTTTTGTTGTGCAATGCCTTATGGCAGCGTTCCACCTCCGGCTGCAATGCAAAAATTTCCTTACGTTCTACAAATCCTTCGCACCCATGCAGGGAAACTGAAATACTCATATACAACTCCTCCTTATTTTAAGATTTTGGGACGCTGTCCCAAACCCGGCAGGCCCTTTGAAAAGGGCCTGACCCTAAACTCTGTTTTGTTAAGCAATCTTTTCTGGAAGATATTCCCTGAAATACAAAACAAACTTTTAATATACATATACAATAATATAAAGAATGATAACACTTAATCCAACAGTCTGAAACCTGTTTCAGCAAATTACATTAACACTCCTTATAAATATTGCCTTAACCAATCTGGCATATCAGGGTCGTCAATCGCCCAGGACGCTGCGATTTTCTCTTTTTCCTCCCAGTTGTTCTCATTTCCATCAAAAAACTTAAATCTGTTACATTTGTATTTTACAACTTCATTTCCTTCAAGTCTGTACTCATTCCAAAAACAGTTCTGCTTCCCATAACCCTTCTATTCATTCGTAGTATAAATTGTCACTCCAATCCCTCTCTCATTATACACAATTTTTAATTCATTTATCTGATTTCTCAGGATTTACTAAATTGAAAAACATTTACTGCGTCCCCTTCACAATGATTTCCGGCAGTGGCTCCGTAATAATCTCCTTTGAAATTTCCTGTTCCTCCGTCACCATGCCATTGATGCTCGTAATCTGTATTACGCTCTTTTTCTGTCCCGCGCGCCCCTGCTGCACGACCCTCTGATAGCCCGCAGGCTTAGAATCGTCATATCTTGTTTCCGTTGTTTTCGGTTCAACCGAGATCTGTTCCTCTGTCACGATAGACTTTACCGAAATCCGCGGTTTCTGCACCGGCACAGTGATAACCTGTCCCGCCCGTATGCCATGAATCAGGTTTGAATCAGGATTCAGTTCATTTAATCGTTCTATGGACGTATTAAATTCTATGGCAATCAGGTACAACGCATCACCGGTCTGTATGGTATAGGGCTGTGTTGCCTCGGTTTTGGTTTCCAAAAAAGAAACCGCCTCATCAACCTCCATCAGTTCCGATGATTCCACCAGTTCATCTACGATCTGCACGTCCTCCACCCAACTGAGCTTTGCGTCTTCCGGCGCGCCGTTCTCCGGCAGGAGGTCGGTCTGCACCTGCTTCAAAACTTCCTCGGCTTTTGCGCGGTTTGGCAGCACCACAGCGCGCGCATTGTCCACCATTACCACAGCCGCCTCCGCCTTATATGTCACGATGTTCCGTATCTTCGGCAGGAGATGCTCCATTGTACAGACGTCCTTCTGATTTTTCTTGCTAATATGTACACCCTTCGTGGTAATTTCCTGATTCAGCCTGACCTTTGTGCCAACAAGGCTTTCCAGCTGCCCTTCTACTGTCTGTATGATCTGCTCCGCCTTGTAGGAACGCCCTTCCAGAATACCAACCGTTTCCTCTGCTACAAAAACCGCCGTACCGTTTTTGCGCACAAGGATATATATAAGTATCAGGATAACAGCCGCTGCCGTCAGCACCACAGCCTTGCGCAACTGAAGCCTGCGTTTTCCGCCAGCTCTGCGCGGTTTTTTCTCCCGAGGGGGCGGCGTGCGTTTTCCTGTTTTTTGCTTTCCAGAGCCATAAACCACGCGTTTCTCGCGTTCCGGGAATATCTTTTCCTTCTCCGCCAAGGCTTCTCCTCCTTCCCTTTTCCCATGCCTGCAAAAAATGACAAACTTTTCCTTACCTTATTTTATGCCATACGCGGCAAGATTGCAAGCAAAACGTTTCGGCATCCAAAGGGAGCGGCGTTCTGCTTGACAAATGCATAAGAAGAAGGGTAGCATAAAAGAAACAGACATTGTAAAAAAGGAGGACAGCCGCATGAATTACAGAATGGGAATCAAGCTGAAAACAAGGACTGCCGATATGGCAGCATTGAAGATTTTGCGGAAATATTTTCCGGAACAGCCGCTTTCCGCGCTGAAAAACCGGATAGAGTCCGGCGATTACATCTGCCTGAATGATAACGAGAAGTATCTGATTGACGGTGAAAGGCTGATTTTGCAGCTTCTCCGCGAATTTCAAAATGCCCATATTCCAACCGAATTATTTGAGGAATTCAAACTTGCAAATGGCTGGGAAGCCCGCCCGATGCCGAAACAAATCCTGTATAATTCCATCCGCAGCAGCCGCCTTATTGCCCAGCAGGTCGATGAGGATATTGAGAACGAAGCCGATGAATAAATGTATGCAAAAAGGGGACAGGAAAATTGAAAAAGATGTTTTATGGACTTTGGCAGCAGCAGTCAGCGTTTGACTCAAGAAATCAATCCAAAAGAAAAATATGTTTTCTAAAGTCAGGCCGCCTTTTCCTGTTGATATGCTCTTTCCTTTTCCTTCCCGCCTGCGGCAGGGATACGGTCAGCACCTCCGCCGAAATGCTGGAAATGATAGCGGAGCAGTATAAAGTAATCGGCAATTTCGAAGAATTGGGACGCATTGAGAAAGACGGTTCATTACTGCTGATTGGCACAGTATATCACACTGGCGGGAAAGTCGTCGACTATTATGCCGCGGAATTCTCAGAGATAAAAGACGGACAGTATCAATTTGAACATAATGTCACCATACTGTGCCAAAACCAATCAGGGCTTGGCAAATGGAAAGACGGTTATGCCATCGTCTGCTGTCATCCAGATGTGAGCACCATACATTTCGCGCTGTCCGCAAACGGCAAATACACAGAAGGAGATTTTGAGGTCGCGGAAATCCCATTTGTGCATTACCTGAGCCTTCCCGCTTTGGATATCGAGCCCAATTACCATTTACAGGTTAGCTGGCTGGACAGCGATGGAAACGAAATCTGATAACCTCTTACACATATGCAAAAGGGACGGCTATGCCGTCCCTTTTCCATTTCAGATACGTCTTATTTACACCTATGCGCGATATATCACGCGTTTATACGCTTACGCGCCGAACCTTGCCGCATCCTGTTTGCGTCTTTCCTCAATCGCCTTCTTGGCAATCATATCCTTCACCTTCATAAGACGCGTGGTGCTTGCACGTTCATTCTCCTCCAGCTTCATCGCGATATATTTGATCGTTTCCTGATAGTTGGGGATCATAACGTTCTCCAGAGCGTTAACACGCCGCCTTGTGCTCTCAATCTCCTGTGCCAGCAGCTGCGCCGTCTTTTCGCTTTCCGCCAGCCGCAGCAGCGGCTCCATCGCATCGGAAAAAGATTTCATCGCACTGTCCAGCTCACCGGAGGTAAAAGCGAAGCCATAAGGGTAAATCGTGCTTTCCCTGCCGCTTTCCTTCTGGAAATCAAACACAGGCACATTTACGCTCATGATGTTCCGCCCTGTCACCTTTACGGAAACCGCCTGCTGGGGAATCATCAACGCCTCGCCGAGCGTGCTCTCGCTCATCACCGCGCGCGCGATAATGAAGTTTTTATAAGCGTTTTCCAAAGCCTTCTCCGCTTCTTCCCGCAGACGCTTATTTTCCCGCACGATTTCAAGGAACTGCTTCATCAGTTCGTCCAGCTTATCCTTCAGCAGCTTATGGCCTCTTGTAGCCGTTTTCAGCTGCTGTTTCAGGCGGGTCATTTCCATACGGGTGGGATTGACATTCAACCTTGCCACGCTTCATCACTCCCCGTCATTCAAATATTTTTCCAAATATTCATCACGGATACGCTTCAATTCGCTCTTAGGCAGCATCCGCAGCAGCTGCCAGCCTGTTTCCAGCGTCTGCTCAATCGTTCTGTCTGTCCGGAAGCCCTGGGAAACATACGTTTTCTCAAACTCATCGGCAAACTTCGCGTAAATCAGGTCGATATCAGACAGTGCGGATTCGCCCAGAATCGCCATCAGTTCCTTCGCGTCTTTACCGCGGGAATAAGCAGCAAACAACTGGTTCATTGTATCCGCGTGGTCTTCCCTTGTCTTGCCCTTGCCGATACCCTTATCCTTCAGACGGGACAGAGAAGGCAGAACGTCAACAGGGGGCTGTATGCCCTTCTTGTAAAGCTCATTCGTCAGAATGATCTGGCCTTCGGTGATGTAGCCTGTCAAGTCGGGGATCGGGTGCGTTTTGTCGCTCTCCGGCATCGTCAGAATAGGAATCATCGTAATGGAGCCTTCATGCCCTTTCATACGGCCTGCACGTTCGTACATGGTCGCAAGGTCTGTATACAGGTAGCCGGGGTAGCCGCGGCGGCCCGGAACCTCTTTCTTAGCAGCGGAAACCTCACGCAGAGCGTCTGCGTAGTTTGTGATATCCGTCAGGATAACCAGAACATGCATATCCTGCTCAAAAGCCAGATATTCCGCAGCGGTCAGAGCCATTTTCGGCGTACAGATACGCTCTACGGCAGGGTCGTTTGCCAGATTTACGAACACAACGGAACGGTCGATCGCGCCCGTCGCCTTAAAGTCGTTGATAAAGTATTCCGCGTCCTCGAACGTAATGCCGATCGCGGCGAAAACTACGGCGAATTTGGAATCCGTGCCGCGTACCTTCGCCTGACGCGCAATCTGTACCGCAAGGTTTGCATGGGGCAGACCGGATGCGGAGAAAATCGGCAGCTTCTGTCCGCGAACCAGCGTATTCAGGCCGTCAATCGCGGAAACGCCCGTCTGGATGAACTCAGCGGGATATTCCCTTGCCGCCGGGTTAATGGGCGCGCCGTTGATGTCCAGACGCTTTTCGGGAATGATTTCGGGGCCGCCGTCCATAGGCTTGCCCATACCGTCGAATACGCGTCCCAGAATGTCAGGGGAAACGCCGAAATCCAGGCTCTTGCCAAGGAAACGCACCTTGCTCTCAGCAAGGTTGATGCCTGTCGCGCTTTCAAACAACTGAACCAGAGCCGTATCGCCGCTGACTTCCAGCACCCTGCACTTTCTGACTTCGCCGTTGGAAAGTTCGATTTCGCCCAGCTCGTCAAATTTTACGCCTTCCACACCGGAAACCAGCATCAGAGGGCCGGCAACTTCCTGAATCGATCTGTATTCCTTTATCATAATTCATCTGCCTCCTTCCTGATGAGTTCCTGTACTTCCTTGCGGATATCTGTTTCAATTTCATCGTAGCTCTTGTCTACGTTAACTTCTTCTACATATTTCGCGCGGCCGATACGTTCCACAACGTCCATCTTCGTAATCTTCTGGATACCCACGCCCTGCTTGATGGCCTCGCCCGCTTCTTTATAGAATGTCAGGATCAGCTTCATCATGCGGTACTGCTTATGCAGGGAAGTATACGTATCTACTTCGTGGAAAGAGTTCTGATGCAGGAAGTCCTCGCGGATAGAGCGGGAAACTTCCAGAATCAGTCTGTCGCTGTGGGACAGCGCGTCCACGCCGACCAGCTGCACAATTTCCTGCAATTCCGCCTCTGTCTGGAGCAGGCGCATAGCCTCTGTCCGCTGCGCGGAAAATTCAGGGTCAACATTTTCGTCCGCCCATGCGTCAACCTTATCCTGATACAGGGAATAGCTGGTCAGCCAGTTGATCGCCGGGAAGTGCCTCTTGTACGCAAGGGACGCATCCAAGCCCCAGAATACTTTAACGATACGCAGTGTTGCCTGAGAAACGGGCTCGGAAATATCGCCGCCCGGAGGGGATACCGCGCCGATTGCCGTCAGCGTGCCTACGCGGCCCTCGTTGCCAAGGCAGACAACCCTGCCCGCGCGTTCGTAGAACTGCGCCAGACGGGAGCCAAGGTAAGCGGGGTAGCCTTCTTCACCAGGCATTTCTTCCAGACGGCCGGACATCTCACGCAGAGCCTCTGCCCAGCGGGATGTGGAGTCAGCCATCAGCGCGACGCTGTAACCCATATCGCGGAAGAACTCCGCAATCGTAATACCTGTGTAAATGGACGCCTCACGCGCCGCAACGGGCATATCGGAGGTATTCGCAATCAGAACGGTTCTCTGCATCAGGGACTCTCCTGTGCGGGGGTCTTTCAGCTCAGGGAACTCGTTCAGAACGTCCGTCATTTCGTTGCCGCGTTCACCGCAGCCGATGTAAACAACAATGTCTGCGTCAGCCCATTTTGCAAGCTGGTGCTGTGTAACCGTCTTACCGCTGCCGAAGGGGCCGGGGATTGCCGCAACGCCGCCCTTTGTGATAGGGAAAAACGTATCAACAACACGCTGCCCCGTAATCAGGGGTGCATTGGGCGTCTGTTTTTCTTTATACGGACGTTCGCGACGAACGGGCCATCTCTGAAGCATGGTCACATTTACATCGTTGCCCTTTGCGTCTGTGATAATGCAGACTGTCTCCTCTACTGTGAAATCGCCAATAAAGATCTCTTTTATTGTACCGCTCAGCCCATAAGGGACCATAATCTTACAGTCTACAACCGCTGTTTCTTTTACAATACCAATGACATCGCCAGCCTCTACCTTATCGCCGGTCTTTTTCACAGGCTCAAATTTCCATTTCTTTGTTCTGTCCAGCGAAGCCGCCTCTACGCCCTTGTGGATATTTGTACCGCTGACCTCGTAGAGCTTTTCCAGCGGACGCTGGATACCGTCGTAAATCGTAGAAATCAGTCCAGGGCCAAGCTCAACGCTCATAGGCATACCGGTAGAAACCACTTCTTCCCCGGGGCCAAGGCCGGAGGTTTCCTCATAAACCTGTATGGAAGCCTGATCCCCGTGCATTTCGATGATTTCACCAATCAGATGCTTGTCGGATACGCGAACCACGTCAAACATATTGGCGTCCCTCATGCCTTCCGCTATAACCAACGGACCCGACACTTTTACTATCGTGCCTGTTTTCATATGCTTATTCACCTACAATCGATTATATTAACTGCCTAACAGTAAGCATCTATGCACCGTCCTGCGGTGCTCCTTTTTCACTATAAAAGCCGCCTCTCCAATGTCCGGGGCTTTCATTATTATTCACTAAACAAAATATCCGCGCCAATGGCACGTTTTGCCGATTCACGCACTTCATTCATCCCCAGCCCAAGGCTGCCGCCAATGCCGGGAATGACAATGATTGCGGGCAGTTCCATATCCTTATACTTCGCAAGGCTTTCGCCTGCCTTCAGGCTGGCCTCCTCCGTAATATAGATGATGGCGTAATCCCGCTCCGCCAACTGGTGTATCTTCTTTTTGATTTCCTCCGCCGAATACGCGGGGAAAATATCAATGCCCAGGGCAAGGAAGCCCATAACGCTGTCCTTATCGCCAATGATACCAACTTTAGACATATGCTTCCCTCACCCTCTCTTTGATCGTTTCCTCGTCTATATCGTGCAGCTTGCAGGTCATAATAATGCGGACGCATTTCGCCTCTGTTTCCTTTGCCAGAATATACGCCACAACAGGCTCCGGCGTCAGCGTTTTATATTTCGCATCCTTAACAAAGTCCATCAAATAGTCATCGCAGGCTTTTTCAAACACCGTAAAGCCCTGATCCATATAGCTCTCACAGAGCGCGCCATGCGCCGTATCCTTCAGCACAGCAATCGCGCTGTCGCTCTTGAAGGCGCGCAGCAGCATTTCCGTATCCAGATCGCCGCCGGGAACGATGCTTTCCAAAAGCTCCTGCTCCGAACGTCTTGTTTCACGGATGCGCAGCAGTGTTTTCAAATTCGTCACATCTGCCAGCCTGCGGATATATTTGATTACAAATTCATTTCCCAGCTTTTTCGCTGCCGCAGTCATGTTCCGGAAGCATGCTTTATCCAGAATGGTATCCACATACCTTCCGTTTTTTGTTTTCGCGTAAACGTCAATGGCTTCTTCCACCGCCCCGCCGACATACGGCAGCTCGCTGTAATTGCGTTCACGGAAATGCCGGCGGATATCCTCAATGGGGAGCGTGCCGCCCTTTACCATGAACTTCCGCCCGTTGACGTCGGAAATTTCTTCCTTAATCAGCACCTTGATGTTATGGTAATCGTTTTTGAACAGGAAAATGTTCATAAACGTCTCGTTGGGGATCAGCTTCTGTACCGCTTCATAGGATTCCTCCAGATGGTTCTGGATCATCTCCTCGAAATCATGCACATCGCGCACCTGCGTTCTGCCGTAATCCGTATCCGAGAGCAGGCGCAGGGCTTCCTCCGCGTTTTTCGCCTCCGCCATCTGCATCAGCTTCTGCTTTGTCAGCAGCTTGTTTTCCATCGCGCGCACGCTTGCGACGGCGAAAGGGTAAATCTTGTTTTTAGCCATGCTTTACCCCCTCCTTAAAACAGAATGCCTGCCGCGATTTGTTGGATTTCCTCTTTTTCCACGTTAATGATTGATGCAAAAGAATAATTATATTCGATATCACCGTTTTTCACGATAAAGCCGCCGCCAATATCGCCGGTCTTTTCAGAAAGGGTAAAGCCCTTTTCCGCAATCACATCAGCCAGACGTTTTTGATCTTTCCGGGAAACGATGATCTCTGTACCGCAGGATTTATCCAGACGTTCCAGCATACCGCCGATAACCTTCGTGTATTCCGCATCGTCCAAAGAGGAAAGGCGTTTCTCCGCTTCGGCAATAATATCGGCAAGGATGCTCTGCTTTTTCTCCAGCACAGCCTTTTTCGCCTGCATTTCCGCGCCGGAAATCTCCTTTGCACGCGCCTTGCTGGCTTCGTCCTCTGCGTATCTGTCGAAAACGTCCGCTTCCTTGTTTGCTTTATCCTGTGCGATCCGGAGAATCTCGTCAGCCTCTTTCTGGGCTTTATCCAGTATGGATTTTGCCGCTTCTTCTGCCTCCGCTATGATTTTATCAATGATAATTTTACCATCATTCATAGGAGTGTTCTCCTCCTTCTCCATGTAAGTATACAATATCTCCTTGCTTATACCTGTATGCCGTTCAGCATCAGGAAGGAAACAAGCAGGGCAAGAACGGCGTATGTCTCTACCATAGCCGCAAACAGCATGCCTTTTGCCAGCTCGCTGGGCTTTTTGCCTACCAGCATAACGCCCGCAGCCGCAGCCTTGCCCTGAGAAATACCGGAGATCAGGCCAACAAAAGCGATGGGCATACATGCCGCGAAAATGGACGCGCCCTGAACAACGGAAAGCTCCGCCATACTGCCGCTCAGCAGGCCAACCTTAACCATTACAATGAACGCGATCAGCAGGCCGTAAATACCCTGTGTACCGGGCAGAGCCTGCAGCAGCAGAACCTGACCAAATTTATTCGGGTCTTCAGAAACTACGCCCGCAGCCGCCTCACCAGCGATGCCAACGCCTTTCGCACTGCCGATGCCTGCAAACAGGGCAGCCAGAGCCCCGCCAAGTAATGCCAAAAATTCACCGCTAATTAAATTACTCATTGTTTTTACCCTCCTTGAGAATCTTGATGTATTTTGTCTTTCTTTCAAACGGGACAAACGGCCTGCCGCCGCCCGTATAAAACTTACCGAAAAATTCTACATACTGCAGCCTGCACGAGTGTACGAACGCACCCAGCGCGTTGATCGCGATATTGAATATCGTACCGAACAGGAATACCACCAGCAGCAGAATCGTTCCGCCAACGCCGCCGCCCGCCAAAGAGCCAAGCATATTGATAACCTGTGCAACAACGCCCGTTGCAAGGCCCAGCGCAAGAAGTCTGGAATAGGAAAGCACATCGGACAGGTAGCTGGTGATGCCGTAAAGACTGCCCAGACCGCCTTTGATCTTTCCAAAAATGCCTTTGTTTTTCCGGCCGCCTGTCAGCAGAATGCCAACCGCGCCAACAATCGCCATAATCTTGCCAACATTTGTCAGTCCGGCCGAAACGCTGCCGCCGAAGCCGAACATCACAATGCCGATCAGCAGAACGTACCAAAGCCCGATGTCAAACAGCGCGTCCAGTGGATGTCCGTCGCGGATATGCATATACGCCTGTATCGCCATACCTGTAAACAGGTGGATCGCGCCAAGTATCAAAGATACAACCAGCAGACGCATAGGCTCGTTCAGCGGGTTGAACCACAACGGCTCAATGACGAAATCTTTATTGAATATCGTTTTCGCCGCTACCGTAAAGAAGTCGCCAAACCAGCCGCCAAAGAGCAGGCCCCAGATAAACGTGGAGATACCGCAGAAAAAGAACATCTTAATCATACGGAACGTTGTGCCCTCCAGTTTATATTTCTTCAGCAGTACCGCGCAGCCAAGGGACAGGATAATACCATATGCCGCGTCACTGAGCATCATGCCGAAGAAAATAAAGTAAAACGGTGCCAGAAACTTCGTCGGGTCGATGTCGCTTCTGGAAGGAAGGCTGTACATCCCCGTAACTGCCTCAAAGGGCGTAACAAGAGAATTATTGTTCAGAAGCACAGGAACATCCTCGTCCGGTGCGGGCTCCTCGATGTTATAATAACATTCGTATTTTTTCAGCAGATCCTCCACCTCCGGCTGCGCCGCCCTGGGCATCCAGCCGTCAAAATAAAATACCGCTTCCGTATTCAGCATGTCGCCGATGATCCTCTCGCCATCACGCCGCATCACGAGGTTATCGTAAAGATACTCGATATTGGGACGTGCCGGAGAAAGCTCCGCCAGCTTTTTCTGCTTTTCCACAATGCCTGTTTCCAGTTCGCTGATGGTTTTTTCATGATGTTTTATGATCTCTGCCGGCGTTCCATTCTGCTCGGAAAGAGCAATTGCCCCGAAATTGAACGGGCGGAGAGCCTCAAACAATTTATCCCGCTCCTCCTTCAGGCAGATAACGGAATAATATCTCTGCTGTTTATCCGCGCTGATCTCCTCCACAACCGCAGAGGGAGCACCTTCCAATGCCGCCGTAATCAGCTTTCCTGTGTCTGTCTTTACCGGAGCAACGCCCAGAATGACACAGGCAAACTCTGTTTCCTTTTCCTCCAGAGGAATATCCAGCTTTTCCCAGGGCTTCAGACCAGTGATCAGTGTACGGAGACGGTTGATCTCCGTCTGGCTGTCCGCAATGCCCTTATAAGCCATCACTGCGGCGTCCACGTTCCGCTCGGTTTCCGTCTTCACCTGATCCATATAGTCTGCGAACGTTGCCCTGTCCATCTCTTTTCTGGAAAGGAACAGCGGCTTCTTTGCGGAATCGTATTTGCCGATTGCCTCCAACGCAGTGCTGACACGCGCAATATCTGCCTCCAGACGGGAAACATCGGCACTGTTACTGGTTCGGAAAATATCCGGCATCCATTCCTCATCGTTTACAACGCCCTCCTGGGAATTGATTTCCACCACGCCCAGGTGCATCAGTTCACGGATAAAGGAAAACCGGCTGCTGTTCAAACCAATGACAGTAAGCTTCCGCATCTCAACAACTGCCATACGTTCCCACAACCTTTCCGATTACGGCCTTTACGGCCTCCTCTTTTTTCTGCGACGCCTGCTCTGCGATTTTCGCACAGCTTTCATCTGCTTCCTGCAGGATCTGCTGGATCGCCTTGCGGCTTTCCTCCACTGCATTTGCCACAGACGCCTGTATTTCCTCTTTTCCATGCAGGCGCGCCTGCTCAAGCAGTTCCTGCTGCTGCTTCAGCGCGTTGGCCTTTTTCTCCTCCGCTTGTCTGGCGGCCTGCTGCTTGATTTCCACAGCGCGGCTTTCCGCCTCCACAATACTTTTCAGGATCTCATAAGCCATTTGAATCACCTCTCTCGCTGCTTTTTTTGAAACCGCCTTCTCCGGATCGGCGGCAAGATTGAAAAAGGCCCTCTTCCATGTTATGTAATCAGACAAGGAAGAAAGCCATACCTGCACTTTAGAAGCAACAGACCAACCTAAAAAACGCCCGGCCTATTGTGAAACTAATAACGCAAATAAATTCCAAGCTGAACCGTTTTCCTATCCATGACAAAGCGTTCCGTATTTTGCCGTTTTTCTAAAAACGAAATCTGTTTTTACGGGGGATAATCGCGCCGCATCCATACCTCCCCGAAAAACTACGGTATGTATAAATACGCAACCACACCATCATTTCAATAATAAAGGATTTATGCGGTGTTGTCAATGCCTTCTTAGATTTCAGGCTTTGTGAAAAACCAAACGCAATCTTTGCATGAAAATGCAGATTTTGTTTATTTTTCAAGGTTTCGCGCGGATTTCTCGCACGCTTTTTTGGGCATCATTCCGCTTTTTTTCCGTTTTAGACAAATTTGGCGGCGTAAAATTGTGTAAACCTCCTAACAGAGTTTATGCAGTCCTGCGCCGCTAAAATTCTATCCTTCTGACAGTTTTCATTCCTGGAAAGATTTCCCACGCTGTTTTTGCAGGAAAGACACCGCCCTGCAGCTCCCTGCGACGTCCCACCCCTTCCCAAAGCCGGAAAAATACAGACTGTCTAAGATTTCCATTTTACCCATGAAAAAAGGGCGTCCGGCTTTTATTCAGCCCTTTGCCCCTTTGCCCACAGCAGCAAACGCCCTATGGATATCACGTTTCAGCCAACTGGGGAGGTCACTCTCCTCAGCTTCGTCTTCGGTCAGCCAGTAAAAGGCTTCGTGTTCGCCGCTCAAACGCACCTCGCCCTCCAGCCAGCGGCAGGCATATGTAAATATGCATAAATGGATATGGTATTTGATCACGTCAAAAAGGGAAACCGGCAGACCAATGGCCGCTTCCAGCCCTGTTTCCTCGCGGATTTCCCTGTGCAGACCGTCCTCGGCACGTTCATAAAAATGCAGACCGCCGCCGGGGAGATCCCATTTCTGGCGGCTGTTCATATAGCTGGACTGCATCTCGACCTTAGAACGGCTGAGCACCAATGCTTTATCCTCTTTTATGATAACGGCTTTCACCGCCACCGCAAAGTCGCGCTTCATCAGCCCGCCCCCTTTCTGTTAAAACCGTGGGACGCCGTCCCACACCCTGCAAGGGATTTCATCCCTTGACCCATTTCCCAATCGCATTCCATGCGATTGGAGGGATATATTCAGATTGTCTCCCCAATCTGTTTTCTTCCGCCGCATAAAATGCGGCGGCAAAAGAGTCAGGGGGCAATGCCCCCAGTGGGGTTTGGAGCAACGCCCCAGGGTCTTTACAGTCTTTCATCTTCTTACTTCGCTTCTTCCAGCAGACGGAGCAGATCAGACTTCGTAAAGTCGTACTCCTTTGCACAAAAGTGACAATGCAGATTCGCCCTGCCGTCTTCTTCTATAATCTTCTCCAACTCCTCGCGCCCAATGCTGATCAATGCTTTCTCCACCCGCTGCCTGTCACAGTTACAGGTGAACGCCGCCGGCAGCCTGTCCAATATCCTCAGACCCATATCTCCCAGCAAAAGCTCCAGTATTTCTTCCGGCGTTTTTCCAGCGTCCAGCAGATCCGTTACATAGGGCACATTCCTCAGCTTCTCTTCCAGCCGGAATACCATTCCTTCATCCGCATCGGGCAGCAGCTGTATCATAAACCCGCCTGCACAGCGGATAGATGTATCCGTTTCCACCAGCACGCCCAGCCCCACAGCCGAGGGCGTTTGCTCAGACTGCGCGAAATAATACGTCAAATCCTCCGCGATTTCGCCTGTCACCAGCTCTATCCGCCCCGCATACGGCTCACGCATACCGATATCCTTAATTACGTCCAGATATCCCGCGCCGACTGCCCCGCCAACATCCAGTTTTCCGGGATATTTATCCGGCAGCTCCACATTTGGGTTGAACACATATCCTTTCACCTGCCCGCGGCAATCGCCGGAAACTACAATTCCCTGCAAAGGACCATTCCCGCGTATCTGGAGCGTCACAAGGTCCTTTTCCCCCTTGAGCATGCTCCCCATCATCGCCGCAGCAGTCAGCAGCCTGCCCAGAGCGGCAGAAGCCACCGGGGAAGTATGGTGTATCTCCCTTGCCTTTTGCACCAGTTCTCCTGTTGTCGCTGCAAAGGCACGTATGCTGCCATCTCCAGCTGTTGCCCTTACGATATAATCGCTCATTTTAGTTCCTCCGTTTCCCCATTCCGCTTTGCCGCGAAGAAAATGCGTTCGCTTTCCTCATGCGGCGGCGCGAAACAGTAGCCATCGCAGACTGCCGCAAGCGTCAGGCCGCTTTTTTCCATTGCGCGCGTAATCTCCTCCAGGGAATACGCCCGCTCATAGTGGCATTCCTGCACGCGTTCATACAGCCCGCTGTCTTCATCCTCTATAAAAAAGCTGACATTGTATTCGTTGATCTTCGTTTCCGGATCGTAGCTGTTTTCCCAGATATACGCCGCGTCCTCTTCTGCCGAAGCAAATATGTTATCTCCAAGTATCTCCCTGAACTTGTATTCTGTATTCATATCAAACAGGAACAGCCCTCCCGGGCGAATATGCGCCGCGGCACGCGCAAAGGCGTGTTCCAGTTGTCCGTCTTCAGTTAAGTAATTTATGCTGTCGCAAAGGCTAAGGACACAATCTGCCTCAATGCCCAGTTCCAGCTCTGTCATATCCTGGCAGACCAAACGCAGGGAAACACCAGCCTGTCTGGCTTTATGGTCGGCCTCGGCAAGCATCTCCGGCGAAAGGTCCACGCCGGTCACATCCAGACCCATCGACGCCAGCGGAACTGACGCGCCGCCTGTGCCGCAGCCCAGGTCAATAACGCGCGTCAGCGTACCACTGCCGTATTTCTCCCAAGACGCAAGGACATGGCGCACCCAGCCGTCATAGTCCACATCTTCCATAAAAACATCATAAACCGCCGCAAAGGCTTCGTATGCTGCCATTGTTCCACTCCTGTCTGATGAAAGACCCTGGGGGCTTTGCCCCAACTCCCCCACCAACCCTTTGAAAAGGGTTGGATCCCAAACTTTATCACCGCCGCATTTTCATGCGGCGGAGTATTATATTTGCCATTTGGTTATCCCGCAAAAACTCCTTTTTTCATAATTGGGTTAAAGTGCAAGGCTTTTAGCGAACACTTGTCTATTGCACTTTTCAGGGCATCATTTTTAATCCCGCCAAAAACAGATTAGCCGAAGGTTTCGTTGCCGCCCTCCCGCAAAACACAGTTTTGCGGCAATCAGAGGTCAAGGGGAAGGTTTCCCCCTGCAGGGTGTGGGGCAGAGTCCCACAGCCTTCCCACAATCTTCCCACAATCTTCCCACGATTTTCATTATATCTTTCCCGTATTCGGATTGCAAGCCTTTTCGCGCGCCCGCGCCTCCGCCTTCCGCCGCCCCATAAGCCCCCCGATTCTGCCGCTCTCCCGCGAGGTCAGCCCTCTCCAGCCGCTTTCCCTCACCTTATCCAACAGCCCAAGCTCCTCCGCAATCTCATATTTCATCGTCATGTCCTTCTTTTCCTGCTTTGTCAGCTCCCGTTTGGTTCTCATTGCCCTCACTCCTTCCCGCTTAGTATCCTCCGCCAAACGTTTTTTATGTAGAATCTAATGCGCCCCCGCGCCTTTTTCAATATCCCCTTGACAATCTCAAAATTTATGGTATCATGTGTATATACACAGTGCAGTTACACGAAAATGAAGGAGGCATGTTTTATGATTTACAACAGCAATTCTATGGAAGAAAGAGCAGCTTTACAGACTGCGGCAAAGATGTGTGCGGCAGCGCGGACTGCGCCCAAAGCGCATGGCAAGGACACTCTGCACATTTTCGTACTGGACGGGGAGCAGAAAGAGGACCTTGCCAAAAAAATGGAAGCCGTTGGGGAGCGTGAAATGGGCGAGAAAGCCTGGACATGGTTTGGGCGCGATGCTGCGAACGTCCGCGCGGCGCATGCAGTCGTTCTAATCGGAGCAGACAGAACGCAGCGCAATGTGCCGCACTGCGGCTACTGCGGCTTCGGCGACTGTAGCGGCTGCAAAACCGCCGGCGGCAGCTGTGGGTTTGCGTATGTGGACCTGGGGATTGCTGTTTCCTCCGCAGTATCCGCCGCAGCTTCGGACGGCGTGGACTGCCGCGTAATGTTCTCCATCGGGAAAACGGCTGCCGAAATGGATTTTGTCCCTGACTGCGTCTGGCTGGGTATCCCGCTTTCCATCTCCGGCAAAAACATCTTTTTCGACAGGGGAATTTTCCACGATTGATTTCCCTGCACCCTGCTTGCTTTTTTCCATGAAAACAGGTAGAATAGAAACATTCAACGCAGGGAGGAAAAAACTATGTTGGCTTTCACCATTCCAGACACAAAATCCTTTATGAACCTTCTGCTCAAGCAGGATACCTTTGACCAGTTCCTGTTCCGGCAGGGAGAGATCCTGACATTTGCCAGCTTCATCATAGAGGGCAAGAGGCACATGGATTTTTACGCCGAGGAAGAACAGAACGCCCTGTCCCGCTATGTGCGCTGGGAGGAAATGCGCCCGTTCGTATTTCAAGCTGTACGGGGAAACCGTCTGCCGAAGGCTGTCAAACTGGTTTTTTCCCTTTCCGAAGAAAAAACGGAACATCTGCCGAATACGGCGGCGGCCTTTTTGAATATCCTGTTCCGCGACAACACCCTGTTCTGCACCACCGCAACGGCGCAGGAAAATTTTTCGCTGGACAAAAGCGGCGAAAAGCTATGGGAAGAATATGTACTGAAATTTTTCAAAAAAAACGCCATTCCTGTGAAATTAGAGGAGGATTAAACCCGTTCCCACAAATCAGATTACAGTACTATTTCAAATTGAGCCTTTGTTTTGTAAAACAGAGGCTTTTTTTATGAACAAAATCCGGCTCTCCCCCTGATATTTTTTAATAAAATTTAAGATTCTCGTCAGGAATTATTAAAACAGGCACGTTATACTGAAAGAAACAGATAAAACACGACCCAAATACCCAGCCGCCCAGCGGCACAAGGAGGCTATTATGAAAAAAATATACGCGCTTTTTCTCATCTGCGGCATGACACTCGGGCTTTCCGCCTGCGGCGGGGAATCCAGCGAGCCTGTGGAGCAGCCCCCGCAGGAAAGCGGCACAGAACTGCCGGAAGCCATGACGACCATGTCCGCACCCATACATGCTCTGGCGGAAACCATGCTCAATACCGGTTTGGATTATCAGCCGGATGACCCTGAGTTTTTCTGGAGCAGCCTGCATTTCTTTTTAGAAACCTACGGAAACCGGCACGAATCAGTTGGGCTTTCTGACGAGGGCGTGATGCGCGTCCCGCGAAAAACCATGCAGGAGCATGCCATCGCGCTGTTCTCAGCTTATGATGACCTGCCGGAACTGCCGGAAAGTCTTTCCGGCCGCATCGCCTATGACAGCAGATGGGATGCTTACCTTGTCTATTCCGAGGAATACACACCGTATACGCTGGCATTGGCAGAGCTTTCCGAAGAAAATGGAACATACCGCCTGGAAGCTGCCCTCAGCGGCGTCGACGGAGAAACCGTAGGCATGTGGGAAGTCGAGCTGGTGAAAAACACCTATGCGGACGGCATACAAAACCCTCTGTATCCTTACAGCGTTGCATCCATGCGTTCCCTGGCGGCACAGAAGGAGCAGGCTGTCTTTAACGGCCTGACCGATTCGCACACCGCAGAAGTCACACTAAGCGATGGCACAGTCGCGGCGTTCCAGTTTGACACGGATTCCGAGGTCAGCAAAGCACTCCAAAATCTGGATATCGGCGAAGGCTTTACCATAGAATATCTGACCGATGAAAAAAACGGGACGGCAAAGATTGTCAGGGCGGAATAAACGCCCGCCCCCGTCCTGAAAAAGCATAATAAAAAAATGCCGGATAAACTCCGGCATTCTGCTCTCGATGCGACAGGATTTGAACCTGCGGCCTCTGCGTCCCGAACGCAGCGCTCTACCAAGCTGAGCCACGCATCGTCAACGATATTATTTTGCGCTATTTTTACAGAAATGTCAAGAAAAATTTTCTCGTAAAGCAAAAAAATTATTTCAGGATCGAAAAACGGCATATCCTGCATGAAATTTGTTTCTGAAAAACAAGCAATACAACTGCCTTTATCGTATACTGGATACTGTCGGCTCACTCCTTCTCCTCCTCCTGTTCGCGGGCGGCGGCGCGGTTGAGCTCCTCCATATAGCCCGCCGTAATAATGCCGGACGGCAGGGCAATGATGGCAATACCGACAAAAGAAGAAAGTATTGTCACCAGCTTACCCGCCGCGGTAACAGGCGCGATATCGCCGTAGCCTATCGTGGAAAGACTGACCGTTGCCCAATAAATCGCATCGAAATACGTTGGGAAGGTATCCGGCTCGATATTAAATATGATGAGCGCGGAAACCAGCACATATGCTGCCGCCAATGTACAGACAGCCAGCAGGGGCGTGCGCTGCCTGTGCATTACGTCCAGAATGATGCGCATGCTTTTGGAGTAGCGCAGCATCTTAAACGCGCGGAACGCCCTGAAACAGCGAACAAGCCGGAACAGCTTCAGCATTCTCAGCCCGCTGGAAACAGCAAAAAAAGTCGGCAGTATGGCAATAAAATCCACCACAGCAAGGAATGTAAACGGATAGATAAAAAAGGAAATGACGCCTTTCTCCAGATGCAGATCGGCAGTAGCTTCCCGCAGCAGATAATCCACAATGAAAACTGCCGCCGCAACCGTTTCGATGGCGTGGAATACAGGCGGCTCCTGCTTAAAAGCAAGCGGAAAAATGCTGATAAGTATCAGCGCAATCATAATGTAATCATAAATTTTGCTGGCACGGTCGTCCCTTTCGGCTACCGTAATGATTTCGTGTATTCGTTCCCGCATCATTCCGCTCCCATTGTCCCCTGTAAAACCTGTTTTTTCCATTATAGCATGGAACGCGTAGCGGCACAATGGCGGAATCCAACGGGACCCTGCATATCTATAAAAAACAGAAAAGGAGAAAACACATGCAAAAAAAGATTTTAGGGATACTTCTGGCGGCAGTGCTGCTTCTGCCCTGCGCCGCCTCTGCAAAGGAAACAGACACACACCCTTACCGAATTACAGTCAACCTGACGGATAACATCGTTACCGTTTACAGAAAAGACAGCGCAGGACGCTACACCGCACCCGACCGCGCGTTTGTCTGCTCGGCGGGCAGCCATACACCGGAAGGGACATTCCGCACAACGGACAAATACATCTGGCGTCCGCTGTTCGGCAACGTATACGGGCAGTACGCTACACGCATCACAGGGAGCATACTGTTCCATTCCGTTCCCTATTTCAAGCAGGACAAAAGCACACTGGAATACGATGAATACAATAAACTTGGCACATCGGCCTCGGCAGGCTGCATCCGCCTGACCGCCGCAGACGCAAAATGGATTTATGACAACTGCCCCGGCGGGACAGTTGTAGAAATGTACCGCGGCAAACGGAAAGAGCCGCTCCAGCCGGAACAGCCCGCAAAAATTGATACCTCCGATTCCCGGAAGGGCTGGGATCCTACAGACCCCGACCCTGCAAACCCTTGGAAAAACCCGAAGGCAGAGCAGGAGGAACCGCCCAAAGCAGAACAGCCGAAAACAGAAGAACCGGATTCAGCACCGGAATGGATAGAATCCCTGCCGGAGGAAACGTCCGCAAAAGCAGAGCCGGAAACAGAAACGCCGGACTCTCCGCCAGAATGGATAAAGCCCCTGCTCAGCCCGACGCAGAGCACAGAACCAATGGTTTCCGCCTCCGCGGAAACCATACCCGAAATTCCCACAGAGCCCCTGCCGGAAACCTTCCGGCTACAGGCGGCAGGACGGGAAACGGCTTATACGGTAAAGGGCTTTCGTGAGGACGGGGACTATTACCTGGCGGAGCAGGACGCAAGGCAGGCATTCGCGCATCTGGGCGTTACACTGCTGTTCCAGCCGAAGAATAACGCCGCGGACGAGCCTATGGTGCTCTGGCAGAAAGCACTGCACAGCGTTTCAGGTCAAACGGCGGGCGGGGCGTTTTATTACAGCCTGCGGGAACTGGCGGAACTTACCGGTACAAATGCCACGCAGACACCGAACGGCGGGTTTTCCCTCCGGCGGCTGGACAGCAAGGTATGGATAGACCCTTTCGCAACGGCTTAAACAGCATGAAAAATAGCGGCAATTCCTTATATTGGGGCTTGAAATCCATTACAGTTTATCAGGATTACTATGTCATATGGAGGAAAACAATGCAATTTCATTCGTGGGGCGAGTTAAAAAGCGGCAGTCCTGCAATATCTCCGCAGGCCGCCGCTTTTTATTTATTCCTTTGCGAAATCAATTTTTTTCATAATCATTTTCATAAACACCGTACAGATAAACACGCAGGCAATTTCCGCAATGGGGTACGAAAACCAAACTTTATTCAAATCCCCAAGACGTGCCAGCAGATACGCCACAGGCAGCAGCACGACAATCTGCCGCGCGATAGATACAATCAGACTGTATATACCATTGCCCAGTGCCTGGAACACTGCGCAGCAAACAACGCTGTAGCCTGCCAGCAGAAAGCTGATAGAGATTGTCCGCAGTGCGGGAATGCCGATTTGCAGCATATATTCCGAAGCGTTAAACAGCCCCAGCAGCCTGTCCGGCAGAAGCTGGAACGTCAGCAGTCCAAGGAACATGATGCAGACCGCCGCAATCACGCTCAGCTTTATGGTTTCCAGTATGCGCTCCCGTTTCCTTGCGCCGTAGTTATACGCAATAATAGGGATCATGCCGTTGTTCAGCCCGAAAATCGGCATAAATATGAAGCTTTGCAGCTTGAAATATACACCGAAAACAGCAACGGCTGTCGTCGTAAAGCCCGCCAGAATGCGGTTCAGGAAGAATATCATCACCGAACCGATAGACACCATCAATATGGATGGAACAGCCACAGTGTATATACTTTTCAATATGAACCAATTCGGCAGGATGTTTTTCAGGCTGAAATGAATATCCGTATTTTTCTTGAGGTTAAAATAAAAACCGAGCACCATGCCGACAAACTGCCCGAATATGGTCGCAATCGCCGCACCGGCAACACCCAGCGCAGGAAAGCCAAACAGCCCAAAAATCAGTATCGGGTCCATGATGATATTGACAACTGCGCCTACAATCTGCGTTACCATAGAATAAACCGTCCGTCCTGTAGCCTGCAGGAGCCGCTCAAACGCAAACTGCATATAAAGACCGAATGAACAGAGCATACAGATGCGCAGGTATGTCGTACCATAACCAATAATTTCAGGGATGTCCGTCTGCCCGCGCAGAAAAGCTCCTGTAAACAACAGCCCGACCACAATGAAAAACAGCCAGTTCATTCCGGCAAGGAACAGGCTGACATTTGCCGTTTTATCCGCCAGCTCCTGTTTTTTCGCGCCAAGGCTTTTGGAAAGCAGAGCGTTCACGCCGACGCCCGTACCCGTGCCGACTGCAATCATGAAATTCTGCATCGGAAATGCCAGCGAAACGGCGGAAAGGGCGTTTTCGTTGATCTGCGCAACAAACGCGCTGTCTACAATATTATACAACGCCTGTACAAGCATAGAAATCATCATTGGAATAGACATGGAAACCAGCAGTTTCCGAATGGGCATTGTACCCATTCTATTCTCTCTGGTTTCTGCGGCAGCGGAACTCATCGCAGACCCTCCTTTATTTTTCACAATTCTACAACATTCCAAACTATGATATAGCAGTTAAAAATTCTTGTCAATTGCTTTTGAGAAATCCGCGCAAAAAGAAAGCAGACTTCCCAAAAACAGAAGCCTGCTCAGATACTTTCTATTCTTTTGTTTTCCAGAGAAGCATGTTATCCTCCACGAACGGCTCAACCTTCTCCTGGTCTGCCAGATAGGACAGATAGGAGCGGATGGTGCTGCCAACAAGGACATACTGGTTTGCGTCCATCGTCAGTCCATACTGCTCAAACACCCGTTTCAAGACCTGCTCGAACGGCAGCGGCGTGCGGCAGATCTCCAGCAGCTTATCCAGAATTTCCAACGCCTTCGCCCTGTTCAGCGCGACAAGCGGGCGGATATCCTCCATTGCCTCAGCGTGTGCCGGAATAAAAAGCTTTCCTTCCAGATTTTCCACGAAATCCAGCGTTTCAAAATACGCCGCAACGTCATAATTAAAGGAAACATGGTATTTCTGTATGGTATTCTCGCCAAACACACAGTCTGCAAGGAAATAGACGTCATCAGGCGTTTTCACACCGATCATTTCCCAGAAATGCCCTCCAAGCGGGAATACCTCCATTCCCTCCGGCAGCGGCGCGTCCGCAATCTCCTGTGCTTTGGAGGGCGTCGCCATCAGGAACTTGTTCCGCAGTTTTTTGAACGGATAACCGCCGTAAAGAAAGGACGGCTCCAGTATCGGGTGCTCCACAACTGCCTTTTCCATCGGCGTGGCATAAACAGCGCAGCCCAAACGATTCTGCAAAAGGGTATTGCCGCCGTCATGATCTGCGTTGGAATGAGTATTGATGATGGTGGTTAACGTCCAGCCCTGCGCGTCGAAGATTTTCTGTATTTTGCGTCCGGCGTCCTTGTCGTTGCCGCTGTCAATGAGCCAGACGTCGCCATCGTTCACGCGGTAGACGCCGACCTTAGACGGGGAGTTGATGTAATAGGTATTTTCTGCCACCTGCACAAGCTCATACATGGGCATTCCCTCCTTTGCAAAAGAAAAGATTAAGACCGCGGGACTCTGTCCTGCACCCTGCAAGGGCTTTCAGCCCTTGACCCATTTTCCGCCGCGTATCCACGCGGCGGCAGAAGGGTTAAGGGACAACGTCCCTTACAGGGGATTGGGGACAGCGTCCCCAAGGTCTTTCCATCTTAATCCATAGAATTTGTGGAGCCGATAACATTTTTGATTTTGTCTTCAACCAGCTCCTGAATCAGGTCGCGCCCTGCGCCCAGATAGCCGCGGGGGTCAAACGCGGACGGATTCTCCCCGAAGGACTTGCGGATCGCCGCTGTCAGCGCGAGTCTCAGGTCTGTATCCATGTTGATCTTGCAGACCGCCATGAAGGACGCTTTGCGCAGCATCTCCGCCGGAATGCCCTTTGCGCCTGCAATCTCACCGCCGAACTCATTGCACATTGCCACACACTTCTGGTCAACAGAGGACGCGCCATGCAGTACGATAGGATACTGATGGAAACCCTCTGCCTCCAGCTTTTCCGTAATCGTTGCCAGACGGTCAAAGTCCAGCTTCGCTTCTCCCTTGAATTTATACGCGCCGTGGCTTGTGCCGATTGCAATGGCAAGGGAATCCACGCCGGTACGTTTTACAAAATCCACCGCCTGATCAGGGTCTGTATACGTTGCATTCGCCGCGTCAACGTTTACTTCGTCCTCAACGCCGGCCAGCTTGCCAAGTTCCGCTTCCACCACTACGCCGCGCTCATGCGCGTAATCCACGATTTTCTTCGTCTGCGCCACATTTTCCTCATAATCCAGATGGGAACCGTCAAACATTACGGAAGTAAAACCATATTCGATGCAGTCTTTGCATACTTCAAAATCAGAACCATGATCAAGATGCAGTGCAATATCCAGCCCTGTTTCCTCAATCGCCGCGTCAACCATCGCTTTCAGATATTTCGGGTGCGCATATTTCAGCGCGGATTTGGAAACCTGAAGGATAACAGCAGAATTCTGCGCCTTTGCCGCAGCCACAACACCCTGAATAATCTCCATATTGTTGATATTGAACGCACCAATGGCGTAACCGCCCTGAAAAGCCTTTTCAAACATCTTTTTCGTCGTCACTAAAGCCATATCAAAACACCCTTTCTTTTTTCCTGTATTCTGTTTACATATAGTATCCTTTTATAATAGAATTATAATACGGCAAGGCTTTCCTTGCAAGGCATTTTATGGCAGGAGGGATAATTTATGAGATATTTTATGACAATGCTCGCTGTGCTGGGGCTGGATCTGGGAACAAAAAAATGGGTGAAAAAAAGCCTGCCCTCAGGCGGCAGGAAAGTAATTGTCAAAAACCACCTGTATCTGCGGCACATAAAAAACCGCGGCATGGCCTATAATACATTCAGCGGAAAGCGGAAAGCAATCCTGCTTTCTACCGCCGGACTGCTCTCATTTTACGCCGCGCTGTTCGCAAAAGCGGCATTTGGCAGCGGCAACAGAAGGCTTGCCATGCCGCTGGCCGTAATACTTGGCGGCGGACTGGGGAATTTCTTGGAACGGCTCCACAAAGGCGCGGCTACGGATTTCCTCTATATTAAGGCAAAAAACGCGCCAGTGTTCAATATCGCAGATATCGCACTGATGGGCGGCGCGCTCTGGCTGGCGGAACGCCTCTGGAAAACAGGCGGGAATCGTTCATTTTTTTGACTCTTTTTGCCCGAAAAACACGAAAAATAACGCATTTCGGACGCGCCTATCGGCTTTTTTCAAGAGAATGATAAGAAAAAGTAATTTTTCTGTTGCCGATTTTTGCGGAGTGTAGTATAATAGGCGTAGAAAATCCTGAGATGTTCGACAACTTGCCATATTTGAACCTACATTATCGACACGGGATTCCTATATGCAGGAGATATGTCAGGCCTCAAGCTAATTCCCTTTGGGCAGAGGAAGACAGATTCTGTTGCTGCGGTTACCCACCTGGCTTAGGCTAGGTGTCAAGAGGCAAGACCGGCATTTTGGGATTATTCTAATTCAAAGAAAATACATGGGGCTCTGTCCCAAACCCCGCGAACCCTTTGAAAAGGGTTCGACCCCAAACTTTATCGCACAAAGCTGCCGCTTTGCGAGGATACTGTACAAATAAAAGTTTTTCTTGCAGGCGCATGAAATACGCCTGTAAACTTTCGTCATGAATTTGGGCCTGTAATGCCCTAAAACGCTGACAGGCGTTCTTTTTTTTTGCCTGCGGCATAGGATAGTGGTAAAGCCATTTTCGGGAGGGGACAAGATATGATGAAAAAAATTTGGATACTCTATGGGCTGTTGTCTCTGCTGCTGTCCGGCTGTGTCTCCGGCGGTCCCGCGCCAGCCGAACGCGCCGCTGTCGGCAGGATCGGCGAAGATATCCCCATCAGCAGGGAAATGGCGGCAAAAACCATTGCGCTTGCGTTTTATACGCCGGAAGAGCTGGATACTCTGGCAGAACAAAGCGAAACAGGGCTGCCCTTTTCCGATGTTTCCCCGGAAGACTGGGCCGCGCCTTACATCCTGGGGAGTATGGAGCAGGGCTTTTTTGCCGGAGGTGAAGAAGGTCTTTTCCGTCCGCAGGACAGCCTTTCCCTCTGGGAAGCGCAGGCATTGATGGACAGGCTTGCCCCTGATTATGACAGCCGCATCGTGCTGACGGATGAAAACAAAAATATGGCCGTATCCTATGATCTTTGGGCACAGCTTTTAGAAACCGCGCTGAAATCCCGCCGCGCTGAGGACAGTCTCTATTCCTATGGCATCCGAGAACAGAACGCCGTACTGCTTTCTGCGGAAAGCGAACAGTTTGACACCGGAAATTTCCGCACAGCAGGGCTGGATTTAACCCCCTATGAAGCCTCCCGCATCACCTTTCTGGAAAAGGACGGGGAAATCGTACTTCTTCTGACCGTAGAAGCGTTGTCGCCTGTTATTCAGAATATTTACTGCCGCGCAGAAAACGGCACGCTCTTTCTGGAAACAGGCACTGGCACAGCGGAACTGCCCTATCGCGAAAAGCTGGCAGAAGGCTTTGCCGATATAAAACTGGAAAACGGCAAGCCTGTGGAGGTCACACCGATTGAAACTCTGGGGCGGCAGACAGTCAAGCGGGTGGACGGCAGCGGGCTGTATTTAGCGGAAAAAGGCGCGCTGGAATGGGCGGAAAATGCCCGTGTTTACCGGAAAAGTGAAGAATCTTTTAACACCGAAACACCCTCCGCGCTGGTCTGCGGCACAGATTTGGCGGAATATTATGAAAAAGACGGCAAAATTGCAGGGGCAGTGATAAACAAGGACGTTCTGCCTGAGCATATCCGCGTATTCCTGAAAGGGAGCGAACAGGAGCGCGTCACGCTTTCCGCGAATGACGGCATGACATTTGCCAGCCGCGGCGCGGAGAAAAAATTTCCGGAAGGTGCAAAGGCGACACTGACCGCTGACCTCCCCTGGTTCGATAACGGAATACTGACCGTAACAGGCAAAAACAGTTGCCCTATACAGGTTGATTTCGCAGACGGGACGTCCTTCCGCTACGAAGGCGTCCTGGAATTGGAGCGGCGGAGCGAAAACGGTTTCACGATTGTGAATGAACTTCCCATAGAACGGTATATTGCCGGAGTCGTGCCATATGAAATGCCCGTCAGCTTCGGACAGACCGCACTGGAAGCGCAGGCCATAACCGCCCGCAGCTATGCCTACCATCAGTTTTACGGCAACACCTATGGCGAAAACGGCGGACACGTTGCAGATACCGTTGCCAGTCAGGTTTACCGGGGCTATGAGGAAAACGAAACGGTCGAGGCGGCCGTAAAAGCAACAGAGGGAAAATGCGTGACGATTGACGACAAAGTAGCACAGACGTATTTCTATTCCACCTCCTGCGGTTTCGGCTCCTGCGCGGACGAAGTCTGGTCCACAGACGGCACTTTCAGCGGCAGCCGGAAAGAATACCTTGCCGGGCAGACACACGGCGATTTTGAAGCCCCAACAGATGAAGACGGCTGGCTGGCCTTCTGGCAGGATTGGGAAACGGAGGGCTATGACGCGGATTCCGCATGGTACCGCTGGAAGGTATATTTCAGCGGGGCGCAGCTGACAGAGATATTGCAAAAAACGCTTGCAGAGGTTTCCCGCTCCAATCCTCAACTGGTGCTTCTGCGGCAGGCTGACAGCAGTTTCCGCGCAGGTACGCCGCAGGGGCTGGGCAAACTGGAGGGGCTTGCTGTCAGCCGGAGAGGCGTGGGCGGCGTAGCGATGGAGCTGGAACTTACGTTTGAAAAAGGGACGGTCTGCGTGCGCACAGAATACGCCATCCGACGGACACTCTCCCCCACCAGATTAACCATTGGGGACGACATTTATCTGCAAAGGAAAAGCGGCGGCTCCCTGACCGGAAATACCATACTGCCGAGCGGCTTTTTCGCGGTAAAGGAAATGCGGAACGAAGAAGACATACTGACAGGAATCGCGCTTTACGGCGGCGGGAACGGCCACGGCGTAGGCATGAGCCAGTACGGCGCGAAAAAACTGGCGGAAATGGGAAAAACACCGGAAGAAATACTTGCGCATTATTTCCCCGGCACAACGGTGCAAAAGGTCATGTAATACGCCCTTTGTCATTTTATATCTCGAAAAATATAAAAACGGAAGTTTCTGTTGGATACAGAAACCTCCGTTTTTTGTTCATCATTATTTTACCGGTAGGAAACATATGTTTTGATTACTTCCACAACATGGTCTAAATCCAGCCGAGAGGTATTCAGTATCAGGTCGTAATTCTCCGCCTTGCCCCACTTCCCGCCTGTGAAATAGTTATAATAATTCGCGCGGCGTTTATCCGTTTTGATTACGGCAGCCTCCGCGTTTTTCTCCGGCAGGTCATAATGCCTGATGGCGCGCTCCACGCGGTCTTTCAAATCCGCCTGCAGGAAAACATTAATGCAGTTGGGGTTTTCGGAAAGCACATAATTCGCGGAGCGTCCGACAATGACACAACTGCCCTCCTCCGCCACTTCCTTGATGACCTGTGACTGTACAAGGAATATTTTTTCGCTCAGGGGCAGACCACAGGAATCCATGCCCGAAGCCAGCGATGTAATGGAAAACAGGAGGTTGCCTGCGGAAGTGTTTTCTGCTTCCTTAAAGCACTCCCTGGAAAGCCCCGTCTTTTCCGCCGCAAGGTTAATCAGCTCGTTATCATAAAAAGGCAGGCCAAGCGCGTCCGCAAGCCTTTTGCCCACGATCCTGCCGCCGCTGCCATACTGTCTGCTGATAGTAATGACTTTATTTTGTTTCATATTTCATACACTCCTTAATTTTCAAAAAGTATTTGAACATTTCTATATTTGTTCCCGCCTGAGCAGGCAAAGCTCTGTTCCAATGTTTTATTATATACTACTTTCCCAAAAGTGGCAATGAGGAAATCAGAAATCCAGAACAGCAAAAGACACTGTCTGCCCATGTTTTTTTGAAATTTCTCCGCCTAATCTTTACTTTTTGCAGAAAAATGAGTATGATGAAGGGTAAGACGGGAACGCCCGTTAAAAACTTTGCAAAGCTAAGGAGAATAAACGATATGGGAGAATCATTGACAGGCTTGAAAAGAAGCTGCATGTGCTGTGATGTAAACGAAACGATGATTGGGCTGGAGGTTACCGTGATGGGCTGGGTACAGCGCAGGCGCGACCTCGGACAGCTTATCTTCATCGCTCTGCGCGACAAGACCGGACTGGTGCAGATTGCCATTGACGGCAATACTGCCGAGCAGTCCCTGTTTGCCAAAGCGGAAACCATCCGCAGTGAATATGTGCTTGCGGTACGCGGCGAGGTTGCCGCAAGAACACCGGAAAACGTCAACCCGAACATGAAAACAGGGAAAATCGAACTGATTGCAAAGGAACTGCGTATCCTTTCCGAATCCGAAACACCCCCGTTCCAGATTGAAGATTCCGTTTCCCCGAAAGATGATCTGCGCCTCAAATACCGTTATCTGGACTTACGCCGCCCCAGCCAGCTGAAAAATCTGGTGCTGCGGCATAAAGTTGTGCAGGTCATCCGCAATTTCCTCGACAGTGAAGGCTTTTTGGAGATTGAAACGCCCATTCTGGGCAAATCCACGCCGGAAGGCGCGCGGGATTACCTTGTGCCCAGCCGCGTCCACCCCGGGCAGTTTTACGGTCTGCCGCAGTCCCCGCAGTTGTATAAGCAGCTTCTGATGGTTGCAGGCATGGACCGCTATTATCAGGTTGCGAAATGTTTCCGCGATGAGGACCTTCGCGCAGACAGGCAGCCGGAATTTACGCAGGTAGATATGGAACTTTCTTTCATTGATGAAGAGATCATCATGGATATTAACGAACGCATGATGCAGAAGGTATTCAAGGACATTCTGGATGTGGATATCCCCCTGCCCCTGCCCCGTATGACGTATCAGGAGGCGATGGAGCGTTTCGGCTCGGACAAGCCTGACGTGCGTTTCGGCATGGAGCTGAAAAATATTTCCGATGTTGTAGCAGAAACGGAATTTGTGGTATTCAAATCCGCGCTGGAAGCTGGCGGAAGCGTCCGCGCCATCAACGCAAAGGGCTGCGGCTCTTTCCCGCGCAAAAAAATCGACTCCCTTGTGGAATTTGTAAAAACCTACCGCGCAAAGGGCCTTGCATGGATTTCCGTAAACGAAGACGGCACACTGAAATCACAGATTGCGAAATTCTTTGCGCCGGAAAAATTACAGGAAATTGTGGATTGCATGGAAGGCAGGCCCGGCGACCTGATTCTGATTTGTGCGGATAAAGACAAGGTTGTATTCGATTCCCTTGGCGCGCTGCGTCTGGAGCTTTCCAGAATGCTGGAGCTGACAAAACCCGATGATTTCCGTTTCCTTTGGGTAACGGAGTTCCCCATGCTGGAATGGGACGAGGAGGAAAACCGTTACGTCGCGGTACACCATCCATTTACCGCGCCTATGGATGAGGACCTGCCTCTCATCGACACAAAGCCCGGCGAAGTACGGGCAAAAGCATATGATATTGTTTTGAACGGCTATGAACTGGGCGGCGGTTCTATCAGAATCCACCGCAGAGATATCCAGCAGAAAATGTTTGAACTGCTGGGCTTCACACCGGAGGATGCACAGGAGCGGTTCGGGTTCCTGATGGATGCATTCAAATATGGCGTACCGCCTCATGGCGGTCTGGCGTTCGGGCTGGACAGAATCATTATGCTGATGAGCGGCGCGAGCAGTATCCGCGATGTTATCGCGTTCCCGAAGGTCAAGGACGCATCCTGTCCGATGACCGACGCGCCCGGCGTTGTGGAAGAAAAGCAGCTTGACGAGCTGGGCATTGCGGTAAAAGAAGTGATTACGGAGGAGTAAAACCTTGAGGGCTTTGGTCTGCACTCCGTTCCGGTCGGTGCTGAACGAGCCTCCACCGGAGGCTCAGCACCCTCAAATTCCCACAAGGGGTGCCCCCTTGCAGGGTCAGGCATTTTTGCCTACGGCAAAAACGGGCTTCGCCCGCCCTGCGCAGCAGGGCGCCAGAGGACAGCGTCCCAAGGTTTGAATGTCTTCATCTTTTCAGGAGGAAGTATGCAGAGAAAAAAAGAACTTTTTTTGCCTGAAGCAAACACAGATACACCGCCGCACCAGCCGCAGTTTTCCCTGCCGGACACCCCCTGCCCCTGCTGTGGAGAAATCACAATACCCAACGGCGGAGATGCGCCCGCATTCATCTGTCCCCATTGCTTCTGGGAAATCGACCCCTTCCTCCATACCGAGGACGAGCCGAGCGACCAGAACCACGGCATGACGCTCCGTCAGGCGCGTGAAAGCTATGCGGCATTCGGCATAAGCGCGGAAAGACACCTGCGCCTGCCCCACACCCCACAGGAAATCTGGCAGCGCAGAAGCATCCGCCATTTTTCGGATTCTCCCGTCCACGCCGAAACGCTGTGCGAAATCCTTCGGGCGGGCATGGCCGCTCCTTCCTCGAAAAACCGCCAGCCATGGAAATTTGTTGTTGTTTCCGGCGAAGCAAAAGCGGGAATGATTGCGGCAATGCAGGCAGGCATCGCGCGGGAAAAACATGGCACGCCGCTCCTGCCGGAAAGTCGTGAGCATATTGCCGGCGCAGAACATACCCTGAAAATCATGCGCTGCGCACCGGTAACCGTATTTGTCACGAACCCCATCGGGCGCAGTTTGTTCCAGAGCCTGACGCCGGAGGAACGGATCGCCGAAATCTGCAACATACAGTCCGTTGGCGCGGCAATGGAAAATATGGCCCTTGCAGCGGAAGGGCTTGGCTTAGGCAGCTTATGGATTGGGGATATTTTCTTTGCATACGAAGAACTGACACACTGGCTGGATGCAGACGGCGAACTGATGGCGGCTATGGCGTTCGGCTATCCCGCTGAGCACCCCGAAAAACGCCCCCGCAAATCGCTTGCCGATATCATAGAATGGCGGTAACTTAAAGTTGTTTTTTCACACAAACAAAAACCCTTGCGGGCAGACTGAACTGCCCCAGTAAAAACGGACAATAGACAAAAGGCCCCCTGTGTAGGATAATAACTACATAGGGGGTCTTGTCATGAAAAGGAACTATACACAAGTACAACAGTTATTGCCAGAGATAAAAGCGATGGTGGCAGAGGGAAAAAGTCAACGAGAAATAGCTGAGCATTTTGGATTAAGAGATAAGTATGTAGTGAAGAGGCTGTTGAAACGAGAGAGGGAAAAAGAACGCAAGATAAAGGCGGGGATCCAGCTGCGCCCTAAGGGAAGGCCTCGGAAAAGCGCAGTGCCTGTGGATATCGTAGCAGAGCAGGCATATGAGATCAAACGGCTGAAGATGGAAAATGAGCTGCTGC
>CAJTQX010000026.1:0-2244 GCA_910578425.1 uncultured Anaerotignum sp.
CTTCGCTTCTTCCCTGAGTGCCATTTCCAGAACTTCTTCCGAAAGGCCGGTTGCCTGAAAACGCTCCTGCATCTCGTCCGGAAGCCGTTCGAGGAGGCTTCTCTGACGGATCACGACCGTCCCGTCTGTGCAGAAAACCTCGATCTCATCCACAGGATCGATGCCCGCTTCTTCCAGCAGGTCAGCTGAAATCAGTACATCCAGCACATCCTCACAGCAATTTTCCCCCATAAAACTTTTCCTTGTTTCTTCCACCTTTTTGTCCATATCTGTGTCCTCCTTAGTTAAAAATTTTATGAAAAAAGCAACCCTGCTTTTCAGCAGAGTTGCTCATCTCATCATCATTACAGAATACCCCACAATTTTTCCAGTAAATTTGACACTAACTATTTTTATTTAGTGCCTCTGAACAAATATGTTTCTGCATATTTTATGCCGAAAATTTTCAGCATTTCTTTCCGATATATAACTGTAGCATTGTTAGGGAGGTAATCAAACCCTTCAATATCATAATCATGGAGGACATAATGTTCTTTTATTTCTCCAGAATTAATCACTACTTCTGGATCTGTTACCTTTCGGAAGATATCTACTATCTCACACTTTGAATCAGAAATGACTCGCATAATTTGTAAAATGTCTGAATCTTTTAGTTTCTTCACAAACATTTCTATTCCTCCTTAATGCTCAATCAGATAATTGATTGCATATTCCTCACCGAACCATTGATACATCATGCGCCTATAAATATAATCAGAACCAAGGCCGGCATGGTTTTTCCCATGGATATGGTAGTCGTAAAACCGGTATGTTTCTATATCTTCCTGAAATTTAGCCGTAACCTCGGGTACATTGGAAACTGAAACGGCATCTTCATAGCTGTCATTATAATAACGTTTTTTCAAAATCGTCAGTTCCCCATCATCTGAAATCTCATTCAATACCTCTTTGATCTGATCGTCTGTCAATTTTTCAAAAAACACTCATGTTCCCTCCATTTCTAATTCTATTCCATGATCTCCGAATCCTCATAGTGTACGGTACTACATTTCCCCTTTCATATTATTATTGCGTTTAGTACTTGCTAGATTTATTTTATAGTTTTATAATATCACTAATAATCATTTGAAAAAAGCGAATTATTCAAAATATAAAATTCATTTTTTTCGTATAATTGGAGGACATCATGGAAACAAAAAACCTTATAACCTTAATGACGATCATAGAAACAGGTAGTTTTCAAAAAGCCGCCATGCAACTGAATTATGCGCCTTCCACTGTTACCTCCCAAATCAGGCAACTGGAAAAAGATTTTTCATTGACACTATTTGAAAAAATTGGACGAAAAATGGAACTCACCACTGCCGGAAAGGAAATCCTCCCTTTTGTCAAAAACATACTTCAAAATATGGAACAAATCACCAATTATAAAAAAGATCTATCCGAAATTACCGGAACTTTGCGCCTTGTTGCACCAGATTCAATTTTTATTTATATCATGCAGCCTATAATTCAATCAATTTTACAAAATGCACCCAGTATACAACTCATTGTCAATTCTCTGCCATCAGACGATATCAATCAGGCGATCGTAAACGGATATGCTGATATCGGGATTGACTGTGATAAAGGGCATTATCCTGACCTAGTCATGCACCCAGCATCTAAACCCTTCCAAGCCTGCTTGATTGGATCTTCTTTCCTTAATCCAGAGGAGTTGGATTTTATTTCGCCACATCGGAAAAAGTCTGTTTGTCTAATTTATAACGAACCGAATGCAAATTATCAAAAAGAAATTGAAACATATTTTCGTAAAAAAGACATCCATCTGAAGCAAGGTATGAAACTGCAAAGCATAGAAGCTGTCAAAAAAAGCGTGATGAACAATTTGGGCATTGCTTACGTTCCTTTGTTTTCAGTTGAAGATGAATTGAAGAATGGCTCCTTGCTTCAACTAAACACCGATTTAGACAGCAATTTCTATCCAGCAGTCTGTGTATTTCATAAAAATAAATGGATTAGCCCACAAATGGAATTGGCATTCAAAATTCTTCATGAGCAACTAGGGATTGATTTTAACTGATTGCTCGTGTGTACTATGGTGATAGCTGTAAGAGACTTTTATTCAATCATAATTAAAAATATCCACAGTATTTCAAACTAAAAATTTATACAACATTTTTCTAAACACTATAAAGTTTTTGAAAATGCTGTTTTGGCTTTAGAAATCAAGAGGGTAGAATT
>CAJTQX010000026.1:2254-37166 GCA_910578425.1 uncultured Anaerotignum sp.
ACTATAAAGTTTTTGAAAATGCTGTTTTGGCTTTAGAAATCAAGAGGGTAGAATTCCACCCTGCACGTTGCTTCAATTTCTTCCTGCGTAATCTCCTCCGGTTCCCAGAACATTTCCCTGTATTTTTCCAAAACCTCATCGCTCAGGGAAACCAGTTCCCCGTCCTCCGTACTGCTGCAGACATAAAATTTGCCTGCAATGACATCACCATTGATCCTCCGGTTTCCTTCAAGATCTGTCAGTTTTCCCTCGTCATTCAACAGGATACAGGCGTCATCATTTAAATCCACAATGTCTATCAGCCCGCCGACCGCCTCCTGCATTGCCTGAAGGGTATTTTTTAATAAGAACTCCTTCGGGTGCTCGTTCGGCTCTACCATTAAAACCCTGATTTCCTGTTCCTTTTTCATCCCGCATTCCTCCTTTTTCTTCCGGGATCAAAAAAAGGGCAGGTATCAAACAGGGGTTCATCTGATTTTCCCTGCCATATATCTACCCTCCATTATTTTATTGGAAATATCTTATGAAATTTTGTTGAAATATTGTTACATATTTTTTTGCAAAAAGGGTTGTCAAAATTTATTCGCAAAATACTTTTTTACCATTCCTCATCGCTGTAGCCATTTGCCACCCTTTGCCACGATAAAGCGTTCGCCCAAAATCAGCTTTTTTCTGTTCTGCAGCAGGTGAAACCCTCAAAAAAAGCCCCAAAAAAGTGCCATTTTTAAGCACACTTTTTGCTCTAAAAACCACATGATATAGTTTTGTTTTCATTATCCAATCACTATATCTTGTGCTTCGTTCGATTTTTGCAGCAGAACTACTGACTCAACGTGTTGAGTATGCGGGAACATATCCATAAGCCTGACCCGTTTCACCTCATACCCTGCTTCCTGGAAAATCTGGAGATCTCTGGCGAGGGAAGTCGGCAGGCAGGAAACATAAACAATCTCCGGTGCACCAAACTCAATGATTTTACCAATTGCCTTCGGGTGGACACCATCCCGCGGAGGGTCCACGATAATCAAATCAGGTGCGTCCTCCAACTCATCTACCTTTTGCAGCACATCCCCTGCAATAAATTTACAGTTTTCAAGCCCATTTCTTTTCGCGTTTTCGTTTGCGGCTTCTGCGGCCTCTGCTACAAGTTCAATCCCGATGACCTTTTTAGAGCCTGCTTTTGCCATAATCTGCCCGATTGTACCTGTCCCGCAGTAAAGGTCAAACACAGTTTTTTCCTGCACGTTTCCGGCAAAATCCTTCACAATGCCATACAGTTTTTCCGCCCCTGCGGAATTGGTCTGAAAGAAGGAGTAGGGGGAAATCTTAAATTCCAGATCAAAGAGCTTTTCCATAAAGAAATTCTGTCCATAGAGAAGGCGCATTTCATCGCTCTGCACAACATCTGCAATACTGTCGTTAATAGAATGAAGTATTCCGCAGATTTTTCCTTCCAGTGAGAGTTGCAGGAGCATATCCTTAAATTCCTCATCAGAAAAAGGCGTTTCTGACGAGGTGATGAGATGTACGAGAATCTCGCCTGTCGCGTGCCCCTTCCGCACAACGAGATGGCGCAGAGAACCGTCATGGCGCATCTTATGATAAAAGGGGACGTTCCTTTTCTGAAAGAACGCCAGAGAGGCCTCGATCAGCTTAAGGAAATCCCCGTCAATGATATTGCAGTCCCGCAGGGTTACCACCTCATAGCGGCTCATGCGTTTTCTCATGCCCAACGCAAGGGGGCCGTCCCGCTCCTCATCGCCGAAAGAAAATTCGCATTTATTTCGGTAGGCGTGTTCTGACGGAGCAGGGCAGAGCCCCTCCCAGCTTTCAATGCGGATACCGGCGTTTTCCAGAAGCCGTTTGACCTGCCGCTCCTTGAGCTGACATTCCTCGTCATGGCGCAAAGTCTGATAGGTACAGCCGCCGCAGAGCGTATAGTGAGAACAGACTCCCTCCTGGCGTTCCAGCGGAGAATGCTCCAAAATCTCATTCAGCTGAGCTTCTATGCCGCTGCCGCGTTTCTTGCAGACGGTTGCGCGCACCTTCTGCCCGGGTATGGTATTTTTCACAATGACGCGTTCGCCATCCAGAAAGCCATACGCTTTATTGGGGAAAAGCACGTCCTCAATGGTTAAAATGATTTCATCTTTTTTCTTCATGGTATCCTCCGGATCTCAGGCTGTGGGGCATCGCCCCGGGAGCCAATATTTTATGTATACAGCGAGTGTTTTTCTTGTATTCAGTATTGTTCTATGCTATAATCTAACGTATGTGACCCCGCCGAGGGCTGCCGGATTTTTCCGGACGGAAACAGACGATGGCGGGGCATCCCAAATATACCAATTCGAACAGGAGTGTATACAGGAATGTCTGAGAAATTGGAAGTCGGCAGTATTGTTGAAGGAAAGGTCGTCCGCATCAAGCCCTTTGGTGCAATTGTATCTCTGGGAAGCACACAGGGGCTGGTGCATATCTCGCAGATCGCGAACAGCTTTGTGCAGGATATTAATGACCATGTCAAGGTTGGCGATGCTGTCAAGGTGAAAGTTCTTTCTATTGACGAGGAAAGCCATAAGATTGCGCTTTCTATCCGTGAGGCTCTTCCGAAGGAAGAACGCCGTCCCAAGGATAAGCCAGGGTTTGGCGGTAAGCCCTATCGCCAGAATGCTGACGCAAAATCCAGCTCAAATCCGGCAGGGGAATATTTCCGTCCGCAATCCTCCGTCAGCCCTTCCTCGGATTTTGAGGAAAAGATGAAGGAATGGATGAAGCAGTCCAATGAAAGGCAGACCAGCCTGAACAAAAGGGCAAACAAACGCTCCTATTAAAGCAGCCTGATGAAAGGAGGGACTGCCTGTGAGGTTGCCCATCGGACTGTTTTTTGTGGCAGGAATATACCTTTTTGCCAGAGGCATTTTCGCGCTTTTTGGGCAGACGCTGTTTTATACGCAGCGTTCTCTGGAGCAGATCGCGCCGGAAAACCTGTCTGCTTATCTCAGGGAAATCGGAATCTGCCAGATGGCGGCAGGCGCGCTTTTCGTAGGGAAAGCTGTGCTGGATGTTGCATTTCCGGGAAGCAGACCCATATCCATCGGTTTCCTGATCCTTCTGGTGGTATGCCTGATTTTTCTGGTAAAAACAAACGAAAAATTTATAAAAAAATAATGCGTGCGGCGCATAAAACAGGGACAGGGAAAGCCTTGCGGAAACAATGGCTTTTCCCTGTCCTTTTTAGAACCTGTTCAGTACTTTGGGAAGCTGCTGAACAGGTTCTTATGCCAGGATACGCTTCGAAACGTTTCTTATTTCGCCAGAATCAGCTTCGTCAGTTCAACAGGCTCCACGATGGCCCCGTCCTTATACACGCGCATATTGCCGGAGGCGATTTCGTCGATCAGAATTACCTCGTTGTTGTTGTAGCCGAATTCAAACTTGATATCATATAAATCCAGGCCTTTTTTTGCCAGCACATCCGCAACGATTTTTGTGATTTTCAGCGTCTGTTCCTTCATGCTGTCATACATTTCGCCGCTCATAACGCCCAGCGCAGCGAGACCGTCCTTTGTAACCAGCGGGTCGCCCTTTGCATCGTCCTTGAAAGTAGTTTCTACATAGCCGCCTTCTAAAACAGTGCCGTCTGCAATGTATTCGCCATAGCGGCGGATGAAGCTGCCTGTTGCTTTCAGACGGCAGATGACCTCAAGACCATGACCGAAAACAGTTGCTGGCAGGACCTCCATTGTGGCATTGTTCAAATCTGCGGAAACATAGTGTGTTTTTATGCCTGCTTCTTTCAGCACCTCGAAGAAAAGTATGGAGGTTTCCAGGTTTGCGCGGCCGATGCCTTCAATCGTCAGACCAACGGTGTTTTCGCCCGGGTCGAATACGCCGTCCTTGCCGGTGCAGTCGTCCTTGAATTTCAGCAGCACATTGCCGTTTTCCAGTTTGTAAACGTCTTTTGTTTTTCCCTGATAAATTTTTTCCATTTTTATCCTTCCTTTCTTTTGTCATGTATAAGATACAAAGACCGTGGGACGCTGTCCCACACCCTGTAAGCCCTTTGAAAAGGGCTTAACCCCAAACTTTATTGCGGAAAACTGCGTTTTCCGAAGAAAAAAGCCGGTGCAGGGAAGAAGCCTTCTGGAATCCCAGGCGCATGGAATGCGATGGGCAATCCAGAGCCAGGAAGGAGGTCTCCCCTTGCAGGGGTGTTGGGGCGTAAAGCGTAGACCGGAGTCCTTGGGGTCTTTCGCCTTTACCTTTGCACTACTACATCCTTCGCGTCGCCCCATACGTGCTCCAGCCCGTAAAAAGCGCGCTCCTCCTTGTTGAATAAATGTACCAGCATATTGCCGAAGTCCAGCAGGATCCATGTGCCGCTGCTGTACCCTTCGGAATGATGCAGTTTTACGCCTGCCGCGAACAGCTTCTGTTCCACCTCGTCAGCCATTGCCCGCAGATGGTTCACATTTTTCCCGCTGGCAATCACAAAGCAGTCTGCGATATTGGAAAGCCCGCGCAGATCCAGCATACGGATATCTTCTGCCAGCTTATCCTCCAGCGCGTCCTGCACGATTTTTGCTGCGTCCATAGCGTCTGTACTCATCGGTTTCCTCCTTAATGTTATCTGTTTTTATAATATTCCAAAGCCTCCAGAGAGAGCGGGTGCAGCAGTCTGCCGCGCTGTTTCACGAAAGCAATGGTTTCTTCCAGAATATAGCGCATTGCCATATCCAGATCCAGATACGCCAAACGCCGCGCTTCCTCCAGCCCCTCGAACTTCTCTCTGTTCGGCTCGATATAATCCGCGATAAATATTATTTTTTCCAGCAGCGACATATCTGCCCGCCCCGTGGTATGGTAACGGATCGCATCGAGTATTTCCCCGTCTGTCACAAGATATTCCCGCCTTGCAACCTCCGCGCCCAGAAACGGATGGATCAGGTCTGTCTGCCGCTTCATCACATCATCCAGTTTTACTTTATATTCCCGGCAGAACCGCAGCCGCATTTCCTCTGGGTAATCCTTTGCGCAGTCGTGCAGCAGCCCTGCTGCCTGTGCCTTCTGCTGGTCCTTCTGCGTACCGTATATCTCCGCCAGCTTTACGGCTTCCTCTGCTACGCCCATAGTATGGATATACCGTTTGACGGAAAGGGCAGACTGCAATTTTTCCCGCATGGTTTCAACCGGCAGCATGAACTTCACCTCGTCTTTTTCCATATTCTGATATAACCTGAATTTATGGATATAATCTTCCACCTCCTGCGGAAGGAGGTACTTGATGGGTTCGCCCTTGCGCGCCCGCTCCCGTATATCGGAGGAAGAGATCGCCAGTGCCGGCACCTCCATATAATGGATACGGCTGGCGAATTTTTCGCGTATCTCACCGATTTCCTCAAACATCTGGTTTTTCCGATAGCCGGGACGCGTAACCGCGACAAAATCGCAGAGCGTCAACAGACGTTCCGGCTCCTTCCAGCTCATAATCTGATGGATGGCGTCCGCGCCTGTGATAAAATACAGCCGCACATCAGGGCGGCAGATTTTTTTCAGAGCTTCAATGGTATCAATGGTATAGGTAATCCCAGGACGGTCGATTTCTATGCGGGATACGTCAAAATTTTCGTTCCGCATGGTTGCCAGAACAGTCATCAGATAACGATGTTCATTATGTGTGACCTGCTTGTTCGTTTTATGCGCCGGACGTCCTGTTGGGATAAAGACGACCCTGTCCACCTTGAAGCGGTGGCGGACAGCTTCGGCAGTGACAAGATGTCCGTTATGAATGGGGTCGAATGTGCCACCCATGATGGCGATGCTTTTGCAGTCCTGAAAATCCGTAATCTCGTTCCGCATTATGCATTCCTCTGTCCGTCAGACTTTTTTGCCTTCGGCAGCTCAATCACAGGCTTTTTTGCCGGACGATACAGCACGAATTTGCTGCCGATGACCTGTACGATCTCCGCGCCTGTTCTGCTTGCCAGAAGCTCTGCCGCCTCTGCCGTACCAAGCATATTATTGTCCAGCACGTTTATTTTTACCAGTTCGCGCGCTTCCAAAGCGTTATGCACAGTATCCCTCAGTTCAGGAGTCACGCCGTTTTTGCCAACCTGAAAAATTGCGTCCAGCCCATTTGCCATGCCCCTCAGGAAAGCCCTTTGCTTGCTTGTCAACATAATTTCCTCCGTCTGTCTGTCCTTTTTTCTGCAATCCTTATCATAGCATAGAAGCCCCCCGTTTGCAATGAAAACAGAAAAACTCCTTGAAAATCGCATTTTTCCACAGAATCAGATGTAAAAATCTACATGTTTTTTACAATCCCGCCGTTTTTTGAGCCGGAAAAAGCATTCTGCCGCCGTATCGGCAGGGTATGGCAGAGGCTTTGCCAAAAGGGGCTTAAATATTGGCAATGGCTTAAATCATGGTAATATGCCATAATCATAGTGGAACGGAACAGGCAAATTTCATTATGACGACACAGTTGACGGCAGGAGGAGGATTCTATGATTACCTATGAAAAACTTTGGCAGACAATGAAGGAAAGAAACATTACCACCTATCATCTGATTACCTATCACAACATCAGCAGGGGGCTGATTTCAAGACTGAAAAAGGGCGAGGCGATGACAACGAATACGCTCAACAATCTCTGCAATATTCTGGACTGCGATGTAACAGATATTTTGACCTACACGAAAGATATCCCGGCGGAAGAAGAGGAGCATACAACACAACGCTGAATCTAAAAGTTTCAAACGTGTGCAAAAGCATGTAAACGCTCCGGAGGAGGCTGGCAGGCGGATAACAGGACTTGCGGAATTTGCCGAAAAGGATTATACTGGGGGCAGCAGAGCATACTGCGGAAACAAATTTGAATTTCTAAGATTGAAGATACGCAGAGGAGAGGCGGTTTCATATGAAAAACATATTAGTGGCACAGTCCGGCGGACCGTCCGCGGCAATCAACGCAACGCTTTGCGGCGTTGTGGAGAAGGCATTGGCGGACAGAAACATCGACCGTATTTACGGCGCGAAAAACGGTATTATGGGCGTATTGTCCGAGCATCTGATAGAGCTGAACGATGTTCTGGCAAATCCGGAAACCCTTCAGATGCTCTGCCAGACGCCGTCTTCCGCGCTGGGTTCCTGCCGTATGAAGCTGTCCCATTGGGAGGAAAGCACATTTGAATATGAAAAGACGATTCAGATTTTCCGAAAATACAATATCGGCTATTTCATTTATATCGGCGGGAATGATTCAATGGATACGGTGTATAAGCTGGCGGAATACTGCCGTTTGAAAAAAATTGACGATATCTGCATCGTCGGAGCACCGAAAACGATTGACAATGACCTTGTAGAAACAGACCATTGCCCAGGCTTTGGCTCTGCTGCGAAGTATATTGCCGCGACATTTTCTGAGATTGCCTGCGACTGCAATGTCTACGCGCTGCCGTCCATTACGATTGTGGAGGTCATGGGGCGTGACGCGGGCTGGCTGACTGCGGCCTCGGCTTTGGGGCGGCTGAACGGCAGCGGCGCGCCGGACCTGATTTACCTCTGTGAACGTCCGTTTGATGTTGACCAGTTTTTGACTGATGTGCGGGAAAAAATGGCGGAAAAACATTCTATTATCATTGCGGTCAGCGAAGGACTGCGCAATGAGGAGGGCGACTATGTGACGGATACGCTGAAAGACCGCGCGGAAGATGCGTTTGGGCATAAGATTCTGGCAGGCGCGTCCCGTTTTCTGGAGGAAATACTGCGGCAGGAAATCGGCTGCAAAGTCAGGAGCATAGAGCTGAACGTCATGCAGAGGTGCGCGTCGCATCTGGCCTCTGCGGCGGATATTCATGAAGCGCGGCTGATAGGCATGGCAGCGGCGGATTATGCCATTTCCGGCGGCAGCGGCAAAATGGCGTGTTTGCAGCGCGTTTCCACAAATCCTTATCGCTTTACAGTAGATTTTGTGGATATCACGAAGATTGCCAACCGTGTGAAAACAGTTCCGGAGGAATGGATTAACGAGGCAGGGAATGACGTTACGCAGGAGATGATAGACTATCTTCTGCCGCTGATACAGGGCGAACTGCCCTGCACCTATAAAAACGGCGTTCCGGTGCATCTGCGGTTGTACTGAGCGGCTGAAATTTTTCAGAATACAGAAACGGCAGGGGCGGCGGAAACGCCGCTTTTTGTGTGCAGATTTGCAGAAACTGCGGATTCAGGCGTATCCTGTATATATTTCCTCTTTTTGGACATACTTCCCCCAAAGGAGGGCGGCAGTATGAGAAAAGCAGGAGCGGTACTGGTATTGGGATTGTGCAGCTTTCTGGTGTTCCTTGTGCTTGGCTACCAGCATACTGTAAAAACACAGGAGGAACAGCAGGCGGCGGCCCCGCGCCTGTATGAGCCGGCGGAACGGACGCTGAACGAGCGCGTGACCATCAGTGCAAACACAAAAATGATATACCAGTATTTTTATACCAATGACAGGGTTACGAAAGAGCAGACAGAAACCGCCCCCGTTTTTTTGCAGGGGCTGGACAGGGAGGAACTGCAAAGCGTATATAACGGCTGGCAGATGATGCTTTTTTCTCCGGAGAAAGTTATTTTGCGATGCAGTATTGAAGGGAAAAGCAGTGAAAGCTATATCCTTGGCGAGGACGGCGGCTATCTTGCCATATTTTATGAGGATGGGCAGAAGGCAATCCATTTGCAGGAACGTACAGAAATTCCCCTGACTGCACTGCCGGAGGGCGAAGCCTTACAGATCCGCGAAGGACTGCGCGTGACGGGCGAAGAAAATCTTGCCAGGCTGCTGGCAGATTTTATGAGCTGATTTGCTGTTGAGGCCGGCTTTTGTTTGACATCGCGGCGGCGGCATATTATAATGATGGAAACAGCGGAAAACGCCTGTACTGTGCGCAAAAACAGCCGGACGTGGTTATGGGCGTTGCCATAAGAAAATTTCAGCTTTTGATATGCCTGAAATATCCGGATTTTTCAGAACGGTTACCATTTTTAGAAGAAATTTTCTCGGGCAACAGCCTTTGGCGTTTGACTTAAGAAATCAATCGAAAAGAAAAATTTGTTTTCTTAAGCCAGACCGCCTTTTTTCCGCGTATTTTCAAAAAATAAGACAAACCTCAGGGTGGTGTAGGACCGATGGCAGAATATATTGAGATGGGTCTGAAAATGAGCGAGGACGAATTTCGGGCTCAGGCGGTATACAGTGATGAAACGAAGCAGTTCCGCGTACCGGCGGAGCCTTCCTCAGCAGACAGTGTGGAGGTTTCCATACGGGTCGGGAAAGGCTGCTTTACAGCCATTTTTTTATGTACGACAGATCGTGAGTTTTTTATGGAGAAAATAAGGGAGGACGGTGTTTTTGCCTATTACCGTACGGTTCTCCCGCCCACGAAGAAAAAGACCGCCTATTTCTTCCGTCTGCAATATGGAGATCAGTATGGATTTTATACGAAATATGGGTATTTTCGTGAATACCGCGCGGATGGCTGGTTTGAGATTCTGCGGGATTATAAAACGCCGGACTGGGCAAAGGGCGCGGTCATGTACCAGATTTATCCGGACCGTTTCTGCAACGGGGATAAAAGCAACGATGTGCAGACAGGCGAGTATACATATCTGGGGCGGACGGTGGAGCGTGTGGAGGACTGGGATTCCCTGCCGGAGCCAACGGATATTCACCGCTTTTACGGCGGGGACCTGCAGGGCATACTGGATAAGCTGGATTATTTGCAGGAACTGGGCATTGAAGCGTTATATCTGAATCCGGTTTTTGTTTCCCCGAGCAACCATAAATATGACATACAGGACTATGATCATATCGACCCGCACTTTGGCAGAATCGTGCGCGAAAAAATCCCTCCGGAAAACGCGGAAAAGGAAAACGCCCTTTATATTGCGCGGACGACAGATCTGGCAAATTTGGAGGCGTCTGACGCGCTGTTTGCCGAGCTTGTGCAGGCGGCACATGAACGGGGGATACGCGTGATTATAGACGGTGTATTCAACCATTGCGGCGCGTTCCATAAATGGCTGGACAGAGAAAATCTCTATGGTGAGGAAGGCCAGGGCGCGTATCTGCATGCAAAAAGCCCTTACCGCAATTACTTTTATTGGCAGGAGGGCAATAATTACGATGGCTGGTGGGGGCATTCCAACCACCCGAAGCTGAACGCGGAAGGCTCTATTGCCCTGCGGAATGCTTTGATTGCCATTGGCAGGAAATGGGTTTCCCCGCCGTATAACGCGGACGGCTGGAGGCTGGATGTTGCGGCGGATTTGGGCAGGACGGCGGATTTCAACCACCGCTTCTGGTCTGTATTCCGTAAGGCGGTGAAAGATGTTTCGCAGGAAAAGCTGATATTGGCGGAGCATTACGGAGATGCGTCTTCATGGCTTCAGGGCGACCAATGGGACAGCATTATGAATTACGATGCGTTCATGGAGCCTTTGACATGGTTTCTGACGGGCGTTTCCAAGCACAGCACGGAACGCAGGGACGATTTATACAATAATGCCGATGCGTTCTGGGGCAGCATGATTTACCAGATGAGCCGACTTCCGGCTCAGGCAATACAGGTTTCCATGAACGAACTTTCCAACCATGACCATTCTCGTTTTCTGACCCGCACCAACCGCAGGACGGGCAGGCTGGAAAACGAAGGGGCGGAGGCCGCGGGGGAAAATGTGGATAAGGCAGTCATGCGGGAAGCGGTGCTGTTCCAGATGACATGGCCCGGCGCGCCTACGGTATATTATGGAGACGAGGCCGGAATGGTAGGCTGGACAGACCCGGACAACCGCCGTACCTACCCTTGGGGGAAGGAAGACGATGCGCTGATTGCTTTCCACAAAAAATTGATTTCCCTGCGGAAGGAGCATCAGACACTGCGCTCCGGCTCTCTGCGCCCGCTGTATGGCGGATATGGCGTGATTGCTTACAGTCGTTTTGACGAAACGGGGAATTATGTTGTCGCGCTGAATAACTCAGCCGAAGGGCAGGTAGTATCCATACCGGTCTGGCTTTGTGGGGTCGCGCCGGAAAGCTGTCTGCATATTTTAGTGCAGAGCAACCGTTCGGGCTTTGACGATTTTCCTGTGCCGTATCCTGTGATGCATGGCATGATGGAAACGATTATGCCGCCGAAAAGCTGCATGGTCTGGAAGGAAGTGCGGGATGACAAACAATATCATATTTGAAGATGCCAGCATACTTGCGGCAGTGAAGCCGCAGGGGATGCCTGCCCAACCGGATTTAACAGGCGACCGCAGTTTTTTGGAGGAACTGGAGGCCTATGCGGGGCAGCCGCTTGGATTGCTGCACAGGCTTGACAGGCCGGTGGGCGGCGTGATGCTTTTCGCAAAAACAAAGCAGGCGGAAGCCGCGCTTGCCAAAGACATACAGGAAAAACGGCTGCAAAAAAGTTATTTGGCCGTCCTGACGGGAAGGCTGCCGCAGGAGCAGGGCAGGCAGGAGGATTTCCTGCGGAAAAACGGGCGTACAAACCTTTCGGAAATCGTGCCGGAGGGGACGAAGGGCGCGAAACGCGCCATACTGGAATACCGGCGGCTGGCGGAAAAAGAAACAGACGGCGTTGTGCTGACACTGGCGGAAATAACTCTTTTGACGGGGAGGCACCACCAGATACGGGTACAGACAGCCGGCATGGGCACGCCTGTCTGGGGGGACCGGAAATATAACCCCAGTTTCATGCGGGGGAATATTGCCCTCTGGGCTTACAGTCTTTCGGGAATGCATCCGAAAACAAAACAGCCGTTTCTGTTCCGAGAACTGCCGCAGAGTGAGCCGTTCTGCCTGTTTTGGGAAGAAATTTCGCATTTGTAAAAAACTATCTTTGCATTTTTGGCAAGGGTGTATTATAATACGGATATAATAGGAGCATGACGATGGGGAGCGGAATATTCCGTTCCCCGGGGAATGTTCTTTTCTTTCCAAAGAACATTAGCAATCACAAGAACAAATGGCTAACAAATCAAAAGAGGTGGATATAGATGCAGGGCAGATTTACAAAAAAGGCACAGGACGTTTTGACACGGGCACAGGAGGCGGCCCTGAAGCTGGGGAATAAATATGTTGGTACGGAACATATTCTTCTGGGGCTGACGCTGGCGCAGGAAAGCGTTGCGGCAAAGGCTTTGGAGGGGCAGAGTGTGACGTATCATCAGGTGATGGAGCAGATTGTGGCAGCACACAGGGCGGAAAAGACATTTTTCCTTCCGGCGGATTTTACGCCGCGTGCAAAGCGCGTGGTAGAGAGCAGTGTGCGGGAGGCTGTCCGCATGAATACGGGCTATGTCGGTACGGAGCATATCCTTGTTGCACTGATACGGGAAAACGATAACCTTGCCGTAAAGATATTGGTGGGGCTGGGCGTGAATTTGCAGCGGCTCTATGAGGACATTATGCTGATGCTGGGCGAGAGCGAAGCGCAGCCCGCCGGAGCTATGGGCATGAATTTGCAGGGCGAGCAGGAGGAAAAAAGCAATACCGAAACGCTGGATAAATTCAGCAGGAACCTGACTGACATGGCGAAGCAGAATAAATTCGACCCTATCGTGGGACGGGATAACGAGATTGAACGTATCATACAGATATTGAGCCGCCGCACGAAAAACAATCCCTGTCTTGTGGGCGACCCGGGCGTGGGCAAGACAGCGATTGTGGAAGGGCTGGCGCAGAAGATTGCCGAAGGAAATATTCCGGACACGTTGAAAAAGAAAAAGATTGTAAGCCTTGACCTTTCGGCAATGGTTGCGGGCTCCAAATACCGCGGTGAATTTGAGGAACGCATGAAAAAGGCCCTGGACGAGGTCAAAGCCGATGGGAACATCATTCTGTTTGTGGACGAAATACACACGATAATCGGCGCGGGCGCGGCGGAGGGCGCGATAGATGCGTCAAATATCCTGAAACCTTCCCTTGCGCGGGGCGAAATCCAGCTGATCGGTGCGACAACGCTGGAGGAGTACCGCAAGCATATCGAGAAGGATGCGGCGTTTGAACGGCGGTTCCAGCCTGTGCGGGTGGAGGAGCCGGAGGAAAAAGTTGCGGTGGAAATGCTGCAGGCGTTGAAGGATAAATATGAAATGCACCACAAGGTCACGATTTCTGACGAGGCATTGGAATCTGCGGTGAAACTGTCTTCCCGCTATGTTGCGGACCGTTTTCTGCCGGATAAGGCAATTGACCTGATTGACGAAGCCGCGTCCCGCCTGCGCCTGCGGGCGTATACCGCGCCTGTCAGCGTGACGGAGCTGGAAAAGAAACTTGCGGAGATGGAGAAGGAAAAAGAGGAATCCATCAAAACAGAAGAATTTGAAAAGGCGGCGGAAATCAAGAAACAGCAGGATGCACTGCGCGTGCAGCTGAAAGAAGCCAAGCAGGAGTGGGAAACGGCGCACGGCGGCTCCGACCAGATTGTGACGAAAGAGGACGTTGCCGAGGTGGTTTCCCGCTGGACGGGGATTCCTGTGCAGAGCCTGCGGGAGGAGGAAAGCCAGCGTCTGCTGCGGCTGGAGGAGACACTCCACCAGCGTGTAATCGGACAGCAGGAGGCGGTAAAGGCTGTGGCGAAAGCAGTCCGCCGCGGGCGCGTAGGGCTGAAGGACCCGAACCGCCCGATTGGTTCGTTTCTGTTTCTGGGGCCGACCGGCGTGGGCAAGACGGAGCTTTCCAAGGCATTGGCGGAGGCTCTTTTCGGGGATGAAAACGCCATGATTCGTATTGATATGTCGGAATATATGGAAAAGCACAGCGTTTCCCGCATGGTCGGCTCGCCTCCGGGTTATGTCGGCTATGAGGAAGGCGGCCAGCTTAGTGAAAAGGTACGCCGTAATCCCTATTCCGTGATACTGTTCGATGAGATTGAGAAGGCTTCGCCGGAGGTGTTCAATGTACTGCTTCAGGTGCTGGACGACGGGCATATCACAGACGGGCAGGGCAGAAAGGTGGATTTCAAAAATACGGTCATTATCATGACCTCCAACGCTGGCGCAAGGAGCATCGTCGCGCCGAAACGGCTGGGCTTCACCAGCGTGGAAACGCCGGAACAAAGCTATGAACTGATGAAGAAAAGCGTCATGGATGAGGTGAAAAACGTATTCAAACCGGAATTTTTGAACAGAATTGATGATATGATTGTGTTTCATGCTCTGGAAAAAGAGGATATTCTGGAGATTGTCAAGCTGATGACGGATACGCTGGCAAAGCGCGTGCAGGAAAATATGGGTATTTTCGTTTCCTTTACGGATAAGGCTCTGGAAAAAATTGCCGAGGAAGGTTTTGATAAAGCATATGGCGCAAGGCCGCTCAGAAGGGCAATACAGTCCAAAATTGAGGACGCTTTTGCCGAGGAATATTTGCAGGGCAATTTTAAAGCGGGAGAAAAGGTGTCTGTTGGAGTAAAAACGAACGGTTTCCTTTTCCGCGTTGTGAAATGAGGATAGTTTTTGCCAAAAAGAAACGCAAAAATTTGGCTGTACCGGGAATGGGTTTTGTGGTATAATGATTGCATCAAAGCGGAAAAAGCCGGGGAGGCTTGCACCTTTCCCAAAGCCCGTTCCAGGGGATTTGTTTTTCTGGATGATGAGAATTACAGTTATTGCGTAAAATTCCGCACCCGCCGCATGGGATGCAGTCGGCAAATGGGTCGGGGGATGATGGGTAAAACGAAACAGAGTTTGGCACTTTATGTAACGAGATGTGTAAAATCCCATACCAGCCGCATGGAATGCGGCTGCAAACGGGTCAAGGGGCACTGAAGCTCCGGGGGAGCTTCGTTTAGCACCGACCGGAGCGGAGCGGAGAAGAGCCCCTTGCGGGGGTTTGGGGACGGCGTCCCCAAGGTCTTCATTTCTAACAAACATAGGAAACAACTGGGAGGTACTTAGAAATGGCAGTCATTCAAGAATTGATCAGGCAAGAGGAAAACGGCAGAATCAGTTTTGGCAACTATCTGATGGACGAAAAAAAGAAGGTTCTCGATTTTGAAGCAAATGGAGATCTGTATAAGGTGAAAACCTTCCGGGAGATTACAAAGCTGGAAAAGAACGGGAAAATGCTTTTAGAGGCTGTTCCGGGTGCAACGATACATAATTTCGGCATGGACGAAAAGGGCGCAAAGTTCTCTGTGGAAAGTGAAGAGGATATTCAGATTACACTGGAGCTGGAGCCGGAAACAGAGTATAAAATCCTGATTGACGATGTGAATGTTGGGAAGATGAAAACCAACATGGCAGGGAAAGTGAATTTCAGCGTGGAGCGGCAGAATAAAATGCCGGAAATCGTAATTGAAAAAATAGGCTGATTGGGGACAAGTGGACTGTAAAGGCAGGATTCCTGCGTTGCAGCCCACTTTTTCATAATAGAAAAACGCGGAAAAAAGACGTGGTGGAGAGATGAAGCAAAAAACGGTGTTTATATGCAGGGAATGTGGATATAAAAGTGCGAAATGGGCAGGAAGATGCCCAAGCTGTGGGGAATGGAATACATTAGAGGAAGGATTGGAGCAGAAAACGGGCAAAGCTGCGCGGACAGCAGGGGCAACGAGGACGGCGGCAAAGCAGCCTGTGCCGCGGCTTGCGGAAGTGGAAACCGATGGCAGCCAAAGGCTTTTAACAGGCATTACGGAGTTTGACAGGGTGATGGGGGGCGGCATTGTGCGCGACTCTGTGACGATTATCACATCGCCTCCGGGCGGAGGAAAATCCACGCTGGCACTGATGGCGGCGTCCGCGCTGGCAAAGCAGGACTTCCGCGTGCTTTACGCTTCAGGCGAGGAAAGCGACAGCCAGATTAAGAGCCGCGCTGACCGTATTCTGCGGAAAATTGAACAAAATATCTGGATACTGGCGGATACCTCTATGGACCGTGTGCTGGACGCGATTGCGGATACGGACGCGGATTTGATTATACTGGACAGTATACAGACCTTTTCGCTGGCGGAATTCCTGCCATCGCGCGCGGGCAACCCCACGCAGACTATGGAATGCTCCTCCGCGCTGGTGCAGACGGCGAAGGATAAGGCGCGCCCCAGAGCGGCTCTGATGATCGGCCAGATGAACAAAAGCGATGAGATTGCCGGACTGCGGGCGTTGGAACATCTGGTTGATGCGGTGCTTGTGCTGGAGGGAGAGGGAGCGGATGAACTGCGCTGCCTTGTGGCAACAAAGAACCGTTTCGGCAGTACGGGTGAAATGGGATTTTTCACGATGACAGAAACGGGGTTGGAATCCATAGAAAATCCGTCTGAGTATTTTGTGACGAAACGCAAAAAGGGCGAGAATGTTTCCGGCAGCGCGGTTGCTGTTCTGCGGGAGGGCTCCCGCCCTGTGATTGCCGAGGTGGAAAGCCTTGTTTCCGCGTCGTTTACGCCGTACCCCTCCCGCATCAGCGAAACCATGAAAAAGGATACGCTGAACACTCTGCTTTCCATACTGGAACAGCGGGGCGGGATAAAGCTGTATGATAAAAACGTGGTAGTAAAGACGACAGGCGGGCTTTATCTGAAGGAACAGGCGGCAAATCTGGCGGTGCTGATGAGTATAGCGTCCTCGGTATATGATAAGGCAATACCGGCGGACTGGGCATTTATTGCGGATGTTGGCCTGACGGGGGAGCTGAAGCGCGTGCCGGCGATGGAGGCGCGTGTGAAGGAGCTGGACAGAATGGGGTTCAGCAGGGTGTTTATTCCAAAGGGCGGGTTGCGTGGCGGCGCGCCGGAGAAAATTGAGGTTGTGGAGTGCAGGTTTCTGTCAGAACTGCTGAAAAGCGTTTTCGGGAGGAAATGAAGGGAAGGCCCTGGGGACGCTGTCCCCAAACCCCTGCAAGCCCTGTCAGTACTTTGCTTCGCAAAGCCGCCTTCGGCGTCCGGACTTCTTTCCGGTACCTATTGAAAAGGGCTTGACCCCAAACTTTGTTGCCAGCCGCATTCCATGTGTCTGGAACTGCAAAGGGCTTTGGGGGATTCCCCGGCCACGCTTTTTATGCGGCTGGAAACCAGGGGCTGGGGGCGCGGAGCGGAGGCTTGTCCAGCACCGACCGGAACGGAGTGCAGACCAGAGCCCTCAGGGTTTTCAGGGTTACAAGGAATGCTGACAGATATGTTACGATTTTTTTAGTTTACGAATGGGCAAAGGTATATTATAATGTTGAGTATCTATTCAAAATAATGAGAGATGAAAAAGCAACGGTTCCGGGGCGGGCTGCCGCTGGGACGCAAACAAAGGAGGAATGTATATGCAGGAAGAAAAAATCAGGAAGTTCAAAAAGGTGCTGGTGGCAAACCGCGGTGAAATCGCGATTCGTGTATACCGCGCGCTGAACGAACTGGGGATTCAGACAGTGGGTATTTTTTCCAAAGAAGATAAATATTCCCTGTTCCGCACAAAAACAGACGAGGCATATATGCTGAATCCGGAAAAAGGACCGATCGACGCATATCTGGATATTGACAACATCATTAAGATTGCCAAAGCAAAGGGTGTCGACGCAATCCACCCCGGCTATGGCTTCCTTTCCGAAAACCCTGATTTTGTGGACGCCTGCAACAAGGCGGGCATTGCGTTCATCGGACCGAATGTAGACGTCATGTATGCGATGGGCGACAAGATTTCTTCCAAAAAAATGGCGATTGCGTGCAATGTGCCGATTATTCCCGGTGTGGACCATGCGGTAAGGAGCCTGGATGAGGTTATGCAGGTTGCGGCAAGGGTCGGCTATCCCGTTATGCTGAAAGCCTCCAACGGCGGCGGCGGGCGCGGCATGCGTATCGTTAACAGCGAGGAAGAAATGCCCAAGGAATTTGAGGAAGCGCGGAATGAGGCCAAGAAAGCGTTTGGCGATGACAAGATTTTCGTGGAAAAATATCTGCGCGATCCCAAACATATCGAAGTGCAGATTTTGGGTGATAAATACGGCAATGTAGTGCATCTGTTTGACAGGGACTGCTCCGTACAGCGGCGGCACCAGAAGGTTGTGGAATTTGCTCCGGCATTTAACGTCAGCGATGCAGTGCGTGAGAAGATTTTTTCGGACGCTGTGCGGCTTTCCAAACATGTTGGCTACAAGAATGCCGGTACGCTGGAATTTTTGGTTGACGCAGATGAAAATTATTACTTTATCGAAATGAACCCCCGTATCCAGGTGGAGCATACGGTGACGGAAGCCATTACGGGTATTGATATCGTGCAGGCGCAGGTGCTGATCGAGGAGGGCTACGCGCTCAATTCTCCGGAAATCGGCATTGGCTCTCAGGAGGAAATCCGCAGCAACGGTTACGCGATACAGATTCGTGTGACAACGGAGGACCCTGCAAACAACTTCCTGCCGGATACCGGAAAAATCAGCGTATACCGTTCTCCCGCGGGCAACGGTATCCGTCTGGACGGCGGTACGGCGCATACCGGCGCGGAAATTACGCCGTTTTATGACAGCCTGCTGGTAAAAATCATTGCGCATGACAGAACATTCGCGGGCGCGACAAGCAAGGCAATCCGCGCGATCAAGGAAACCAGAATCCGCGGCGTGAAAACGAATATCCCGTTCCTGGTCAACGTATTGCAGAGTGAGATTTGGAACAACGGCAAATGCACGACGACATTTATTGAGAAAACGCCGGAGCTGTTCAATATCGTGCTGGGACAGGACAGGGCAACGAAGATTGCAGAATTTATCGGCAACCAGATTGTCAACGAATCCAGGGGCAGCAAGCCGGAGTTTGACCCGATCGTGCCGCCTTCCTTCGGCAGGGCGGAAAACGGTTCAACGATTCCTGTGCGCGGCGCAAAGGATGCGTTCCTTGAAATGGGCGCGAAGGACTACACGCAGAGCCTTTTGAAGGAAAAACGCCTGCTTGTGACGGATACAACCATGCGTGACGCGCATCAGTCCCTGATGGCGACAAGACTGCGTACCAATGACCTGATCGTGGCTGCCCCCGCGACAAATATGGCAATGGCAAATGCGTTCTCTGTGGAGGCATGGGGCGGCGCGACGTTTGACGTAGCGTACCGTTTCCTGAAAGAATCTCCATGGATTCGTTTGCAGCAGCTTGCCAAGGCGATGCCGAACACATTGATACAGATGCTTCTGCGCGCCTCCAACGCGGTTGGCTACGCAAACTATCCGGACAACGTGGTTAAGGAATTTATCCGCATTTCCGCAGAGCGCGGCGTAGATGTGTTCCGTATCTTCGACAGCCTGAACTGGCTGGAAAACATGAAGATGCCGATTGAGGAGGCATTGAAAACGGGGAAAATCGTTGAGGGCGCGATCTGCTATACCGGCGACATTCTGGACCCGAACGAAAAGAAATATACGCTGGATTATTATGTACGCAAGGCAAAGGAGCTGGAAGCAATGGGCTGCCATATCTTTGCATTGAAGGATATGGCGGGGCTTCTGAAGCCCTACGCGGCAAAACAGCTGTTTGAAACACTGAAGGCGGAGCTGCATATCCCCCTGCACCTGCATACGCATGATACTACGGGCAACGGCGTCAGTACGGTGCTGATGGCGGCGGAGGCAGGTGTAGACATTGCCGATCTGGCGATACAGTCCATGAGCTCTCTGACAAGCCAGCCTTCCATGAATGCGGTGGTTGAGGCGTTGAGAGGAACGGAGCGCGACACAGGGCTTGACCCGGACCAGCTGATTGAGCTGAGCCATTATTATCAGGGCGTGCGGCAGATTTTTACGGGCTTTGAAAGCGAAATGAAAACGCCGAATACGGAGATTTACAAATATGAGATTCCCGGCGGCCAGTATTCCAACCTGCTGGCACAGGTTAAGGCGATGGGCTCCGCGGATAATTTCGAGGAGATCAAGCAGCTTTATAAGCAGGCAAACGACCTGCTGGGCAATATTGTAAAGGTAACACCTTCCTCCAAAGTAGTGGGCGATATGGCAATATTCATGTCCAAAAATGGTCTGAACAAAGACAATATTCTGACGGAGGGCAAGGACATTTCCTACCCGGATTCTGTTGTAGACTATTTCCTTGGCAACATCGGCATGCCGGAGGGCGGATTCCCGGCGGAGCTTCAGGAGATTGTGCTGAAGGGCAAAAAGCCCATCGAAGGCAGAGCGGGCGCGCTGATGCCGCCTGCGGACTTGAAGGGTATTGAGAAATATCTGCTGGAAACGCATACGATGAAGCGCATCAATCCCCGAAATATCATCAGTTATGCGATGTATCCAAAGGTATACGATGATTACTGCTACCATTGGGAATATTACACAGACGTTTCCAAGCTGACCAGTGACGTATTTTTCTATGGGCTGGCGAAGAACGAGGAAACCTCTATTGAAATCGGCGAGGGCAAGAGCATACTGATCAAGTATATTGATATGTCCGAGCCGGACGCGGAGGGCTTCCGCGCGCTGACGTTTGAAATCAACGGCGTTATGCGTGAGGTCCGCGTGCTGGATAAGCATCTGGAGGTTAAGAGCGACGGCAAGCTGAAAGCCGATAAGAATAACCCGTTCCACCTGGGTTCCAGCATCCCCGGCACCATCAGCAAGATTTTGGTGAAGGAAGGCGAGGAGGTCAAGAAGAACCAGCCTGTGCTTACAGTCGAGGCGATGAAGATGGAAACATCCATTGTCGCGAAAGAGGACGGCATCATCGACAGGATTTATGTGAAAGAGGGCGAAAAGGTCAGCCAGGGCGATTTGCTGGTTTCCTTCGCGCAGGGAGAATAAAACAAACCCCCAAAGACCTTGGGACGCTGGTCTCCGCTCTGCACTGGTCGGCGCATAACGAGCGTCCACCGGACGCTCTGCGCCCTTTGAACCTTTTGCCAGCCGCATTCCATGCGGCTGGAACATCAGAGAATTTTTTGAGATTCTCTGGCCGCACAGAAGGCGCGGCTGGAAAGCAAGGCACGACAGACGCAAAGGGGCTGGGGACGCATGTCCCCGGCCCCTTTTCTATGGGATTTCTGGCGGCGGTTCCCTGTCCATTCGCGCGGTCGGCGAGGCGGTCGGCAAAGAGGTGAACTGGGACGCGGGGACGAATACCGTCTACCTTGGGGAGGTTCCCGCAGCTGAACAACAGCCCGTAGCTGAACAACAGCCCGCAGCTGAACAACAGCCCGCAGGCGCACAACAAGCGCAAGCCAGCGCGCAGCAGCCCGAAACGTCAGAAACGCTTGCGGCGTCAGGTGAACTGCCGATTTTGACGCAATATGCGGAACAGGATAAGTACGGAATTCTGAGTAAGGATGAAGTTCATGAGGTTCTCGCAGCAGCCCGTTCCGGCAGAAAATCCGTTGTACAATTTATCTCGATGTATCAAGACGTCATATACCAGATGGTTCTTGACGACAATCCACAGCCTGAACTTGTAAGGTCGCTTTATGCAGAGGCAAAGGCTGCGCTTGCCAGTTTTGCGGATAAACCCGATTATGCCGTAGCGAAAACAGACTTTGAGGCATTCTATCAGAATAGCATTCTGCCGAATATTTAAGCTCTGGCGCGGCAGCAGACAGGCGGCGGAGCGAAGCAAGGCGGCAAGGCATACGGAAAAAGGCTTTTTTCGGCACATTGGGATGGGGAATTGATTTCTCCGTCCTTTTTTTGCGTGGGGAGAGCGGCATACAGGGGGATAAAAATGAAAAAACGGCTTTTCAATTTGCCGCAAATCGCGTATACTGGAGGAAAGAGAATGCGGAGATAAAGGAGCGGTGTGCGGTATGCTTAATTTTATGGGGTTTGGTGAAAATATAGGGATTGACTTGGGCACTGCCACTGTTTTGGTATACATCAAGGGGCAGGGCATTGTGATTCGGGAGCCTTCTGTTGTGGCGATTGACAAGGACAGCAATTCCATTCTTGCGGTTGGCGAGGAGGCGCGGCGTATGCTGGGGCGCACGCCCGGGAACATTGTAGCGATCCGCCCGCTGCGGGAGGGCGTCATTTCCAATTACGATGTGACGGAGAAGATGCTGCAGTATTTTATTGAGAAGGCAATGGGCAAGCGTTCATTTGTGAAGCCGACGATTGCGGTTTGCGTGCCGAGCAGTGTGACGGAGGTGGAAAAACGCGCCGTTGAGGACGCGACCCGAGAGGCGGGGGCGCGGCGCGTACACATCATAGAGGAGCCGATTGCGGCGGCGATAGGCTCTGGAATTGACATTTCGCGCGCCTGCGGGAGTATGGTTGTGGACATCGGCGGCGGGACAACGGATATCGCGGTGATTTCGCTGGGCGGAACGGTGACAAGCTATTCCCTGAAAATCGCGGGGGATAATTTTGACGATGCAATCATTAAATATATGCGGAAAAAGCATAACGTGCTGATTGGCGAGCGGACAGCGGAAGAACTGAAAATTAAGATTGGTACGGCGTATGAACGGACGATTCCCGTTACGCTGGACGTGCGCGGGCGGAATCTGATTACGGGGCTGCCGAAAAATATCACAGTGACTTCTGACGAGATGCTGGAGGCATTGCAGGAATCTGTGACGGCGATAGCGGACGCGGTGCATGGCGTGCTGGAGCAGACGCCGCCGGAGCTTGCGGCGGATATTTACGAGCGGGGGATTGTTATGACGGGCGGGGGCAGCCTGCTTTACGGCATGGACAAGCTGCTGCAGAACAGGACTGGCATACACGCAATGGTTGCGGAGGACGCGGTGAGCTGCGTGGCAATCGGTACGGGGCGGTACATTGAGTTTATTTCGGAAAACAGCGCGGAGGACGACAGGCGGCGGAGAGGGTTCCAGATTGGGAACCTGTTCAGGAGGTAAGGCATTGGAACCTTGAGGGCTTTGCCCTCAAACTCCCACAGGGAGCGTTGCTCCTTGACCTGTTTTCCGCAAAACTGCGTTTTGCGGGGAGTAATTTCCAGGCGGGTTTTCCAGACGCATGGAATGCGGCTGGCAGAAGGGTCAAGGGATGAAATCCCTTGCAGGGTGTGGGACAGCGTCCCGCGGTCTTTCATGAGGAAAGGGTGGTCATTATGAAGAAATGGGTGGTGTGCGTCGTTGTGGCAGGTACTCTGGTTCTGGGGGCGGGCTGGATGAAGGCTGACGGCGTTGGCAATGACCCGGCGGCGAAGGTGGTAAAGGAGTTTTATGCGGAGATGGACAGGGACGACGTGAAGGTCAGGCTGGAAAGCTGCGCGCCGCTGCCGAGGGGCTCTGTATATTATCTGGAGGACGAATACAGCGGCTATCCGGACTGGCAGATGTTCCGGACGGTGGTATATATTTCGGACACAGACGGGGGAAAGCGGCATCATTGGACGACAACTGTGGCGAAGGAGGCCGATGGGGAATGGAAGGTTGTTTCGCATGGCGCGGGATAATAAGGACGCTGGCATCCTGTCTGTTTTTTGCGCACATCGGGCGGTGTACGCAGTTTTTTTGTCCGAAATCGTATTTTTCTTGTCAATGAAAGACGGGTGTGGAAAGAATTTCGGTGGAATATGATATAAAAAAGGACAATTTTATGCCTTGACGGACTGGCGTGAAAGAGCCGCTTTGAAAATTTGTGCAATGTGTGGAAAAAGAAGCGGAAAAATGAGCGAAATCTGCGCGGAAATTTATTATTTTCGCAACATTTTGTAAAAAAAACGGAGAAATATTTTTTTGCATAATTTTGGACGCGAAATTTTGTGTAAAAATAAATTCAAAACTTCAAAAAAATACTGCACAAATCCAAAACCTGTGTTATAATATCCACGTAGAAAAGCGGAGGATGCTCCTGTTTCACAAAAGAAAGAGGAAATACGAAGCTTTTTTTGAAACCTGCTCTGACCGCACAGGGCGGGTTGCGTGGATACGCGCAGAAAATGTTGTGAAAGAAAAGACAAAATGTAGGAGGTCAATGAGTTATGAACGCTTATATGGCAAGTGTAGTTGAACAGGTTAAAAAACGCAATGCTGGCGAACCTGAATTCATCCAGACGGTTGAAGAAGTTTTCCACTCTATCGAAAAGGTAGTAGAGGCACATCCTGAATATGAAAAGGCTGGCCTGCTGGAAAGAATGGTAGAGCCTGAAAGAGCTATTTCCTTCAGAGTAACATGGGTTGACGATGCTGGCAAGGTAAACGTGAACCGTGGCTTCAGAGTACAGTTCAACAGCGCAATCGGGCCTTACAAGGGCGGTCTGCGTTTCCATCCTTCCGTATACATCGGCATCATTAAATTCCTGGGCTTTGAACAGATCTTCAAGAACAGCCTGACAGGTCTGCCTATCGGCGGCGGCAAGGGCGGTTCCGACTTCGACCCCAGAGGTAAGAGCGATATGGAAATCATGAGATTCTGCCAGGCTTTCATGACAGAGCTTTACAGACATATCGGTCCCGACGTTGACGTTCCCGCTGGTGACATCGGCGTAGGCGGCAGAGAAATCGGTTATATGTACGGCCAGTACAAGAGAATCAAAGGCTGCTGGGAGAACGGCGTTCTGACAGGCAAGAACCTTGAATTCGGCGGTTCCCTGATCAGACCCGAAGCAACAGGCTTTGGCGCTACATACTATGTAAACGAAGTTCTGACACATCTGGGCGACACAATCCAGGGCAAGACTGTTGCAGTTTCCGGTTTCGGTAACGTAGCATGGGGCGTTGTTCAGAAAGTTGCTGAGCTGGGCGGCAAGGTTGTTACAGTTTCCGGTCCTGACGGTTATGTATACGATCCCGATGGTATCACAACACCTGAAAAGATCAACTACCTGCTGGAAATGAGATCTTCCGGCCGTGACCGCGCTCAGGATTACGCTGACAAATTTGGCGTAAAATTCGTTGCTAAGACAAAACCTTGGGAAGTTAAGGTTGACATCTGCATGCCTTGCGCAACACAGAACGAAATCAACATGGAAGAAGCTGAAAAGATCGTTAACAACGGTACAAAATACTACATCGAAGTTGCTAACATGCCTACTACAAACGAAGCACTGGCATTCATCCAGAGCAAAGGCCTGGTTGTTGGTCCTTCCAAGGCTGTTAACGCTGGCGGCGTAGCTGTATCCGCTCTGGAAATGGCTCAGAACTCCATGAGATATGGCTGGGATGCAGAAGAAGTTGACGCTAAACTGAAAGGCATCATGAAGAACATCCATAAAGTTTCTATGGAAGCTGCTGAAGAATATGGCCTGGGTTATGATTTGGTTGCGGGCGCAAACATCGCAGGCTTCAAGAAAGTTGCAGCTGCTATGATGGCTCAGGGTCTGGTATAATTTAACGCTTGTTTGACAGGTTCAATTGCAAGTTCAATTACACAGGACAATAACTCAGAAAGGGACGGTTTTACCGTCCCTTTTCCTGTTTTATGGGCGGTTTCAACGCTCAAATCAGGCAGTGTTGATTTTTTCAGAAAAACTGCAAAAAGAAAAACCCTTCCCAACAAACTGGAAAGGGTTGCATTGCGGAGACAGGATTTGAACCTGCGACCTCCGGGTTATGAGCCCGACGAGCTACCGGACTGCTCTACTCCGCGCTAAAAGATATTCTGCTTAGATAGTATACCCTATTTCTGGCCGTTTGTCAACAGCCAAATCTCAAATAATGCACAGCAAAAAGCGATGAGATTCGACCATATAAATTTTTTGCTAATTTTTTTTGACGGCTGTTGATTCTGCAAATAGGTTTTTCCATTTCCTTTGAATTTTCAGCCATATCAAAAAATGAATCATCATCAGATTCCATCTTTATATTTCGTTTCCAGACGATGTTTCCGCTCCTTCCAATCCGGCATGAGCCGCGTCAGAAGTTCATAAAATGCAGGGCTGTGATTGGGATGGACGAAGTGCAGGAGTTCATGCAGAAGTACCTGCTCAATGCAGCTTTCGTCAGCCTTCATCAGCTGGAGGTTCAGGCGGATACTGTTGCCTGCCGCTGTACAGCTCCCCCATATGCTGCGCATATTGCGTATTTTGATTACCGGAAACGGCACGGAATACGGTTCGGCAAGGGGATAGACACGTGAAAGGATTTCACTGAATTTTGGCACTGCCTGTGTTCTGAGCCAGGAAAGATACGCCTGCCGCAGCTCTGTCTGCCCGGAAAGGGGGGTACACATATGCAGTGTATCTCCATCGAAAGCAATGCGCGGCGTTCCCTGTTCCAACGAAAGCTGATAGGGCTGTCCGAGGAAATAAACCGTTTTGCCGGTAAAAAGCGTGCTGTCCGGCAGGTGGCTTTTCAACTTCTCCATTTCCGCAAGATGTGTGATAATCCAAAGGGATTTTGACTGTACAAATTCTTCAATGACGGAAAAAGGAACTTTTTTGCCTGCGGAAACCACAACGCGCCCCTGCTTATTGACACGAAGATTTATATATTTGACGTCTTTGCGCAGCAACTCGTATTCGATTCCGACGCCTTGGTATTCTATGGTATGCAGGGACATAATGGACCTCTTTCCTGAATATGCTTTTTACCCCGACTGACAGGTACGCCTGCGGGCAACTGCCTTGAAACTGCTCCAAATGACACGCCGAGAAAGTCACAGAGCTGAAAGCTGGTTGTTTTGCGGCTATGCAAGGCTTTCGAGCGCGGCGTGCCGAGTGACGCGGTAAGCGAGAGTAACGAGGCAGAACCGCAAAATGGACGCTTTCAGCCGTATATACCCTTTGTCAAGCGAAGGTATTTACAGATAAATTCTAAAATAAATGATATGCAGTATTATTTTACACGGGCAGTGGAAAAATGTCCAGTTTTTTATTTTTTGCTGGAACAATGAAAAGTCCCCGGATTTGCCGGGGACAAAATGGTGGATTTGGTGATGGGAAAATCGGGTGTTATCTGCCGCAGGTATTGCAGCCGTTTGTGCTGTTGTTTCCGCAGGAATTGCATGCGCTGCCGCCGTTACATGTGCCGCCGCCGTTACATGTGCCGCAGCTGTCTGTTGCGCCTGCTACATTACCGATAACGCAGTTCGAGGAACCGAAAACGGGGCCAAAGCCACAGCAGGACTTCGGTGCAGCGGAGGGAGAAAACATATCCATCGGGAAACGGATATTTTCAAAATCCGCGCAAGGGTCGCCCGCGCTGCCAACAGCTGTGCAGCTTTCCGGCAGGCATCTGCCAAGGGAATTAACCATCATGTTTACGGTACGGTACAGTTTTACGATACTGAACAGACCAAGCGTGACATTGACAGCCACAGGCGCGCCCATTGCCGCATCGCCGCAGCCACAGCCGCAACCATCATTGCAGCCGCCGTTGCAGCCACAGCCGCAGCCACAGTTGCAGGGGCTGCATGTGGGGTATCTCAGGTCAGCCGCCAGAGCGATCGCTTTGCCTTCTGCCACAACGAACGGTCCACCGTTGGAGTTGCCGCAGCAGTCGTAGAGGTCAGTCGTTGTTGTAACTTCGGCTTCTGTGGAGCCAAACAGTGTTACGCGCATATTGTATGCGTTCGTAGCATTGATGCAGCCAATCGGGCAGCCATCTGCACGCTGGAATTCCAGCATATATTTGAAAACGTATTTCAGTTCCAAATCCCAGCAGCCTTTCTGGAGGGGATTGGCTTTCTTCCGCAGGATGTCGATGCGCTCCAGTTCCAGATCGTGGATGCTGACATCAGCGGCGTTGCAGGGGGGCACGATAATGTCGCCCTCGCAAAGCATTTCATTGCAGTTGGGTACGGCGTTTTTCGCAGCGCGCGCGGGTCCGAGAATATCAGCGGTCAGACATTTCTGGATACGGCACTGGTCAAAGATTTTCTGCGCAATGATGCAGGTTTCGCCTTTTGTTGCATCTTCTCCGCCGACACAGCCGCAGCCGCAGTTCGTGTTGCAGTTGTTGTTGCAGCCATTGTTGCAGCCGTTGTTGCAGTTGTTGTTGCAGTCGTTGCCGCAGCTGTTGCAGCTGTTGCAGTTCCTTGCAGTTAAATCAAATTCAAAAGCTCCCATTTTGACAGCCTCCTTTAATTTGTTTGTTTCTTCTACATACTATGTAACGGGGGAAAATGGGTGACTGCATGGCTGGACTTTTTTGCAGGCACATTCTGCCCGTTTTTGATTGCGGTGCTTTACAGACGCGCTTGCCTTTGGTATGATTTTGGAAGAAAGCGAGGGGGATTCATTGAAGGATTTGCTGGAACATGCGATGATTACGGCGGCAGGCGCGCATATGGGGCAGTTGGACAAGGGCGGCCAGCCGTATATTCTGCACCCAGTCCGCGTGATGCTGCAATGCGGGAGCATGGAGGAAAGAGCCGTTGCTCTGCTGCACGATGTTTTGGAGGACACGCCGCGGACTGCCGCGGAGCTGGCAGCGGAGGGATTTCCGCGAGAGGTTTTAGAGGCGGTTATCTGCCTGACAAGGGTGGAGGACGAGGACTATGCCGCGTATATTGAGCGGGTCTGCGGGAACAGGCTGGCGGCGGCGGTCAAGCTGGCCGACCTGACGGACAATATGGATTTGAACCGCCTGCCGGGACTGACACAGCGGGATTTTCAGCGTTTGGAACGCTATATCCGCGCAAAACGGCGGGTAGAGCAGGCATTGGAGGAATGGAACGAAAGAGGAGAAAAGCATGAGCAAGTGGACGAAGGCACGCTATGAGAGTTTCAGGAGAGAGCTTTTTGCACAGGCAGAACCGGCGTATGCCGGATTTCAGGAAAAGCTGCTGCATTCGGATTTGCCTGTCATAGGACTGCGTACACCCCTCCTGCGGAAAACGGCGAAGGAGCTGGCAAAGGACGATGGAGAGGGATTTCTCCGGCTCTGCGGCAGGGACAGCTATGAGGAACGTTTACTGTATGGACTTGTAGCAGCGGCTCTGCCTGTGCCATATGAGGTATTTCTGGAATACTGTGATGTTTATGTGGAGGATATAGTGGAAAACTGGGCGCACTGCGATGTGTTCTGTTCCTCCCTGAAAAAACGCCTGAAAGGGAAGAAAGCGGATTTTTTCGGATACATTCAAAAATATCTTGCGTCAGAAAACCCGTGGGCGGTAAGGGTGGGGCTGGTTGTTATGCTGGAGTATTACCTGACGGCAGGTGATGTACAGGAAAGCCTGCGGCGGACGGGAGAAGTGCGGTCGGACTTTTATTATGTGCGCATGGCGCAGGCGTGGCTTTTGGCAACGGCCTGGGCAAAAGAACCGCAGATAACGCGGGAGATGCTGACGAATCTTCCGCTGGAGGAATGGACTTACCGGAAATTTGTGCAGAAAGCCCGGGAATCCTATCGGGTAACGCCGGAAGATAAGGCATGGCTGCGGGAGTCGCTTGAAAAAAGGAACTTTACACAGATTTGAAAAAGGATGCAGAACAGACGCTTTGAAAATATGACAGGAGGTTTGTCTTATGAGGGAACGCGATCTTGAGCTTCTTAAAATCCGGCTGGAAGAAATCAAAAAAATGGGCTGGGTGAAAAATCAGCGGCCCGGAAATACCGGAGGAGTCGGCAATACATTGGAAGATTTGCTCGATGTGGCAGAAAATAACCTTCAGGCACCTGATTTCGGAGAATGGGAATTAAAGAGCCAGCGCGCAAATTCGGGGTCATTGCTTACGCTGTTCCACTATGAGCCAAGGCCCAGAAATGCGGTGATTGTCAGGGACATTCTTCTGCCGTTATACGGCTGGCCGCATCAGAAGGCGGGAACGAAATATCCTGCAAATGAAAAGAGCTTCCGCCAGACAATCAATACCACCTTTTACAGCGAAAGAGGGTTTACGGTTCATATTGACAGGGAAAATCAGCGAATCCTTGTTTCATTTGATTATTCCATGATTCACAGCCGCCATGCGCAGTGGCGCGATTACTTGAAAGCGGGAGCGGGAACGGGTGATATCCGGCCGGCACCTTACTGGACTTTTGCGGATATAGAAGAAAAACTGGACACGAAGCTGAAAAACCTGATGTACGTGAAAGCGGAAACGAGATACATAAAAGGGGAAGAATTTTTCCGATATCATAAATTTGAAGCATATATTGACCCAACGCTGGACAGGTTCTTAAAGCTTCTTGAGGACGGGATGATTTTTGTTGACTTTGATGCGCGTACCGGACATAATCATGGGACAAAATTCCGCATTCGACCGGAGGCAAAAGTCAATTTGTATCAGAAGCATATCATTGTATAGAGAGCTTGCAGAAACGTTTATTTACGCAGGCTGAACAGAATAAAAACGAATTTGAAATAGTTCAGAAGATTTCGGGGGAGAAGAAAATGAATCATATCATATCATGTGGAGATACGCTTGAACTGATAAAACAGGTCGCGCCCGCTTCAATAGACCTTCTTGTTACATCACCACCATACTGGGCAAAGCGTGTGTATAACGGGGAAGGCGAAATTGGAGCGGAAGAAACGCCCGAGGCGTATGTATCCAGACTGGCAGATTTTTTTGATGAACTGAAGCCCTACCTGAAACCGACTGCCAATATTTTTATCAATGTCGGGGATACCTACTTTGGCTCCGGCGCGGGAGCATGGAGCAAATATGTAGATGAGGACGGGAATATTACACAGGCGCAGAAGGACCGCAAGGAAAAATATTTCACAACAAAACCGCTCCAGCCTAAAATCAGACAGAATGGAAAGCTGTATCAAAACAAGCAGCTGCTGCTCATCCCATCGCGGTTTGCGATAGAAATGCAGGAACGGGGCTGGCTTCTGCGCGATGATATTATCTGGCAGAAACCCAACAGGATTCCGGCGAGTGTTACAGACCGACTGAATAATACATACGAGCATGTGTTTCATTTTGTGCTGAATAAGAAGTATTTCTTTGACCTGAATGCGATTAAGGTTCTTGGCGCAAACGGCCGGATGAAAAACCCGGGAGACGTTTGGGCGATTCGCACACAGCCTTTGAACGGCAGCCATACGGCGACTTTTCCGGAGCAGCTTGTCGAGCGGATTGTATTATGTGGAAGTCCGAAAAATGGGGTTGTTCTGGATCCTTTTCTGGGCACTGGTACGACATGGATTGTAAGCGACCGGTTGGAGAGAAATTGCATTGGCTTTGAAATCAATCAGGAATTTTTTGAATTTGCGCAGAACAGATTTAAGGAAAGCAGAGGATTGGAATAATGCAGGACGATTTTATGAAAATAAACCATTCGCGCCTTTGCGACTGTAAAAAAGGACACCTTTCCTGCATAGAGGCAAAGGAATGGATGAAAAATCAAATAGGCGTATGGCAGTTTACATATGAGGCAAGGGACATACGAGATAAGAACGTGCATCCTGCTGTCTTCCCGATCGCAATGGCAAAGAGAGTCATAGAACAGTTTACGCACAGGGGGGAACTTGTTCTGGACCCGTTTGCGGGATCGGGTACTACTCTGCTGGCCGCACAGGATCTGGACAGAAACGCAGTCGGGTTTGACTTAAAGCAGGAATATGTGGATTTGTCAAATTCCCGCGTTTCCGAACCGCCGGAGGACTGTCATTGCCAGCAGTTGGCTTTCTGCGATGACGCGAGAAATATTGCGAAGCATATTGCACCCGGAACGGTGAAACTTGTTTTCACATCGCCGCCATATGCAAATATGCTGAACAGGGAGCGCAAAAATAAAAGCCGCCGCGGAGATATTCGTGAGAATGAGCAGTTTGGAAAGGTGGAGCAGTACAGTCAGGACCCGCGCGATTTGGGAACGCTTTCGGCAGAGGATTTTGAAAGGGAAATATCAGACATATTCAAAAGCATGCTGCCTGTATTTGCAGATAAGGCGCATATTCTGATAAATATTACTGACGCATGGATAGAGGGGAAACGGGTACCGCTGCATATCAATATTATAAATGCGATGCGTGACGCGGGGTATGAATTCCGGAATACGATTATTTGGGACCGCCGCAATCTGGTGAACAGGGCAGGCATTTTCGGGTGGCCCAGCAGTTATATTACAATGGGGACAACCTTTGAATATATTCTGGATTTTACACTTCCGGCCGCGCCTGAAAAGACGCGCGCGGCAAGGGACAGAAATAAGCGACAGGAGCAGGACGATGAAGGACAGACAGAATAAAAATGGAAAGCGTCTGCGTTTTGTCCCTCTGATTTTGGGGGGATACGGGGCATGGCTTGGCTTTGGCCTGATGATGATTGGGTTTGCGGAAATCAGGCAGGGGATTGGGATGATTCGATTTCTGCTGGGGCTGGGTATGGCAGGATTTGGCCTGCTTGGAATATGGGACGGGGTGCGTGATTTGGTCAGGCCGGAGGAGAAACCGGAACAGCTTCGGGTAAGGCAGTTTATTCTTACGGATACATCCGGAAACGACAGTTCTAATGTTACAGGGGAGGTTTTGCAGGAACAGCTGAAAAGCCTGATGGAAAGAGATAAAGGCTGCGTTTTCAAACTCCGGATTCTGCCGCCTTTTGCCGTACAGGAAGCAGGGAATGTAAGCCAGATTTTCTGCATATACCACGAGGTTTTTCGACTGACGGCATTTTTGGATGTTTCTGACGGCAGATTTGAATCGTACCATAAAAGCGCAGAGTTTGATGAGGCAAAAGAATGGTTTGAGGAACTCCTGACCGGCAATGCTGATTTATCGGGATGGATTAAAATGGAAAATGTGCCTTTGTGGGAAGAATATAACGATGAAGATGGAAGCGGCGAGAAAGAGGACAGACCGGAAGATACAGATGAGCCAGCAGAGCCGACTGATGGTTTTGGCAAATCAGATTCTTTGATAAATACCGAAGAAGCTGCGGAGGAGAACGGCGAAACGGATATCCGACAGACTGAGGAGCGCGTAAAATCTTACTGGTATCAGCTTCAAAGAGAACAGAGGGGTCAAATGCGCAACTGGCATCAGCTTCTGGTGATTTTCGGGGAAAGCTGGCATGATGAGCATAAATTTTTTTCCGGCAGGGATGTGGAGCTTGCTGTGGAAGGCATACACGAAGGGAAATATACAAAGGTATTCCTGGAATGGGGAATCCATACCTTTGACCTGTTCCCCGGCGTTCAAAATGACTTGGCGGTGATTTGGTGTACCAATCACACAGGGAGAGGGAACAGCAGATTTCTGGTGAGGGAGGGGACTGTGACGCAGGTGAAATTTTGGATGAATCGTTTTCTGAACGAGGGCTTTTTTGAAGATTTAAGCGGCTGGGAGGACATTACGGCACAGGTAAAAAAAGAAGGGAGGAAGGGAAAACATGGGAAATTATTTTAATGAAGTGGTAGACAGGGCGATTGCGGACCTTTATTATTGCTGTGATAACGACAGGGCAAAAGCGGCGGCGGACGCGTTATTGCCTGCGGCAAAGGACGGAGATGGGGACGCCTGTTATTTTCTTTCCCGCTGTTTTTCCGGTTCCTGTTACAGCTGGGAATATCATCCCTTTGAGGAAAATGAGGCAGCTGCTTATGCCATGCTCAGGGAGGCGGTTTCGCTGGGGAGCGCGGCGGCGGTTCTGGGCGCGCTCCGCATGGATATGCTCACGCCGGAATTTCGGGAGAGTATGCCATTTGACAGCATAAAAGAAGCGTGGGAAATAATTTTTGAAAAAGCCGAAAATGGCTGTGCATTCTGCCAGTACATGATTGGAAATACCTACTATTTTCTGGACATCATAGAAATTGAGGACAGGAAGGAAAGTGAATTTGAAAACCGGAAAGAATGGGAGAACTGGAAACGGGAGCAGATGGAAAAAAGTATTCCCTGGTTTGAAAAAGCGTTTTCCGGCGGCATGATTCTGGCGGGGAGAAATTACTGCCATTATTACCAGCGCGGGCGGGGAGATTACATTTTGCCGGAGCCGGAAAAGGCGGTTCCCATCATGCGTCAGGGTGCGGAACGGGGCTACCCGGAATGGATGTATGCCTATGCCAATCATCTGGCCTATACAGAGGAAAACCATAAGGAGGCTCTCCCCTGGGCACTGAAGGCGGCAGAGGCCGGACACCTGTGGAGCTGGCATATTATAGGGGATATTTATTGGGATGGCAAGGCGGTAGAGCGCGATCTGTCCTATGCTATAGAGTGCTATGAAAAGACTGCCTGTTATGGCAACGACAGCTATGCCTGCCGCCAGCTGGGGCGTTTATATTTTCACGGCTGGGGTACGGCTGTGGACTATGCGCGGGCGGTTCAATGGCTGGAGAAGGATACGGAAGCGGAATATGCCAGGTATGATTTGCTGGGAATCTGCTATCTATTGGGATATGGCTGTCCGCAGAACGCGGCAAGAGGAAGGCTGTTCCTGGAGAAAAGTAAAGGTTCGCCCTATAAAAGCTATGGACTGGGCATGATGTACACTGAGGGGATTGGCGTGCAGGAGGATATCGAAAAAGGTGTAGAATATTTGAAAGCCGCGGGGAATTATGAACCGGCGAGAGAGGCGTTGAAACGTTATAAAAGGAGTTTGTTTGGAGTTTGGCGAAGAAGATGACGAAATTTGATATGTTGATAAAAGTACCGTTGTTTTGTGACGGGAAAATGAGATTCAAAAGAGGCGAAAGGCAGAAACTGACTGAAAGGTATGTCAGCATGCTGTGGCTCGGAATTGGAGACTATTTCAATTTTTGTGTAAACTCGAAAAACTGATATAAGATTTATAGTATAGTTACAAGCGAGCAGAGCAGGTTTTCCGTTTCTGCCCTTGTTTGTATTATACAGGGAATTTTATCCCTGTCAATGCAGCTTCTTAAAAATCCCTTTACAGATTCCTGCCAGATAAGCGTTCCTCAAAATAAATTTCCAGCTGGGAACGGATCTGCCCCCAGTCCTGTCGGTGGCCTGTCCATTTTTTCGTGATGTCCATCATTGCCAGATACAGCATTTTTATCAGGCTGTCGTCGGTCGGAAATACGGTCTTTGATTTCGTCACCTTACGCAGCTGGCGGTTGAACCCTTCGATTGCATTTGTGGTATAAATAAGCCGCCTGACCGCTTCCGGATATTTGAAATATGTGGACAAGGCTGCCC
>CAJTQX010000027.1 GCA_910578425.1 uncultured Anaerotignum sp.
TACTTTATTGTAATGGATGGTGCATTTGTGTGTCCACTTTTTTAGTATAGCTCCACTACGCGCCTATCGCCGAGAAGTATTACGGCTATGATATTTCCGTGCTGGATCTGAGGAACCCGACGCAGAGCGACGGTTTCAATATGCTCCACATGGTGAACCGCTATATGGATGATTATTTGCAGACAGACAGCCTTGTCAGCAAGGCGAAAGCGGAAAAATACGCAAAGGTCATTTCAAAAACGATCATGAACGCCGGAGGCTTTGACTCATCCAATACCGGACAAAATGCGTATTTCTATGATTCTGCCGAAGGACTGATGACAGCGGTCATCCTCGTCCTTGCCGAAGCCTGCTCGCCATATCTGTTTAGTCCGGAACAGAGGAAACACAAGAAGGAAATGCTGGAAAGCCGGAAGAAATGGCTGGAAACGATACGGAAAAAACATGGGGAGCAGGCACTTCCGACAGGCAAGGATTTTGGAATCAAATGGAAGGATATGAAAACCGAAATCCTCTGGGAACCAGCAGCAGAAGAAGGAAAGACCATAGAGGAAAAAGGAGCCCAGCGGCACATCGTCAGCATTTTCAAGCTGATACAAGATTTGCTGGCACCCTCCCCTGTCAAGGGAAAAAGCCGTTTCCAGCTGCTCATGGAGCAGCTCCCCGATGCGCATAAGGCGCGCTGTCGCGGTTGAACGCGTTCCTTGACAGCGAAATAGGGCAACTCCTTTGCTTTGAAACAAAACTGGATACGGAAGAATTCTGTAAAAGCAAATCCGCGCTGTTTATTATATTGCCGGAAGAAGATGAAACAAAGCATTTCTTAGTATCGCTGATCGTGCAGCAGGTATATCGCGAGATGCTGGCGATAGCCGATGAAATGGGCGGCAAGCTGCCAAACCGCGTCATGTTCCTGCTCGATGAATTTGGCACGATTCCGCAGATACAGTCTGCAGAAATGATGTTCTCCGCCAGCCGTTCCAGAAGGATCAGCTTTGTCCCTATCATACAGTCACTGGCACAGCTGGAGAAAAATTATGGCAAAGAAGGCTCTGCTATCATCCTGGATAACTGCCAAATCGCAATATACGGCGGCTTCGCGCCGAACTCTGAAGCGGCGGAGGTGCTATCCAAGACGCTGGGCGAAAGGACGGTACAGACGGGGAGTGTTTCCAAAGGGAAAGATATCTCGAAATTCCTGCAGATGACAGGGTGGGCACTGATGACGCCGGAAGAACTGAAGATCATGCCGAAAGATACGTTCATCGTTACTCGAACGGGCGTGAAGCCGATGAAAACAGTGCTGTGGCTGTTTTTTGAATGGGGCATTGAACTGAACGAGCCATACAAGCAAAGGCAGTCTGTGGTGCGGAACTTATATCTCTGCGACAGGACTGGGAGGGAGAGCAAAAGCTGTTTCCCCTCCATCAAAGACCATCTGCAGGGATTTGAAGATGTCAGAAAGTTCTGTGAAACGGTCAATACGGGAATTGCTGGACAGGGGGCATATCGAGAAGGAACATCGCTTTCGGGATAATGGCGGCAAGAGCAGTAATTTGTACTACATTTTGTAAAACAGAATTCTGCGCAGGATCGCTAAAAACAATCAAATTCCTTGACAGGGGAGGTCTGTCCATTTTGTGAACCATGCCATAGATTACAGTGACCTGAAAATGTGAACGTTTCAATTTAACTTGCTGTCACAGAAAAGAAAAGCTGATTAACTTAAACGATTCGAATCATGGCAACCCAATCGGGTGCATCTGGTGGAGTATGGTGAGAAACCATATATAGATGCCGGAGAATTTACTAAGTATATATTTCAAGAGGGAAAACGGAGAAATCAGTGAAACAACTACGGTAAGAAATGCAGAGTGACGATTTCCACATTTTGGTACAAGGCAAAAGCAATTAGTTATTAAAAAGTGTACTTTTCAATAACTGACTTACTTTGTTTATTATGGCAAGAATACCACAAAATATGCAGTTTTACAATACTTTTATGAAAGTTTTTTCATTCGATAAGGCTTGACTAAAAAGTACAATTTTCAGCAAAAAATCTGCTGAATTACGTGACACGATTTCTTCAATGATATTTGGAGATTCCTTTTGTACTGTCAGGATTATTGGAATGCGGAGGCGGTGCGGAGATGAGACACTCAACGAAAAAACTGGAGCTGGCCGGTCAGAGATTTGGGAAACTGACCGTCCTAAGTCCGGCGAAAAACATTGGAAACAAGACAACGTGGCTCTGCCGTTGTGACTGCGGGCGGGAAACCGTAGTCAAAACACATCATCTGCGCAGCGGGCATACAAAAAGCTGCGGCTGCCAGAATGGTCCGGGGGGCCCGAGGACCGCACTGGGGCTCACGTACATAGACGGAACGTGTGTCGAAATGCTGCGTTCCAAGCGTGTACGAAGCAATAATACCAGCGGCGTTCCGGGTGTGGACTGGCTGGAACAAAAGCAGCGTTGGCGGGCAAGCATCTGCTTCAAGGGAACCCGCCGCTATCTCGGCAGCTATATGCGTTTTGAGGACGCTGTGGAGGCACGTAAAAAAGCGGAGCGTGAGCTGCATGATGAATTTCTGCGTGAATTTGCCTCAGATGCGGCAGGACAGCATCTGGCGGTTTATTCATAACAAGTATTCGGAAGGGGGAGAGCAAATGACACAGGTGACGCCGCCATGGGATTCGCCCGCTGTCAGATACGTCCCTGATGGCGGGAAGAAAAAGGGACGTTTTGGCAAACCATGGGAAACTATGGGACAGCAAAGCTACGGGACTAAGGTGCGCCGATGGGAATTCCCGGAAGGCGGCACTATGTTTGCCGGGTTGCACAGGCAAACCATGGGAAACCGTGGGACGCAAAGCTAACTTTGGGGGCTAAAGCGCATACGCGCCATGCCAGCCCGGCTGCCGGATACTTTGCATCCGTGATACTTTGCAAAGAAAGGATGAATAAATATGATGAAATTTAAGAATGAATTGAAACGCGGCTTTTCTATGACTGTGGCTCTTGCGATGTGCATGGGTTCTCTGCATGTTACTGCGCTGGCGGAGGAAGGAGAGAATCCTTCCGGCAACGACACTCCCAGCGTCAGCAGTGATACTGCTGGTGCTGATGAAAGCGGTGCTGATACTGATACCGGCAGCAATGAAAGCAGCAGCCATGAGCAGAAGAGAGAGACGGTTTCTGATACAGGACGGGTAGAAGGAGAAACATCCACAACTACCGAACGGGACGAAGAAGGTCGCGTTACACAGGAGGAAACCACAAAAACTGACAGTCAGACAATCATTACAACTGATACAGATATTACTACAACAACCAAAACAGAAGCAAATACAGAGGTGGTATTGGGCGATCGTGAACAGACCGGGGAAACGCAACAAGGGACATCCGATACACTGAATACTGATGAAAAAAACTCTTCAGAAACGGTGAAAGATAACCTTCAGGTTTCGTTTGGCGTGTCTGCCGGTCAGGAATTGAACAATGTCAAGGACAAACTCCAGGAAGGGGTAGACGGTGTCGTTAATAAGGGCACAATCGATAAAGCTGGAATTGTCACAGGGCTGGAGAAAGATGCCAATACACTGAAAAATAACAAAGAAGCCGAACTCAAAGAGCAAGGTTACCAAAATGGTGCCGAGGGGTGGCAAAAGCCTATCCTTGACAAGGAAAACAAAGAGATTGGCAAGCAGACAGTTAAGGTTGATGTTGTAGAAGTAAAGAATGACAAGGGAGAGATTGTCGGCTATAAAACGGTTACAACAACCACTACTACCCAGTATGGCGAGTATAATGAAGTGGAGGATACCACTAAGGGCGAGGAGCTTTCTTACACCCGCCCGGAAGACCCGACGACTTCGACGCCAGGGGCTACACTGGATGTCAGCTTTGACAGGAATCCTTCTTCCGAGGTTGTGACCGGGACTGTTCCCGAGGGCGCAACGGCAATTACCGATAATGAGGGGAACACGATTGGTTACACAGTCGTAACGACGTTTGAAACAACAGATCCGGATACGGGCGTTACTACAACAGAAACGCGTAACGAAGATGTTTATTTCCAAGTGACAAAGACGGAGGTAATTGGCAAAACCGAAAAGACGGACGAGGAAGTATTTGTTTCCAAGGACGAAATTAAGGGTACAGTTACCGAAACCAGAGAAGACTCTGTTAAGGTTGAAACGATCACAGAAGAACATATTTTGGATGCTTCTCAGGACACTCTTGATGTAACGCTGGGAATGACTTCTGTTAAGCAGGTAGAGGGAGATGGCACGGAGGATCGCAATGGTTTCACAGTGAGGCTGAATAATCCAAATAATCCAACTAATGAAGTGGCTAGCTGGGATGATAAAAACGTGCTGGATTTGGTAGAGCAAGTCAAAGATCAGTTCAGCGAAAATGAGTTTAGCGAAGCTTGTATGACAGGAGCCAATATCCATGTTACACAGAATGTATGCGACAGCAACGGATACAATGGTACTCTTGAACTCAATTTCAAGTTTAATAAGAGTCAGCTGGATGATGGTATTTTCAGTTTGGAAGTTACAGAGGGGAACGAAACAAAAACCTATAAGATAGGAAAAAACGAAATGGGTCAGTTCCATGAAGGATTCGAAGATAATGGGAATGGCACGCAGACATTTAAACTTGGGAATGTTGGATCTTCTTCCAACATCACAATTCGCCTTGTAGGTAAAATGACGATGGGTGACTTTACTATTAAGGATAAAGAGGGAAAAGAGAATAAAATTGGGATTGACCAGTACTTTAATTATGAAACAAAGGTAAAGGTTGAAATCAAAGAAGCAAAAGCTGAGGTCAATACAAAAGCAACAGAAAAAACTGAGGAACGGAAAGACACGCTCACATTTGAGCGTGACAAAACAATAATCGGTACTCAGACAGAAACTGTTAAAACCAAAACCGAAGTAACCACAACGGAAACGGTCAACAGTTGGAGAACGGACAGAAGCAGCAGCTATACGTATGCTTCTGAACCCATAACACCTCCGACGCCTCCTACAACTGATACGACCACGCCTACAACACCCGGCGATGGTCCGACAAACAACGTCGTAGTCGCTGACCCTGACGTGCCTTTGGCAGAAATTCCGGAAACAGAAGTACCTCTGGCGGAAATTCCGGATATGGAAGTGCCTCTGGCGGATGCTCCTGTAGAAATGGACATTCCGGATGAAGCAGTACCTCTTGCGGACGTACCTGCGGAGGTGGTTATTACAGATGACGCTGTGCCTCTGGCAGACGTACCCAAAACAGGCGATACTTCTGACATTTGGTACGCGGCGGCAGTGCTGTCCCTCGGCGGCTGGATGCTGATAAGCGGCAGAAAGCGCGAAGAAGAAGACGCATAATCTGTTTTCCGAAAATATGTTTTTTGAAACCGGATTGCCGGGGCCCTTCGGGGTTCCGGCTTTCTTCAAAAATGGAAAAAAGGAGTGGTGAAATGAAAGCGAAGCATTTGTGTCTGCTGGCGGCGGCGGTGTGCTTATGCGTTGGCTGCGGACGGGAATATGATACGGCCCGTTTCCACGAAAAAACAGAATTGCTCCGGCAGGAGGCTCTTGCGGATTGGATGCGGCAGGAACTGGGCGATGCGCCCGCCGGTGACGCTGGACACGCGGTGTTCTTTTCCGTCAGCAATGGGACGGAGACGGCAAGTGTTTACTATGGTACGGGGGCAAGCGCAGATGAAGCATGGGAGAATGGCGTTTCCAATGCGGAGGAGGCTTTGAAAAAGAGTGGTACGGAGCCAAAATGGGTCAAAACCGATGTGGTATATATTGCCGGAAAAATTTCTGCTGAGGAATTAAAGGAATCCCTGTTGTATTCAGAGGTGGGATTCCTTTCCTACGGGGCGGCGTTTGACCCGGAATTTCAGACTGCCCTGTTGGAACAGGAATTGAATGCCGCCTTTGTTTATGACTACGAAAACGGCGGAATGGATTTGGATGCATTGAATGCATACTTGAAAAAAAGCAAACGGGAAAGCGTGAAAGCTTTACCAGATGATTACATACTTTTCCGGTGCGCCGGATGGATTTGTGACGAAAAAGACGCCGTTTACCGCCTGAACGCCAGCGGCCTGGGCTATGGTCAGCGAATTATGGAGCCGGTTGATGATACAGCAGCGGCCGGTATGGTATCCAGCGCGGCGGAATATCTGGTACGGAATATTTCGCGGAAAGGTGAAGTAATCGGTGCTGATACCATGCAGCAGGCTGAGGTCCTGCACGCGCTGCTCTGTGCCTGCCAGCTTTCTCCCAGTGCGGAACTGGAGGAAAAAATAACGTTGGCAGCGAAATATCTGGCAGAAAAAGTGAATTATGACAGTGATGGGAATGTGGTTTTCCCAGATGAGGACGGCAACACAGCGGCTGTTTACGCATTGACGGCTGCCGCGCTTGTGGAATATATGGATGTGTTTGGAGTCCCTGAATATCTGGAACTTTGCGGTGATATTGGCGAACGGCTGCTTTCCGCGCAGGGGCAGGAAACGGACGCTGACAGGAGCATGGCTGTCTACGCGCTGTGCAGACTGTTCGATATTACCGGAGAAACAGCATGGCTCGATGGGGCAGTACGCGCCGCGGAGGGGATTGCAGTACAGGATTATTTGCAGCGTCAGGATTTCTGGACGTCTTTCGCTATGAATGAGCTGACAAAATATGTACCCGACCGTGCGGAATATTATGTCCTTGCGTTGGAAAATGCGCAGAAAAACCTGAAAACGGTCAGCGGCATGGAGATTACTTCTCCGGCTGGGCTGGGCCTGCTGACAGCGGCGTTTGAAACCTATGTCCGTATGACGGAGTATGGCGGCTCTGCCGATGGGTTTTACCTGCCGGTGCTTTTGGAGGGCATTGATGTTCGGGCAGAACGCCAGTTGAACGGCTTTTTTTTCCCGGAAACAGCAATGTATATGGAAAATCCTTCGGAGGTGCTTGGGGCATTCATGGAACGTGAAAATAAGTTCGGCATCAGCCTGGAATCCCTTTGCCAAAATATAGAAAGCTATTATCTCTATTGTAAAAATTATGCAGCGATTGGGGAAAGCAGAGAATAGGGGGGTGTTTTATGAGTAGGAAAAAGCGGCTGCTGGCAGGGATATTTCTGCTGATTTTTTCCGTTAGCGTTGTACGCATTTCATGGAAAGCATTAGACCACAGCAGGGGCGCGGCAGACTATCTGGAGGCGTCTGCGCTGGCAGGGCTTGGAGCAGAGGCGGATACCCTGCCGGAGACAGACGAATATGCCGCTGTACTTGCGGAAACCGATCTGTCTGCCTTACGGGAGGTCAATGGAGAAGTCGCGGGGTGGATTGCCATACCGGATACGGAAGTCTTTTATCCTGTTATGCAGGCGGCGGATAACAGCTATTATCTGAACCATACCTGGAACAGGGAGAAAAGCTCTGTTGGTGCAATATTTATAGACTGCGAAGGCAATCCGGATTTTTCGGACTTCCATACATTGATTTATGGACATCAGATGAGGAATGGCTCGATGTTTGGCGGGCTGCATCGGTATGAGGATGATGCCTACCTGCGTGAGCATCCCACAATATACCTTGTGACAGATGCGGGCGTGCAGCGGTATGATATTTTTGCGGCTTTTGAGGCCGGAGTGAAGGATATTGTATACAGGCTGGATATAGAACAGGAGGAGATTCAGCAGGAATTGATTGATTTTTGCCTTTCACGCTCTGTGGTGAATACAGGCATTGTGCCGAAAGCGGATGACCATATTATTACGCTCTCTACATGTACCGGCAGGGGCTACGCAACTCGCTGGGTGGTGCAGGGGGTGCGGCGATAATGTATACGATGGATTTCTGTTCTGTGCCGCCGGTTATTGTTAACTTTTTGTCGGAGCGGGATATAACATGTATTGGAATAGCGCAGAGGGTATGGCAGGAAAACAAATATTTATACTGATATCACAGTACACTGCCATGCAGAGTAAAAGGGCAGAGCCTGTTAAAGAGGTTCTGCCCTTTCAGTATTGCGGAAAAATAATTATTCATCAAGGCTCGCCTGCCCCGGCAGGCAGTTTGCCGCCTTATCCTTTTCCTGTATAAAATGCCCTGCGGAGGGTATTTTTTTCGTTCGGTAATACTCTGGATTTTCCGTATGAAATTCCTCTGTTGTGAATACTGCCGTGAGGGTGCTGTTCTTTTTCAGCGTAAATACCTGCACGCCCGAAACGTTTTTTGTTGCACCGGCGGGAATCAGTTCCGTATTCAGCAGAACGGCTTTGTCACTGTTGCGGATTAGCAGGATGTCCTGTTCTGCGTCCAGCTTTTGCATCCGTACCAGCGGCGAACGCGCAGAATAAGCATTGACCAGCTTTCTTCGGTTCATTTTCGTTGTGTAGACGGAAAGAGGAACTTTTGCGGCTTTGCCATTTTCAAAGAAAAATACAACCTGTCCAGAGTAGTCTGCCGTTGCCGTCATATAAACGATACGTTCTTCCGGCTCCATGTTCAGGAGGTTCGGCAGATAATCTCCCAGCGCGCTGGCTTTGCTGTCTGCCGCATCGGCGGCTTTCAGTTTGTATACATTCTGCCTGTCGGAGAAAAAGAGAATGTCCATACGGTTTGCGGCCTCCTGCTCTACCAGCAGACGGTCCTCCTCTTTCAGCTTTTGCTCTCCGGCAGAGCGCAGGGAAGAAAGCGGGATTTTTTTGAAGTAATTGCCTTCGGTCAGGAACAGCTTTATGGCATAATCCTCAATGAAATCCTCGGGGCTGAGTGCGGGGACCTCTTCCTCCTGGATGATTTCTGTTTTCCGCGGCCTGCCGTATTTTTTTGCGACATTTTTCAGTTGGCGGCAGATGATATTTTTCATTTTCGTTTTGCTTTTCAGCGTTTCGTTCAGTTCGGCAATTTCTTTTTCCAGCGTTTCCAGCTCTTCCAGCCGCCGCAGAATATATTCCTTGTTGATATTGCGCAGTTTAATTTCCGCGATATAATCCGCCTGTATTTCGTCAATTCCGAAGCCTGCCATCAGGTTTGGTACAACCATGCTTTCCTGATCCGTATTGCGGATGATGGCGATAGCCTTGTCGATATCCGCCAGAATTTTGGAAAGCCCGAGTAAAAGATGGTGCTTGTCGGATTTTTTCTGCACATCAAACGCAAGCTGACGCTGTATGGAGCCGAGGCGGAAGTCTGTCCAATGCCGCAGAATATCGCCTACGCCCAGTGTCATGGGCTTGCCGTCTATCAGCACATTGAAATTGCAGCTGAAGCTGTCCGCAAGGGGCGTCATGGCGTATAATTTGTGCATCAGCAAGTCTACATTTGCAGATTTTTTTATGTCAATGGTGATTTTCAGACCGTTCAGATCGGTTTCGTCCCGCACTTCCGTAATATCCTTCAGCTTTCCGGCTTTCACCAGAGCATAAATTTTGTCTATAATCGCTTCAATATTTGTGGTATAAGGAATTTCCAGAATTTCGATGCAGCTGTTCTTTTTGTCATACTGGTATTTTGCCCGCAGCTTCATGCTGCCGCGTCCGGTTTTGTAGATACGTTCCAACTCTTCCCGGTTATAGACCAGCAGGCCGCCAGTGGAAAAATCCGGCGCAAGGAGCGTTTCGCAAAGGTCGATGGTTTCGTCCCTGATAAAGCGGATCGTTGTTTCGCAGAGTTCGGCAAGATTGAAGCTGCAAATAGAGCTTGCCATGCCTACGGCGATGCCGAGATTCGGGTTTGCGAGGATATTTGGGAAGGTTGTGGGCAGCAGCGTTGGCTCCTGCATGGAATCATCGTAGTTATTGATAAAATCTACGGTATTTTTGTCGATATCCGCGAAAATCTCGTTGCAGACTGCTGCCAGCTTGACCTCGGTATACCGCGGCGCGGCATATGCCATATCGCGTGAATACTGTCTGCCGAAATTTCCCTTGGAATCGACAAACGGAACAAGCAGCGCGCCGTTGCCCTCCGTCAGACGGACGAGCGTTTCATAAATTGCCGCATCGCCATGCGGGTTCAGTTTCATGGTCTGACCGACTACGTTGGAGGATTTTGTCCTGTCGCCCTTCAGGAGGTTCATGAGGTACATGGTGTACAGCAGTTTCCGGTGAGAGGGCTTGAAGCCGTCAATCTCCGGAATCGCGCGGGAAACGATGACGCTCATGGCGTAGGGCATGTAGTTGGTTTCAAGCGTTTCGGTGATGCACTGCTCCTGTATGAAGTTTTCGTGAAATTCCTTTGTTGTATTTTTTTTCTTCGGCATGGTTCCCACCTTTTCTATATAAAAACATAAAAACCGCAGAACGCTGTCCCGCACCCTTAAAACTTTGAGGGCTTTGCCCTCAAACTCCCACAAGGGCTTTCAGCCCTTGACCTATCTGCCGTCGTATTTCATACGATGGAATCGAAATAAAATCTCCTGATTTTCACTCGGAAAACGTAGTTTTTCGCAATAAAGTTTAGGATCAAGCCTTTTTCATAGAGCACCGGAAAGAAATCCGGACGCCGCAGGCGGCTTTGCGAAGCAAAGTGCTGACCTAGGCTTGCAGAGGGTTGGAGGCAGAGCCTCCAGGGTCTTGCTTTTCAGCTGATGTCTGTCATATCAAGGTACTTGTAGCCTTCTTCGGCAATAAATTCCTTCCGTCCGGAAAGGTTTTCTCCGAGCAGAAGTTCAAACATTTTCTGCGTGCGCTCCGCCTCGTCGGGCGTGACCAGAATCAGCCGCCTGGTTTCGGGGTTCATTGTCGTTTCCCACATCATTTCCGGCTGGTTTTCGCCCAGCCCCTTCGAGCGGTTGACCTTGACCTTCCCTTTCAGCCTGCCTAAAATCTGCCCCTTTTCCGTTTCAGAATAGGCGAAATATGTGTTTTTTCCGTTTATGATTTCATACAACGGCGATTCTGCGATAAAGACCTTTTTCGCGTGTATCAGCGTAGGGGTCAGGCGGTAAAGCATTGTCAAAAGCAGCGTCCGTATCTGGAAACCGTCCACATCTGCATCTGTGCAGAGTATGACCTTGCTCCAGCGCAGCTGTTCCAGGTCAAAGGAATTCATTCCTGTCTGGTGCTTCGACTTAATTTCTACGCCGCAGCCCAGCACCTTCAAAAGGTCGGTAATGATATCGTTGTTGAAAATTTTGTTGTAATCCGCTTTCAGACAGTTCAGAATTTTCCCGCGGATAGGAATAATCGCCTGAAATTCCGCATCACGCCCCAGTTTACATGCACCCAGCGCGGAATCGCCCTCTACAATGTAGATTTCCCTGCGGGTTACATCCTTTGTCCGGCAGTTTACGAATTTTTCCACACGGTTATTCATGTCCAGATTGCCCGTCAGTTTTTTACGGATGTTGATGCGCGTGTTTTCCGCCGTTTCCCGGCTGCGTTTGTTTGCCAGGACCTGCGCCGCGATTTTATCCGCGTCCATTTTATTCTCGATAAAATAAATCTCAAGCTGCTGGCGGAAAAATTCGGCCATAGCATCCTGTATGAATTTATTCGTAATGGATTTTTTTGTCTGGTTTTCATAGCTGGTTACGGTGGAAAAGGAATTGATTACCAGTATCAGACTGTCCTCCACGTCTGAAAATGTGATTTTCTTTTCATCTTTCTTATACAGGCTGTTGCTTTTCAAATATTTATCTATGGCGAAAACGAACGCGCTTCTGACTGCCTTGTCCGGCGAACCGCCGTATTCCAGAAAGCTGGAATTGTGATAATATTCCAGGCGGTTGATATGGTTGTTGAAACAAAAGGCTGTTTCAAATTTCAACCGGTATTCCGGCTTGTCCTCCCTGTCGCGTCCGCTGGTTTCCGTTTGCAGGTAATGGATTCCGGTCAGGCTGTTTTCTCCTGCAAGCTCTGCCAGATAGTCCTGAATCCCGTTTTCGTAACAGTATTCAAAATGTTCGCCGCTTTCCTCATCAAATAAATCGAACAGCAGACCGGCGTTGACAACAGCCTGCCGCTTCAGTACGTCCTGAAAATATTCCAGCGGGATGCGGATATCCGTAAAAACATCGCGGTCAGGACGCCATTTAATCTGCGTGCCGGAAGGGTGCTTGCGCGCCGCCTCCTTGATTAAGCCGCCGATATTTTCGCCCTTTTCAAAATGCAGCTGGTAGCAGGTATCGTCCCGATAAATCACTGCGTCCATGTATTCCGAGGCGTACTGCGTGGCGCAGGTGCCAAGCCCGTTTAAGCCGAGGCTGAACTCGTAATTTTCGCCTGTGTTGTTTTGATATTTTCCGCCTGCGTATAATTCGCAGAAAACAAGTTCCCAGTTGAAGCAGTCCTCCTTTGGGTTATAATCCACAGGGATACCCCTGCCGTAATCCTTTACCAGAAAGGAGTCGTCCAGATAACGGACAATCTCTATTTTTTTCCCAAAGCCCTCGCGTGCTTCATCGATGGAGTTGGACAGGATTTCAAAAAAGGCATGTTCGCAGCCCTCCAGCCCGTCTGAACCAAAAATAACGCCCGGCCGCAGACGGACGCGGTCCGCACCCTTCAGGGAAGTAATGCTTTCATTATTATAGTTTGAATTTTGCTGTGTTTTCATTCTCACACCTTATCTTTCTTCTTTTTCAGCCAACTCTTACTTTACAGGACTTAGCCGAAAGTGTCAAGAAAAGGAATTCCACTTTTTTCTTCACCTCCTGTCGAAAGAAGGGGGCAGGGCGCGAAAAAGAAATGCCGGAGGAACAAGTGCTTCTCCGACATTTCTGATTTGTTATTTGCAGTATTTAGTTATCAATTCTGGTGATGTAGCCATCCTTATTCAGAGAGATTGTAACTTTGATATCATCGCTGCGTTTGAAATATTCATCCATCCATGTCAGGAAGGAATCCTTATCCTTTGCGTTGATTTCTCCATTGTCAACCTGGAATTTGTCGCTGAACTCGTAGGTATATTCGTTATCCTCTTTCGTTGTGACATCGAGCGATTTATTGTCATAGTCATAGATGGTACCGCTTACGCCGGTCACTCTGCCGGTAATTTCGGAAACGTAGTCATTCTTTGTTTTTACGGTAACGGTGATTTCCTTTTTCTCCTTTATCGCAAGCTCAAGGTCATCCCAGCTATCAATATCAGATTCCTTCGTGCCGTCCTCAATCTCGATATCAATGCCGGCCTTGCTCTTGATATCAAAGCTATCGCCGCCTTTGAGCTTCAACTGGGAGGAGGAAAGAGAAGAAATCACGCCGTTGTCGCTGCTGCTGCTTTCCTTTGTGGTAGCAACGATTTTGCTGACAACATTCTTAATATCAGCCGTAACGGTAGCGGTGATGGTCTCGTCGTCATCAAAAAGCTCCATCAGGTCCTCAAAGGTCTTTTTGGAGCCGTTGATGGTAACGGAAAGATCATCGGCGTCCTTGATTTCGTAGGTCTTGCTCTTGCTGCCATCCAGTACGATTTCATCTTCGGCGAGGTCTGTGATCTTCCCCTTCTTTTCATTGGAGGAGATAGTCTTGGCTTCGATTTTGTTTACGCGCTTTTCTGTATTCAGGGAAAGCGTCGCGCTCAGCGTTACGCCGTCCTTATAGGTATCCAGCAGGTAATCGTACTTGCTCAGGGAACCATCCAGATATACCCTTACATCAGAAGGGTCTTTGACGGGATAGGATTTACCATCAATCGTAATGCTGCTCTTGGAGAAGCCTGTAATCGTGCCTGTCAGCGCGTCAGATGTTTCCGCTGTTACGGAAATTGCGATAATGCGGTTGCCGCTGTCCAGCGTCAGCTTTGCGTTCATTTCTGTACCATTGCGGAAAAGTTCAAGAAGCTCGTCCAGAGTGGAGCTTTTGCCGTTCAGTTCAACTTTCGCTGTGCCGCTGTTGGAGAAATAATAGTAGCTTGCGCTGTCCGCGAAGTTTACGTAGAAGTTCGTCATGCCGCCAATTTTGCCTTCCAGCTTTGCCGCTTCGACAGGCTCGGAGGGTGTTTCCGGCGCAGATGCGGAATTTACCAGCAGGGTATACAGGTTGGAAACCAAAACCGCAGTTTCGGAGCGGTTGAGCGTGCTTTTCGGGTTAAAATTCCCCTGATTGTCGCCGCTTACGATTTTCTGCTGTGCCAGCAGAGCGATGTAAGGGCGCGCACTTTCGGAAATAGTTGCGTTATCGCCGAAGGAGGTCGAGCCGCCTGCGGAAAGGGACGGAACAGACACTTCAAGCGCGCGTCCGAGAATTTCAGTCGCCTTTTCACGCGTTGCCTCGCGCGGCGCGCCGTTGTTCATAAAGCTGCTCAGGTCTGTTATGGAAACAATCTTCTTTTCCAGACACTGTGCCAGAGCGGGGTGCGCCCATTCGGGAATTTTATAGGTCTGCATTGTGGTAGACCATTTTTCCGTAACAGAATCATCGGGCGTCAGCTTTTTGGTATTTACCATCAGCTTATATGCAAGCTGCACCGTTTCGCAGAGGGAAACTTTATCCCGCGGACGGAAAACGGTTTTGCCGTTCTGTGTTTCGCCTACCATCAGCCCCAGGTCTGCCGCCTTCTGGATGGAAGTTTCCGCACCGGGCCAGGGAACCTTGTCCAGATCGGAGAAGGTAACGCCAAGGGCGGAGACAGGCTGGCACGCAATCAAAGATGCTGCCAGAAAAAGTACTGGTTTAGAAAAATTTTTTTTGCTATGTTTCATTTTGTTGAAAGCCTCCTTGTGATTTTTAATCAGTATAGCAGATAAATGTTACAGGATGGTTTGCTAAATATTAAAATAATATTAGAAAAATGAGAGGATTTTAATTTTTCGACAGTTTCCTTAATTTTCCATAGTGCAAATTTGAAAAATTTGAGATTTTTTTATTTTTTTGTTGCATTTTTCAGCGAAATATGTTAGTTTAGTATTATAGTATACAAATGAAGGAGGTGTATGATGAACATTAGAAAATCGGAACTGAACATATTAGAGGTATTGTGGACGGAAGGAGAGATGTCGGCAAGCCGCCTGTATCGTATCCTCGAAGAGAAGATTGGCTGGAAAAAAAGTACGACTTATACCGTAATCAGCAAATGCATTGAAAAAGGCTTTGTAAAGCGGGTCGAGCCGGGCTTTATCTGTCAGCCGCTGATCGCGAGGGAAGATGTGCAGCATGCAAAGATTACAGATATGCTCAGGGACTACTTTGGAAATTCCAGGAGCTGTTTCCTGTCAGCTTTTTTGAAAGAATCTCCGCTGTCGGATGAGGACGTGCAGAAGCTGAATGATATTGTGGAGCGGCTAAAGTAATGGGGTAGTGCTGTGGATTTTTTGATCTGTAACCTTTCAGCAGGGATAATGATCATACTGACGCTGATTATGAGAAAAATTGCAATATACAAAATACCAAACGGTGTATTCTGTTTATTGTGGGTGATGGTCGGTGTTCGGCTGATGTTCCCTGTTTCCCTCAGAACGTCTTTTAGTATTCTGAATGTTTATTTCTACGGCTGGAATAAACTTGCACCAATCAAACGGCTTCAGGAAGGAACACTGTATGATGATCTGATGTTTCGGATGGAAACAGTCGGCAGTTATACGGAGGAGCATGGGAGCATTTTTCTGCTGGTATGGATGATTGGGTGTATAGCCGTTGCGGCATATTTTATCAGCAATTATTTCTGGATATGGAAGGAAATGAGAGCATCAGAGCCGTTGAAGGATGCGGAATATCTGGAAAGCTGCATTGCGGAGCAGAAGATCCGCCGGAAGGTTTTGCTGAAAAGCAAAAGCGGCATGGCCTCCCCAATGACATGGGGCGTGTTCCGGCCGGTAATTTATTTTCCGTCAGATTTTGACAGAGAGGATAAGATCCTGACGCGGTTGGTTCTGCTTCATGAATGCGGGCATATCCGGCATTTTCATTCCATATTTAAGCTTTGGAATATGTGTCTGATTTGTGCGTACTGGTATAATCCAATCATCTGGATTATGTTTTTCAAATTTGAGAGAGATTTGGAAATCAGTGCAGACAGGTACGCACTGCGGCATACGGAAGGCGATGCAAGGGAAGTATATGCGCACTATATGATAGCGGCTATGCAAAAGATGAGCAAGCGGTTTGAAAAGACCTATCAGAGCAGAAAGAAAATCATGTATTTTCATATGTTTTATTATTTCAACAAGAGTAAATCAGAGAATAGCAAGCAAGAAAGGGTTGAAGCGATTATGAAATTTAAGAAAATGAGTGCGTGTGCAATCGCTGCTACATTGCTGATTCCCCTGGGAATGACAACGGTATTTGCAACAACGAATACTGTTTTGAGTATAGAAGAAAACAGGTCTATTGCATCTGATAATCCGATTATTGATGAAATCTCTGTGCAGGAAGTTTTAACTGAAGATGTGCCTGAAGCTGAGTTTGCATCAATTACTGTGGATTGGAAAGATATAAAGCCTTTTATTATAGATAATAATGCAAGAGCATCATATTTACAGTTGGTAAGCTACGAATATGAAACATATGGCAGAATACCGCCAAAACAGATTAGTTTGACAACGAATTTCGAAGGGCATAAGTACAAGGGAACACTGGATAGGACATATTACATATACGAAGATAGCACTGATAAGTATATAGGTTATTATGACGGAAAAATCTACCGTCAAGACTAATACTATTGCAATTTAGAGGCTGGAAGCAGCCTCTTTTTTTGTGCATTTTGGTGCTGTTTTTACATAGATACAAAAATGAGGCATACAAAAAACCGCCTTTACAGGCGGTTTCTGCATTCTCTATTTTTTACTTCAAAATGATGTTGTGGAAGGTCTTTTTGCCTTTCTGCACCAACAGCTTGCCATCGGTAAACAGGTCTGCCGTTACCTTGAAATCCACATCATCAACGGCTTTTTCCGCAACCTTTACACCGCCCTGCTGCACAGCACGCCTTGCCTCGGAACGGGAAGGCACAACATTGATTGCAGTCAGGAGGGACAGGATATCCATGCCTTCACCTGCAAAATCTGCCGCAGGGAATTCTGTGGAAGGAGCCGCGCTGGTTGCCGCGCCTTTACTGAAAAGGGCACGCGCCGCATCCTGTGCTTTTGTCGCTTCTTCTTCGCCGTGGACGATTTTTGTCAGCTCAAAAGCGAGCACTTCTTTTGCCTGATTGATTTCGCTGCCAGGGAGCGCGCCCAGACGGCGTACTTCGTCCATAGGCAGGAATGTCAGCAGGGCAAGGCATTTTTCTACGTCCTTATCGCCGACATTTCTCCAGTACTGGTAGAAATCGTAAGGGGAGGTCTTTTCAGGGTCCAGCCATACCGCGCCGCCGACCGTTTTGCCCATTTTTTCGCCTTCACTGTTTGTCAGCAGCTTGAACGTCATGCCATATGCGGGCTTGCCCAGCTTGCGGCGAATCAATTCTGCACCGGCGATGATGTTCGACCACTGGTCATTGCCGCCCATCTGGAGGATGCAGCCATAGCGTTCGTTCAGCTCCAGGAAGTCATACGCCTGCATAATCATATAGTTGAATTCCAGGAAGGTCAGGCCGACTTCGCGCTCCATGCGGATTTTGAAGCAGTCAGCCGCAAGCATACGGTTTACCGTAAAATGAATACCGACTTCGCGCAGGAATTCAATATAGTTCAAATTGCGCAGCCAGTCCGCGTTGTTGGCAATGATTGCTCCGTCCTCGCCATCGTCAAAATTGATGAAGCGGGAAAGCTGGTTTTTGATGCACGATACATTATGGTCGATGGTTTCCACCGTCATCATTTTACGCATATCTGCCTTGCCGGAGGGATCGCCAATCATGCCTGTGCCGCCGCCCATCAGGCAGATGGGGCGGTTGCCGCACTGCTGCATGTGCGCCATTGCCATAACGGTCAGAAAGTGACCAACGTGCAGGCTGTCCGCTGTCGGGTCAATACCGATATAAAACGTAACGCCTCCTTTTGCAAACAGTTCCTTAATTTCGTCTTCGTGTGTCAACTGTTCAATAAAACCACGTTCTTTCAATACTTCATAAGCGCTTCTCATTGTAATTCTCCTTTACTGTATATTTTACTGTGTTTCTGGCTGCGGAATAAAAAACGGGCTTTCTCGCCAAAAGGACGAGAGAACCCGTGGTACCACCTTAATTTATGCCTATCATACAAAAAGACAAACATCTTTCGGCCCCGATAACGAAGGGCGGCCGCCGCGCCATTGCCTGCGCGAAGCTCATGAGGCGTAATTTACAAAGTCTGTACTGCAAGCCCTTTCACCTGCCGGACTGCTCTCTGCGGCTGTAACCAGCTTTGCCCATATACTCAATCTCCGCTTTTTCCATTTATATGGGATATGGTATCATAGGTTTTTGAAAAAGTCAATACCCGTCTTTTTATTTGAAAACGTATTTTTCCATGCAGCATAGGGCGGAAAAACGCTGGTTTTACCAGTGTTTCAGCTCCGCGCCCAGTTGGGCGATGCGGACAATAACCTCCAACGCCTTTTTCATGGAAGGGATGGGGATAAACTCATGCGTGCTGTGGAAGTTATGCCCGCCCGCGAAAATATTCGGGCAGGGCAAACCCATATAGGAAAGCCGCGCGCCGTCCGTACCGCCGCGGATGGGCTGCACGATGGGCGTTACGCCGCAGTCCAGCATGGCCTGCTTTGCAAGCTCCACAATTTCCATATGCTCCGCAAGCTGAGAGGACATGTTGTAGTATTCGTCCCGCAGTTCCAGTTCGATGGCATCGGGATACTGTATATTTTTCCGTTCAACAAGCAGACGCAGAAGGTTTTTCCGGTACTCAAAGGCTTCTTTGTCAAAATCGCGTATGATGTAGGTCAGTGTTGCGGAGGTCACATTGCCTTCAAAAGAACAGAGGTGAAAAAAGCCCTCATAGCCGGAGGTTTTTGCGGGCGTTTCCCGTTCCGGCAGAAGGGAGGCGATCTCCGTTCCGATCAGAGCCGCGTTTACCATGACGTTTTTGGCTGTGCCGGGGTGTACGTTTCTGCCCGAAATGCGTATAATGGCACGCGCCGCATTGAAGTTTTCGTATTCCAGTTCCCCAATTCTGCCGCCGTCCATGGTGTAGGCAAAATCCGCGCCGAAAGCGGCGGCGTCAAAATAATCTACGCCCCTGCCGATTTCCTCATCCGGCGTGAAAGCGATTTTCAAATCCCCGTGCGGGATTTCGGGGTGCAGCTGGAGGTATTCCATAGCGGCCAATATTTCGGCAATGCCGGCTTTATCGTCTGCGCCAAGGAGCGTTGTACCATCGGAAGTGATAATGTTCTGCCCGATATATTCGGATAAAACGGGAAATTCCTCCGGCGTAAGGCTGCTGCCGTTCAGGGAAATGCTCCCGCCGTTGTACTGCTCCACAATGTTGGGCCTGACATTTTTTCCGGACGCATCAGGGCTGGTATCCATATGGGCAATGAAGCCGATGACAGGCGCGCCTGTGACGTTCCCGGGAAGAACGGCGGTGACGTATCCATGCTGGTCTTTTGAAACATTCCGCAGGCCAATTTCCTCGCATTCCTTTACAAGAAAATCTGCAAAAGCAAGCTGGTTTCTGGTGCTGGGGAAACTGGCGGACGCTTCGTCAGATGTGGTGTGATGCTTGACATAGGTTAAAAAACGTTCTGCAACAGTTTTCATGTGTGCCTCCTTAATAAAATGTGAAAAATTTTATGAATGCTATTCATAAGAAAGTTTTCTGAAAGTACAGATAAAATGAATTTTCCCACTTCCTCCCATGCGGAAAAGCAGGGCGGACGATGAGCCTTTTCATTTTAACATTTTTCCCCCGAAAAAGCCAGCGGTATGGAAACGTATTCTTTGCGGGCTGTTAAGAAATCTTTATTTCGTTGACATAATTGCAGCGGAAATGTTAGAATAAATAACGTATACAAACTTTCGCAGCTATATTCTGGAAAAGCTGGAAAGAATCCGGAGAACACTTTTCCGATTGGATACATATTTTCAGGGCAGTATGGGGAAACCGCCCGTCTGCTGCCTTCCCAAAAGCCGCTGTTCGAAAAACGCTTCTGGGCAGTGTCGTCACAAGCGTCTGCACATGCCTTTCCGGCAAAATTATGCTCGAAAATACGTATACATGACTCATGACGACACTGCTTAAAAAAATAATTTCCACATACACATTTTCTTAAACCTATGGAGTGATACGGAAAAGGCATATTTGCGGAGGCAGGAAAAGGAGGAATGATATTTGCAGAATTTAGCATTTAAGGAAAAAGTATTTGAATCACTTGCGTCTGTCCTTCCGCTGACAGCCATTGTACTGCTTTTAAGCGTTACAGTTACGCCGCTGTCTTCCGGCACGCTGGTGCTGTTTTTGTTTGGCGCGATGCTTCTGATTATCGGGATGGGCTTTTTTACGCTTGGGGTGGATATGTCCATGATGCCTATGGGCGAAGGCGTGGGCGTGCAGATGAGCAAGGCGAAAAAAATGATTGTCCCGCTTGCGGTCTGCTTCGTGCTGGGGCTTTTGATTACGATAGCGGAGCCGGACCTTCAGGTTTTGGCGGAACAGGTTCCGGCCATTCCGAACCGCGTGCTGACATTTGCGGTGGCTGCCGGAGTGGGGGCGTTTCTGGTAATCGCGCAACTGCGTATTTTTTTCCATATCCCGCTGGCAAAAATGCTTTTGTTTTTTTACCCGCTCATATTTCTGCTGGCTTTTTTCGCACCGGCGGATTTTGTACCGGTTTCTTTTGACAGCGGCGGCGTGACAACAGGACCGATTACAGTGCCGTTTATTATGGCAATGGGTATTGGTATGTCTACGCTGCGAAGCGATAAACATTCGCGTGAGGACAGCTTTGGCCTGATTTCGCTTTGCAGTATTGGACCTGTGCTTTCTGTGTTGCTGTTAGGGATATTTTATGAGCCGGATTCCGCGCTGTATACCCCAACGGCTGTACAGGAGGTACAGACTACAAGAGATGCGGCGGCATTGTTTTTCCATGCTTTGCCGGAATATGCAAAGGAAGTGGCAACGGCATTCCTGCCGATTGTTGCGGTGTTCGCGCTGTTCCAACTGATGAGCCGCCGTTTTAAGCGGCACCAGCTCATGAAGATTGCCAGCGGCTTTGTTTTTACATATATCGGGCTGACACTCTTCCTCTGCGGCGTGAATGTCGGCTTTATGCCCGCCGGTCAGATCATTGGCTCCGGCATTGCCGAAAGCAGGTATGCATGGCTGCTGGTGCCGGTCGGCATGGTGATTGGCTATTTTATTGTTGCGGCAGAGCCTGCCATTCATGTACTGAACAAGCAGGTGGAGGAAATTTCAAACGGCTCCGTTACACAGAAAATGATGGGCCACTGCCTTTCTATTGGCGTATGCATTTCTGTTGGCATTGCCATGCTGCGTATATTGACGGGGATATCCATATTCTGGTTTTTGATTCCCGGCTACGCTGCCGCGCTCGCGCTGACCTTTTTTGTGCCTCATATCTTTACGGGTATTGCGTTCGACAGCGGCGGCGTGGCTTCCGGCCCTATGACTGCCACGTTCCTGCTGCCTTTTGCGATGGGCGCGTGTGAAACGTTCGGCGGAAATATCATGACAGACGCCTTTGGCATTGTGGCAATGGTTGCGATGACGCCGCTGATAACGATACAGATGATGGGCCTGTTCAGCAGCCTGAAAGAAAAAGCAAAACGCCGTTACATCGAAATCCAGCTGCACCAACTGGAAGACGATATACTGTATTTTGACTGAAACGGGGTGAGAGTATGAAAACATTGGAAATGGAACCTATGAAGCTGATTGTTTCCATTGTGGAGCGGGGGCAGGGCAAGGATCTGATTCGCCTGTTTACGCAGCAGAATGTGCTCCACCATATGCAGTGCGGCGGAAAAGGTACGGCGACTTCTGAAATTATGGATCTGCTGGGGCTGGACAGCCTGGAAAAAGACGTAGTTTTCAGCATTGGCAAGGGAACGCTGGTCAACCAGCTGATGCGGGACTTAAACCATGATTTGCGGGGGAGCCTGCGGGCGAAGGGCATTGTCTTTGACATGAAGCTGACGGCGATGGCGCATGTGACTGCGCTGGCGATACTGGCCCCTGTGAAAAATGAGCAGGGAAGGGAGGACACGATGATGGAAGAAGGAAAAACAAGCAGCATGATTTTAGTTACGGTAAACCAGGGGTTTACGGAGGAGGTCATGGATACGGCAAGAAAAGCAGGCGCGCGCGGCGGCACCATTATCCACGCAAGATGGGCGGGCAGCGAAAGCGCGGAAGAATTTTACGGCATTACGCTACAGCAGGAAAAGGAAATCATCGCGATACTTTCCCCTTCGGAGCAGCGTAAGGAAATTATGGAGGCTATCAATAAAGCGCATGGACTGAAAACCGAAGCAAGGGGGACGGTATGCTCTCTGGCGATTGAGGACGTTGTGAGGCTCGGATAATTGACAGGGGCGTTGGGATGCGCTATAATGCAATAAAATCGTTGGAAAGGCGGGATACATATGTTTCTTGTAAATACAGATTATATCGAGGGGAAAACGCTGGAAATGCTGGGGATTGTAGGCGGCGCGACAATCCAGTCCAAGCATATCGGCAAGGACATTGGGGCAGGCTTTAAGAATCTTGTTGGCGGTGAACTGAGAGGCTACACAGAGATGATGGAAGAAGCCAGAAGCATCGCGGAAAAGCGCATGATTGAAAACGCGGAGAAAATGGGCGCGGACGCTGTGATAAATGTGCGGTATACAACGAGCGCGATTGTGCAGGGTGCGTCTGAAGTTATGGTTTATGGTACGGCAGTAAAATTCAAATAAGAAAGCAGGCGTGCAGAACGGCGGGATAATGATTCCGCCGTTTCTGTGTGTCAAAAAAGGCTCAGGCTCCGCTTTCCGTGTAGCCGCTTCGCGGCTGCGGCAACAGCGGGCAAAGCCCGCTATACGAAGCCTTTTTTGAGGGACCGTCGGTATAAAGGGACTCATTCTAAGCAGTTCGCTTCGCGAACCGTCCCGATGGGACGCTGCTGCGCAGTGCTATGGCTTTCTGAAAAACCACAGAAAGCCTTGAAACTCGCCCTTTTCCTCGTGCGGAACCGCTTCGTTTCCCGAACCCTTCCGCAATATGGAGAAGGTTTTTCTGTACATCAGGCATTTTTGCGCTTTTCATAAAATTTGGGATTTTGGAAATACTGGAAACGGGAGGGCGGACGGTATGTATCTATTGATAAAAGACGGGGAATGCCGCAGGGAAACGGCCGAATGGAAGGGGAGCCCGGCAGAGGGGGAAGAGCTTCTGGCGTTGTTTCCTTATGAGGCAGCAGGGAGCTTTGCGGAAAAATGGAATATTGACGCGGAAGCACTGGAGGAAGCGAGGCGTTTTGGTTATGCAAGATATGATTCTTTTGAGAATTACGACTGTGTCAGTTTGGAAATGCAGGATTTTGAAGACGTGCTTCTGAGCCGCGGCAGCGTGATACTATACCTGGAAAAGGGCAGGGCGTTTTTTGCTACATCGAAAACAGATGAGGTGGAGGAAATGCTTTTGGAAGGGCTGGAAATATTGGGGGAAAAGGTCACGCTGAACCGTCTGGTATTTCAGTTTTTTGAACGGCAGACGCGGGAGGACGAAACGGCTTTTGACAACATTGAGCGGGAAATTCTGGAACTGGAGCAGGCTTTGATTACATCGGGGAAACGGGACTGTGTGGCGGAGATTATCAGCCTGCGGAAACGACTTATGGTGCTGAAAAAATATTACGAGCAGCTTTTGAATGTGCTGGATATTCTGGGGGAAAACGAAAACGGGATTTTTGACGGCAGGACGCTGCGGTTTTTCAAGATGCTGGCAAGGCGGACGGAACGGAGATTCCAGAACGTGCTGAATCTGCGGGAGGCTGTGACACAGGTGCGGGAATCGTATGAGGCGGAAGTGGACATCAGCCTGAATACCACGATGAAAATTTTTACTGTGGTGACGACGATTTTTTTGCCGCTGACGCTGATTGCAGGGTGGTATGGCATGAATTTTCAGATGCCGGAATATGGCTGGGAACATGGATATGCGATTGTCGCGGTGTTTTCGCTGGTATTTATTATTGCCGGCGTGGCGTTTTTCCGGATGAAAAAATGGTTTTGAGTGTTGAAGCAGGGCCTATTTACGCGGATACGAAAAGAAAGCGTATAAGTTTATACAGGGAAAACGCAGTTTTCTGTATTAAAGTTTGGAGTCCAGCCCTTTTCAATAGGTACCGGAAAGAAGTCCGGACACCGTAGGTGGCTTTGCCGCAGGCAAAGTACTGACGGGCTGGCAGGGTACGGGACAAAGTCCCGCAGTCTTTCTCCTATGGTTTTTGCTGTAAAAATGAAAAAAGGTGTTGACAGGAGCCGTTAAAGTGATATAATCAGGATAGAAAATGCGTTGATGAGGACAGTAGTCCTTTTCCGGCGGACAGAGAGGGGTGCGCAGGGAATGTTCCCTGCTATGCTGGAAGTACCCTGCGGCGGAAAAGTGTACGAAAACCACCTCTGAGTGGCTTTAATACAGCCCGGCGGCACCGTTATCTGCCAAAATGAGTGGTTTTGTGAAAACAATTAGGGTGGAACCGCGGGAGTTGACGCTCTCGTCCCTTTTCGGCAAGGAAAGGCGGACGGGCGTTTTTTTTGTTCAAAAACAGGCCCTCCGCTCAAAATTGGACGATGATAAAAGGAGAGAAAAACATGAAAATTACATTGAAGGACGGCGTTGTAAAGGAATTTGACAGCGCGGTATCCGTTCTGGATATCGCAAAGGCAATCAGCGAGGGGCTTGCAAGAAACGCCTGCGCTGGCATTGTGAACGGCGAAGTAAAGGATCTGCGTTATGTTGTAGATGCGGACGCGGAAGTCAGCATCTGCACATTTGAGGACGAAGCAGGAAGAATGGCGTTCCGTCATTCTGCGTCCCATATTCTGGCGCAGGCGGTAAAACACCTGTACCCTGAGGTAAAGCTGGCAATCGGCCCTGCTATCGCGGATGGTTTCTACTATGATTTCGACAGGGAAAAAGCCTTTACACAGGAAGAACTGGAAGCCCTTGAGGAAGAAATGAAGAAGATTGCAAAGGAAGATCTGGCAATCGAACGCTTTGAGCTGCCCCGTGCGGAGGCAATCAAATATATGGAGGAGCGTCAGGAACCTTATAAGGTAGAGCTGATTCAGGATTTGCCGGAGGACGCCGTTATTTCTTTCTATAAACAGGGCGATTTTGCAGACCTCTGCGCAGGTCCCCACCTGATGAGCACGAAGCCGGTGAAAGCAATCAAGCTGACTTCCGTTGCGGGTGCGTACTGGCGCGGCAATGAGAAAAACAAAATGCTTTCCCGTATTTACGGAACAGCTTATCCGAAGGCGTCTGAACTGGAAGCATACCTGACGATGATGGAAGAAGCGAAAAAGCGCGACCATAGAAAACTGGGCAAGGAACTGAAACTGTTCGCCCTGTTGGATGAGGGCCCTGGTTTCCCGTTTTTCCTGCCGAAGGGCATGACGCTGAAAAATACTCTGCTGGAGTATTGGAGAGAGATTCATAAAGAGGCTGGTTATGTGGAGGTTTCCACACCGATCATACTGAACCGCGACCTGTGGTACAGAAGCGGCCACTGGGATCACTACAAAGACAATATGTATACAACAGTAATCGACGAGGAGGACTATGCGGTAAAACCCATGAACTGCCCCGGCGGTATGCTGATCTATAAGCAGGATATGCATTCCTATCGTGATCTGCCTATCCGTATGGGTGAGATCGGTCTGGTTCACAGGCATGAGAAAAGCGGCGCGCTGCATGGTCTGATGCGTGTACGCTGCTTCAATCAGGACGATGCGCATATCTTTATGACGGAAGAACAGATTAAGGATGAAATCAGCGGCGTTATCCGCCTGATTGATGGTGTTTATAAGCAGTTTGGTTTCAAATATCATATTGAGCTTTCCACAAGGCCGGAGAACAGTATGGGTTCCGATGAGGCCTGGGAGATTGCGACAAATGGGCTGCGTGATGCTCTGGACGAGAACAAGATTCAGTATACTGTCAACGAAGGCGACGGTGCGTTTTACGGCCCGAAAATTGACTTCCATCTGGAGGACTCTATTGGCAGAACATGGCAGTGCGGCACGATCCAGTTGGATATGCAGATGCCGGAACGTTTTGAACTGGAATATACGGCAGCAGACGGCAGCAAGAAGCGTCCGGTTATGATCCACCGTGTATGCTTCGGTTCGATCGAACGTTTCATTGGTATCCTGATCGAGCATTTTGCCGGCCAGTTCCCGACATGGCTTGCGCCTGTACAGGTAAAAGTGCTGCCGATTTCCGAGAAATTCGTGGATTATGCGAAGGAAGTGGAAACGGCTCTGGATAAGGCGGGTATCCGCGTAGAGACAGATAACCGTGCGGAAAAGATTGGCTACAAAATCAGAGAGGCAAGAAACGAAAGAGTACCTTATATCATTGTTGTAGGCGAAAAGGATCAGGAAGCGAAAAAGGTTTCCCTGCGTTCCAGAAAGAATGGCGAGGAAGGCCAGTTCGATCTTGCTGACGTGATTGCAAGGATACAGGAAGAAATCAAAACAAAAGCACTGGACTGATGTGACGGACCTGTTTTTATCCCCCCATATGGAAGTATGGGGGGATTTTTAGGAGGGAGCCGTATGGCGGATATGGGGGGACTTTATGAGCAGAGCAAAATGCGGGAAACGGTTTTATATGGCTTTTATGATGCTTTTTTGTGTTTTGTTCTGCGGGTGCGGGACGAATGACGCGGGGGCGGACAGAGACTGGATTGTGGACGGGGAATATAAGCCGTTCAATGTGCCGAGGAATACAATGGTGAAGCTGATGACGCTGGTTGAGGCGGGGGACGCTGACAGTATTTATGAGGTGTTTTCGCGGGACGTCAAGGAAAACACGAAAGACCTCGATGGACAGATACAGGAATTTATCCGCTTTGTAGAAGAAAATGTGACGGATTGGGATTTTTTGTCGGGAGGCGGTAATGGGGACCGCCGCAGCGGTGTTGTCACTATGACAAGGGCTTCATTCTATAAATTCACCACAAACAGTGGGATTTACCGGTGCGACATCGGCGAAGTGCTGAAAGACACGAAACGGCCGGAATCAGAGGGATTTTCCGACATAACAGTTTATCCAGATGAATTATCCTGGGAATACGCGCCTAAGAAGCCAACGGGCATCTATATGGTATATCGGGCAGGCGACCAGCCGCCGGATTGTCCTATCGAGCCAACAGCCCTGGAAACGCTTTTGGAGCTTTCGCAGGCGGGGGACACAGAGGGTATTTATGAAATGTTTTCTGTGACAGCAAAGAGGAATGCCGAAGGGTTACAGGAACAAATAGAAGAATTGTCGCGTTTTTTGAGTGGGCAGGTTATTTCATGGGAGCCTTACGCCTGGGCACAGAATATGGAGGAATTCAACCATGATATGGCCGCAACGCGGGAAATGTTTTTTTACCTGCATACGGATAAGGGGCTTTACCGCTGTGACATCAGGGAGGTGTTGGAGGCCGATTATCCGGCAGATGCCGGACTTTACAGCGTTTCGATTTTTCCCGCGTTGTATCCCGGGGAAGAACCGGAGTATGAAGACAGAACCTATAAAGGATACTGCACCTGGGGACGGGAAAATATGGGCGTATCCATTGCTTACGGGCAATAAAAAGAAGTGGTGCGGGAAAAGGAGAAAAAGCAGTTTTTATCCAAAAACGGAAAAAACAGTTGACGGGGAATGGAAATGATGGTATACTGCTGTGGTAAACAAAGAAGAAGTTCCGCTTCTCACCTTACGGCCACGGAGCTGGTAAGGTTAATACAGCAATAAGACAGAGGAAAGGTGTGCTCTGTTTTTCTGTGTGCGGCGGATTTCTTCCGGCGCTTTCTTTTTTATTTCAGAGGGGGCGTTCTGTGGCAATTATTTTGGGGAGGTGCTTGACATTACTGATTTAATGATCAATGAGCAAATCAGGGACAAAGAAATTAGACTTATCGATGAAAACGGCGAGCAGCTGGGTATTGTTTCTTCGAGGGACGCGCAGAAAATCGCGGACGAAAAGAAACTCGATCTTGTGAAGATCGCGCCGACAGCGAAGCCGCCCGTATGCCGCATCATGGATTACGGCAAATACAAATTCGATCAGGCGAAAAAGGAAAAAGAAGCCAGAAAGAAACAGAAAACCGTCGATGTGAAGGAACTGCGGCTGTCCCCGAGTATTGATACGCATGATGTTCAGGTGAAGGTCAAAAAAGCCAATGAATTTTTGAAGGACGGCGACAAAGTAAAGGTCAGCATTCGTTTCAGAGGGCGCGAAATTGGCCATTCTAAAGCAGGAATGGCGATTTTGGAGGATTTTGCCAAGCAGACGGAGGAATTTGGCGTGATCGACAAACAGCCCAAAATGGAGGGCAGGAGTCTTGTCATGTTCCTTGCTCCGAAGAATTAAACCGCAGGGCGGAAGGAACTATCAGAACAGGCAGTGCGCGCTTGCGTACCGTAAGACATTTTTAGGAGGATAAGGTTATGCCTAAGTTGAAAACGAAAAAAGCAGCAGCGAAGAGATTCAAAATCACTGCAACAGGTCAGTTGAAAAGACAGAAATCCAATACACAGCACATTCTTGGCAAGAAGTCCAGAAAGAGAAAAAGAAACCTCAGACACGCTACAACTGTGGATAAGACAGTTCTGAACAGTGTAAAGAAACGCCTGCTGCCTTACGCATAAGGGCTGACGGAGAACATTTGGGATACTATTTTTAGGAGGACTTATCATGGCAAGAGTAAAGGGCGCATTGAACGCGAGAAAAAGACATAAAAAGGTATTGAAGCTGGCAAGAGGCTACCGCGGCGCGAGAAGCAAACAGTACAGAGTTGCGAAGCAGTCCGTAATGAAAGCAATGGCGTTTGCGTTTGCCGGCAGAAAGCAGACAAAGAGAGAGTACAGAAGCCTGTGGATCACAAGAATCAATGCCGCTGCAAGACTGAACAACATTTCTTACAGCAAGCTGATCCATGGCCTGAAACTGGCTGATATCAATATCAACAGAAAGATGCTGGCAGAGCTGGCAGTTTCTGACCCTGCGGCTTTCACAGCACTGGCTGACACCGCAAAGGCAAAACTGTAATAGAGATGAAACCACAGAGGGGCTTTCTGAAAGGAAAGCCTTTTTCTGTGCAGATAAGACAGGCAGGAGGAAAGGTATGGGAACGGTATTTGTCAATGCGTTTGGCTTTCTTTTTATGATACTTTTGGGGTTTACGCTGAAACGAATCGGCTTATTTTCGATAGAAGACAGCGGGCTTTTGAGCAGGCTGGTGCTGAAGATTACGCTGCCGATGGCGATTATACATAATTTCCGTTCTCTGGAACTGTCCCCGTCTTTTCTGGTGGCTATCGGGCTGGGGTTTGCAGTCAATTTCGCGGCGATTGGGATCGTCCTGCTTGTGACGAGGCGGCAGCCCGCGCCGAAACGGGCGTTTTATATTATCAATACGGCAGGGTATAATATCGGGCTTTGCACACTGCCGTATATGTCCAGCTTTTTTGCTGCGGAGGCAATTGCCCTGCTCTGCATGTTTGACGTTGGCAACGCAATCATGTGCTTTGGCGGAACGTTTACGATTGCCATGACGGTGGCAAAGGGACGGGGCGGCGTAGATAAACGGGAAATCCTGAAAACATTGTTTTCCTCAATGCCGTTTGTGACATATCTGGTGATGATACTGCTCTGCGCTACGCATATCCGTCTGCCGGAGCCTGTTTATACCGTAGCGGGTATGATTGGGCAGGCGAATGCGTTCCTTGCGATGCTCCTGATTGGTATACTTTTTGAACCGAAAATTGACCGGAATGAACTGAAGGATATGGCGGGGGTGTTTGGGCTGCGCATGGCGACAGGAACCGTGTTTGCCCTGCTGATTTACAACTTTCTGCCCGTCTCGCTGATGTACCGGCAGATATTGTCCATTATTGTGTTTTCACCCATTTTGAGCGTTGCGCCGATTTATACGGAACGCTGCGGCTATAACCGCTCTGTGGCGGCGGTGCTGAATTCGCTGATGCTGCCGTTCAGCATGGTGATAATGACGGTGCTGCTGATTTTGCTGCGGATATTCTGAGGAAGGATGTTTTTTATGAAAAGATGGGAATACAAAGTTGTAACGATTGCAACGAATGCGACTTTAACTACGAAGCAGTACGAAAAAGCCGCACAGGAGTTTGAGGAACGGTTGAATGCATTGGGTGCGGAAGGCTGGGAGATGGTGCAGCGCGCGGATGGCTTCTTTTTCTTCAAAAGAGAAAAGAACAACTCATTTTGACGAAAAAATTTTTCTTTTGTAAAGGAAAAAACCTTGACAAATGGAAGGACTGCCATTAAAATAGGAAAAGTGGTTGTAAAGTAGTTTTCCTTTACAGGAGGCGGAACGATGGACGATATTCTGCATTTGACGCTGCTCTATGATTTTTACGGCGAACTGCTGACGGAGAAGCAGAAGCAGGTCTATGGAATGCATTATCAGAATGACCTTTCTCTCTCAGAGATTGCGGAAGAACTGTCTGTCAGCCGGCAGGCTGTGCGTGACCAGCTGCTGCGGACGGAAAAAATATTGCAGGGATACGAAGAAACCCTGCATCTGATTTCCCGTTTTCAGGAGCAGCGCAGAGCTGTGGAGGAAATGAAAGCGATCATGGAGGCGATGGAGCGGGAGCCGCTCGATGGGAACCTGGCGGAGGCTGTTTCCAGAATGAAAAAAATCGCCGACAGCATCATATTCTGAAAGGAGGAGCGGTCTGATGGCTTTTGAAAATCTTTCCGGGAAGCTGCAGGAGGTATTCAAGCAGCTGCGGGGAAAAGGCAGGCTGACGGAAGCTGACGTGAAAGCGGCTATGCGGGAAGTGAAGATCGCGCTTCTGGAGGCGGACGTCAATTTCAAAATTGTAAAAGAATTTATTAAGAAGGTCACGGAACGCGCCATTGGCACAGAGGTGCTGGAGGGGCTGAATCCAGGACAGCAGGTTATCAAGATCGTAAACGAAGAACTGATAGACCTGATGGGGACAACGCAGAGCCGTTTGACCTTTGCGAACCGCCCGCCGACAGTATATATGATGGTTGGCCTGCAGGGTGCAGGTAAGACTACTTCCAGCGGGAAGCTGGCAGGGCAGCTGCGTAAGCAGGGAAGGAATCCTCTGCTGGTAGCCTGTGACGTTTACCGCCCGGCGGCAATCAGGCAGTTACAGGTGGTAGGGAAAAATTACAATATTCCGGTGTTCGAGATGGGCGATAAGCTCAGCCCTGTGGAGATTTCCAAAAAGGCTTTGGAATATGCCGCGGAACAGCATAACGATGTGATTTTGATTGATACGGCTGGCCGCCTGCATATCAATGAGGAACTCATGCAGGAGTTGCAGGATATCAAAGCGGCAGTTAAGCCGCAGGAAATTCTGCTGGTTGTGGACGCAATGACAGGTCAGGACGCTGTAACGGTTGCGGAGAGCTTTGACAGCCAGCTTGGCGTAGATGGCATTATCCTGACAAAGCTGGACGGCGATGCAAGAGGCGGCGCGGCTCTTTCGGTCCGGAGCGTAACGAACAAGCCGATCAAATACATCGGCATGGGGGAAAAAATGGAGGACCTGGAACCGTTTTACCCCGACCGCATGGCATCCCGTATCCTGGGCATGGGCGATGTGCTTTCCCTGATTGACAAGGTGCAGCAGAACATCGACGAGCAGGAAGCCCTGGAAATGCAGAAGAAAATGCGTTCCAATGAATTTACGCTGGAGGATTTTCTTTCGCAGATGCAGCAGATTAAAAAAATGGGCCCGCTGAAAGACCTGATGGGAATGATACCCGGCATGAACAAAATTGATATGGACGCCGCTCTGAAAGGCGTTGATCCGGCAAAGGAAATGGCTAAGACAGAAGCGATTATACAGTCCATGACGAAGGATGAACGGGCGAATCCCTCTATTTTGAACGGACCGAGAAAAAAACGCATTGCAAACGGCTGCGGCAGGACGATTGCGGATGTGAACCGTCTGCTGAAACAGTTTGAGGAAATGAAAAAAATGATGAAACAGATGAACAATATGCAGAAAGGCCATAAAAAGGGCCGTCTGCCGTTCTTTTGATAAAACCGGCTTGGCTTCCCCAAAACGGGGATAGATATAGAGCAAAAGATTTGAGATTTGGGAGGTGAAAGACATGGCAGTAAGAATCAGACTGAAAAGACTGGGTGCAAAGAAGGCTCCTTTTTATAGAATCGTTGTTGCGGATTCCAGAACACCCAGAAACGGCAAATCCATCGAGGAAATCGGTTACTACGATCCTACAAAGGAACCTGCTGTTCTGAAAGTTGACGCGGAAGCGGCTAACAAATGGCTCACAACAGGCGCACAGCCTTCTGAAACTGTAAAGGCTCTGCTGAAAAAGGCAGGCGTTATCGGCGAATAATCCGAAACGGAGGGCTGGACTATGAAAGAACTGCTGGAAGTCATTGCAAAAAGGCTTGTTGAAAACCCAGAGCAGGTCTCTGTGACAGAAACGGAAAATGACAGGACTCTTGTTCTGGAGCTGAAAGTGGCTCCGGAGGATATGGGCAAGGTCATCGGCAAGCAGGGAAGGATCGCGAAAGCGATTCGGACTGTTGTGAAGGCGGCCGGCGTCCATGAGGACAAGAAAATTGTTGTGGAGATTGTACAGTAAAGACCCTTGGATTTGATTTTTGCTGCGCAGTATTGTGCGGCAAAAATGGGCCGGGGGACAGATTGCCAGGATTTCAACAATTCAGGCAGGGTGATAACACATTGCTCAGACTGTCAAAACTTATTTATAAGTTGCGGAAGGGTTTGGGAAACGAAACGTTTCCCCTGGCACCGCTTTTGCGGCAGACCTTTGGTCTGGTTCGCAAAGCGAATTGCCGGGGAATCCGCAGGGCGGACTTTGTCTGCCTGAGAAAAGGGGGAGTTTCAGGGCTTTTCTGAAAGCTGCTGGAACAGTCCCTTTATACCGACAGTCACTCAAAAAAGGTTTTGTACAGCGGGCAGGGTCCGCTGTTGCCGCAGCCGCGAAGCGGTTCAACGGAAGGCGCAGCCTGAGCTTTTTTTGATACGCTGGGCAGGGTGGGGACACCCTGCTGTTTTTATAGGAAGAAAAAGACAGAGGTGCGTGAAAACAGAGGTGTATATGGAAAAGTTTTTTGAGATAGGCGTAATAACGGGCACGCATGGGATACAGGGAACGATGCGGGTATTTCCCACAACACAGGATCCCTCCCGCTTTGAACGGCTGAAAGAGGTGACTGTGGAAAACAGGGGGAAACAGGAGATCTTCCATATAAAAAAGGTTGCGTTCCACAAGCGGTTTGTACTGCTGACCGTAAAGGAGATTACAGATATTAACGCCGCTGAGCCATATAAAAATGCAAGGCTTCTGATTCCTGACGCGGAGGCGATTTCCCTGGAGGCGGACGAATACTATACCCGGGACCTTTATGGTCTGCGCGTGGTGACGGACGAGGGCGAGGAGCTTGGCGAATTGGCGCGTATCTATGAAACCGGTGCGAATGACGTTTATGCTGTGCGGAAAACGCCGGAGGACAAGGAACTGCTCATTCCTGCTATCAAGGACTGTATATTGAAGGTGGATCTGGAAGCGGGCACGATGACGGTTCATCTGCTGGAGGGACTGAGGTAATGAAACAGTATTTCATATTGACGCTGTTTCCGGAAATGATGGAACAGACGCTTTCCCACAGCATTATGGGACGGGCGCAGAGGGACGGGCTTATCTCCATAAAAGCGGTGAATATACGCGATTATACGTTGAATAAACAGAAGCATGTGGACGATTATCCGTATGGCGGCGGGGCGGGTATGCTGATACAGGGGCAGCCGATCTATGACGCTTACCAGAGCCTTATGCCACAGGCGGCAGGCGCGAGGGTGGTCTATCTGACGCCGCAGGGCCGGACGTTTACCCAGGGCATCGCGGAGGAGCTTGCGCGGGAGGAAAGGCTTGTATTCCTTTGCGGGCATTATGAGGGGATTGACGAACGGCTGATAGAGGAGATTGTGACAGACGAAATTTCTATAGGGGATTTTGTGCTGACAGGCGGCGAGCTGGCGGCGGCGGCAGTGATTGACGCGGTATCCCGCCTGACTCCGGGAGTTCTGGGAAAAGAGGAGTCTTTTGCGGATGAAAGCTTTTCCGATGGACTGCTGGAATATCCGCAGTATACCCGTCCGCCTGTGTTCATGGGGCGCGAGGTGCCGGAGGTGCTTTTGAGCGGACACCATGAAAACGTGGCAAAATGGCGCAGGGAGCAGGCCCTGCTGCGAACGGCAGAAAAAAGACCCGATTTGCTGGCAAAGGCTGCGTTGACGGAAAAAGACCGCCAGTTTCTGCGGGGACATGGAATAGAGATATAAAGCGTGGTAAATGTATGATTATCATAAAGATTCCATTGGAGTTTTGCGGGAAGGAGAGATAGCCATGATTCAGATTGATGAAAAGAAATGCATTGGTTGTGGGGCTTGCGAAAAGGACTGCTTTTTTCAGGTGATAAAGGTAAAGGAAAAGAAAGCGGCTGTTCTGGGGGATTGTTTCCATTGCGGCCATTGCGTAGCGGTTTGTCCTGCAGGCGCGGTTTCCATGCCGGATTACCCCATGAAGGATGTCAGGGAATATAACAAAGATGATTTTTTTATGGATGCGGGGAGATTGCTGAACTTTATCCGGTTCCGCCGCTCTGTTCGTCAGTTCCAAAAGAAACCAATCCCCCGTGCTGAAATCGAAAGTATATTGGAGGCGGGGAGATTCACACCGACTGCCGGAAATCGTCAGGACGTTTCCTATATTGTTTTACAGAAGGAGCTGGATTCATTCAAGCCGCTGGCATGGGAAGGGCTGGACGCACTGCTCGGGATGGAAGGGTTTCCGTATACACGTATGCTGAGGCCGCTCCAGCAGGCACATCAGGCAAACCCCGCAGAGGATGGGCTTTTTTTTGACGCGGACGCACTGCTGCTTGTGTTTGGGGAATCCTCTGCACTGAGTGCGGGGCTTGCCGCCTGTTCTATGGAGCTGATGGCACAGGCAAAAGGAATCGGCGTGCTGTACAGTGGATTTTTGCAGGGTATTATCAATATTTCTCCGAAAGCAAAGGAGTTTTTGGGATTAGATGGGAAAAAGACGCTCTGCGCCTGCATGCTGCTCGGGTATCCTGATGTGCAGTACCGGAGGACGGCGCCCAGAAAACCGGCAGATGTGCAGTGGAGATAACATATTTTGGCAGATAGAAAGCTGCAACAGGTTTTAAAACAATAAAAGGTCCAGCCAGAAAAACATCAATCTGAACTGCACCCCATTTGTTAGACAGTGTGATATACTATCTAACAAGTGGGGTG
>CAJTQX010000028.1 GCA_910578425.1 uncultured Anaerotignum sp.
CCATCCCAAAATTTCAAAAAACGGATTCACAAAGTCATTCCTTACTTCTGTTTCATTATAATCCGTTTGGATATACTGAGCAAAATGCTCTGCATAGGCTCTAACCAGTTCTATCAGTCTATTATCCTGCATAAAATATTTCTTACCTTTCTAAATCTTGATGGACTATTTCAACTATATCACTTATATTACAATTCAGTTCTCTACATATTTTTTCAATAACAGTTAAAGTTACTGTTTCTCCATTCGTCATCTTTGCAATAGTGCCATTACTAAGACCAGTACAAGCCTTTAAATCTCCTTTATTCATTCCCTTATCGATTAAGATTTTCCACAGTCCATTATATGAAATTGCCATATCACACCTTATTTCTTAAAATTGATAAATTAAATATTCTTTTTCATTATACGTTATCTGCTTTTTTTAGTCAAGCAAAATATCTAAAAATTCAGAGGATATGTCCATATTTTAAGATATTCTCAAATTATTAAGCGGTAAAGAATTCTTTTCCTTGCCGCTTTCATTTTTATTTACAGGCAAAAAATAATTTCTTCTCTCACAATCTCCTCTGCCCTCGCCCTAATGCCATTCATTCTCTGCACCCACAACATCTGATCTTGTGCCTTTAACTTCTCCGTCACGCCTTCCTTCTCTGCCATCTGCTCCACAAGCAGATCAAATCGCTCCTCTGCCTGCCCCTGTATCATAAGCAGATGCTTCTTTAATCCGCCCGATAATAACAGCCCCGAATAAATTCCTCGCCTATGGTTCTCCAAGTATGATTTCCGCATAAACCCAAACTTCCGCAGATCTCCCTTCGGTTCCGGATCGGGTATTAAATTCGGAATCAGGTAATCGCCACATTTCTCATAAATTAAATTCATTGTCTGCTCCTCTCTTTCATAAAAAACTACATTTCCTGTTGCCACTGTTTACTCTTCCCTGACTGCCCCCTTTCCGGCATCTCCCTCTGCCTGTTATGCGCATCTGCCTCTGATCTTGCATCTTCCAACCGCTGTTTCATGGTTTTCGGCGCAAGCGACTTTACAAATTCCACAAACGCCTCCCCTAGTCCTCTTGATGCCACAAACCGCTTTAATTTTTCCACCTGGTCAGTCAGCGCAGCTATCTTTTTCTCCAGACTGGAAATCTTCTTTTCATACTTTTCCAAAAGATGGTTTCTTGATACTGACCTGTTAAAAGCATCCAGCAGCTTATTCCAGTCGCTTTTCTTTACTTTGACATATTCCTCGCCGCCGAAAAAATTTGTCATCGGAACAGCCGCACTTTTCATGTTTTTTGTTTCTGCCGCCGCTTCCTTTGAAATCATTTTTAAGGTTTCCGCCCTTAAATCATGCTTCGCAAGAACCTCTTTTGCCGCTTTCTCCTTTGCCTCCGCTTCCTCAATCTGCTCTGTAAGTTTCTGCACCTGCAAAACCAGTTCATCATTATGCGCCTCCATTTCCTGCACCTGTCCGCAGAGTTCCGATGCCTGCTGCGCTAAATCGTCATTCTGCCGCCCTAATGCTTCGTTCTGCACATCCAGCACTGCAGCCTGCCGTTCCAGTTCCTCCACTTCACGCATAGCCGCCTTATATTCCGGCAGTGACAGGTTATCCCGCTGTATGCCGAGGACTTCTATTTCAATCCCCTGCTCCCTGCACAGTTCTGTCAGATATTCCCTCTCCCGTTCCTGCCATGCGACCGTTTCATTCTGCTTCCGACTGACCGCCTTTGCAAACCCCATCTGCTGAAATGCTTTTGTCAGGCTGTTGCGTGTTTTCATACCGTTTTTATATCCATGAGCAACGGGAATATAATCTATATGCAGATGCGGTGTTGCCTCGTCCAAATGCATCACACAGTTAAATAAATATAGATTCGGATTACGCTCTTGAAAGGTCTTTGCATAACGGTCTAAGACCTCTATCGCCGCTTTTGCCTCATCTGTCATCACCCCGTTTTCGTCTGCAACCGGAGTATCTGCCTTTTTTCCTATCTGCACAATATTTTCATAAAATGTCTTTTCCTTGTTGCCGGAATTTTCTATCTCTTTCAGATAATCGTCTTTCTGCCTGTCCTTACGCTTCTGCGCCGCATTATAGTCCCGAAGCGCCTGCCCGAAGCATTTCTCATAAGCATCTTTTAAGGATTCCTGTATGTAAATCCGGTTCCAAGACGTTCTTTCCGGCACCACATTATTACAGATAAATTCCCTGTTATTGTGCATAAGATGCCCTCTCCCTTTGGGAAAAGAAATTGTTTTTGCCGCCAATGCATCACTCTCTTTCTCACATTTTTATAGATAAAGACTAACTACGTTTTTGTTACTTTTGTCAAAAGTAACGCCTTATTACTTCCGACGCATACGCATCAGAAGTAAGGCGCTCTCCGAGGGTAGTATTTGCCACTGGCAAATACCGTCTGCCTAGCGGCATCCGTTGTCTGTCGGAAAAACCATCCGACAGACTGCTCATTCCGGCAAAATACACCCGTCATTCGCTTTGGACAACAGTACCGAATTTAAGCTTTTCGGTACCGTTCCATAGGCTTCCTTTTCGGAAATAAGTACCGAATATAAAAATTCGGAACCGCTTACTCGCCCATTGCAAATGCAAACTCTATCATATCCTCAGATAATTCCGGCTCCTGCTTCATCCGTCCCATTCCGTCTGTATCAGCTTTATCAGCAGAATCATCTACCTTACCAGAATGAAAATCAGAAACATATTCTCTAAAGGCTCTGCTGATTTGCTCTGCAAAAACTTCCTGTAATTCAGGGAGTATTTCATGGAATTTTTCTTCTAACACCCTGTCCAGCATCTTCCCCAAAATATCTGTATCCTGCCCTGACAGAATAGCGGAATCATGCATCACACTATCAGTTTCAGACTGTACATGCCCGTCAAGAACCGCTACAAACGCATCAGAAAGTATCTTCCCATAAGAGCCATCTTTTCGTGTCACGCCCTGTAGATATTCCCATGTCCTGCGCTGGTTTTCATCTTCCATACAGAATTTTATATTGCTGCATTTATAGATCTTTCTCATTCTATAACCCCATTTCTACACCGCCTGCCTGCGCTGTTTCTGCATAGCAAGGTACTCATATCCTTTGGCATTGGCACAGATGTCTTGAACAAAAGTTACATTCCCTTTTGAGGCAATATCGCTGTAATGCCTGAGCAGACAGCCACCTCCGCCTATTACATACAGATGCACCAGATTTTCTTTATACCCATAATCAACCAGCCGCTTTAAAATATCTCCCGCATATCGTTCCGCAATCCGGCTGACTATTTTCGCCACATCATCCGTCCTGCCCTGCAGACCGTTTATCAGCATCGGCTCGATCATAATCTCCGGTATGCTTTCCCCTGCCGATTTCGACAATTCCTTTTGTATTTCTTTCATGCAGATAGAAACACCAAATTTGTCCGTCACAAGGCTTTTCTCTAACGGTCTGCCATCCACAATCTGCATTACGTTCATTGTGCCATTCCCGATATCCGCTATCATGTTGAAACCTTTCATCACTCCGGCATTACATACCGCCGCAAATCCCTGTGGAAACACTTCCACTCCGCACAAATGCACCCTGTATTTTTCTTTACGGAATGAGAAAAACAGTTCCTGCTCCTGCATCAGGTATTTCTTAAAATCTGCCGCCTGACTTTTCGCCCAAGCAAGCGGAAGCCCGACTGCCAACACCACTTTCGCCTCATGCAGACCCCGGAATTTCAATTCCTCCGCCAAGCCTGCAAGCGTAAGTATAAAAAAGTCCTGCGAATCGGTCTTGTTGCCCTGATAAATCAAATGGTTTTCTCCAATCACATAATACTTATCTTTGTATTTGATATAATTCATACTGACTATCGGTTCTTCCTCAAAACATTCCACGCCTGTCCTGAATACCCTGTGCGCTGTTTTTATGTTGCCATAGCCATGATCCAACCCGATAATAATTTTAGTGTTGCTATATTTCTGCATCATAAATGCCCTCCATATTGTTGTTAATCTTGTTAATGTGTTTTCGGTTTTTTCTGTCTACACCGTTTACAAATGGCTGAAAGTCCTGTTTTTCCTATATCCTGCTGTAAACCCACCGTTTACAAAAGTGTAAACAGGCTTTGTAAACGGGATAAAAAAGAGTTTAAAATAATACTGTTCCCTGCTTAAAAGGCATCTGCGCATTATCCGGCAATGGTGAAAATCCCTGACTGTCAGTTTTACGCTTCCATCCCCTCTGCAATCCATACTTATCGAACCTGTGGGAGCTGATTTTCTCCCACCCGTCAATGCAGGTATTCATAATGCTGTTAATCTCTTTAATCTCCCACTGTTTTGGTTCTTCATACTCATGCCGCAGCGCCTCCCTGTAAATCATCTCGCTGCATACATACTCGCCCCTGCAATCGTCCAGCCACGCCTGAATAATTCCAACCTTTGTATCTTCCGGCATAAACTGTTTCTGCATCTCCTTCAGATGTTCTTCCATCTTCTTTGACAATTTCAGCTCATGCGCACAGTTTTTATAAATAACCACAGCCTCCGCCCACGCCTGCACAATATATTCCCTCGACTCCTTTTCGTCAGCAAGGATATGTTTTTCCACACGTTCCGGATGCACCAGAACAGGCGCAAACCTTCTGTTCCCTGTCCTGTCCAGCGGGAGAAAATCGAGGTTGTTTGATGTGCCGGCAAAGATACACTGTCTTGGTCTGTCCTCCGCATAAGTCTGATATGGAATACGGTATGTTTCTTTCTGCCTGCTCAGAAACGATTTAATATCTTCAATACTTTTTGCATTGACAGTAGCAAGCATTTCCGACATCTCAATAATCCAGTGCCCCTGCATCTTGCTGTAAACATTTTCATCATCCATACGCTTCAAATCGTCTGTAAACCACTCGTCATTGACCGCAAGGAAACGGAAGAATGTAGACTTTCCAGCACCCTGACCACCCACAAGGCAGACCATGATCTCAAACTTACAGCCCGGCTCATAAATACGGTGGATTGCTGCCAGCATCAAAAGCCGCATGATTTCTCTTGTATATTCATTATCATCTGCGCCGAGAAAGCGTGGAAGCAAACTTGAAATCCTGCTTTTCCCATCCCATTGCAGTTTTTCGAAAAATTTCCTTATCGGATGATAACTTTTCTCACTGGCTATAATACTGACAGCTTTGTTAATAGCTTTATCATTGGAAATGCCATAATTCGTTTCTATGTACCGCTGGATCTGGTACATATCCACATCCGTCACACAGCTTCCGTTCCGTTTCCATGACAGCGGCTTTACAATGTCGGTTTTATTTGTCAGTTCGTTTTTACATATGGCGTTTTTCAGCAACGGATCTCTGTATAAAATAGTCATACAGTTTTCGATGGAGGATTTCACATTCCCTTTCTGCGTTCTTGCGAGCGATTCCAGCACATCCTCCACTGTACTCATTTCCGCATCAAGCGCTTCCCCTACTGCATCCCATAATTCGTTTTCTGCCTGTGCAGACTTTTCCTGCAATCTCCTCCACCTTCTTCCTGTCTTTTAAGAAAAAATCCCGCTTTTCTGAAACATCTCCCATGCACAGAATATCCAGCCAGTAATTGATGACCGGCTCTGCATGGAGCATCTGCGCATAATTTTCTGAAAAAATAATGTCCGGCGGTTTCCCGATAAGGAAATGATTTACACTGTCAATCTCAGAAAAACAGCTTTTCAATATGTCAACCGTCTGGTTACACCACTTGTCAAAACGTTCCCGAATATGCGTTATTCTCTCACGCTCTGTCTTTTCCCTGCGGATACGCTCTTTTTCCTGCGCATTTAACTCTGCACTTCTCTTTTCATCAACAGGCAAAACAAAATCCTCTATCAGCTTTAATGCCGCATCATACTGTGACAATCCAAACATCCGGGAAACATAATCAACCGCATCCCCGCCGACACCACAGGCAAAACAATGATAATTCTTATCAATCTTCATGCTTGGGTGCTTATCATCATGGAACGGACAGCAGGCAGTTCCATTGCTCCTGACTTTCAGACCATAATACTCTGCCGCCTTTCTTGCGGTCAGATGTTCCTTTACTTCTGAAAAAATATTCAATTTTCCCGTTGCTCCTCCTTTTCTTCCGGAAAAGCCTCTGCTATAATAAATCTGCGAATATGTATAAAGAGGCTTGTCCTTTTTATGCTAAAGATTAGATTGCGCCAGCAGTCTAATCTGTTTCCGAAATGTCCCTGTTACCAGCAGGGGCATTTCCATTCTGTCCGGTGTATATTAACTGCTTTACCAGCTCCATCAATAATTTTTCATCTTCTGTATTTCCACTTCTAAGATGTTCCAATATCTGCCCTAACACTTTTGCGACTCTGTTAGACATATAATTTCCGGCAGTTACCGTCACTTCCTGTCCTAATATGGCTTTTCGGTAATAATCCCCTTTGGGAAGTCCCGACAATACAATCCTCGCCTCCACCTGGACTTTTTCTTCATCACTCAGCCAGAATGCGATTGTATTACGGCGAAGCCTCGCTTCACGCTTACACGCCACTTTCCTCACCCCTCTCCACTTTTCCAAGCCTGTCCGCAATTTTTATCTGTGCATCCATTGACTGATGGCAGTATGTTTCAATCGTAGTCGTTACTTTCCCATGCCCTAACCGCTTTGCAATCTCCACCGGGCTGAATCCCATCTGCACGAGCATACTTGCATGGCTGTGCCGGGTACAATGGACGGTAATCTTTTTTACGCCCGACAGCTTAATTCCACGCTCCATTTCATGCTCAAAGAAACTCTTTGTCCTTCCTGCAAAAAGGCGTGTGCCTGCCCTTGCCCGATAGAGTGTTGAAATATACTCTCTGATTACCTCCTGCAATTCCCTATGTATGGTAATCACCCTTATGGAGCTTTCTGTTTTCGGTGCAGTAATTAAATCCTCTCCATCAATCCTCGCAAGGGATTCATCCACGGTAATTGTGCCTTCCTCAAAGTTTACATCTTTTACCTGAAGGGCAAGCAGTTCTCCCAGACGCATCCCCGTCCAGAATAAAATCTGAAATGCAACCCATGAATCCTGCTTATCCATAATTGCATCCGAAAACTTCTGAAATTCCTCCAGCGTCCAGTATGGTCTTTCATCTGCCCTGCTCTTTCCCATGCTCCCCGCTTTCCGGCATGGATTGGAGCGTAAGTCATAAAAATTGACTGCATAATTCAGGATTGCACTGAGCTGGTTATGTATGGTTTTCAGATAAGTAGGCTTGAAGCCTTTCTCCATCATTTCGCCCTGCCACTTCCTTATCATGGGGGCAGTGATTTCATTGATCGGCGTACTTCCAAAGTAGGGCAGAACCTTATCGTTCATCACATACTCTTTCTGCTTCATAGTTGTTTTTCGCAGACGCTTTTCCATATCCGCCTTGTATATCTCCCAAAAATCAGCCAGCGTCATTGTCGGATCAGAAGACTGCTGCAATAAGAAATGCGCATACCATTCTTCCGCTTCTTTCTTGGTTTTGAACCCCCTTTTCTGTGACTTCTTTTTTGCTCCTGTCCAATCCGCCCAACGATACTGTATTCTCCAAGTACCATTTGGATCTTTCTTTGCATTACAGCTCATACGCTTACCTCCTTTGCCGCCCCATACCATTTCTCCCTGAAATACTCCACAGGAATTTTACCCGCAATCGTAAGAAATCCCCTGCCTGCCAAATCCCTGTTCATCTCTCTGAGAATCTTGTAGGATTTTCCCATGCTCACACCGAGCATCTTGGAAATGTCCTCTGCATTGTAGTAAATCTTTTCATTCACGCTGTTTCCTCTCTTTCTTTATATTTGTTTCTGTATAGTATCTTTATGTTGCGTTTTTTATCATATCGTAACTTTTGTTTCTTGTCAATATCTTTTTTGCTTTATTTTTTCCTCCTGATATGGTATGATTGATTTAGCGCAAATATACAGCTAAAATTTTACAGGAGGCAGACTTATGACCGTTGGAGAAAATATACGCCGCATCCGCAAAGAGCGTGGCCTTACCCAGAAGCAGTTAGGCGAATTAGTGGGCGCAAGCGAAGCCTATATCCGCGCCTACGAAAGCGGCAGGCGCAACCCCAAGCCATCATCCCTTGAAAAAATAGCAGATGCCCTTGCTGTCAATCCGGAGGTACTGGAAAATTCCGATTTTGACATGATTAAAGCCATGCACCGCCTATTCCAGATTGCCCGCCAGTACAACGGACACCTTTTCGAGTGCAAAGACGAGGAAGGCAATGATACAGTCGGAATACGTTTTGAAACCCTGACGCTGATGAACGCATGGTGCCAGCGTTACGAGAAATTTTTAGAAGATGTAGAAAAATGCAATGAAATAAAAGATGCAAAAAAACGTGGGGAGGCTCTCATTAAAGCCGAAGCGGATTATGACCGCTGGATGGACACTTACCCTGAACAGCATGGAGATGCCTTTTTCGATCTGAACATCCAGCAGCTCCACGATCAGGTTATGGAGGATACAGAACACCGTTTGATAAACAATAAGCTGGATTAAAAAAAATGTACCCAAATCGTACCCACTGCCAATTTAAAAATCCCCGCAAGCCCTGATTTTTCAAGACTTGCGAGGATTTACCCTCTCACTCAAACTCTATCGTTGCAGGCGGCTTTGACGTAATATCATACACAATACGATTCACGTGCTTCACCTCATTTACAATACGAATCGACACCTTATCAAGCACATCATACGGTATTCTGGCCCAATCAGCAGTCATAAAATCCGTTGTCGTCACACCGCGCAGAGCGATTGTATAATCATACGTCCGGAAATCGCCCATAACGCCGACAGAGCGCATATCCGTAATAACGGCAAAATACTGGTTAATGCTCTGCTCCAGCCCGGCATTTGCAATCTCCTCGCGGAATATCGCATCCGCATCCCGCAGAATTTCCAGCTTATCCTCCGTCACTTCACCAATAACGCGGATGCCCAGGCCAGGACCAGGGAACGGCTGCCGCCATACCAGATGCTTCGGCAAACCAAGTTCCAGCCCCATCTGGCGCACTTCATCCTTAAACAACAGACGGAGCGGTTCAATCAATTCTTCAAAATCTACAACAGAAGGAAGGCCGCCCACATTATGGTGGGACTTGATCACAGCAGAATCTCCAAGTCCGCTTTCAATCACGTCAGGATAAATCGTACCCTGCACCAGAAAGTTTACTTTTCCGATTTTTTTCGCTTCATCCTCAAATACGCGGATAAATTCTTCCCCTATGATTTTACGTTTCTGTTCCGGGTCCGTCACGCCTTTCAGCTTCGCAAGAAAACGTTCCTGTGCGTTAGCGCGTACAAAATGCGCATCGAAGAAACCCTTGAATGCCGCTTCGACCTCATCGCCCTCATTTTTACGCATAAGACCATGATCCACAAAAACGCACGCCAGTTGTTTTCCGATTGCTTTAGAAACGAGTGCGGCAACAACACTGGAATCCACGCCGCCGGAAAGCGCGCACAACACTTTACCATCGCCAACCTGCGCACGGATTTTCTGGATCTGATCCTCAATATAATTTGTCATCGTCCAATCACCGGTACAACCGCAGACTTCAAACAGGAAATTACGTATCATGTCTGTGCCTTTTGGCGTATGGTTCACCTCTGGATGGAACTGCACACCATAAAATCCCTTTTCCGGGCATTCAATAGCGGCAGCGGGGCAGGTAGGCGTTGTCCCAATCACGCGGAAACCCTCCGGCATTTCTGTCACATAGTCAGTATGGCTCATCCAGCAGATTTCGTGTGCATCAATCCCCTTCAGGAGCTTACTGTCTGTGGCAAACGTAACCTCCGCCTTGCCATATTCGCTTTTTTCCCCTGCATGTCCAACCTTGCCGCCCAATGTATATGCCATCAACTGACAGCCATAGCAGATGCCCAGCACAGGCACGCCCATCTCAAACAGAGCAGGGTCGCATTTGGGAGAATTATCGTCATAAACGCTGTTCGGGCCGCCTGTAAAGATAATGCCCTTCGGGTGTTTCGCCTTAATTTCTTCCAGCGGCTTATTCCAGGGGAGGATCTCGCAATAAACGTGATGCTCCCTGACACGCCGCGCAATCAACTGATTATACTGGCCGCCGAAATCCAGTACTACGATTGTTTCACGGTTCATATCTGACCTCCAATTCCGGTTCAAGTTTTACGGGTAAATTGAAAAGCCGCCTGAGAATCTGTTCCGCGTCTCGGCGGCTGGTTCTTTCTTCAATATTAGCATAGGCTGTATGCATTGACAAGAGAAATTTCGGGCGGAACCACCCAAACAACACCTGTCCTGCACAGATTCCGCAAGGCTCAAACAGCTCACGTCACAGCGGAAAAGCTCACCCCAACCAGCCATTATAGTAAGCCAGAACGCCCAGCACTGCGCCGGCTGCCGCACCGGCCAATGTTGCCGCAGTTACCGCAACTGAACTTTTGCTGAAAATTCTTCTCCGCACATCCAAATTCTTCATCTCATCTGCCTCCATATTCAACAATACAATGTCAATCCTTCACAATATCAACGCCGTAGCGATGCTGAAATACATCACCAGAGCGATCGCGTCCACCACAGTAGAAATCAGCGGCCCAGCCATCATAGCAGGGTCCAGATGGACAGCCTTCGCCAGTATCGGCAGCAGGCACCCAATGGTTTTTGCCAGTATCACCGCCGCCGCCATGCTGATAGAAACCGTCAGATCCACCACAACATCTGTCCCGCGGCTCAAAAATGTCATCCGCGCCATATTCACCAGCCCAAGTATTGCCCCGCAAATCAGCCCGACGCAAAATTCCTTGCTAACGACCTTCATCGTATCCCGCAGCTGTATCTCCCCCAGAGCCATGCCGCGGATAATCATTGCTGAAGCCTGTGAACCGGCATTTCCCCCTGTGCCTGTAATAATCGTCATAAAGCTGGAAAGTATTACAACAGAGCTCAGCAGCGTCTGGTACTGCTCCACAACAAACGCGCTCAGCGTACCCGAAATCATCAGCACACAGAGCCAGGGAATCCTGTTTTTTGCCAGTTCCAGCACGCTCATTTTCAGGTATTCATCGTCAGAGGGCAGCACAGCCGCCATCTTTTCCATATCCTCCGTTGTTTCCTGATCGATAACGTCTACGATATCGTCTACCGTAATAATGCCTACAAGGCGGCCTTCCTTATCCGTTACCGGCAGAGCCATCCAGTTATATTTTTTGAAGATGTTTGCGACTTCCTCCTGATCGTCCATGGTCTGTACAGAAACCACATCATCCTGCATCAGCTCCGCAATCGTGCTTTCATCTTTGGAGCAGATCAGCGTCCGCAGCGGCACAACGCCGATTAGCTTCCTCCTGGCATCTATGACATAGCAGGTATATATCGTTTCCTTGTCCATACCCGTCTGCTTAATCTGCTGCAAAGCCTCTGCCGCCGTCATCTGCCCGCGCAGACGTACAAACTCAATTGTCATCAGACTGCCGGCAGAATTTTCCGGATAATTCAAAAAACGGTTAATCAGCTGCCTTGTTTCCGCATCTGTATTCCGAAGGACTTTTTTTACAAGGTTCGCGGGAGCCTCCTCCAGAAAGTCCACCGTATCGTCCAGAAACATCTCGTCTACGATATTGCGCACCTCTCGGTCTGTAATCGAATGGACAATATGCTCCTGTGTGTCACTGTCCATATAAGTAAAGACCTCTGCCGCCATATCCTTCGTCAAAAGCCGGAATACGAAAAGCTGCTTTTCCGCAGAAAGTTCCTCAAAATATTCCGCAATATTTGCCGGCTGCTCTGTATTCAGCCCTTCCTTCAGCAGGGCATATTCCCCTGTTTCCATCCATTTGTTCAGGCTCTCAAAAAGCTCCTGCATCTCGTCCATTTTCTCCACCCCATTCCAAATAAAAAAGCACCGCCGCCAACCCTGTAAAAGGGTTCTACGCAGTGCGTCTTTTTCATGGAAACGGGCGCAGAAAGGCAGCCTGCACCGAAATTCTTTCCGGCAGACGCCAACGGACAGCTCCATATTCTATGATTCTGTCCTTTTCCCGTCTGTTTTATCTCCGCAGCTTACAAAAAAGAAGAGGAACCAGACGCACAGCGTTATTCTTTTGGCACAATCGGTAACTGTCAGGCTCCAGAGCAATTTCGCCCTTATTATGACCGCCGTCCATACTGCTCCACCTCCGTTTTTCTTAACAAGATTTTTGCACACTTTCAGTATATTCCTCCAGATTCCCAACGTCAACACCCTTTCGGGAAAATGCATGAAAACTTTTTCGCGGAAATAAAAAAGGCATTCCGCCCAAATGCCCCTCTCCTGTGCAGGCGGCGGCAAAGTCCCCGCTTCGCGCTCTGCCTGCTGTATTCAGTTTTCCTCAGCCTCTCTGCCTTCTCTCGTTCTGGTTTCATGTTCGTTGCGGTAACGCGTCATCAGTCCGCTGAAAAGGTCAGCTGCGGTCGGCGGCGTAAAGCTGATGGCATTCGCGCCTGCCTGTACCGTCTTGGTGATGCTTTCCCGCGTTGGTCCGCCCGTTGCGATAATGGGTACATCCGGATATTTTTCCCGTATGATACGCACAACCTCCGGCGTCCTTGCCGCCGCAGAGATATTCAGTATCCCCGCCCCAGCCGCAAGCCGCGCCTCAATATCTGTATTCTCGTCCAAAACTGTAACAACAATAGGGATATCCACCACATTACGGATATGCTGAATGACCATATTGCTGGTCGGCGCGTTTACAACAACAGCCGTCGCGCCCAGTGCCTCCGCATCTTTCGCAAGCATTACCACACGCGCGCCGGTCGTCGTCCCGCCGCCAACGCCGCAGAATACAGGCATACTGGATGTTGATACGATCGCGTCCGCAATGATTTGCTGCGGCGTAAACGGGTAGACCGCCAGAACAGCATCTGCGTTGCAGTTGCGGATAATGGCGATATCCGTAGAAAAAATAAGGGACTTGATACGCCTTCCCATGATTACAATGCCGCTCGCGGCAAGAATCTCATGCGGCACAGTTACGATATGGTCCCTCAGCTTTGTTGCAATGTGCGGAATTTTCTTTTCCGAAAGTTTCTTTTTTCCGTTCACAGGCAATTTCCTCTCCCGCGAAAATATTCGCGTATTCCATAGATTCCATTATGATAATGCATATATGTTACCATAAAACTGCCTTCTTGTCAAACAAAGCCCCGCCAGCCGCCTTCTGTACGAAACTTTTCCCATTCCCGCAGAACTGCCCGCAGAACGCCCTCCGCACTGGATTCCTCTGCCACCGCAGAGTCATATCCATATTCCCGCAAAACCTCAGCCGTTGCCTGCCCGATGCAGACCGCGCGCACACCCTTCGCCAGCCTTCCGCCGTCCTCCAGAAAATTCCGTACGCCTGAGCCGCTTGCAAACGTGATAAAATCCATCTCCCCTGCTTTTTCACGCGCCGCAGCAAGCCGTTCTCTGTCCACAGCAATATCGTACAGCTTGATTTCCTGAAACGGTATCCCCGTCGCCGCCAGCCGTTCCGTCAGCACAGGCGAACCCTGCTCCGCCCGCAGAATCAGAACTTCCCCGCCCTGCCGTACCGCTTTGCAAAGACCTGCCGCAAGGCTCTCTATATTATATTTCTCCGGCATATACGCCGGAAAAATACCCTTTTTTTCTAATGCCCGCGCTGTCCCCGGACCAATTACCGCGAATTTCCAGCCCGCAAGCGTACGAATATCCTGCCGCCGCTCCTGCATCCCCGCAAAAAAGACCTCTACGCCATTCGGGCTTGTAAAAACCAGCCAGCCCTGCCCTTGCAGAGCCGCCGCCAGCGCGTCCCCCTGCGTATAAGGTATCAGGCGGGAAATCTCCATTTCCATCACCTCCGCGCCCAGCTCTTCCAGGCCTTTCCGCAGCTTCCGCACAATAGAGCGCGTCCCCGTCACGCCAATGCGCACGCCTTGCAGTTCCTTTGCAATCGTTCCGGAAAAATCCAACGCCGCCACAGCTCCTACAATAATGACCGCCGGAGCCTCCAGCCCCGCCGAATAAACCGTCGGTACAATTTCCTCTAACGGTGCGCGAACCGTCCTCTGCGCCGCCGTTGCTCCCCGCGAAACCACAGCCACAGGCGTATCCGGACTTTTGCCGTTTTTCAGCAGCCCTTCCGCGATTTCTTCCAAATGGTGCAGACCCATCAGGAACACAAGCGTCCCATTCAGCCGCGCCAGTGTTTCAAAATCCTCCGGCAGGCCGTTTTCCGCCGTATGTCCCGTTATGACGTGAAAACTGCGCGCCAGTTTCCGGTGCGTCACAGGAATCCCCGCCGCTGCCGGAACAGCCACTGCGGACGTTATGCCCGGCACTTCCTCATACGGCACGCCCGCCGCCTGGAGCGCGCGTATTTCCTCCCCGCCGCGTCCAAACACAAACGGATCGCCGCCCTTAAGTCGCACAACGTTCCTGCCCTCTTTTGCCTTTTCCACCAAAAGTGCATTGATTTCCTCCTGTGCGGCGGAGTGTTTCCCGAAACGTTTGCCGACAGAAATTTTTTCACAGTCCTCTTTTGTTTCCTCTAAAAGCCGCGCCGCGCTCAGGTCATCATACAAAACCACATCGCATTGCCGCAGCAGCCGCAAGCCCTTCCATGTAATCAGCTCCGCGTCCCCACAGCCCGCGCCCACAATATAAACCTTTCCCTGTTTTTTCTCCTTCATTTCAGCCTCCCCGCAATTTCCGCCGCCAGTTCCTGCCAATTTTCCGTTGGAGCAACTGCCTCCGCGCGCTTGCCTCCGCGCATCGCCCGCAGGCAAATCTCTCCGTTCCGATATTCCGCAAAAGCCGCCGCGGGCTGACTGCATCCTGCCTCCGTCAGTTCCATCACGCGCCGCTCCGTTTCAAATTCCAGCATGGTTTCCCGGTGGCTGATTTTTCCAAGCAACTCCGCGAGCTCCGGCTTTCCTTCCACTGCAATGATGCCCTGGCACGCGGCAGGCAGACATTCCTCCGGTGAAAACACCCGAAACGCATAGCCGTCCTGTTCCGAAATCCCAAGCCTGTCCAGCCCCGCCTTTGCCAGCACGATACCGTCATACGCGCCGTCCATCATTTTTTGCAGGCGTGTCTGCACATTCCCGCGAATCAGGCTCGTTTCTGCCTTTGGATACAGTTCCGTCAGAAATGCCTGCCGCCGCAGGCTGCCCGTCCCGATCACGCGGCAGTCCTCCGCTCGCCTTCTGGCAGGCATAACAAGCACATCCCGCGGGTCGTCCCGCTTCAATACCGCCAGAATCTCAAGCCCATTCGGCAGAAGCTGCGGAAGGTCCTTCCCACTGTGGACGGCAATGTCGATTTCGTCCCGCAAAAGCATTCCTTCCAGCTCAGATGCAAAAAGCCCCTCGCCGCTCCTGCCAATTTCCCAAAGCGGCTTGTCCAGCACTTTATCCCCCTTCGTCTGCAAAAGAGCACGTTCCAGCCGCAGGAAGGGATACGCCGCGCGCAGGGCGTTTTCCACAAGCTCTGTCTGGCGCAGTGCCAGCGCGCTTTTCCTCGTGCCGATTTTAAGCGTCTTTATCATGGCTTTCTCCTTTCAGCAGGTTTTCCAAGTCTGTTTCCGTCACATTGCCGTCCTGTTCCAAAGCCAGCGCGAACAGGCGGCGGTATGTTTTTTCCCGCTCCCGTCCGTCAGGAATTTCCCTTTTTGCCCGCTCTCGAAACGCACCCAAAAGCGCGATGGTTTCCTCAAAGCGCGGCGGTATGCTTTCTTCCAGCCTTTCCCGCATATACCGCGCGGCAAGCGGGCTGTTCCCGCCCGAGGAAAACCCCGCCACAAATTCCCCCCGCTTCACCAGCGCGGGGAAAAAAAACGTACAGTTCTCCCTGTCGTCCACGATATTCACCGGAATCCCCCGCGCCCTGCAAAGGCGGGAAATCTCAGCATTTACCGCACTGTCGTCTGTCGCGCCAATCACAAACGCCATACCTTCTATATCCTCCGGCGAAAACGGACGCTCTATTCGCCGCACATCGTCCAATTTCTGAAATTCTCCGCAAAATACGGGCGCGACCGCCATGATACGTACACCGAAGGGCAGCAGCTTTTCTGCCTTTCGCAAAGCCACCGTCCCCCCGCCAACGATCAGGCAGTCTTTTCCGGTAATCTCCATAAAAAAAGGAAAATAGCTCACCGCTCCTCCTCCATTTCCCGCAAAACAGCCAGCAGAGCCGCAAACTGTCCCGCATTCATATCCGCCTTCGCCCGGTAAACCAGCTTTTCAAACGGTATTTCTGCCATTTTCGCCTTTACAGCAGGCAGTTTCGGCAAAAATCCATGCAGCAGTACATCGCGTTTCCATTCGTCCAGCCCCTGCTCGATCATTCTCTCTGCCTGCGCCGCCTCCTGCTGTTTCAGGTCATTGTTTGTCTTTGCAAGTTCCCGAAACGCATCTATATTCCGCAGATGTACGCCCTGTAGCGTCTGAATCTCCCTGTCTATATCCGGCGGCACAGAAATATCCAGAAACAGCCGTTGTTTTTCCTGCCGCAAGACTGGATCCAGTTGTTTTTTTGTCACTGTATAATGCGGGCTGGAAGTTGCACTGATTACTGCGTCCATCTTGTCCATATAGGCATACCGCTCCTCATAAGGAATCAGCACCGCGTCCGCCTTGCCCGCCGCCTGTGTCAGCAGGGCATTATGACTGCGGAATGTGCCGAAAATGCGGATATTTTCGCGGCAGGCAAGATTTTTCATCACTGTCATTCCCATTTTGCCGGATGCACCAATAATCAGTACATTTTTCTCCGCACCTGGCAGACGGAACACTTCGTTTGCCGCCAATGTCGCAATAGAAACGGGCGTTTTGGAAAGCATCGTGTTCGTTTTGATTTTTTTTGCCCACGTCACTGCCGCGCGGAATACTGTATTTAATTCGTAACCGGTCATGCCGCAGTCTGCCGCATATGCGAACGCATCTTTGACCTGCCCGAGAATTTCGTCCTCCCCCATCAGCATGGAATCAATACCGCTGGCTACACGAAACAAATGCCTTGCCGCGCCTTCTCCCTGATAGATACGAAAATAGGGGAGCAGTTCTTCCAAAGACGTGCCGCATTCGCGGGCAAGCAGGTTTTCCGCCGCATGGCAGTCCTCCTGCGTTTTCCCGCAGAAAAAAAGCTCTGTACGGTTGCAGGTACTTAAAAGAACACATTCCGGAACGCCGGATTCTTTTGCGGCGTGATAAAATGCCGCAAACTGTTCCTGATGGAATGCCGCTTTTTCACGCACCCAAAGCGGCGCGGTACGGTATGTCACGCTAATGCAGTTCATTCGCGTCCTTCCTTTCCACAAAACAGGCAGGGCTTACGCCCTGCCCGCATTTTCAAATCTGAAAGAGCATTAAGACCTTTGGGCTCTGCCCCAAACCCCGCAAGGGGATTTTATCCCCCTGACCCCGTTTTGCAAAAACTTCATTTTTGCGGGGAATCTCTGTTTATCCGCCCCAAATCAGGCAAAGTCTGATTTGACAGCAAAGTTCTTTGCTCCGCTTTATCCGAAAGAAAGCGGACGGGGTAAGGGGCAAACCCCCTCTCATCCTTAATCCTTCAAAATCTCAGCTTTCCGCTCCAGCAGTCCGCTGCCGAGCAGCTGCTCCTGCACATTCTCAAACCCAATCCGCTTGATGGTATCCGCAAAGCGTTCGCCCGCCTGTCCCTGCTCACGGAACAGCAGTATCGCTTTTTCAACAATCGCAAGCACTTCGTCCTTATCCGTAAAAATCTTCTTCAGAGGCTGACCATACGCAGTCTTTTTGCCCCAACGTCCACCGATGTACACGCGATAGCCATATGTCCCTTCATCAAACGCGTGGAACGGGCATTTCGATGCACAACGTCCGCAATGGTTGCAAAGCTCTGTATCCAGTTGTAATTTTCCGCCCTCTGGCTTTGTTGCCGCACCAATCGGACATCCCTTCGCAATCACGCAATTTTTGCAGGACCTGCATTTTTCCTCATCGAATTTCGGCACCCTCTGCCCCACAATACCCAAGTCGTTCAAGTCCGGCTTTACACAGTTATTCGGGCAGCCGCCTACTGCGATTTTGAACTTATGCGGCAGCTTCACGTCATTATACCCAATAAAGAAACGATTATGAATTTCTTCGCTCAGTCCATAGGAATCCAGCAGGCCGAATACGCATGTTGTCCCTTTGCAGCAGACAACAGGACGCACCTTTGCCCCTGTACCGCCTGTCATCAGACCGGTTTCCGCAAGGTATTCCCGAAACGGCTCAATATTTTCAAAGGGAATCCCCTGTACCTCCACCGTCAGACGTGTTGTCATTGCAAGCTCGCCATTGCCGAATTTCTCCGCTGCCTCCGCAATACGACGGCTTTCAGCAGCTGTGATCTTCCCATTCCTCGTGATAACGCGTCCGGAAAAATTATCTGTTCCTTTATTATGCAAAAAACCTAATCCCTTTACTCTTTTGATTTCATCTGCGCTGACTGTAACACCCATCCAAATCCCTCCAGTTGTCCTTTTCTTTTCCATTTTACAATTTTTTAAAGAAGGTTTCTTTCCTTTTCAGTATACACTATTTCCGCCGGAAAAGCAATGCTTATCAATACATAGCGGCAGGGAATCCTTTTTCAAATCTGTGAAATATTCCTTTTTTCAAGCGACTCCCGCAGCCAGAACTTATCTTCTGGCAACTGTATCGCTCCATTTAAACAGGAATCAAACTCTGATACACATCAATGTTGTTTTATCATTAACAACCATCTTGTCTAAAATGTGCTTATAAAACTCGTCATTAAACTGACAGGACAGTCGATCATCACAGAGAAGCCCAAAAACAGCAAGGCTGGGACACACAGCCTTGAGGTTACGCAGATATACCTGCACTTCATCGACGATGCAGACCAAAGAGCAGCGAAAATCATGGAAGGTATACTATAACGGTCAGAAAGACCGCGCACAAAAGAAAAAGAGAAGGTTCAGGAAAACCTTCTCCAATTCGGGCGAAAAGCCCAAGATTTGAACTTAATCGAGGCGACAAGATTTGAACTTGCGACCTCTACATCCCTAATGTAGCGCTCTACCAAGCTGAGCCACGCCTCGATATTTTCTGTCTCTGTTATCAGCGACTTCTATATATTACAACAGTCCCTGATAAATGTCAACAGTTTTTTTGAAATTTTTTTGATATTTTATTGTATATTTCGAGTCCGCCGAAACCGCGCAAAATCCCTTAGGGGAGCGAACAAAACGCCCCCCGGAAGGACATGCAATCAGCTCTGATTATTTCATTTCCGCAATTACTTCAACCTCACAGAGCAGGTTTTTCGGCAGTGTTTTCACTGCAACGCAGGAACGTGCAGGCTTTGCTGTAAAATACTTGCCGTAAATTTCATTGAACGCCGCAAAATCATTCATATCCGCAAGGAAACATGTTGTCTTTACCGCATCTGTGTATGTCAGACCATTTGCCTCCAGAACCGCACCAAGGTTTTTCATTACCTGTTCTGCCTGTTCCTGTACGTTTGTGCCAACAACCTCGCCTGTTGCGGGATCAAGTGCGATCTGTCCGGACGTGAACAGCAGACCGTTTACTGCTACCGCCTGAGAATAAGGGCCAAGAGCCGCAGGTGCTTTATCTGTGTTTGTAAACTTCATTGGTATCTACCTCCTTAAATGTTTTCTGCCTGTTTTTGCGGACAACCGAAAAACAATTTCCAGTTTTTGTCCTCCGCTGTTTTAATAATAGTCCAAAACACTGCCCCTCGTCAATGCATTTTTGCCGCATTCACAAATATTTTTGCGCCAGTCTTTTATGCTTGTGATATAATCAGTACAGGCTTAACAGGGAGGGATACTATGAAATATACACTTGATATGGACTTTTCCGCGCTGGAAGGCGCGAAGGCTGTAAATTGGGTAAACCGCTTTCGGGATATGTTGGAAGATGCCTTTTCAGGCAGCAGCAACCATGCGCGCCTGCTGGCAAACCTGCTGATGCTGGAGCAGTTCACATGCACTGTCCGGCAGGGCATGGCTTCAACCGGCATGGGATTGCCTGCCGCCATAGGGCAGTCGTTTGCCCTGCTGTGGAATACTCTGGAAGGGAAAAACACGCCCGTAGAATATGAGGATCTCGCAAACAACCTCTGGGCCTGCACCCTGCATTACAATGTCGGCGAGGAGATTACCGACGCACAGGAAGAGTTTTACAGGGAAGCCCTGCAGGATATGGGGCATGCTGGCAAGGACTGGATGATTCTCACATGGCTCTCCATGCTTTTGCTGGAACAGGTCGTCATTGCGGGCGGGCGGCTGGATTTTGAAGAATATGGCGAATTAGAGGACTGCAAACAGGTAAGCTTCGTTGAAGCGGAAAATATGCTGAATACACTTGCAGACGCCTGTATCGACCTTACCGGGACGCCGTTTCCGTCCAGCTTTGCAAAGGATTACCTGAAAGCGTTGGATATGGTCTACCAGACCCCGCTGTTCCGGCAGATCGTCCGCCAAATTCAGGACGCCGCAAAAGCAGCTCTTACAGCCGCCCCCGCCGATTATCCCGCCCTCAGGGAGGAATACCGGAACCGCCCCATACTGCCGGACGAATTTGCAGAAGCCCTGCTGCATTTCTGAAAATAATGAAACAGGAGGAAATGATGAATCCGGAAGAAATCCTGCACTACTGCCTTACCCGTCTGGAAGGCACAGTTTTAGTGGAAAGCTGGGGCGAAAAAGGCATATTCTACAACCCCGGGAACGTACTCAGACGCGGCGTTTATGTACTGACTGTCAAGGAGAAGGATGGAGAAAATGACAACGCTTCCGCCCTTGACCGCCCCAACGTATACCGGCTGAATCTCGGTCTGCGCAGGCCCACATTTGTTCGTCTGTTCGGCACACTGCCCAAACGTCCTGCCAAAGGAAAAATCGTTGCAATGGATTATGATTTCTCCGCGCTGGACACGCTCCTGCCGCATCCTGTCTATGCATGGATGGGCTGGGTTTGCGTTTTGAATCCATCGAAGGGAACTTTTGAAGCCTTGAAGCCTTATATCAGCGAAGCCTATGCTTTCGCACAGGAAAAATTCAAGAAACGGAAGATTTCTGTTTGAAATGCTTTATCCTCCCCCAGGTAGTGTCGTCATGAGTCATGTATACGTATTTTCGAGCATAATTTGTCGGATTTCAGGCAAAAATTCGCAGGCGTACAATGTGGCTCGGCATTGCCCCGCCATACGGGCGGAGCCGCCAGGCAGGCGATACGACAGGAATTTTTAACAAAAAAACCGACAAAATTTGCCGAAAAGGCGTGTGCAGACACTTGTGGCGAAACTGTCTAAGACAGGACGATAATGGAAAATGCATACTGGAATACTGCCACAGGAATCTCAGGAAATAAATCAAATAGGAGGGATTATATATGATTGCATTAAATGCCCCTGTCTGGCAAACGTTAAGCTCCGCCGGAAACGATGCAGAGAAATGGCTTCTGGCACTGACAGAAGGAAATGGCAATACCCGGGAAACTATCGAAATACTGGCGGAAGATCTGAGCCACCAACTCAGCTGGTACACCGCCACAGCCTATGCTCTGCCCCATTTAGCTGCTTTCTGCCCGAAGCTGTCCAAAGAAGATAAAGTATTTTTAATTGCCCAAATGGGCGCGGCAATCGCGGCAGAAGCCATGACTCCCCTTTCCCCTGAATCAGAGGCATACCGTGAATTCCATGAAGGTCTGGACGGTCTGCGCAAAGAAACGGAATCCCTCCTGACAGATGCAGAAATCCACGCTTTACTGGAAACCGATACAGAACTGGGAACAATGTTTTCCTTAGGCGCGCTGGCAATAATCGGGAGCAGAGTGCATGCCTGTGCCCTCTGGTATCTGTCCGGCTCTTCCTGGGAAGAAGCCCCCGCAGCCTGTCTGTGCGGATGGGAAGACGAAATACTTCCCCTTGCCGAACAGCCAGATGTCCTTGAGCCAATCGAAATTCTCCCCTGGGATAAAAAATCTCTGGATAACGAAGCCGTCTGGCTGAACGGCCTGCTGGAACTGGCGGGCGATGATATGATACGCCCTATTCTGCCGCTTGTCTACGGGACGGGCACCTGTCCCGACTGCGGAAAGCAAGAACCCTACTGGAACTGGTTCTGCCGTTTTCACTGCTGAATCACGCCGGCTGCGGCGGACGTTGCAGCGTTCCCCCTTTTCAACGTCCGCCGTAAATCCTTTGTTCCGAAACCATCATTTACCCGTCAAGAAACACGCCCCGCAGAAGCGCGTCCGCGTTTTCCACAGGCACGACCGTAATCCCCAGCCTGCCGTAACCTTCCTTCCAGTTTTCCGCCGGAATAAACGCCCGCTTTACACCCGCCTCCCGCGCAGCTTCGAGCTTTTCCTCCACGCCGCCAACAGGCAGAATCTGCCCCTTTATCCCGATTTCTCCTGTTACGGCAATATCATTCGGCAAAGGCGTTTCCACAAAAGCCGAATAAACAGCCAGAAACATTGCCGCCCCTGCCGAAGGCCCATCTACAGGAACGCCGCCAGGGAAATTGATATGCACATAATATGCCGCTTTGGAAAAACCATATTCTTCCAAAAGCGTCAGCACATTTTCCGCCGAGCTTTTTGCGTTGCTTTTTCTGCGTCCGCTGCCCTGTCTGCTTTTGATTTCTTCCTCCTCCATAATACCCGTCACTGTCAGTCCGCCCTCACCGCGCTTTACCACAGCTTCCACAAAAAGCAGCATGCCGCCGCCCCCGCTCTGTACGCCAAGACCATTTGCAACGCCCGTCTGCGGCTCCTGCCGTATTCTGCGCTGCATCAGCGGCTGGTAGCGTCCCATTTCTGCCACCCACTCCAGATCAGCCGCCGTAACGGTACGCCCGCCTTCTATCCACGCCAGCGACGTCAGCGACTGCACGATGTTTACCGTATCCCGCCCACCTCTGGCATATCGGGCAATTTTTCCGCAAAGCCCTTCTTCAAATGTCATTCCGGAACGCCGCAGGCTGTTCTGCGCAATTTTTTCCACAGAATGTCTGTCCAGCCGTTCAAAGAAAATCTCCGTACAGCGGGAACGCAGAGCCTCCGGAATTTCCGCCGGACTGCGCGTTGTCGCACCGATCAGGCGGAAATCCGCCGGCAGACCCTTTTGAAAAATCTCATGGATATATGGCGGGATATCCGTATTCTGGCGGCTGTAATAACTGCTCTGGAAACGCGCTACGCGGTCCTCCAGCACCTTCAGCAGTTTGTTCATCTGCAATGGGTGCAGCTCCCCGATCTCGTCTATAAACAATACGCCGCCGTTTGCCTCGCAGACTGCCCCGGGTCTGGGCTGGGGGATGCCTGCCTGCCCCAGCGCGCCTGCCCCCTGATAAATGGGGTCGTGTACGGAGCCCATCAGCGGGTCAGCAATATTTCGTTCGTCAAACTGCAATGTCGTTGCGTCCAGCTCCACAAATTTCGCCCCTTGCCCAAAGGGCGACTCCGGCCTGCGTTTTGCCTCCTCCAAAATCAGCCGTGCCGCCGCAGTTTTGCCAACCCCCGGCGGACCATAAATCAGGATATGCTGCGGATTCGGGCCGCATAACGCGGCCCTCAACGCGCGGACAGCTTTTTCCTGCCCGATGATCTCCGCAAGGCTTTTCGGTCGTGTCTGCTCTGCCAAAGGCTCTGTCAGGCATACGCTCCGCATCCCGTTAATCTTTTCCAGCTGGCAGAGGTTTTCCTCCACAAAACCCCTGCTTTTCCTGCCTTTCCTCCGGCTGCTGCGGTAAAAATAATACGCGCCCATGCAGAAAAAAAGCAGCTGTGCCGCAAGCAATAGTTTTCCGCTCAAGTTCCCATCTCCTTTCGCGGATAGTATGGCTCAGTAAAAGGAAATTTATGCCTTTTTGCCGCAGACTGCCAAAAAAAGAGGACGCAAGCCCGCGTCCCCCGTCTGCCTTCTGTTCCAGACAGTGTTGTCAGGAGTTATGCATACGTATTTTTATATTTCTCCCAGTCCTTCTGTCAATTCCTCCCAATAATGCTCCCACTCCATGTCTTCATCATAATCGTAGTCATATTCTTCCCAGTCATCATAATATTCATCATAATACTCATAATACTCCGGATAATTCTGCTCATCCAGCCATACCGCGCGCGCCAGCCCAATTACGAAAATTACGCTGATCACAGTGCCAACCGCGGCAAATATCAGCCACGCGCGCGCCAAATTCCGACGGTTAGGGTTTTCGTCCTTTCCCGCCGCCCAAAGAATCGCCAAAATGATATTTACAACTGGTATCGACAGCAATACGCCAAGCAGCAGATAATCCTTTACGCTCAAGGGCTTCACCAGCTCCGGCTTTTCCTGTGACGTCGGCGGCACGCCTTCCCGTTGGGTGAACTCCTGCTGTTCCTCCTGTTTGATTCGTTCCAAAGGCATACCGCAGTGGATGCAGTAAAAATCTGCTGCTCCCACCTCTCCGCCGCATTTCTGGCAGTTTCTGGACATTTTAAATTTCTCCCCCTTCCAATTGTAAACCAATTTTATCTAATACGGTTGACAATATTTCTTTCTCCGTTTACAATACCCTTACCTTCGCTTGACAAGAGAATACACTCTTTTCAGCCGTATCTCCCCTTATCAGGCAAAGGCAACCCAAACGTATCCCAATCCATTACGAAAGAAGGTATTCTTATGACCCAAACAAAAACAAAAGATCTCACCCTCACCGCAATGATGGCGGCAGTCATCTGTGTCCTCGCGCCCATCAGCATTCCCATACCCGTCAGCAGCATGCCTCTGTCGCTGGGAACATTCGCGCTCTATCTGACCGCATACATATTAAAACCCAAAATGGCATTTGCCGCCACAGCATTATACCTGCTGATGGGGGCTGTCGGCCTTCCGGTATTTGCTGGCTATAGTGCCGGATTTGCCCGCTTTGCCGGCGCGGGCGGCGGCTATCTTACGGGGTATCTGTTTCTTGTTCCCGCCTGTTCCGTCTGTATCCGCCGTTTTCCCCAAAGCCCTGCGGCGCAGATTGCGGGCATTTTTCTGATAACATTCGTTTTCTACGCCTACGCTACATACTGGATGTCTGTCGTAATCGGCGGCAGCTTTATCGCCACGCTTCCCGCAGGCGCGCTCGTGTTTCTCCCGCTGGACAGCATCAAAATCCTCGTTACCTGCTGGATTGGGCGGAAATTGCAGACATATCTGAAAAACGCGGCGTAGTACCCAAACGCCGCAGTTTCCCCGCCATAAACAAAGCATACGCTTTCACTCTACAGCATTTTTCGTCTGTATATAATTCACCAGCACAATCGCGCCCATTACCAGTGCAATCCCAACCGCGCCCCGCAGTGTCAGCCGTTCCTGAAACAGGAACACACCCAGCAGTATCGCCTCGATCGGCTCAAATACACTGATAATCGCCGCCTTTGCGCCGCCGATCAGCTTAATGCCCAGCGCGAGGGCAACCGCTCCCACCGCCGTAGTGAACACTGCCATTCCGGCGATTCCCGCCCAGCAGGGCAGGGCAAGGTCTGCCCGCAGTTCTCCCTTTGCCAGGGAAAAAATGAGGAAGGACAGAAACGCAAATACAGACGAATACGCGCCGATAACAAGACTGTCCACTTCCGCCACGTTCCGCCGCCCCAAAAGCAGGATATACGCCGTCTGGCAGGCCGCCGCGCCGATGCTGAGCAGAATGCCAATCCAGTTCAGGCGCATATCGTCCAACGAAACTGTCATCAAAATACCGATGAATGCCGCCGCAAGCGAAACCATCTGCCCCTTGTTCATTTTCTCCCCAAACAGCAGGATGCTCAACCCGTTTACCATAAACGGGTATGTATAGAAAAACATAATCTGTATGCTGATAGGAACATATTTCAGCGCGCTGAAATAGCACTGCGTTGTCAAAAAATGCGCCGCGCCGCCCACGACTGCCAGCGTAATCAACTGATCTTTTTTCAGTCGAAAATTCAAATCCCGCCGAAACAGCAGGAGATACGCCCAAAGCAGTATAGACGCCATTAAAAACCGCCATGTCAGCACACAGCTCACCGTTACGTCATATTGATATACACCTTTGGCAATAGGCGAAGCCGCACCAAAGCAGGCCGCCGCAAGCAGTGTAATCCATATTCCTTTTGTCTGCGTTTTCATAATTTCAGCCCTTCAGAACATCTTTGTTTTTTATGATATAATCCGCACCGGAAAGTATCGTGAAGAATACCGCCAGCCCTACCAGAGCCATCTCGAAAAGCCCCATAAAGCCAAACGGCAGGTCCAGCAGCACTACAATAATCATCACCATCTGCACCGTCGTTTTGACCTTGCCCCACCAGCTTGCCGCCAGCACAATTCCCGCCTCAACTGCAAGCGTGCGGAAACCTGTAATTGCAAATTCCCGGGCAAGTATCACAATAACCACCCATGCGGGCAAGTCCTCCAGCGCAACCATAGAAACCAGCGCGGACATCACCAGCAGTTTATCCGCAAGCGGGTCCATGAATTTTCCGAAATTTGTTACCATATTATATTTCCGTGCAATCTTCCCATCCAGCAAGTCCGTCAGGGAGGCAATCATAAAAATCAGCACCGCGCTGTATCGGTTCATCGGCACAGGCGCGAAAAAAAGCGCGGCAAGAAATACCGGAATCAAAACAACCCGCAGTACCGTCAGTTTATTCGGCAGATTCATCTCCATATATTACATCTCCTATCAAATCATAATCCCCCGCTTCGCGGATCTGCACCTGCACAAAATCCCCGGAATATAATTCCTCCTCAGAGGAAACAAACACCAGCCCGTCGATTTCCGGTGCATCGCGCCGCGTGCGCCCGCAGTAAATCTCCTCCTCCGGCAGTCTGCCCTCAATGAGAACCTCTTTCACCGTTCCGGTTTCCTGTTCGCAGAGCGCGGCGGAAATGGATTTCTGCATATCCATCAATTCCTCCCGCCGTTCCTCCTTCAGCTCATCGTCAATCTGGTTTTCCATGCGTGCCGCGGGGGTGCCGTCCTCCTGAGAATACGAAAAAACGCCCAGCCTGTCGAATTTCATTTCCGCAATGAAATCCTTCAAATCCTGAAATTCCTCCTCCGTTTCCCCCGGGAATCCAACGATCAGCGTTGTCCGCAAGGCGATATCCGGCATAGCTGCCCGCAGCTTTGCGATTTTCTCCCGAATCAACGCCTGGCTGCTCCTGCGTCCCATCCGTTTCAGTACAGTATCGCTGGCGTGCTGTATCGGCATATCAATATAATGACAGACCTTTTCGCATCGTGCCATTGCCGCAATGGTTTCGTCCGTCAGCGTTTCAGGATAGCAGTAAAGCAGGCGTATCCACGCAAGCCCTTCGATATCGTTCAGCTTTTCCAAAAGCGTGTGCAGCCTCGGCTCGCCGTAAATATCGCGCCCGTAAATTGAGGTATCCTGCGCCACAAGCACAAGCTCCTTCACCCCTTCCGCCGCAAGCAGCTCCGCCTCCGCAACAAGGCTTTCCAGCGTCCGGCTCCTGTGCCTGCCCCGCAGCCTGGGAATCACGCAGTAGGTACAGTGGTTGTCGCATCCTTCGGAAATTTTCAGATAGGCAAAATACGGCGCAGTCGAACGCAGCCGCAAACAGCCGTTTGCTCCGTCCATCGGGCGGTCAATGTCCTCCAGCCGCTTCATCTGCCGCGCGCCCTCAAGCACTTCATCCGCAACCTCCGCAATGGATTCATATGCCGCCGTCCCAACGACAGCGTCCACCTCCGGCAGCTCCTCGAAAAACTCCTTTTCGTACCGCTGCCCCAGGCAGCCTGCCACAATCAGTCCCTTACAGCGTCCCGTTTTCTTATATTCTGCCATTTCCAGAATGGTTTCTATGCTTTCTTCCAGCGCGTCCTTGATAAAACAGCAGGTATTGACAATAATGATATCTGCCTCCGCTTCCTCCGCAACCAGCCGAAAACCGTCCTTCGCCAGAAGCCCCAGCATGACCTCGCTGTCCACCCTGTTTTTATCACACCCCAGCGATGTCAGCGCAACTGTTTTTTCCATCTGTATCCTCCTTGTTATGGGCATTGCTGCCAGTGTCTGACCTAAGAAATCAATCAGAAGGAAAAGTTGTTTTCTTAAGTCAGGCCGCCTTTTCATTGCAGCTTTTGTATTTTACCAGTGTACTATAAAAACCGCGAAAAATCTACCTCTTTTCCCGAAAAAGAAGCTGCCCGCATTCCGGGTGCTGCCATAAGAAAATTTTAGAAGAAATTTTCTCAGGCAACTGCCGCCGACATCTGATTTAAGAAATCAATGGAAAAGAAAAATCTGTTTTCCCGGGCAGTGTCGTCATGAGTCATGTATACGTATTTTCGCGCTTGCCCTCTGTCTTCCCCTGTGGTATACTGAAAATATAGAAAGAAGGAGTGGTGTATGTCGGATATTCGTTAATATGGACAATAAAAAAAAATATCCACTTTTATAATGGGTGTGGGTGTTTTTGTTGTGCGTATTTTACGGAACGGCATACAGACTGTTTAGAAAAAGCAGGAAATTATTTTCCTTTTGTTTTGTATGCAAAAACCGATAAAATCCCTGAACACCGCCGCCATATGGGCGTTGCCATAAGAAAATTTCTTTTTTGGAATGCTTGAAAAATCAGGATTTTTCAAGAGCATTTCTATTTTTAGTTGAAATTTTCTTAAGCAACAGCCGTCGGCGTTTGACTTAAGAAATCAATCAAAAAGATAAATTCGTTTTCTTAAGTCAAGCCGCCTTAAATGGGCGTTTTTTTATTGTCCAAAACTCAGGAAAAACAATTATAACGGACAAAAAGGAGATACCCAAAATGAATCGTGAAAACAAACGGAAAAAATACGATAAAAATTATTATAAAACACACCCCTGCACAGACCCTTTCACTTGCAGGGTTTGCGGCAGACTTGTCACCCCTGTCGGCGCAGGCAGCGAGCACCGCAACCATTGCCCGAACTGTCTTTCCAGCCTGCATCTGGATGATGAGCCTGGCGACCGCGCGGCGGACTGCGGCGGCATTATGGAGCCTGTTGCCGTATGGGTGCGGAAAACAGGCGAATGGGCATTGATACACCGCTGCAAAAGGTGCGGGCAGCTCAGCTCCAACCGCATCGCCGCGGACGATAACCCCATGAAACTGATGTCCATTGCCATGAAGCCGCTTTCCCTGCCGCCATTCCCTCTGGAACGCATTGAGGAACTGACAAAGCTCATGGGCGGCAACTGACGCAAACAGCAAAATTTTCCAGAAATATTGTAAAACAGCATAATTTGTGCTATCCTAACCACAACAGGCGGGCGTTTACTAAAAAGATGGCTTTTTAATAAATGCCCGCTTTCTGCAATACAGGTTCTAAGGAAAAACAATACAAGTACAAAGGAGGAAACAGTATGAAGCTGGAATATCTGGAAAAAGACGAAATATGGGGAAACGCCCCCAACAGGCCCGACCTTGTGGCGGAACTTGTGCAGGGAAAGCGCGGAAAGCTGCTTGTTACCATTTACCGCACAGGCGGCGAAGGCCCGCACCCTACAGTACTGCTTTCGCATGGCTTTCCTGGCGTAGAGAAAAATTTTGACCTGGCGCAGGCTCTCAGGCGCATTGGATTTCACGTTGTCGCATATCATTACAGCGGCAGTTGGAACAGCGACGGGGACTATGCCTTTGCTCATGATATTGAAGATGGCAAAAGCGTGCTGGATTTCATACTGCAAAACGACACGCTGGGTTTTGATAAAAACAGGATTTTCGCAGCCGGCCAGAGTGTCGGCGGGTTTGTGACCACGCATCTTTTTGCCGAACGAAAAGAACTGCGCGCCGCCGCAGTGCTCGCGCCCTGTGATTTGGGCGAGGCTGCAAAAATGGGAACGGAAACAGAAGCCGGCCGTCTTCTGCTGGAAATACTGGCGGACGGCGCGCCCTGGCTGAACGGCACAGACGCCGCAATTCTTCTGAAAGAAATACAGGAACATACTGAGGATTTCCGCATCTGCAATTTAGCGGAAAAAATGGCAGACAGGCCGCTGCTCTGCATCGGTGCAGGGCTGGACGAATGTTGTCCGCCATCGGCACACTGCCTGCCCTGGGTAAACTCCGTACAGGCTGCGGGCGGAGCCATACGCTATGAAGAAATGCAGACAGACCATTCCTTCAGCGATATGCGGCTGGAAATGATACGCCGGACAGCCGTATTCCTTGCAGAAGAATGTGAAAAAGCTGCCCCTGTCGTAAAATAAAAATCTTGCACAGCAAAAAACGGCTGTACCAAAATCACTTCTGGCACAGCCGTTTTTTACTCGAAACGCCGTTTAATATCTTTTCAGGAAATTCCCAAACTTTGTAAACTGCCCCATCCACGTCAGGTCTACCGTTCCCGTCGGGCCGTTCCTCTGCTTGGCAATAATCAATTCCGCCTGATTTTTCTTCTCCGAATCCGGAAAATAGTATTCATCTCGGTATAAAAAAGCCACAACATCCGCGTCCTGCTCAATCGCTCCGGATTCACGCAGGTCCGAAAGCATTGGTCTATGGTCGGCACGCTGTTCGCACGCTCGGCTCAGCTGGCTCAGCGCGATCACAGGAGCCTCCATTTCTCTTGCAATGGCTTTCAGCGAACGTGAAATTTCCGAAATCTCCTGCTGTCTGGAATCTGTGCGGCCATCGCCGCTCATTAACTGCAAGTAGTCAATCACAATCAGTCCCAGCCCTTTTTCCACTTTCAGTCTGCGGCATTTGGAGCGCACCTCCATGGGCGTCACGCCCGGTGTATCGTCTATGTAGATAGGAGCCTGTGAAAGCGGTCCCATTGCCCTGATCAGGTCTGTCCAATCACCGTCCGCCAGTTCACCCGTCCGCAGCTTCTGCGCGTCCAGCATGGCTTCGGAGCAAAGCATACGGTTCACCAGTTGTTCCCGGCTCATTTCCAGCGAAAATACCGCCGTTGGCACATTTCCGCGTATCGCCGCATTCTGCACGATATTCAGCGCAAACGCCGTTTTCCCCATAGAAGGACGCGCCGCCAGCAGCACAAGGTCTGATTTTTGAAGTCCTGCCGTTTTCGCGTCAAAATCCACAAAGCCTGTTGCAACGCCCGTCAGCTTGCCCTTTGAACGGTAAATATCCTCAATCTTTTCAATCGCATCCACAGCGATATCCCTGATATGGTGGAACTGTTCGGAATGGCGTTTCTGCATGATGTCAAAAATGCCCTTTTCCGCCGTATCCATGATGGTATTGACAGACTGCTTGCCTTCATAACTCATCTGGGAAACATCGCCGGACATACGGATCAGTTGGCGCAGTATGGATTTTTCCTCCACAATAGCGGCATAATGCTGAACATTGACAGAACTGCCTACCGCGCAGGAAACAGTTGCCAAAAACGGCAGACCGCCGATCTGCTCGAACACGCCTTTTTCTTCGAGTTTATTTTTCACCGTTATCACATCAATCGGCGCGCCGGTATGATAAAGCTCCTCCGCCGCTTCAAACACCATACGGTGGTCAGGGCGGTAGAAGTCCGCGCCTGACAGTATTTCCAGCGCGGTCGACGCCGCTTCCCTGTCCAGAAACATAGAGCCGAGCACAGCCTGCTCCGCCGTTATATCGTTCGGCGGCGCGCCGCGGAAGTATTCGTTTTGTCTTTCGTCCTGCTCCATGAATCTCACTGCCTTTCTGAAAAGATAAAAACCTTGAGGGCTTTGCCCTCAAACTCCCACAAGGGACGTCGTCCCTTGACCCATTTGCCGCCGCATTTTATACGGCGGGACAAAACAGGAAAGTAACCTTCCATTCATTCCCCGCAAAACGTAGTTTTGCGAAATAAAGTTTGGGGTCAAGCCCTTTTCCAAAGGGCTTGCGGTGGTTTGGAGGCAGTGCCTCCAGGGTCTTTCTCCTCACGCTTCTTCGATCTTGATCGTCACTTCCGCGGAAACCTTCGGGTGCAGTTTCACAACAGCTGTCCGTTCGCCTACCATCTTGATCGGGTCGCCGATGGAAACCTTCTTCTTGTCGATCTCCAGCTTCGTCTGCTCCACAATTGCGTCAGCAACCTCCTTGTTTGTCACAGAGCCGAACAGCTTCCCATTGCCGCCTGTTTTTACCTTGATGGTAACAACCTTATCCTTCAGTGCCGCTGCCGTTTCCTGCGCTTTTTCCAGCTCCTCCTGACGGCGTTTCGCGTCCGCTTTCTGTTTCAGTTCATAATCGTTCAGATTAGACTTCGTTGCTTCCACAGCCAGTTTTTTAGGCAGCAGAAAATTCTTCGCGTAGCCCTCGCTGGCATTGATCAGATCGCCTTTTTTTCCAACGCTTTTCACGTCCTCCAACAAAATCAGTTTCATGTCAATTCCTCCTCCGAATATTTTTCACCCTGACGGGAGATTCCCCGCCAGCGTAAATTGGCTAAACCCTGCCGGAAACTCTCCGCAGGCCATATTTTGCCGCATCGCGTTCCATTTCTAAGCCGCAGGAAAATACATGCAGCGGCCTCAAATGGACTCCTCCTTCAAATATTCCTCAATCGCGCCGCGGATTTTTTCTTTTGCCTCCTCCAGCGTGCAGTCCTTAAGCTGTGCGCCGGAAACGGTGAAATGCCCGCCGCCGCCCAGCTTTTCCATGATTCTCTGCACATTGATCTCCCCGAAGCTGCGCGCGCTGATATAGATCATATCGCCCACCTTGCAGCAGACGAACGACGCCTTAATTCCCGTTACATTCATCAAATCATCTGCCGCCTGCGCCGCCGTCAGCGCGGAATTTTCCACATTGGACGGGCAAACGGAAATCGCGATATTTTCCATAAAAATCTCCGCGTCCCGCACAGCAGTTGCCTTTGCCTTATAGGTATCCATATCGTTCTGGAACAGCAGGCGCACGCGTATGCTGTCCGCGCCGTTGCGCCGCAGGAAACCTGCCGCTTCAAACGTGATTGCACCCGTTTTCACGCAGAAATTTTTAGTGTCTACCGTAATACCCGCAAGAAGCGCGTCAGCCTCAATCGGTTTCAGCTTGATTTTCTTGCCGATATGCTGGATCATTTCCGTTACCAGCTCCGCCGTTGACGATGCGTAAGGCTCATGATAAATCAGCACCGCCTGCTCAATGAAATCCGTTGTGCTTTTTCTGTGGTGGTCAAACAGCACAATTTTTTTCGCCGCCGCCAGCACCTGCGGCCCCTCCACCATACTGCTCCGGTGGGTATCTACCACAATGACAAGCGTTTTTTCCTCCATCAGCTTCACAGCGTCCGCATCCTTCACCAGACGCGACTCATAATGCCCCGCCTGCGCCATATTTTCATACAGACGCTCTATCCCTACGCCGATTTCATTCATAACAATCCGGCATTTTTTGCCCATCGCCTCAGCAATGGCGCAGATGCCCATGCAGGAACCCAGGCTGTCCAGATCCGCATGGCGATGTCCCATCACGAGGATATCGGACGCTTCGCCCATCAGCTCCCAAAGCGCGTCAGCCTTTACGCGCGCGCGGATACGGGCATTCCGTCCCATCTCTCCGGCTTTCCCGCCGTAGAAAAGATATTTTTCGCCTTCCTTAATCAGCACCTGATCGCCGCCGCGTCCCAGTGCCAGGTCAAGAGCGGCTTTCGCGTTGCGCATTGCCGTTTCCAACGAACCGCCGCCCACGCCAATGCCCATGCTCATCGTCACAGGAATATGTTCGCCCACGCTGATCTCACGCAGTACGTTCAAAATGTCAAACTTCCGCTCTTTCAGCTTTTCCAGCATACCATTGGAGAGCAGGAGGATATACCTGTCCTTTTCCAGCTTTTTCACAACGCCGTCCAGCTCCTGCGCAAACTGGTTCAGCTTTCTGTCTACAACCGCAGAAAGAATCGGCACCCTGTCTTCGTCCAGGCCATCTGCAACCTCCTCATAGTTATCCAGAAAAATCATGCCAACAACCGTTTCGCTGTCCGCAAGCTTCCGTTCCAGTGCGTACTGCGCCGTTACGTCTGCCAGCGTCAGCGTCAGCACTGTACCGACCGCGCCGTTTTCCTCCGTCACGTCACAGTTTTCAAGTTCTGCCTCATAAAATTTCCCGCCGATTTCCAGCTCTATCCTTCCGCCCTTGCCCTTCTTCTTCATGATCTGCTCCAGGGTGCGGTTCATCTGTTCCCGTTCCGGAAGCACCTCCGCGAATTTCTCGTTGCACATCAGCAGATGACCGCGCACATCCAGCACGGCATAAGGAATCGGCAGATTTTTAGGGATAGAAAAATTTTCTCTGAGCACATCGGTATCCACAAAGGAACCGTCCTGCTCTCCCGAATCCCCCTGCGCGCTTTCCCCAGAAAAGGGCCAGCCAAAAAAAGCGGCAAACGCCCCGATGACCGCGCCAAAGCCCAGCCTTACGTCAAAAATAAAGCAGACACACACAACAATCGCGCTGATCGCTGTGCGGACAAGCCCGCTTTCCGTTTTTTTCCCGAATTGTTCCATCTCAGCCTCCGTTATCAAGCTTGCTCCAGCTCATGCAGCAGCTCAAGCAGCGCGCTTTTCCATTCGCCCTGTTCTTCCTCCAAAAGCCCCAGTTTGATATTTGCCGCAGCCTTCCTGTCCATCGCCGCGCGCGAAATGCCCAGCCGCGCCGCCATCAGGTAAAGGAGCACTTCCATGCGTGCCAGGATTTCTGTTTTTTCCACCTTTGGAGCATTCTGCTGCATGGCGGTAAAAAAATCCGAAAGCACAGCCAGCATCTGACACTGCAAATTTTCTGTCATTCTGATATTCTTCGCAACGTCGAAGTCCTTGCCAACCATTCTTCCCGCCTCCTGTCAAATCACGCCCCGCCCACGGAGCATCTTCCCCGCAGACAGGGGTATTATTGATAATGATATAGTATAGCATAAATTTCATGAAGCTACAACGAAAATTCGTTTTTTTGCCCCTGCTCGGGCTGTAGAGTTACAATACATATTGGACAACAAGGAAAGAAAAAGCTAGAAGGATGA
>CAJTQX010000029.1:0-28529 GCA_910578425.1 uncultured Anaerotignum sp.
CCCGTTGCCAGAAATCAAATGGCGATAGCCGTTGTCTGATGTTCAATTCCACAAAAGAATGCCTTTTAGTTTATATAAATGCCTTTTGGATATAACAAATGATTTTTCTCTATTTTTTTCAAAATTTTTGCACATTTTTCTCCATTTTTAATAAAATTTTTATTATTATTCAAAAAAAAGTCGAAAAATAGATTGAGTACTTTAGGGGAAAGTGCTATACTTGTGGGGTACTACACCATTTATACTTTTTAGGAGGGAATGTGTCATGAAAAAATTTATTACATTTGTATTGACCGCTGCTATGGCAGTTTCCGCTTTGGGTGTGACCGTATTCGCTGACGATGCGGCACCGGCAGACTCCACAGCAACAGCGTCCGCTGAGGACGACAAGGCGGAAGCTGACAAGGCAGACGCAGAAGCACCCGAAGAAGGCGACAAGGCTGATGCAGAAACACCCGCGGAAGGCGACAAGGCTGATGCAGAAACACCCGCGGAAGGCGACAAGGCTGATGCAGAAACACCCGCAGAAAGCGACAAGACAGACGCGGCGGCTCCCGAGGATGGCGACGATATGGAAGACCCTGAACCGCTGGACGCTTCCGACGTGCCCGCACCTGTTGAGGCACCCGCACCCGCGCCCGCTGAAAAAGCAACGGCTACACCGACAAGCGCAAAAGTGGTCATCGATGGCAAGGAAGTTGCATTCGCGGCTTACAACATCGGCGGCAACAACTACTTCAAACTGCGCGACCTGGCGGCTGCACTGGCTGGCACAAACGCGGAATTTGACGTTGTGTATGACAAAGAACTGAAAGCGATCAGGCTGAAAACCCTCAGCTCCGCTGAACCTACTGTCTACACAGGCGACGGCAAGATCGACGCGACAGTCGTTCCCGGCGCAAAGGAAGCAAAGCTGTCCACGCAGAGGATCATACTGCCTACCGGCGCATGGCTGGACGCGACAGCGGCAAAATTGACAGGCTACAACATCGACGGCTACAACTACTACAAGCTGCGTGAGGCTGGCGAAATTTTCTTCTTCGTGGTAGATTGGGATAAGGAAGCAAAGGTCATCACGATCACGACAGACGAAGATGCTGTTTTTGCAAAAAATGATGAACCTGTCCCCGAGGTTGTAAAAGACGAACAGAACTATCAGTTGAAAGCGGGCGAAATGACAGAGGTTTCCAATGTTATTTTTGAAAAAATGGTCACAGTCACACTTGACCCGGCCAGCACGCGTGATGCCGCTAATGAGCTGCGGAGCAACATCGACTTCAGTAATTGCGTCTTTAACGGCGGCTTAACGGTCGTTGGTGATTTCCATGCTATGGTCAGCTTTATCAACGGCTGCTCTTTCGGTGAAGGTTCCGTTATCACCTTCAAGGAAGCTACCCCCGGTATTGCTAAAAAAATCACGATGGACGATAACTATGCCAAGATTTTTGTCGGCTGTGAGGGGGTTACCGTAAATACGGAATCCGCTATCGGTGTATTGACCAACGATTTTGACTTTGTGCTGAATGGCGCTGCTTACAGCAAGGCAGACCTTGCACCGGATGCTGATTACTTGGGAGTATATAGCCTGTACGAGAACGATTCCATGACATATACCAAACTTGCTCTTGGAAATGATGACAGCGTGAAATATTTAGATTAAGCAGACAGTATCAAACAGTCCCCTACCATTTAGTAGCAGGGGGCTGTTTGTTGTGAGCCGCCTTTTCAGGCGTGGTTTTGCTATCCGGCTTTGCCAGCCGGAAAGCGTGGACTGTAAAAATCCCCATTTTTGGAAGCCGGACGTTTCTTTTTCCAATTTTATGAAAAATTTTACACAAACGCTTCCAATTTTAATAAAATCTTAATATTTTTATGAAAAAAAGTCGAAAAATAGATTGAGTATGTCAAAGGGAAATGTTATACTTGTGGTGTACTACACCATTATACTTTTTAGGAGGGAATGTGTCATGAAAAAATTTATTACATTTGTATTGACTGCTGCGATGGCAGTTTCCGCTTTGGGCGTAACCGTATTTGCTGAAGATGCGGCTCCCGCAGAAACTCCCGCGGCAGCAGAACCTGCAGAAGGCGAAGATGCAGACAAAACGGAAGCACCCGCAGAGCCTGAAGCTCCCGCTGAGGGCGAGGACGCAGACAAAACAGAGGCTCCCGCTGAGGCTGATAAGGCAGACGAAAATGCTGACCCTGCAAAAGACGCGGAAGCTGACAAAACAGAAGCTCCCGTTGAGCCTGAAGCTCCCGCAGAGCCCGAAGCTCCCGCAGAGCCCGAAGCTCCCGCAGAGCCCGAAGCTAAGGTTACACCCATTGCTGCACCCGCTGCAAAGGCAACAGCAGAACTTTCCAACGCAAAAGTTGTTGTAAATGGCAATGCAGTTGATTTCCAGGCTTACAACATCGAAGGCAACAACTATTTCAAACTGCGCGATATCGCGGTTGCACTGAATGAAACAGGTGCTCAGTTCGATATCGGCTATGACAAGGCAACAAGAGCGATCACACTGACAAAAGGCACAGCTTACACAGGCGCGAAAGAAGCTGATGCGGCTGCAACAGCAGGCAAAAAGGCTGCAACACTTTCCAACCAGGGCGTTGCACTGGACGGCGCAGCTGTTTCTCTGACAGCTTACAACATTGATGGTTTCAACTACTTCAAACTGCGTGACCTGGGCGAAGCTCTGGGCTTTGAAGTTGCATGGGATAAAGAGGCTAAGACAATCGCTGTTACAACTCCGGCTGTTGAAGCACCCGCAGATGATAAGACAGAGGCACCTGCTGACGATGCAACAGCACCCGCAGACGATAAGACAGAGGCACCCGCTGACGATGCAACAGCACCCGCAGATGACAAGACAGAGGCACCCGCTGACGATGCAACAGCACCTGCTGATGACACAAAGGCACCCGCTGACGATGCAACAGCACCCGCTGATGACACAAAGGCGCCTGCTGACGATGCAGCAGAGGCTCCCAAGGATGGCGTAGGCGATGTAGCCCCCGCTGATACAACAGCACCTGCTGACGATGCAGCAAAAGAATAAACATGAAAAACAAAGCGGTGAAGGCCAAAAGGCTTTCACCGTTTTTTATGTGTTACAGGGTGCGGGACAGCATTCCTCAGAACCTCCCCCCGCCCACGCCGAAGGAGCGTCCGCCGCTGCTTCGGAACGTGGAGGAACCGCCGCCCCAGGAACCGCCGCTCCGGTTATTATTGTTATTCTTGGGTATGGGTGTTCTCGTGGTGTGCGTACTCGCAAATGTGTTTTTGTCCACCGTAATATTTACGCCGTTGTCCTTCAAATAAGCCCGCCCGTCTGTAAAGGGCTTGATGTTCCGGCTTCCGCGCCGCATGAACATTACGCTGATTCCCGCCGTAATCAGTGAAAACAGCCCTGCCGCGCCCAAAAACAGGGCAGTCCGCTGTTTCTCCTGTTTTAACTGGTATTCCGAAACATATGCGGGATTTTCCTGATATTTTATGTATTCTGCATTGTAGTGCTCCACATTGTCGCAGAGCGTTTCCATCGCGGCAAAATATTCCCCTTCCGAAAGCTGCCCGCGCATGTCATTCCAGATGCGGCTGATGTAATAATCCGTAAATACTGTTATCGCCCGCCCGCAGGTAACAATCTGCGCATCGTGCTCGCCCATATCTACGATCATGATGATGCCGCTGTAATCCGCACCAATGCCGAAGCCGTTCTGTTCATAAAAATCCGCCGCGTACCGCTTGGCCTCTATTCCGTGTGTGCTTTCCGTTGTCAGAAAAACCATGTCCATCTGCCAGTTTTCCTGTATCTCCTCCGCGCGGTTTTGGAGGGCGGCTTTTTCTTCCGCAGTGAAAAGCCCTGCCAAATCGAAAACCCTGCTTGCTGAATCGGTTTCCAATTCCGCCGCAAAGACCGGAACGAACGCCAGAAGTGTTAAGCAGAATGTCAGAAGTACCGCCGCAAATTCCCTTTTCGTTCTCATGCCAGTCCACCCCCGATCAGATACAGCAGAAGCCCGCTGATAAGGAATGTGATGCAGAAAATGATGAGAAACCATTTTACGCTTTGCCCCGTACTGCACGGTAGTTCGCCGACAATTTTGCCTGTCTGTCCGTTCATAGCAAATAAATAATCCCTGTCTTTATACCTGCTGACGAGCATCCAGACTGGCAGGAGCATATATGTCTGCCGTTCGGAGGAAAAATCCGTCCGGCATTTCACGCCGAAAACCCGTTGGTAAGGCCGTCCCTCTGCCGCCTTGTATTCCACGCCCGGCGCAATCCGTTTCGTCATGCGTTCATAAAGCTCCCTGGGCAGATAGGTGTATTTTTCCGCAAAAAAACCACTGAGATAGCCCATATTAAAGGGCTTTTTGCGTTCCAGATAAAACGGCTCCAGTGCGTCCATCATATCATCCGGCATTTTTTCCGAAGCATCCAGCGGGATATTTTCAAACGCCAGCCGGCCTGCACGGTGAATGTGGTAAAGGTCGGTTTTAGTATAAATGTAATTCGTATCGCGCCATGTCGTAACGTTTTCGCCTGTTGCGTGATAATCAAAATTTGCCTTGCAGTCGAACAGCCAGAACGGAACATAAACGCCTGTAATTTTTTCCAGCTGCTGTTCGTCTGTATAATTCTTCGGCAGGAGTTTTTTTCCCTTGCAGAGCTGCAAAAAAGCCTTTTTGGCGTCTTCTTTATCCGTTTCAAAGGGGAGGATTGCCGCCGGACGGTATTCGCCTGCAAGCTGTTTCGGCAGCACAGCAGGATTGCCGCAGAAAACGCAGAATGTCGCCGCAGTCACGTCGTCGGTCAGGATTTCCGCACCGCAGGAAGGGCAGGAATAAGCACGCATGTGTGCCGTATCTGCCGCGGAATTGGCGAGGTTTTCGGTAAAGTGAAATTGCAGGTCGGTTTCGTCTTCGGGTGCATCGGCTCTGGGGCGCACGTTGTAGCCGTCCGATTTGGTTTCTGCGCCGCGCTGCTCCAGTTCCTGCGCGCTGTATGTATTCCCGCAGTAATCACAGGCCCAGCCCTGCGTCTTGCCGTCAAAGCGCAGGTAGGAGCCGCAGCCGGGGCAGATGTAGGTTACAGTCTGTTGTTCTGTATGTTCTGGCATTTTTCTCACATCCTTCTGCAAAAAATTCAAAAAGAAACGGCTGAAAAAATATTCCAGCCTGATTTCATTTTACGTTATAAACGCTTAAAACCCTGGGGGCGATGTTCCCAACCCTCTGCAAACCAGTCAGCACTTTGCGCCGTAACCATCGCAAAGCCGCATTGCGTGCGTCCGGACTTCTTTCCGGTACTCATTGAAAAGGGTTGGATCCCAAACTTTAGCTTTACCGCGCATTTACGCGGTGAAAATGGGGCAAGGGCTGAAAGCCCCTGCGGGGTGGCAGAGGGCAGAGCCCCAAGGTCTTTTATTTTTACTTCACACCGTTCAAATAATTCACAATAGCGGCGGGCATCCGTTCGCATGCCATTTCCGTCTGTGTCGCGCCAAGCTTCCTTGCCTCCATCGGCATACCATAAACAACGCAGGATTCTCTGGACTGCCCGATGGTATACATGCCCTTCTGCCGCATTTTTAGCATGCCCTTCGCGCCGTCCATGCCCATGCCGGTCAGGATCACGCCCATGCCGTCAATGACATTTTCCGCCATGGAATTGAACAGCACGTCAACGGAGGGCATATGTCCGCTGACCTTCTCTTCCTTCGTACACCGCACGATATGCCGCATACCGGAACGGGCAACACGCATCTGGAAATTTCCCGGCGCGATCAGCACAAGCCCGCGTTCGATTAAATCGCCGTCCTTTGCCTCGCGCACCCGCATTTTGCAGAGCCGGTCCAGGCGTTCGGCATACATTTTTGTAAAGCCCTCAGGCATATGCTGCGTCACAACAATGCCCGGTGTATTTTCCGGCAGTTCTTTCAGCACGCTCAGTGTAGCCTCTGTGCCGCCTGTCGATGCGCCGATGGCAATGATAAACGAATTCATTTTCAAAGAACCGTTCGTCAGCCGGATAGGCCCATTCTGCATAGGCGCGGCGGCCAGAGTCGGCGTAGCCACTGGTATGCGTACCTTTGCTACGGATGCGATTCTTATTTTCAGCATCAGGTTCGCGATAAACGCCGTTACCTTCTGTTTATCCATGTCCGGTTTCCGTACGAAATCCACCGCACCGGCGGAAAGCGCATCAAATACACTCAGATTCAGAGAAGAAACGAGTATGACCGGTACAGGATATTTGGGCATCAGCTGTTTTACGAACTCAAGCCCTGTCATTTTCGGCATTTCCACATCCAGCGTCACAACATCCGGACGCAGGTTTGGAATCTGTCTCATGGCGTCAAATGCATCCACAGCGGAGCCAATAATCTCCAATTCCGGGAACTTGGACAGATTGTCTGTCAGAAGCTTCCGAAATAACATGCTGTCATCTACCACAAAAACTCTTATCTTTTTTTGCTGCATAAGGTAACCCCTCTTTCAAAATCCGGATTTTTATTTCCGGCCGGCCGGCAAAGGCTTGCGGTATGTCGCCGGCATAATATAATCATATTTTGTGGTACTCCGGTTTACGCTTTCAGAATGACCGATCAGCAGATAACCGCCAGGCACGGTTGCGTTATAAAAACGGTTCACCAATGCGTCTTTCGTATCCTGATCAAAATAAATCATTACATTCCGGCAGAATATCACGTCAAATGGAATCTTGAACTGAATCGGTCCCATCAGGTTAAAAGTGCGGAAAATCACATTTTTTTTCAGCTCATCTGAAACAACGACTCTGTCAGCATCGCCATGCACAGGCCGGAAAAATCGTTTTTTCCAGCTATCCGGCACGTCCCGCAGGGATTTCACGTCATATTCTCCCTTCATTGCGATGGAAAGCACGTCTGTGGAAATATCCGTTGCCAGAATGCGCGTATCCCATGCGGATGCCTGCGGCCCGAGAAAATCCTTGATAAACATGGAGATGGTATAAGGCTCCTCGCCGGAGGAGCATCCCGCGCTCCAAATGCTCAGGGATTTGTTCTTTTTCGTCGAAACCAGATAGGGCAGGATCGTATCCTTAAAAAAATCGAAATGCTCTCTTTCCCGCAGGAAATACGTATAGTTTGTAGTCAGCTTGTTCAGCATGTTTTCGATATCATTACGGTTTTTTGTCGTCGTGATATAGTCCACGTACTGTGTAAAGCCGCTGAACCCCTTAGAATTCAGGGTATTCTGGAGGCGGCTCTGTATCAGTTGTTTCTTTTTGGAAAGGTCGATACCGTAGTCATGCTGGACAAACGTTACGAGTTTGCTAAAATCCTTTTCACTAATTTCAATCAAAGTAACACCACCTTACATGTAAAGCAGACGCTTTTCAGACGGAAAAACTGCCGCTGCGCGCCCAATAGCAAATATCCGCAGGCTGCCGCATTTGCCGCGCCCTGTTTTTAGCCCGTATCATCGCCCGCCCAATGTCCATAGAAAAAAATATATCAATATGTTTCCCAGTGTACGCAGTGCGGGAGAAAGAAAGCCAGCTGCTTCGCGTTCCACGCTCTCCCAGCTGCCGCCGATATTCGCAAACCGCCGCGTTCGCGTTGCGCAGCATCTTATTGGCTCATATCGTCAGCCCGCCCAATGTCTATAGAAAAAAATATATCAATATGTTTTCCAGTATACGCAGTGCGGGAGAAAGAAAGCCAGCTGCTTCGCGTTCCACGCTCCCGCAGCTGCCGCCGATATTCGCAAACCTGCGCAATCACTGCGTTCTGCGCCTTATTGGCTCATATCGTCTTGCCCGCCTAATGTTTATAAGAAAAAATATGTAAACATCTTTTTTCTTATAAACGCTCGGCGGGGCTTTCTTTGCAGCTTTCTTACATTATAATGCAATCATAATATCAAGGCAAGCATCTGCTGAAAAAAATTGCGGTATAATCCTGAAACAGGGCGGGGAACGTCGTTCCACCGCCCGTGTTGTTTTTTAGCCAAGGCTTTTATGAGAAAGCAAATTTCATTATGTAAACCAGTATCCCGCTGTGTGGAACACAATGCCAACAGGACCAGAGGAAAACCCCTCTTGCGGGATTGTGGGGCAAAGCCCCGCGGTTATTTTTTTACGCCTGTGCCAGCTTCTCGCAGTCGATCAAAAGGAGCGTTTTCCCGTCTGCCATAGAGACCATGCCGTTGACAAGCTCCTGTCTGTTTGTCGGCGAAGGCGGTGCAATCTCGCTCTCGTCAATATCGGTTACCAGCGAAACCGTATCCACATAAACGCCCAGCATCATGGAATTGATATTCAGCACGATAACACAGGAATGGTTCGTTGGCTCCGCGGGGGATTTGCCCATCTTGATACGGATGTCAATAATGGGTATGATCATGCCGCGCATGTTGATAATGCCCTTGATATATGACGGCAGCAGCGGGAGCATTGTAATATGCTGATTTGTCAGAATCTCGGAAATATAGGAAGCCTTGATACCGAAATCCAGTCCGTCAGAGATAAAAGTCAGATACTTCTGGGAAATCTCATCGGAAACGCCGGGGTTTTCCAGTTGTTCATTGGCTGCTGATACCATTTCTTCAGTAGACATATGGTCGTCCTCCTTTTTTAGTATGTTTGCGCCATCTGGTAGAGGTTGGGGATATCAAGAATAATGCTGATGCTCCCGTTGCCCAGTATGGTGCAGCCGGCGATACCGGCGTTTTTCATGTTAAAGCTGTTCAGATAAGCGGGCAGAGGCTTTACAACAACCTGCTGTTCGCCCGCCAGTTCGTCAACGAACAGGCAGTAGGATTCGTCTGCGGTTTCTACCCAGATGAGAATGCCGTCCTCAATGTTCGTAACCTCTGTCGGAATGTTGTACATCTCATACAGCCGGAATACGGGATAAAATTCATCGCGGATGCGGATGACTTCGCCGTTGCTCGCGTCCTGTATGATCTGGTCGGCTGTCACCTTGAGAGACTGCCGGATATTCATAATGGGGATAGTAAAAATAGATTCCCCAACGGAAATTTCCATACCGTCTACGATTGCCATAGTAAGAGGAATTTTGAGCGTTGTTTTCATGCCCTTGCCCGGCTCGCTGGAAATGCTTACTACGCCGCCGACTTTTTCCACATTCTTTTTCACAACGTCCATGCCCACGCCCCTGCCGGAGAATTCGGTTACCTCCGTATTTGTGGAGAAGCCCGGCATCATCAGCAGATTCAGGATTTCCTGATGTGTGTATTCGCTTTCGGGCTTCGTCAGCAGACCGTTGTTTGCGGCTTTCTGGAGCACCTTATCCGTATTTACGCCCTGCCCGTCATCCTCAATGGCAATGATGATTTCGCTGCCGGTATGCTGCGCGGAAAGGATAATTCTGCCCTGGGGGCGTTTTCCGGCGGCAACACGTTCTTCCGTAGTTTCTTCGATACCGTGGTCCATAGAGTTGCGGACGATATGCATAATCGGGTCGCCGATGCCGTCCAGTATGCTCTTATCCACTTCGGTTTCTTCGCCGATGATATCCAGCGTAACGTCCTTGCCCAGCTTCTGGCACATATCGCGCACAATACGGTTCATTTTATTGAACACGCCCGCGATGGGGAGCATACGGATGCTCATGGCGATATCCTGTAATTCGTCTGTCAGCTTGCGCAGCTGCCTTGCGGATTTTGTAAAATCGTCCAGCTTAATGCCCTGCAGGTCAGGGGAAGACGTAACCATCGCTTCGGAAATAACAATTTCGCCCATAATTGCCATCAATGCGTCCAGCTTGGAAAGGTTGACGCTGATCAGGCTCTGTTTCTGCTGTGCATGTGCGGGAGACGCCGCCGGCGCGGCAGAACCGCTGCCGGATGGAGCGGGTTTGCTCTCGCTCTTTGTTGTTTTCTTTGCTTCTTCATGTATTTCCGGTTCAGGCTGCGGCTCATTTTCTATCAGCTCAAAATCGCTGATATTGCCCATTTCTCTTGTCAGCAGTACGGCTTTGCCCGCGTCTGCCTTTTCTTTGAAGGCAAGCAGGAAGCCTTCATGTGCGATGACCTCCGCCGTTTCCGGATTGGTTTCAATATCCTCCGGAAAATATTTGAAAGCTAGCCCTTCCTCCTGAAGGGAATTGGCAACCATGAATGCCCGCAGGTTTTCCATGCCAATACCTTCTTCAAATTTCAGCTTCAGGTAATACGGAGAATCATCCGGCGAAACGAAAGCGGCAGGCTCGGGTGCTGCGGGAGCGGGTGCTTTTGCCGCAGGAGCTTCCTCCACAGCGTCCCCATCGCCCAAAGCGGCTTTAATTTTGTTCAGATAGCTATTAATATTTTCCTTGTATTTGTCGATATTCTCTGTAAGGGGTTCGCTGTTTTCGATTTTTTCGATTTCAGAGCGCATAAAATCAATGATTTCAAACAAAAGGTTGAAAATTTCGTGGTGCAACTGTTCGTCGCACTTTTCATCGAAGGCTTCCACGCCTTTGTCCCTGATTACAAAGAACAGATCCTCCAGCCTGTGCGCGGCGGTCATGAGGGAATCAAATTCCATCATGGCGGAAGAACCTTTGATTGTATGCATGATACGGAAAATCTCATTTACGTTATCTACGGTAAAACGCTTGGATTTTTCCGCTTCCAACAGGATCTCATCGAGTTGATCCATAAGGGAGTTTGTTTCAAACAGATATGTTTCAAGCATGCTGTCCATGTCGTTATCCATAGGTATACACCACCTTATCTTTATAGTAATTACGCCTATCATGCTTAATATCGACAAAAAAGAGAGATTATTTATAGTTTATATCGTCGGAAGGTGAATTTTTCATGTCAAACATTCTAAAGGTAAGCGTCCCGACGGGGGGATTGGAAAATACAACCCGTACCAATCCCATCAACGTCAATGATGTGAACATACAAAACGTGGTAGATCCGTCCAAGGTTGTCAAGCCGGACGGGCAGCGTTCCAATCCGGACAAGAACCTGGGGACGAACTATGAATCCAATTTCCAGAGCTTTCTGGAGGCACTCCGAAACCGGCCGGACCTCGTAGAAAGCTTTACACAGATTTTTTTCCAGATGGGCTCAATGGTATCCTCCGGCATTGGGGAGGATTTTGCAGCGGAGATTGCCAAATTTCTGGAAATGACCAAAATGTCGCCGGAGGATATGGTGCAGTTCCTGAAGGAACAGGGATCGCAGAACAGCAAGTTTTCCTCCGATGTGTTTCAGACGCTGCGGGACGCGCTGGACAGCACGAAATCCGTAGAGCTGAAAACGGCGATACTGACATTTATGAAAACCTTCAACGATGCGTCTGCCAGCCGGAATACGCTGAATAACATCATTTCCGTTTTGAAATCCATGTCCCGCTATATGCCGCAGAGCTACCGGCAGGGATTGATGGAGGCGGCGGAAAGCCTGAAGCAGGGCGGCGGACAGGAGGCTATGGACGCAAATATCTCCACGCTGAAGCGGGAGATCATACCGTTTCTTTCTACCTACACTCAGAGAACCCATGATATGGGGCGGGTGCGGGATTTTATCACGCTCCTGACACTGAATACCGCGCGGTATGAGAGCGGTACGATGGAAAAGCTGTTTGCGGATTTTCAGAAAATGGCGTCCTTTCAGGATTTCAAAAAGATTTTTGGAGAGGACATGGGCAAAACATTCGACCGTTTTCTGGAGGAGCTGACCGCCAACAAGAGCAGTCAGTTTGCCGACAGCCTTGCGGCAAATATCCACAGGGCACTGAGCGGCGAAGGCGGTTATGAAATGAAGGCGGCATTTCAGAATATCATGAGCGCGTTCCTGCTGAATGAAAGCGTTTATATGCCCCTTCAGCATTTTATTCTTCCGGCGGAGCTGTTCGGAAACCTGATGTTTTCTGAAATGTGGGTTGATCCGGACAGCGGAAATGAACAGGAAAACGGCAAGGACGGGGAGAAATCCCGCAAGATGCTGATTAAGTTTGATATCAAGGACGTTGGGTACTTTGATATGATTATCATTAATCAGGGAAATAAAATAGATTTACAACTGCATTATCCGGAGAAATTCCAGAATATGGAAAAAGATATCCGCAAAGGGATTGCCGATCTGGTGGAAAAAAACGGCATGGTCTGCCAGAAGCTTTATCTGGTAAAGGGCGGGCCGTCTATCGCTATTTCAGAGGTATTCCCGCAAATCTATGAAAGGAAAAATGCGATCAATGTCAAGATATGAGAACGACAGGCTGAATCAAAAAGCAGTTGCGCTGAAATACGAAGGCGGGGATATTGCTCCGATCATTGTAGCAACAGGCATGGGCTATACGGCGGAGCGCATTGTGCAGTCCGCGCTGGAGCATGACGTTCCGGTGTATGAGGATACCTCGCTGGCAACGCTGCTCTCCCGTCTGGAGCTGGGGGAGGAAATCCCTCCGGAGCTGTATAAGCTGGTGGTGGATATTTATGTGTATTTCCTCAAATTCTCGCTGAACAATAAGGAGGAAAATGAAGACGGAATACAGGCGTAAATAAAGCATTTCAGGAAAGGCGGCCTGATTTAAGAAAACCTGTTTTTCTTTTTGATGGATTTCTTAAATCAAACGCTGACGGCTGCCGCAAAAGAAAATTTCTTCTTAAGGAGTGATTGTTCTGAAAAATCCCGATGTTTCAGACATTTCAGAAATCGGAATTTTCTTATGACAACGCCCATAAGAGGGGGTTGTCGGCGGTATGCGTTTCCTGCGTGTTTTGCCGTTTGGAATCTGGCAGACTGGCGGATACGCAGCCGAACAGGGAAAGCCGCAGACAAACCCTGATGTGTTTTTAATTTGACTTTAGGCAGTATGAAATTGTATATTTATCATATCATCATCACCTGCAAAACGTAGTTTTTGCGCAATAAAGTTTGGGGTCAGGTCCTTTTCAGCAGGCACCGGAAAGAAGTCCGGACGCCGCAGGCGGCTTTGCAGAGCAAAGTGCTGACGTGTTTGCGGGGTGCGGGGCAGAGCCCTGCCCGCGGGCTTAAAGGGCCTGAAATAAAAGAGAATAGGAGAGAGCTTATGGACGACAGATTTATGCTGATTGATGCATCCAATAAAATTATCTGCGAGGGTCAGGTAAAGGAGTTTTACCGCGGGGAAGCCGTATTCAAGGTTGAAAACGGTCTGGACGCCCTGCGCGATATGGAAAAAGGCCAATGGATGCGCTTTACGTTCCTTTCCGGACGCAGAGGTGTATTTGAGGGCGTGCTTGCCACGATAAACGGCACAGAGCTGCTTATCGAGGATATACACAGTCTGGCAAATATTGTCAAGGAAGATGTCAGAATTAACACAGATTTCCAGACAAAGCTGTACCAGAAGGGCGAAGATGGGCAGATTTACGCATGGAACGCCATTGTGGCGGACGTCAGCGCGGGCGGCGTGAAGGTTCTTTCGGAGGCCAAGCTCCCCCTGAACGAGGTAATGGAAGTTGCCATTCCCTGCTATTCATGGTATATTGTAGTTGAGGTAATATTCATCAGAGAAATTATGAACCGTTCCGAAACAGAGCGGCATTATTCCTATGGCGGCAAATTCCATAACCTGGTCAGCACAGAGGAAAACCTTATCAGAAGTATGGTATTCCAGACGGCCGCCAGAAAAGCAGGAAAGATGGGAGGCAGGATCAAAAAATGAAAGAGAAACATTCACTGGGGAAACGACTGGCGGCGATGGGCCTTGCCCTTGCTGTCGGGCTCGGTTCGCTCGGCATGGGCGTGGGGCGAACCACTGCGCTGGCGGCAAGCGACGCGCCGGCGTGGGCGAGCAACGCTATGGATAAGATGTCAGAGCTTGGCGTAATCAGGGGCGATGTGGACGGGCAGATGCACGCAAACCGCGCTGTGACCCGCGCTGAGTTTATTTCGATGCTGAACAGGGCGTTTAATTATACCAACCATTCCGGCGGCGATCTTCCCTTTGAGGATATGACGGGGGAGGAATGGTATGCGGATAATATCCGGGTGGCATATGAACAGGGGTATTTTTCGGGCATATCCGAAACAGCGGCGGGCGCAACAAAGGCAATCAACCGCGAGGAAGCAACCTCCCTGCTTTGCCGCAACCTGAAAATAGATACAAAAGAACTTCTGCTTGACCAGTTTACAGATGGCAGGAACATCAGCCGCTGGGCAAGGCCGACGGTCGGGGCGGCAGTGGATAAGGGCTATATGAGCGGCTATAATGACGGTTCTTTCCGCCCGCAGCGCAATATTTCCCGCGCGGAGGCGGCAGTTGTGCTTTCCAATTCGCTCGGCACAATGCTGACCCAGCCGGGGGATTATACTTTTGGTACGCTGAACGGAAATGTAACAGTTTCCAGCTCCGATGTTGTGCTGTATGATACAGTCATAGCAGGAGATCTGTACATCACGGAAGGCGTTGGCACCGGCTTTGTGGGCTTCTCGAACGTAACCGTACTGGGCGAGGTCATTGTCTGCGGCGGCGGCGAGGGCAACTGGGGCGGCAACAGCGTCACGTTTGAAAACTGCACAATCAACAGGCTGACGGCTGACGGCCCTGCGGACAGACCGCTCGCGCTGAACGCTATCGGCACAACGGCAGTCAACAGCACAAACGTAAAATCCAATGCGTATCTGGAAAATGATCCCGATACTGAAATCGGCTTCGCTAATGTTGTGATGGAAGCTGAACCGGATGAAGAACTGCACCTTTCCGGCTATTTCAATGTAGTTGAAGTGAAAGGGCCGCAGAACGGCCTGACGCTCGGCAAAGGGCGTATCGGCAACCTTGTTGTGGATGAGGATGCTGTGGACAGCGTTGTCGTTCTGGACAGGGATACAAACGTGGACAACATGCGCATAGACAGCGCGAGTACGGTAAACGGACGCGGGGAAGTGGAAAAGGTATATATCACCACGACGGACGTGACTGTGGAGATGCTGCCGAATGAAATCGAGATTCGCCCGGGCGTTGTGACGAATATCAACGGCAAGGAGATGGGCAGCCTGGAGGGCGCGGAATCCTCAGATGAACCGCAGATTCTTTCCGGCTATCCCAAGACGGACGAACTTGCGCAGAATACAACGAAAATGATGTTTTCGACAAATAAGCCCGGTACGATTTACTGGGGGCTCAGCTATAAGGAAATCGACGCGCCGACAGAGGACCAGCTTCTGAAACCGGCTACGGTTGCGCAGTTTAAGCAGAAGGGCTCGATTTCTGTGGCGGAATCCAGAAAAGAAGATATTATCAGCATCGGCGGTCTGGAAACAGATGTACAGTATACGCTTTACGCCGTTCTGAAGGACGACCATGAGAATGTCAGCGATATCAGCAAGGTTACGTTCCGTACACCGAACAATACGGTTCCCGGCTTTGTTGCCGGCTACCCGAAAGCAGTAGGACGGACGAGTGAAAGCCTTGATATTCTGGCTATGACGACAAAGGATGCGGCGGTTTACTGGGTAGTGATGCCGCAGGGCGCAGTCGCGCCGACGGTGCGCCAGATGCGCAATGAGGAATATGAAGGCGATATTGCGCATGGGCATAGAAACAACTGCAAGAAGAATGCAGAATACAGCTTTACGGTAAACGATCTGGAGGAGCTTGTCATTTATGACATTTATGTAATGACAACGGACGGCATCAATGACTCCGCCGTTGTGAAGCTGACAGGCACAACGAAGGACACCACCCCTCCTGAATTTACGGCGACAACGCCCAGACAGGACAAAGTGCAGGATACAACGGTGGACGTAAAAGTCGGCACAACGGAAAATGCGACGCTTTACTATGTGGTCTGCGAGAGGGGCACTGACTGGCCCGTACCGATCCCGCCGGCAGTAGAGCCGCCCGATTTGGATTCCGACGAGGCGAAAGAAGCAATACTGACCGCCAACAACGCTATGATCAGCGGCAGGGCAAATGTACGGGTGGACCAGGAGGCCACAGTGCAGATCCGCGGATTGCAGCCGGAAACCTCCTATGATTGCTACATGGCTCTGGCAGATGCGGCAGGGAATGTTTCCACCATAAAGAAAATTGTAATCAAGACAAGGGACGTAATTCCGCCGACGGCGAAGATGTACTTCCCGGATGACATAGAGGGACGGCCTCAGGTAGAAAACGAGATTCATATTGTTTTCAGCGAGGAAGTCTGGAACCGGCTGACAAACGCGCCGATGGTACCGGATACGGCGGATACAGAGGAAAAAGTCAGCCTGAAAAACCTGTTTGTGCTTTATGACAGGACGAACGGCAAGGCAGATGAGACTGTACGCATAGACTTTACGAAGGTGCGGATTGAAGAAGGCGAAAAGGCCGCTACTATCGTGGTGTTCCCGCCGGAGGCTTTCATCAATCAGGACGGCGGGCGCGGGCTGACGAGCGGCAGCCGCTACCAGTTCGAGCTGAGCAACATTGTGGATACATCAGGCAACGCCATGAAACAGAAGACGCTGCTGGAAGAATTCCAGACAACGCCGCCGCTGGTACAACTGACGCGGACAGAGAACGAGGAAAGTGTAGACAAGACAAAGATTGATTATCTGGACGCAACGTTTACCATCGAACCGCAGTCCAACAAAACGGCTGACAGCGTATTGTACGATATGATTCTGGAATCTGATACGACAATCAGCTTTGAACTGTACTACAGGGAATTTGGCTCTACGGCGAATTTCCAGCCGCTGGCGATTTCAGGGCTCTGTGATTTGAGCGGCAACAACATGAATACGGCATATGTGCCCAGAATCGTAGTATCTCCAAACCAGAAAAAGGGCGCGATCTCTCTGCACTATATCATTGACAGACAGATCGAGGGCAACGAGAATTTCCACTATGAGAAATTCAGCACGCTGAAACCCGGCGAATATGGTATCCGCGTTACATCTATCGGCAGCGATTCCGGCAGGGGCGGCTGGAATAAGACGGTCAATATGGCTGTCCGGTGCGTAGTAGGTTCCAGAACAAACCTGAACGCAATCGCCCCGAACCCGATTCCCGGCGTGGTTGACCCTGCGGTGGAGTCAGGGAATGTTTCGCTGGTGAACTACCCGCTGACATTCAACCTGATGCTTCCGTTTACGGATACCATCGTACCGAAATTCGTAGACCCGTACCCGCTGCTGTATGCGCCGGAAGAAGATGAAGGCTTAGAAGAAGCACTGATCGCGGATACGCTGATACGCCCGCAGGTCGTAGCAGACAGGCCCGCGACGATGTATTACCTGATCGCGCCAGTCAACGGGGATATGAACGGGCAGAATACGGTCGACCCGGCTTTGCAGGAAGTTACGAAAAGCATGGAAATCAAGCCCGGGGCTGGACAGGTACAGGTCGTGACATTTGAACAGGATAACCTGGACGACTGCCTTGGCTTTGCGATGCTGAGCGGAGACAAGGTGCCTACTGGCGGCATCTATGGCACATGGGATATCAAGAATACCACGATGCACCAGTATCCGATTGAAGGGCTGGAGCCGGAAAAGGTATATGATATATTCATGGTACTGAAGGGCACGCCCGCAGAGCCTTCCCATGTATGGCACAGAAGGTTTAAGACAACGAAAATCAAGCCGCCTGTACTGCAAAGGATACAGGTAAACCCGATTGTTGTCCCGGGGACGCAGGAGGACGCCGCACAGGTAACAATCTGGTCGGATAAATACTCCAATATCTGGTGGGCAATTTATCCGGAAGATGCGGTAAAAGATTATCTGGATGATGATGGGACATCTATCAAGCCGGATGATGTGCAGACGGTAATAAGCATGATTCGTGACAGCTTCGGTGAAGCCAGCCAGATGGGCGCGCTGGACCATGGTGAGGAGATTGCAAACGAAAGTGCAGGGACATATGTTACAAAGACATTCCAGACGAAGAACGGCACTGGTAACTACCGCGTGCTCGCCATCGCACAGTCTTTGATCACAGGCAACCCGCCGCTTGAAGTGGGCGACCTTTCCGAGATATTGGTTTCCAGCAGGTTCTCCAGGCTGGATATCATACCGCCTGATCTGCTGGGCGACCGCTTTACAGTAGAAAATAAAGTTGTAAATATCATGTTCGACAAAGCGCTTTACTTTTGGGGTGGCGACAATGGTTCCGCGAAAAAAGTGACCCCGGAAACGGCAAAAACAGATATAACCGTTATCAACCCGGCCGGGGCGAAAGTGACGAATGGTTATGTAGACGCAAATGGGGCGGTAACGATACTTGGCATTACATTGCAGACTGAGCCTAAGCATGGGGAAACGCTCCAGATATTCGCAATGAATTATCTCTCCAACGCGAATAACAATCCTATGACGAAGCATATCCAGCTGACTTATGTGGACGGTTGGATCGGGCCTGACGGGAACGCATTTACCGGGTATGTATTGAATTTTGCGGATTACTCGGCTCCGCCTCCGCCGGAAACGCCTGACACGCCGGATAAGCCGGATGCCGGAAGGACACTGTTCAGCAACCGCGCGCAGCAGACTGTCCAGACCTTTGGGATGGCGATGAACCCGCCGAAGGTGACAACGGGCATCAGCGCGGTAAGCGCGATTAACCGCGGCGGCGACTATTCCGGCCTTGTGACGATTTCGTTCAGCGGAAAGGTATTTTACAGAGATGTTGACGGTTCATTTAAGCCGATTTCTGACGTGAAAACACTGATGGACGGATTGCAGATGTACGGCAGCGGCCAGATTACGGGCGCGACAGAATCCTCATTCACTGCTTACAGCAATCTGCCCGATGGCACAACAGCCAGCGGGAAAACGCTCAGCACAGCCAAACTGAGGTTCAGCAATGTGCAGGAGGGCGACAGGCTGGTCTGCACAATGACGCTTTATGATACGAACGGAAAAGCTCTGAACGGCTTCACGCTGGATTTCGTTGATATGGAAAGCCGCGCGGGCGCGAACATGGGATTTTCTCAGGCCAGACAGCAATCCCGTTGGGAATTGCAGTAATGACGGCAAAACGTTGACAGAAACATGGAAACCCTGCTTCAGAAACGGACGCAGGGTTTCTGTGCAGTCAAATTTCAAAGAATAGAAGAGGGCGGTAAGTAGAATGGCTAAAAAGGAAAAACCAAAAAAGGAAAAAAAGAAAAAGCAAAAAAATGAGCAGGCGGAAGGCGAAATAAAGAAGGGCGGGAAAAAGAAGCTGCTCCTGCTGGTGCCTGTGCTGGTTGGCGTGGGCGCAGGCGTATTTTTCTTTCTGCGCAGTGGCGGCGGGCTGCCTTTTTTGGGCGGCAAGGATAAACCCGTAGAGGTTTACGCGGTTGAGGACGAAATGGTGGCATCTGTTACGGCGGCTTTGGAGGAATGCGGCGAGCAGACGCTGATGTCCATTACAACGAACATCGCGCCGCCGGACGCGGAGCCTGCGGAAGGCGAAGAAAACGGCGAGGGCGAGGAAGAGGAAAAGAAGGAAAAGGAAGAAGAAAAAGAGGAAGACGAGGAAAAAGACGATAAAAAGAAAGATAAGGACGCGCCCAACCGCGGCGAAGCGCAGTATATTGACGAAGGCGAGGGCGGCGATGGTTCCCGCTGGACATATTACTACTACAAAATTGGCGAAACCACTGTAGCAGATCTGAATGCTTATACGGAATTTCTGAATGAGGAAGGCTTTGAACTGATAAGCGGCGGCGGAATGGACGAGGAAACTTCCGCGCTGGGCAAATACCAGAAGGAAGCGGAAACAGAGGAGGATCACATTTTCTCGATTGAAATGGAATATCCTCTTGCGGGCGATGCGGCAACGGGCCAGTACGTTATAAAGGCGCGGATGGAGAAAAAGCCGGAAGTTATTGTTGAGAATGTGCAGACCATGAGCAGAGATGACGCGCTGCGCTACATGGCAGGGCTGGATTATACGAAGCTGGGGCTGCAATATCCGCTCAGCGAATATAACATGACGCTGGATATGGGCAGAACGTACATAGACGGAAAGGACTGCTACGGCATCAATATCTACACCAAAGGCAATCAGGGAAATGGCGGGAATTTTGTGAAGAAATTCTATCTTTCTCTGGCAGACAAGAAGATTTACGAATATCTGGACAATGATATTTTTGATTTGCAGAGCGTCAGCAGTATGTATCCGCAGTTTGAGCAGAACAGCACAATGCCCGCCGGACAGGGCGGCACAGCCGGACAAAGCGCGGCCGGACAGGGCGGCAATGGCGGCGCGCCTTCGGGCGTTGGCGTGCATGACTGGGAATTTGGACCGATGGAGTAAAATGAGATTCTATTAAGCGTTGGCTGCTCACGCAGGAGGCTTTGCTTCCTGCAACGGCCGGTTCGCAAATAACAGGGCATGGGGACGTATCTCCATGCCCTTAATGTTTTTCGGTTTCAGCCGATATGTATAATATAGGGCGCAGATGGGGGCGCCACCGTCCGCCGCCCTGTTTTTTGGAATGCGTCCCGCACGCAGGGCGGCGCGGGAACAGGCTTTCAAGAAAGGAGCTGATATTTATGGCAGTAAACGGAATCGGATATGGTTACTATGGCAATTCTTACGGCATCAATAACATATCTGCGCTTTACAGGAAACAGCTGCAAAACGCGGCACGTGTAAACCGTTCCTCTGCTGTGAGCCGCTCCAATGTGACCCGTTATCTGGATAAGAGCAGCAGTAATTTTCTGAAAACATACAACAGCAGCATGTCCTCCCTGATGACGAACGCGAATAACCTGCGCGCGGGCAACGCGGCAGGGGTCTGGAACAAGACCGCGGTTTCGTCCTCGGAGCCTTCTGTGCTGGATATTAAGCAGAATTACCGCATGAATTCACCGGATACCTATGAGGTAAATGTAAAACAGCTTGCCACAGGGCAGACAAATGTTTCCAACGGCATGACAGCAAAAGACTTTGCTGCATCTGACGCCGCTTTTTCCATTTCAGGGCCGAATGGGTCTTTCACCGTTGACGTGAAGGCTTTGGACGCGAACGGAAGTGCGAAAACGAACGGGCAGATGCTGACGGAAATAGCCGATGTTGTGAATAAAAGCGGCATTGGAGTTAAGGCATCCATTTCCACAAAAGATGGTGTTTCTGAAATTTCCTTTGCTTCGGAAAAAACGGGCAAAGACAACGCTTTCAAGATCGAAGGGGATTTCGCAAAAGAAAACGGATTTGACAAGGTTTCCGAACAGGCAGCCAACGCGGAATATACCGTAGCGAAAAACGGTCAGGCAGAAAGAACGTATTCTTCAGCGGAGAACAAGGTCGATCTGGATTACGGCAGGATGAGCGCGACGCTCAAGACCGCCGGAAAATCCACGGTTTCGGTCGGCGCGGACAGAGATGGTATTGTTTCTTCCACAAAGAACCTCGTGAAGCAGTACAACGATACGCTGAACATGCTGCATGAAAATGCGGACAGGGGCTTTGGTGTGCAGAGACAGCTCGACAATATGCTGAATACGCCAATCTCCGAAAAATCCATGAACCAGCTGGGTATTTCCAAGGATAAGGACGGCTACCTCAAAATCGATGAGGATAAGCTGCGCGACAGCCTGAAAACGAATCCCCAGCAGACGAAAGAACTGCTCGGCGGCTCTTTCAGCTTTGCGCAGGGGCTTTTCGATGATGGCAGACAGGGGCTTTCGCAGTCCGGCGCGTCGCTCATTCAGAACGATATGCAGACGGCACAGCAGAACAGCTTCAACAATATGTTCAACCTGATGGGGATGTACAGCCGTTCCGGCGCGTACACCATGTCAAATTTCTTTACGCTCGGCAATTATATCAATATGCTCGTGTAAGCGGCATACAGATGTGATACGCCACGGGGGACGGCGCCGTTCCCCATTTTCCGTATGTGGCAGGATTGTATAATATGATGCATAAATGCATAGCGTTTTGTATGCGGAAGGAATGCAGACAGAGGAAGAAGTCATATATGACTTCAAATAAATTTAGTTATAGTAAATAATGCCAGAAAAAGTTGCTGGGAATGTGACTTTTTGTGGCTTTTTTTGTGCTGCGGGAAAAAAATCGGGCATATGGCCGCGAATGTTCCAAAATTGTATAAATATACATATTTTTATTGACTTTATACGTAAAAAGAATATAATGGAATCAATAAAGCAGTCAAATTGGATAAAGAAAGGGTTTGTCTATGAAGCATACGGTTTATATTGACGGGCAGGCGGGCACAACAGGATTGCAGCTGCGGCACAAGCTGGAACGGCATGACGGGGTGGAGCTCCTGCTCATCAGCGAAGAAAAAAGGAAGGACGCGGCCGAACGGAAACGGCTGATGAACAGCGCGGAGGTGGTGTTTCTCTGTCTGCCGGATGACGCGGCTAAAGAAGCGGTGAAGCTGGTAGAGAACCCGAATACCTGCATCATTGACGCAAGTACGGCGCACCGCACACACCCTGACTGGGCGTATGGATTTCCGGAGCTTTCCGCGGCGCACAGGGAGAAAATTGCGCAGTCCAGGCGTATTGCGAATCCCGGCTGCCATGCGACAGGATTTATTGCGGCGGTTTACCCGCTGATTGCAATGGGGGTTATCGGGAAGGATTACCCGTTAACGGCGCACAGCCTGACGGGATACAGCGGCGGCGGAAAGGCGATGATTGCCGAGTATGAGGCAGCGGAGCGGCCGTTTACATTTGACAGCCCAAGGCAGTACGGGCTGGGGCAGCAGCACAAGCACCTGCCGGAGATGCAGCATGTAACAGGAATAGACGCGCCGCCGGTGTTCATGCCGATTGTCTGCGATTTTTACAGCGGCATGGCGACATGCGTGCCGTTGATTTCAGCGTTATTCCGGAAAAAAATCAGCAAAGCGGCGCTTTTGGGCATGCTTGCGGAGTATTACGATGGCGCGGGGCTGGTCGGTATCGGGCAGGGGGAAAGCGGCTTCCTTCCGGCAAACCCGCTGCGGGACAGCAACCGGCTGGAGCTTTACCTGGAGGGGAACGACGAGCGGATGACGCTGGTGAGCGTATTTGACAACCTCGGCAAGGGGGCATCCGGTGCGGCGGTGCAGAACATGAACATCGTGCTGGGGCTGGAGGAAACGACCGGACTGGTGTGAAAACTGAAAACCGCGGGGCGTTGCCCCACACCCCATAAGGGGGCTCAGCCCCCTTAACCCTGATTTGCAAAAACTTCGTTTTTGCGGGGAAAAAGGGAAAAACACTAAAGAATGATAAGACACAAGGGAAAAGACCTCCGCAAAACGCAGTTTTGCGGCAATCCCGGGTCAAGGGGGCGTGTGCCCCCTTGCGGGAGTTTGAGGGCAGAGCCCTCAAGGTTCTAAAAAGGAGGCTATATAAATGCAGAAAATATCAGGCGGCGTGACTGCGCCGAAAGGCTTTGCCGCAGGCGGCATACACTGCGGTGTGAGAGGGAGCAGCGAAAAGAAGGATCTGGCGATGATTTACAGCGAAACACCCTGCGCGGCGGCGGCTGTGTATACGCAGAACAAGGTGTATGGCGCGCCGATTACCGTAACGCGCGCAAATATTGCTGACGGAAGGGCGCAGGCGATGGTCTGCAACAGCGGCAACGCCAATACCTGCAACGCGGACGGCGTGGAAAAAGCGGAAAAAATGTGTAAACTGGCGGGCGCGGCTTTGGGACTTTCTGCGGATGATATTATCGTTGCGTCTACGGGGGTCATTGGGCAGGTGCTGCCGATTGAACCGATTGAAAAAGGCATTGCCGCGCTTGCACCCCTGCTTTCTGCGGCAGGCGGTACGGATGCGGCGGAGGCCATTATGACAACGGATACAGAAGCGAAGGAAGAAGCTTATGAAATTGAGATTGGCGGGAAGACTGTGCGGATTGGCGCGATGGCGAAGGGGAGCGGCATGATTCACCCCAATATGGCGACAATGCTGGGTTTTCTGACAACAGACGCGGCGATTTCTGCGGAGCTTCTGCAAAAGGCATTAAAGCTGGCCGTAGACGATACGTTTAACATGGTGAGCGTAGATGGGGACACGTCTACGAATGACATGGTCGCGGTGCTGGCGAACGGCATGGCGGGCAATACGCCGATTACGGAGGAAGGACCGGAATTCGGACTGTTCCTGTCGGTGGTTCGGGAAATCTGCACGAGCATGGCGAAGAAAATCGCCGGAGACGGAGAAGGCGCGACAAAGCTGGTGGAATGTACGGTAACGGGTGCGCCAGACCTGCCGCTGGCTAAGGCGATTGCAAAATCCGTTATTACGTCCAGCCTGACAAAGGCGGCGATGTTCGGGGCAGACGCGAACTGGGGGCGCATCCTCTGCGCCATTGGATACACAGAGGGCGACTTTGCTGTGGATACCATACGGGTGGAAATTTCTTCCGCAAAGGGGAGCATTTTGGTCTGCGAAAACGGCGCGGGCGTGGCGTTTGACGAGGACAAAGCGAAGGAAATTCTCTTGCAGGAGGAAATCCATATTGAGATTGGCATGGGGCAGGGCGATGCACAGGCGACTGCCTGGGGCTGCGACCTGACGTATGACTACGTGAAGATCAACGGGGATTACAGGACTTGATAAAACCGCGGGACACTGCCCCAAACCCCGCCAACCCTTTGAAAAGGGTTGGAGCCTGAACTTTATTGCCAGACGCATAAAATGCGTCTGGAACTGAAAATTTGATTCTCCCGCAAGCCGCAGTTTTGCGGCAAACGGGTCAGGGGGCACTGAGCCTCCGGGGGAGGCTCGTTCAGTGCCGACCGAAGCGGAGCGGAGAAGAAAGCCCTTGTGGGAGTTCGAGGGCCTATGCACCGCCAAGAGGGGGCGGCGGGCTGGAAGCCCGTTTTGCAGCCAAAGACTGCAAAATGCTTTGACCTGGCCCTCAAGATTTTATAGGAGGAATTATTTTTCAATGGGCGACATGAATACCTTTAAGGCAAACGTGCTGACTGCCGCTTTGCCTTACATACAGAAATACAACGGCAAGACGGTCGTTGTGAAATACGGCGGGAACGCCATGATACACCCGGACCTGAAAAAGGCCGTAATGAGCGATATTATACTGCTTTCGCTGGTCGGCATCCATGTGGTGCTGGTACATGGCGGCGGCCCGGAAATCAGCGGCATGTTGAAGCGGCTGGATATACCGTCACGGTTTGTGGACGGACTGCGTTATACAGATACAGAAACGGCAGAGGTCGTGCAGATGGTGCTGGCGGGCAAGACAAACAAAGACCTTGTTTCGCTCATTGGCCAGCTTGGCGGAAAGGCTGTCGGGCTCTGCGGTATCGACGGGTGTATGATACAGGCGAAAAAGCTGGAAGGCAATTATGGTTTTGTCGGCGATATTACAACGATAGATACTGCGCCGATTGTAAACGCCATACAGAGCGGGTATATCCCGGTAATCGCGACAGTCGGTACGGACTGCAAGGGAAGTATTTACAATATTAACGCCGATACGGCAGCAGCGGAAATTGCGGCGGCTCTGAAAGCGGAGAATATCATTACACTGACGGATATCCGCGGGCTGATGCGCGATGTGGCAGACGAAAGCACACTGATTCCTGTTGTGAAAACAGCAGAGGTCGAGATGCTGGTCGCGGACGGGATTATCAGCGGCGGCATGATACCGAAGGTCAAGAGCCTGGAGAAGGCTGTGGAATGCGGCGTTGAAAAGGCGGTCATGATTGACGGGAGGATTGAACATTCCATATTGATTGAGATGTTTTCCGATGAAGGCATTGGGACGATGTTTATAAAGTAATTTTGCTTCCACAAGCCGGGATTCCCCCTTCGGGGAGGTGAACATTCGGCTGACGCCATTGACATTTTGTTCTTGGCGACGGGACTGATTTTCCTTGTACTTTTTTTGAAAAAAGTACCAAAAAACGTGGGGGATTTCCGAAATCTCCCCCACACCCCCTCAACGGCACGGGGATAAACTATCCCCGTGACCCCGCAAAAAATGAACCCTTGCGAACGGTTTCATTTTTTGCCGGAGCTTGGCAGGGTTTTGGGCTATGTAAATGCGATGGCTGGTTTGCGAGGGCATTGGTAATAATAATTGTCCCGCAAAACGCAGTTTTGCGGCAATCAGGGTCTGGGGCATGACGCCCCAGCGGGGTGTGGGGAGGAGCCCCACGAAAACACGCGAAAGAAGGGATAACATGAGTTTTGAAACAATAAAACAGCAGGACGAAACGTATATTGCGCATACCTATAACCGTTTCCCTGTGCTGCTCGATCATGGCAGCGGCGCGGTCTGTTACGATGAAACAGGGAAAGCCTATATCGACTTTACCAGCGGCATCGGCGTAAACGCGCTTGGCTTCGCGGATGCGGGCTGGGTCAATGCGGTTACGGCGCAGCTGGGGAAGTTGCAGCATACCTCTAATTTATATTATACTGCGCCCTGCATCGAAGCGGCAAAGCTGCTTTGCGAAAAAAGCGGCATGAAAAAAGTGTTTTTCGGCAACAGCGGCGCGGAGGCGAACGAGGGCGTTATAAAGGCGGCGCGGAAATACAGCTTTTTGAAATACGGAAAAGAGAAAAAGCGCAGTACGATCCTCGCGCTGGAAAATTCGTTTCATGGCAGAACAATGGCCTCCCTTTCGGCAACGGGCCAGCCTGTTTATCATAACTATTTTTTCCCTTTTGTGGAGGGCTTTGCGTTTGCTAAGGCAAACGATTTGCAGGATACGCTGGATAAGCTGACAGAGGACGTATGCGCTGTGATGATGGAGATGGTGCAGGGCGAGGGCGGCGTGCTTCCGCTGGAACCGGACTATGTACAGGCGGTATACCAGGCTTGCAGGGAAAAGGATATTCTGTTTATCGTGGACGAAGTGCAGACGGGCATTGGCCGAACAGGTACCTTTTTCAGCTATCAGCAATTCGGTATAGAGCCGGATCTTGTTTCCTGCGCGAAGGGGCTGGGCGGCGGCCTGCCCATCGGCGCGGTGCTGTTCGGTGAAAAAACACAGGATACGCTCATCGCGGGCGATCATGGTTCGACATTCGGCGGCAATCCTGCGGTCTGCGCCGGAGCGGTGGAAATATTGAAACGCATGGACAGCACGTTTCTGGAGGATGTTACGGAAAAAGGCAGATACCTGCGGGAGGAAATTGAAAAAATGCCGCACGTACAGAGCGTTGCGGGCATGGGTATGATGCTGGGCATCGCGCTGGATACGGAAAGCAAGCCCATCATTTCCACACTGCTGGAAAAAGGACTGATGGTGCTTTCGGCAAAGGACAAAATACGGCTTCTGCCGCCGCTGACGATTACCCGCGAAGAACTGGAGCAGGGGCTTGCCATACTGCGGGAAACACTGGAAAATATCTGATTTGGATAGAGAAAGGACGATAAACATGAAACATTTTTTAAAATTACTCGACTGTACGAAAGAGGAAATCATCGAACTGCTGGACCTGGCTGACCAGTTGAAGCAGTACGTCAAAGAGGGCAAGGAGCACCATTTTCTGAAAGGGAAAACGCTCGGCATGATTTTCGAGAAATCCTCCACAAGGACGCGCGTTTCTTTTGAAACGGGCATGTATCAGTTGGGCGGGCACGCGCTTTTTATCAGTTCCAAAGATTCCCAGATTGGACGGGGCGAACCGACACAGGATACGGCGCGCGTGCTTTCACGCATGCTGGATGGCATTATGATTCGTACCTTTGAGCAGAAGGAGGTCGAAATGCTGGCGGAATATGGCACAATCCCCGTAATCAACGGGCTGACGGATTTCTGCCACCCCTGTCAGGTAATGGCCGATTTGCAGACCATACGCGAACATAAAGGCAAACTGGAAGGGCTGAAGCTCTGCTATATCGGCGATGGCAATAATATGGCGAATTCCCTGATTGCGGGCGGGCTGAAAGTCGGCATGGAGGTCAGCATTGCCACGCCGGAAAATTACCGCCCCGCGGCGGAGGTTCTGGAATTTGCAAAGGGCTATGGTGCGAAATTCTTCCTGACGGACAGGCCGATGGAGGCCGCAAAGGGCGCGGACGTTGTTGTAACGGACGCATGGACTTCCATGGGGCAGGAGGAGGAAAAGAAACAGCGTGAGACTGCTTTTGCAGGGTATCAGGTGAACAGGGAGCTGATGGCCGCGGCAAAGCCGGACGCGATGGTCCTGCACTGTCTGCCTGCTTACCGGGAACAGGAAATTACGAACGAGGTTTTTGAACAGCACGCAAACGAAATTTTTGACGAAGCGGAAAACAGGCTGCATGCGCAGAAAGCGGTGCTGGTGAAGCTGTTGGGGTAATATGGTTCAATCAGAATATTTTTTCAAAAAAATGTAGTGGCTTTCTCCTGTTTGTGGTATGATAACAGGAGAAATAAAAAACTGCAATAAGGAGGAATATTCCATGAAAGCGACAAAAGATATGACGATTGGCGAACTGCTGATGATAAACAGAGGCGCGGGGCAGATTCTGATGCAGAACGGTATGCACTGCGTGGGTTGCCCTTCCGCGGCGGGCGAAACGCTGGAAGAGGCCAGCATGGTGCATGGCATGGACATCAATAAGCTGCTGAACGATATTAACGCGTATCTGGAAACGGTTTAAGCGGCAGGGAAACGGCGGGGGGGGG
>CAJTQX010000029.1:28539-33509 GCA_910578425.1 uncultured Anaerotignum sp.
CGGCGCGATGCCCCCGCCGTTTTTCAGAATATGGATACAGAGGAGGAATAACAATGAAAGTGATACTGATAAACGGGAGTCCGCATGAATTTGGGTGTACTTACACGGCATTGGCGGAGCTGGAACGCACGTTGCAGGAGGAAGGCGTGGAAACGGAGCTTATCCATATCGGCAAAGAACCCATAGGCGGGTGCCTTGGCTGCGGTTATTGCTACGCCAAAGGGAAATGCGTACAGCAGGACAAGCTGAACGATGTGCTGGAAAAGGTACTTGCGGCAGACGGGCTTGTGCTTGGTTCGCCTGTGCATTATGCTGCGATTGCGGGGCAGGCGTCCTCATTTTTTGACAGGCTGTTTTTTGCGTCCGGCGGGCGTTTTGCGAATAAGCTGGGGACGGGCGTTGTTTCCTGCCGGCGCGGGGGCGCGTCCGCGGCGTTTGACGAACTGAATAAGTATTTTACGGTGTGCAATATGCCTGTGGTTTCAGGTACATACTGGAATCAGGTTCATGGCAATACGCCGAACGAGGTAAAACAGGATTTGGAAGGTATGCAGAATATGCGCGCGCTGGGGCGAAACATGGCGTGGCTGCTGAAATGCATTGAGCAGGGGAAGGCGGCGGGCGTGCCGCTGCCGAAGCAGGAAGAAAAAATTATGACGAATTTTGTGCGGTAAGGAAAAAGAAAAACCTTGAGGGCCAGCTCAAAACGGGCATATCGCCCGCCGCCTGCTCCTGGCGGTGCATGGGCACTCAAACTCCCGCAGGGGGGATTTTTAGGATAAATAAAAAAGGCTCGGTTCAGTGGGCGTTGCTATAAGAAGATTTTTTTGAAATGCCTGAAAAATCAAGGTTTTTCAGAAGGGCTCTTTATTTAGACGAAATTTTCTCAGACACTGCCGTCAGCGTTTGACTTAAGAAATCAATCAGAAAAATTTGTTTTCTTAAGTCAGGCTGCCTTGGCGTAAGCCTTTTTTGACAAACAAAAGCCTTGGGTGTTTCCCAAGGCTTCTGCTTGTATTATACCAATACGTCCATTTTCTCTTTCAAAAAATTCGCAGGGACTGCGCCGATTACTGCGTCGACCGGTTTGCCGTCCTTAAAGAAAATCATATTCGGCACACTCATCACCTGGTATTTCATAGCCAGATCGGCAGATTCGTCAATATCCACCTTCACAATTTTCGCTTTGCCTGCATATTCTGCCGAAAGCTGATCCAAAACAGGGCCCATCATCTGACAGGGACCGCACCATACAGCGGAAAAATCCACCAATACGGGGACATTGCTCTCCAATACCTCTTTTTGAAACATATCTGATTTTACCTGCATCATAATGCTGTTACCTCCTTTTCCGTGGTTCTTCCTCTTTCCATAGTATCCGGTTTGGTTTCTTTTTATGTTGCTGTCAGTATAACATAAAAAGGAGGAAAAAGCAATAATATTTATTAAATAATAATTATTATTACAAATTTTCTGAAAATTTTATATTCCGGTGTATATTTCCCAAATCAGCGGCAATACTGAAGAACGAGGATGTTATTCTCCCCCATCGGGCGGACTTCCTTCGGGAAGAACGCCTTACAATAACATTCTTTCTACTTCTTCCCCTTAAAAAGGACGACAGGTTTCCTGTCGTCCTTTCTGTTTTTCATCAGTCTGTAATTTCGGAAACAAGTCCATCGCTGTTAAATACCAGCTCTACATATTTTCCCCTGCACTTATCGTCCAGCTTTGTCCGGTCTGTCACGCCGTTTACATCGCATTCCGGCTTTGTCACCGTCAGGAATGAAAGAGTATGCCCATCATCCGTCTTAATGCGTACCATATGGTCATCGTCATCATATTCCTGCAATGTGCCTTCTGCTTCCTCCACGCGCACCGTAATCGTGTCTACGCGATACTTTTCGTCCAGCTTCGCGCTGACATAAACCGTTGTGTCGCTGTCGTCCAGCAGTTCAATCAGTTTATCCAGAGATTGGCTGTCCATGCTCTTATGATGGATTGTAACGCTCCTGCGTCCCAGCCATGGATAAACGTTGGAGTCGCCCTTGATTTTCAACCCGCCTGTGCCGGAGGCCGCCGTACCTTTTACGGTTACCATGCCGCGCCCGCTTTCCTCCAGAACGGTAATCTTATTGACTTCGCCGCTGCTGTTAAAGCCCAGCTCCAGCAATGCGCCGACATAGCCGGTGCTTTCGATATCCTCCAGCGTATATTCGTCATCTTCGCAGCCAAGACGCGGCGTATTGACAATGTTCAGGTTCAGCTTTGCCCCGTCGGAGGTCTGGATAGTGATATAGCGTTTTGGCTTCGGATTGGAGTCTGTGCCGGTGTCGCCGTCCCGCTCATATTCCACAAGCCTGCCCTGTGCCTTCGTCAGCTTCGCGTCAATTTTGATGACATTATTTGCCGCGTCCGCAAGGATTTCCGCATACAGCTCCACGTCATCGCTGTTCGCCATTTTTTCAAATACTGTCCGCGAGCTTGTCACCGCGCTTGTGATCACCAGCGGGTAACGTACGGTTTTGCCGTTTGCGTCAGGTCCGATGTAGATGCTGTTGTCATCGCTGTTGCCGTCATCATCTTCCTTTACGTCCGCATTGTACTGCTTCAGCAGATTATAGCTTGTCGTCGCGGTCTTGAATTTCAGCGTATTGCCCTTGACGGAATCCACAACGCCCTTGCGTTCTGTCTGTTCGCCGCTCTGACGCCACGCGGCTTTTTTGGTGGAGAGATAAATCGCCTTGATTTTTCCGCCGTTATTGAACTCTATGCTGCAATAAAATTTGTCGACATCCGGATCATCATAGTATTTATCCGCGCTCCGCAGAGAAACCTTTGACCACTCATCTTTTTCCCAGATATAGAACGTAATATTGCTGGTCGGGTTGGAGGAGCCGAAGTTATACGTCACTTTTTCGCCGGTGTCCTTAATGATGATCTTTTTCTCCGAGAAACCAAGCACATCAAAAATCTTATTCGCGGTATCCGTATTTGATCTGGAGCTGAACGGTTCTTCCGAAAGAATAACCTTAACAGCCTTTTCGGTTTTATCGACTGTCACTTTGACATACGTTGTACCGCTGTCCGCCATTTCGACCATATCGTCAATGGAGGCTTTCCGAGAGCCAATGTAATATTCGCAGCCCGAAGCAAACCGCAGCGCGCGTTCCGTTCCGGATGCAACTGTAACATAATTCAGATTGGTCTTTGACAGGCTTCTGACCTCGCCGGACATTGTGTAATCATCGCTGAATGAAACGTGAAGCTCTTCTGCGACTTCCACATCTTTCATTGTGGATTTTTTGCCGTCCTCGTCCTCGTAGCTGACTTTTTCGCGGGATGTGCCGATCATCAGGCCAACATAAGCGTGTTCATCCGAACGCTTTTTATATTCGTCCTGCAATTCCTTTTTCGTGACCTGCTTGCCATCCAGATAGCAGATGCAGCCGGAACCGATGCTGTATTTGTCGATATCGCCTGTGTTTTCGTTTTCCAAAGAGAGCAGGTTGGAGTAGAAACTCATGATATAGCCGGTTACATCATATTTCTCCTGATCGGAAACTGCGCTCAGCAGACGGATGGAGCTCAGAGAATCACCGTTGCGCACAATGCTGACTTTATCGCCTTTGGAAATACGGCTCAGGGAAATTTCCTGATTGCCTTCGCCGCCGTATGCCTTTACATTGCCCGCAACCGCGTGATAGCTTTCGGTATAGCCGGTTACGTCCATTTTGATATCAAAAAAGAAATATTTGCCTTCGTTTTGTGATACCTGTGTGATTTCGCCTGTGCTCCCAATGCCCTGAGTCAGCACCTCAAAGGTTTTGTTCAGCATGACTGCCATTTCTGCCCGATTGATTGGCTCTTTGGGCTTAAAGGCGTTGTTGTCGCCGCTTACGACGCCCAGCCGTTTCAGCAGGTCCACCAGCGGCATAGCCTCTGTGGAAATACGCCAGTAATCGGAAAATTCTGCCGCAGATGCAGATTTTCCGTCCACATCATAGCGCACAGCAAGCGCGTTGCCGAACATTTTTGCCACATCTTCCCTTGTTGCGGGGTTAGATTTTCCATCTGTGGTAAATTTCATGATGTCCGCCGTTGTCAGAATGCCCTTTTCCAGACAGTAGGAAACGGCGATATGCGCCCATTTCGGCACACGGTATGTATTCAGGAATGACGTATAGCGGTAGGAATCCACCGCCTGCAAAGGCTGCGCCATGCCTGTTTTGAGCAGCGTTGTGTAAAGCATCTGCACAGCCTCGCAATAGGTCACATTGTTCCGCGCGCGGAACGTACCGTCCTCATAGCCGTTCAGAAGCCCTAAATCTGCCACGTTGTTTATGACTGCGCCTGCTCCATTCCAGGGCACATCGTTAATGTCCCGAAAGGACGCGCCGTAAACCGTCCCGGAAAAGCATGACGAAGCCACAGCCGCCGAAAGCAGCAGTGTCAGTTTTCTTTTCATCGCTTCATTCCCCCTTATTCACTGCGGCAAGTGTTCCGCAGTTTGCTTTTTTTCTGAAAATGGCTTTTCGGAAGACAAAATTTTTGCAGTGAAAGCCTGCGAAAAAGCCTTTTTTCACAGATATGTAACAAGTATACCATATTTGCCGCTTTCTGCCTACCCTTTAGACCTTAAGGATTCTTTAGGATTTTCTGCCAGCCTCCGAAAATGCTGTAAAAAAGGGATTCTGCGGGGAATGGAAATTCTTTCCTCAGAACCTGTTTGGCATCTTTTGAAACGTCGGCTTCACCAGCCTTTTACTGCCGGATTTTGGTGATTTTTCCTGAAATACTCGCAGTTACAGGCAAAGCGAAACGGTTGTATTCCTGCGAAAAATTCCCTTTGTCTGGCAGTGAAATTCAGGCAAATTCAACATTCCCCAAAATGCTGAACAGGTTCTTATGCTGCGTGTAAGATTGTCAAACATATTGGACAAGGAACTCAACAGGGGAAAGCCAACCGA
>CAJTQX010000030.1 GCA_910578425.1 uncultured Anaerotignum sp.
GTTCAGCTCCCAGAGCTCCTGTAAATCGTTTTCCGGTATCAGTAATTTTTCCATTTTACCCCTCCTGTATCGTCATATAACATTTTTTCTTACTGTTCCATTCCACCGCTGTCGGGCTGCCGCACCGGATACAGTTGATGTCGAAAGCCCCGTCAGTGCTGTTTGTCAGATAATGGGAGTTCTTTCCGCATTCGCAGTTTACATACAAATCACGCAGACCATCTCTATCCAGTCCTGTTTTTTCTCCGCATTCGCCGCATTTGTAATATGTCATTTTGCTTTTTGCACAAAATGTCTTTTCAGCCCCGCAGTGCCCGCACACAATATGCAGGAAGCCGCCGACACCGCTTTCTGCCCTGCATTCCTGTTCTGGAAGCTCCTTTTCTTTCAGAATGGTGCTTTCCAATCCTGCGCCTGCCGGCAGAGGTTCTTTCTGCGGCAATGTATCAGCTGCATTCTTTGTACCGCCGCCCAGCAGGATGCTGCAGCATAAATTAAAATACCCTTCCTCCCCATCGTCCCGGATGATCAATTCCCTTGTGTCTGTCCTGATTTTGAACATATCGCTTCTTCCCTTCCTCGTGCCTTGCCCGCCAGATTTCACACTTGCAAAATCTCAGCAGGTTTGCTATGATATACATGAATGTTTTCTTAATCCCCTGTAAAGCGCGCCAACGCTCAGGGGATTTTTCATTTCAGGGAAACTCCATGCTTTTGCAGCTGTTCCCTCCAAAGTATTTTGATTTCCTCCGGGCAATGTGACATCGCATCCTCCCATGTCGGCCAGCGTCCCTGTTCGTCATAAAATTTATACTGGTAAAAAAGGCTGTCCCTGTTATGCGGCTGTTCCGGCGGATGCTTTACCGCGCACTCCTGGCATGTCCCTTCCGGTACATTCTGCATCAAGGTCAATCCCATTTTCTTCAATCTTCCCATTTTTCTATCTCCCTTCCCAAACCCGCAGCCGTCTGCGGATTTTTTTTATTTCTGCTTTTTCTGCGGCGGAACTTTGTCCCGCTGCACAGCCGCCTTTGGCGGCCATGTTGGTTCATAAATCCTGCCGCCCAGCCACAGCCCGAACGCCAGCACAGCCAGCAGTTCCGCAATGATGAGCGTCCGTTCCGGCCGGAACTCCATGACCGGCACCGCTACGCACATAAACAGGCTTGTCCCTGCCGTCAGTGCCAGGAGCCGCAGCACCTCACGCGCCGCGCGCCAGAACAGCAGCAGGAGCCGCCTGCGCATGTATCCGAGCCGCTCCAGCCAATATTCCCGCTCCGCCTGCCGGATGAGGTAGTCTGTCCTGTATCGATACCTGCGTCTCAACTTCATACGCCCGCCTCCTCCCTGTTTTGGTGATAACGCATTCCATACTCTAAACCCACATCTCTAAGTCCACATTCCTTGAAACCCATTTTTTAGCACTTGCAAGAGATTTGCAGTCCAGCTTGAGTTCATGGATGAGGCCTGAGCAAATATTGAAAATCGATACATCGAATGTATCTTGTGCAGTTTGGTCGATCTGGCATATTCTTTCTTCCGAAATTTTTAATGCCCATGCCGCAGGTGTCCCATCTTCTAAATCATAGGCATGCATGATTTCCCATTTTTTCATGGTGTTTTCCTCCTCTTTACTAACTGTGCAAACAGGTTCATAACTATAACTTTTCAAAATAACTCAAATTTTTACTAAAACCCTACTAAAATTTGAGTTAACTTGTTAAAATCCTTAAAATTTACCAAGCAATGTATGATGTTTATAGCTTTCTGTGTTTCCGGCTTTGCATTCCGTTTCCAACCCACACAGCGTAATTCCGCCGCAGGTCAGCAATTCCAGCAAGCCCTTTACCGTCAGCCGCTCATGGAAATCCTGCCCGTCAGCCTTACGCTGGTAATGGACCCAGAACATACTAACCATTCAGCAGCACTCTCCTTCCTGTTTCACTCCCTAAAAGCTCATTGTAGCGGAAACATTCCTGAATACCGCCAACCTCGCAGACGAATATGTACGGGTATAACGCAACCACCCTGCCGCTCCGGAAGAATCTTCTTGTTTTCCCGTTCGCATATTTCTCAAACTGCTCGATCCTGACCTTCCGGCCGGCTTTCAGCCCTCTGGCTGCCGCTTCCTTCCGGAGCCATGCCGTCGTGCGCCGTTCGTCCCACTCCGTTATCATTTTGTTCCTGACTAACACGCCTCTTCCTCCGTTTCCTTGTGCATCCTGGGCAGAGATAGCCGCGGCTGGTATCCTGCTTTATGGCTATGTTGTAGACTTTGCCGCAGTCCCCACAGGCCACATACCTGTAATTCCGCCAGCCGATTTCCTCACAGGTTAATCGCATTCTTCAAGCAGTTCCTTCAAGATGTCCGCACGCTCCTTTGCTTCGCGCCATTCCCGCTCATAGCCCTTTTTGGGGCTGTTCATCATGTATGTAGCGCTGTAACAAAACGCGTTGTTCATCTCCATGTCGTAGTATTTTTCCAGAAGCTCTTTTCTTGTCATGGTGTGTCCCTCCTTATGGCTTGTCCATCTTGCGAGAGGGGGAACCCCCTCACTGCGCCTTTTGCTCGGCTTTTTCCTTCTGCCGCTGCAAACTGAGCATTTTCTTTTCATACAATACTGCCGTGATCTCCCGTTTTAGCCGCTCCGCCTCCTCCGGCGTTTTCTCGCAGTAGGATACTGTCACAACATATTCCTTTTTCTTTGCCGTTCTTGGCATATCATCACCCCCGTACAATCTATGTAGTGCAAAATTTGTCCTATTCCCTCCTTTATGCAGTAGGCCTATGTAATTCTACGAATGTGTCCAACGAGATACCTTCCTTTTTCCAGCATTTTATGTTATAATCCGATAAAAGGAGGTGGTTTTATCTACGCATGGCTAATTTCGCTAAACACCAACCCTACATTTTGTATAATTGTTTCGATTTCCAGCCTCTTGAGTTTTATTTTGTCAGTCTGGCTATTAGCAAAATCCAGCTCTATTGCAAAAGCCTTAAAAGTTTTATCACAGAAAAAGGAATTTAATGCCAAACGCAAATTGTATTCCGATAGATTGACCGCCTACAAAACAAGTATTTTGGATGATGGTATATATTCCAACACACTATTGCATAGCATACTTCAGGAAATCTACACTATCGAAAATAAATTCCCCACTGTATTTTCTTCCCTTCGTGATAAAAAAACTTTTATTTTGCTCAAGTGGCAGCTGAAAAGAAAAAAACATAACTTTGAAAAAATCTGTATATACCTTGACTATCTAATCGCCCGCTTAAATATAAAGGAGGACTAACCTATGCAAACATCATATAAAACAAAAGACGTAATTGAAGCTTTAATCCAAAAAACAAAGGAAAAAAAGATTTACTGGAATTATCTAATTACAAAATCAGATCTCATACATATTTCCCTTGAAATTTGTAAATCCGCTTCAATGCAAATCGATGAAGGTCTTTCTTTTTATACGAAATATAAAAACGGATTCTTCGTCTTAATAAACACCCCTTGTAAAAAGGGAGCCAATTTGGATCCCCAAATTTATTTAATCGCCCTTCTACCAACAGACTTCCATAGGCCTGCGGGTAGTCTTCTAAATCCAGACTTAGACTATCAAAGCAGTCTTTTAAGACTAACAAACCTTGCTGTTAGGCAGCATCCAAATGTTGAGGATTTTATTGATGATTTCTTATCGGATTCTGGAAACAATCCCGAAAACGATTCTGAAAGCTAAACTTCATCCAAGAAATCGTCAATGAATTTTTCCACTTCATCGCGAAAATCGATTTTAATCCCAAGCCGTTCTTCTATAACCTTTGTAAGAACGGCTACTTTCCATTCCAAAATTTGTATTTTACAAAATTGGCGGTCTTTTTTATCTTTCATGCTTAAATCACCTCCTTTAGGCTGTGGGCTTTTCTTGTTGCTTAATAAGCGACTTTTTCTGCAAAAAAAATTTCTTTCGGATTTTCGATGTCGAGTATTTTCATCATCGCCTCAATTTCCGTAGATGTAAATACCCCTCGTTTCATTTTTTCGTAAAAAGTCTTTTCGGTTATCCCTATCATATTCGCAACTTTTCGTTGTGAAAGCCCTTTCATTACAATAATGCCTTTTAATGTTTTCGTATCTATCAATATATCCCTCCTTTCTGTCGCTTATTACGCTACAATCGTATCATTATATTTGTAACCTGTCAAGTGATTTTCGAAATAAATTTTAACATTTTTGTTGCTTTATGGGTGATTTATGTTATAATACCTCTATAAGGGAGGTGCAAAATGGCAAGTTTGAATGAAAACATCAAAAAAGCTCGCTCTGCATCAAATAAAACATTAGAAGAAGTCGCAGCCATTGTCGGTGTCAGCCGACAAACCATACAAAAATATGAAAGCGGCGTCATTTCAAATATTCCTTCAGATAAAGTAGAACTGCTGGCAAAAGCACTTGATACAACACCAGCATTTCTCATGGGTTGGGAAACCAGTAACCCTATTATTGACATATTCCAATATAGCAATATTCGCCCTGTTTCCTTAAAAAAATTCCCTTTATTGGGCGAAATTGCTTGCGGCAAACCTATTTTTGCCGATGAGGACAGGGAGAGTTATATTCTTGCTGGCTCTGACATCCGTGCAGATTTTTGCTTAAAAGCCAAAGGGGACAGCATGGTAAATGCGCGTATCCTCGATGGGGACATTGTCTTTATCCGCAAGCAGGATATGGTCAATAACGGCGAAATCGCTGCGGTAGTCATTGATGATGAAGCTACCTTAAAGCGGGTTTATTACTACCCCGAAAAAGATTTACTTATTTTGAAAGCCGAAAATGCAAAGTTTTCCGACCTCATCTATTCCGGCTCCGAGCTGGATCAGATCAGGATATTAGGCAAGGCGGTTGCCTTCCAGAGCGATGTGACTTAAGGAGGTTTGCGAAATGAAACATGTCCGAAATATTCTGCTGGCAATATGGGCAATCGGATGCCTCAGTGGAATGGTTCGAAATATTTCCAATTACACTGCCTTGGATTGCATCATTGCTATCCTAGTAGCAGCTTGCCCATTCCTTGTAATATGGATCCGTACCATGCAGCGCAAGAAAGGCCTAATCGCCCCAAAAGAAAAACACCCCATTTTGAAAAGCATTTTATATTTCTTTGCAATTCTCTGGGTCTTGGGTGCGTTCGCCGCTATTTCCGAAATCATTTTTAGTGATGCACCTGATAAACTTCCCAATTGCGTACTGACATTTTCTATGGCAATCCTGCCATTTGAAATATACGCCATTATAAAAAGCGCCAATGGGATGGCAAAAAAAGCAATCTATTTTATTTTAGCTTTGGCATTCTTCTTTTACATCTGCACGCTTGTTTTCGGTACCGCAAAAAACAAGCTGTCCCATTATGCTATCGCATTTGCCATTATGACAGTTTCCGCAGCTTATGCCTATTACAAGAACAGAGGGCAAAAACCTTTGCCAGCAATGAAAAATCCAGCCGCTAAAACGGCAGATTTATCCATATTGGAAACCGACGGGAAAATACATAAGGAGGAGCGCTAATGGAATTCAAAGAGGAATTAAAAAAATTTGTCGAACGCATTGAAACCATAAAAGACACAGCACAAACTGAAGAAGCAACCAAAATGTCCATGATTGTGCCGTTTTTCCAGCTTCTGGGATATGATGTTTTTAACCCTCAAAAATTCTGCCCCGAGTATACCGCCGACGTCGGCATCAAAAAAGGCGAAAAAGTTGATTATGCCATACTGATCAAGGGTCAGCCTGTCATGCTGATTGAAGCAAAAGCATCCAGCAAAAAATTGGACAGGCATAGTTCCCAGCTTTTTCGGTATTTTGTAGCAACTCCTGCCAGATTTGCCATCCTAACAAACGGCATTGAATACAAATTTTTTACCGACTTGGACGAAGCGAATAAAATGGATAAGGCTCCTTTTCTGGAAATCAACTTGCTCCACTTGAAAGAACATCAAGTCATGCAGATTGCTAAATTCAGAGAGGAAAATCTGGATGTTGACGGAATACTGGAAAGCGCATCCTTGCTGAAATATACTACCATATTCCGAAACCAATTTGAACAGCAGCTAAAAGCCCCCAGCGATGATTTCGTCAAGCTGTTTTTGCAGCCCGTTTATAAAGGGACAAAAACGCAGGCCGTAGTTGAAAAATTCCGGCCGATACTTGCAAGGGCTTTGAATGACTATATCAACGAATCCTTAAACGAAAAAATACAGGCTGTTTCAACCAGCTCAAACGAGCAAAGCTATAAGACCGCCAGTGCCCTCACCGAAAGCGACCAATGGGATATTTTAGCAGCACTAAAGGAAATCCTGAGCAATACCATTGATACAAACAAAATCGTACTGAAACAAACCGGCTCTTATACTGCGGTCTTATATGAAAACAATGTTAGGAAATGGATCTGCCGCTTTGCTTTGACAGCTTCACAAAGAATAATGACGATACCAGATGAAAACAAAAAAGAATTGCGGTATCCCATTGAATCCATAGATGATGTAAAAAGTTTTTCTGAACAGATTATTGAAGTGGCAAAGCGGTATCTGCACCCCATACCCAAAAATAAAGAAATACTATATACAAAATGGGGAGCCTACATCATGCCGGAACCCTACACGCTCTGCCTTGCCAAAGGCCCGCGCCCGGATTTGCAGGAAATCATGACCTAACACAGTAAAATGAAAAGCAGCCTTTATTTTCAAAACTACATACAAGGAGGAACCCTATGAAAAAACGTTTTATTATCCTATTGTCTGTCATCTTCTTATTTGGGGCGTCTGCTTGCGGCAGTAAAGAATCGCCTGAAACTGCGGTCACTAACTACTTAAACGCATTTAACACTCTTGACACCGAAACTATATCACTGTATTCCAGCGAAGAATACACCGGTGAACTGCTCAATGATGAAAGCGGCAGTGCCGCCCTATCGAAGGAAATGCTTCAAAATATGTCTTTCGAAATCCTTTCTTCCGAAGAAAAGGGGGATACCGCAACCGTTACCGTTTCTATCACCAACACAGATGCCGCCATTGTTCTTTCCGAATATGTTTCGTCTGCTTTCGGGCTTATTTTCTCCGGCCTTTCTGAGGAAGAGATGGACGCAAAAATGACCGAACTGCTGGCTGCGGCTTTTGAAAACAATAAAGAAAGTACTGTTACAAACGAAGTAACGCTTTCCCTGTCAAAAGAAAATGACCAATGGAAAGTATTGCCAGATGAAGAAATGCTTGACGCAATCCTTGGTGGGATGTATAGCATTGCTGAAAGCATGAGCAACGCATTTTCTGAATAAAAACAGAATACATAAAAACTCCCCCACTCTGTTACCAGCAGAATGGGGGAAAAGCGGCCATAAAAATACAGCCAGCCTGAACAACTGTATTGTATCATAAGGCCGCCATTTTTGCTATACCTTATTATAGAAAAAGGGGGCTTTTTTATGGTTGCAATTTACGCGCGCCAATCCGTGGACAAAAAAGACAGCATTAGCATCGAAAGCCAGATTGCCTACGCAAAGCGGGAGGTTTTTTCGGAAGAATGCAAAATCTACCAGGACAGCGGCTATTCCGGCAAGAACACCAACCGCCCCGCCTTCTCCGAAATGATGCGGGACATCCAGTCCGGGCAGGTGGAAAAGGTCGTCGTCTACCGCCTCGACCGCATCAGCCGCTCCATCGTGGATTTTGCGGACTTCATCGATATCCTGGAAAACGCCGGTATCTCCTTCGTTTCCGCGACGGAGAAATTCGACACATCGACCCCTATGGGGCGCGCCATGCTGTACATCATCGTCGTGTTCGCGCAGCTGGAGCGCGAAACCATCGCCGAACGCGTGCGGGACAATTACTATGCCCGTGTCCGCAAGGGCGCATGGGGCGGCGGTCCCGCCGCATTCGGCTTCGACCTTGTCCGCACCACGATTGACGGAAAAAAGGCCACCATCTGCCAGCCAAACGAATCCATTGCCGTCGTGCAGCGCATCTTTGAGCTGTATTCCCGCCCTTACGCCAGCCTTGCGGACGTGCAGAAGCAGCTCATCCGGGACGGCGTGCTGTCCTCCGGCGGTGTAAATTTCGATAACGTGAAGCTATCGTCCATACTAAAAAACCCCGCCTATGTCCGCGCGGATATTTCCATCTACAACTACTACAAGGCGAAAGGCGCTATCATGGCAAACGGGCCGGAGGAGTTTGACGGAGTGCATGGCTGCATCCTTGTCGGCAAGCGCGACGCAAGCCAGCGCAAATACAAGGACGTTACAAACCACCTGATTGCCATCGGCCACCATAAGGGCATCATCGACAGCGCGCCGTTCCTGTTCTGCCAAGAAAAGCTGTCCCGAAACCGCCAGATCAAAAACACCTACAAGGGGAAATATTCCTGGCTGACAGGGCTTGTAAAATGCGGCCACTGCGGCTACTCCTTTTCCGTCCGCTTTGCCAGCACGAAGGACGGGCGTGTCCCCTATTTCACCTGTTCCGGGAAATACCTGCATAAGCAGTGCGACGCGAAGCAGACCCACCGCGTGCGGGATGTAGAGGCGGAGGTGCAGGCGCGCCTGATTGCCGAAGCCGAGCACTACCGTCTTGCACAGGAAAAGCGGGAAACCCTTGCGACCAAACAGCACCAGCAGAAAATACTGGAAATCGATGGGAAGATTGAAAACCTGGTTGCTGCATTGGAAAATGCCGGCAATGTTTCCACCGAATATATCAGCCGCCGCATCGAGACCCTCCACCACGAAAAGCAGCTCCTGCTCCACCAATATGCCGAAGCTGTTTCTTCCTTCAATACAGCGGAAATCATACCGTTTGACGCCGCAGACTGGGAAAATATGTCCATTGCGGATAAACGGGAAATCGCCCGCAGTATGGTTTCTGTCGTATACCTGAGCACCGCGGGCGTAGATGTGCAGTTCAAATGAGCCAGAGCCGCCTTATCCTAAGAGCTCCGGCTCTTTTCTTTTTGTTTTCTATGTGGATAGTCTTGACTGGAAGGAATTAGGCGCGGAAGCAGAGCGAAATCAGGTCCTGAACCACAAGCACTTGGGAAACGGCTCCATCATCCTGTTCCACAACGATGCGAAATACACACCGCAGGTTCTGGACAGCATACTAAAGGGTCTGAAAGAAAAAGGTTTTGAGATTGTCCCCATCTCCGAACTGATACTTCGTGAGGATTTTGAAATGGACCACGAAGGGCGGCAAAAACTGAAATCGGGCGCGGCGTAATGCCGAAGCAAACTGCTATAGGAACTGCTTTTGCTGCAAGCGAAGTCAGCTTCGCCGCTATTACAGCAGTCAAAACGGGGGATTGTTTCAGAACAGTCCCCCGCCCCTGAAAATCCCTCTTTCATTTGGAAAAATTTTTCTCAGACAGCAACCGCCTGCGTTTGACTGAAAAAGCAGTATGTTTTCTTAGGCAGTGTCGTCACAAGTGTCTGCACAGGCCTTTCCGACAAAATTATGCTCGAAAATACGTATACATGACTCATGACGACACTACCTAATCAAAACCACGTTATCAAACAAAAAAGAGCCCTCCCCCATAGGCGTTGCCACAAGAAAATTTCAACTTTTGAAACGTCTGAAAAATCTGGATTTTTCAGAGCAGCTACCATTTTAGAAGAAATTTTCTCGGGCAACAGCCGTCAGCGTTTGACTTAAGAAATCAATCTAAAAAAATGTGTTTTCTTAAGTCAAGCCGCCTTTCCGGAAAAGGCTCTTTCCCCAACCTGCAAACGCAGCGTTTACTCCTTCCGCATCTTAACAGAAGCGTTCTTAAACTTGTCATGCACCGCAACCATCGCCGCGTCAATATCATCTTTTGCAATCAGCACAGTAATCTTGATTTCAGATGTGGAAATCATCTGAATGTTCACACCCGCGTCATACATCGCTTCAAAGAACATCGCCGCAACGCCGGGATTCGATGCCATGCCCGCGCCCACGATGGACAGCTTCGCCACGCTGTCATCATGCACAATCTCCTGCGCCGTCAGCCGCTCTTTATGCTTCTCCAATGCTTTCAGCGCAATATCCAGATCGTCTCGGCCAATCGTAAAGGAAATATTCTGCCGCCCATCGTAGCCATTTGACTGCAAAATAATATCTACGCTTACTTTCTCCTTTGCCATCAGGGAGAAAACCTCAAACGCCTTACCCGGTTCATCCTTGATCCCCATGATCGAGATACGGGATACATTTTTATCCGCCGCAACGCCGCTGACCAGCATTCTTTCCATCTTGCAATCCTCCTTAACCTCTGTACCCTCCGCATCCGTCATGCTGGAACGTACCACAAGCTTTACATTGTATTTTTTCGCCAGCTCAACGGAACGGCAATGGAGCACCTTCGCGCCCAAAGACGCAAGCTCCAGCATTTCGTCATAGCTGATCTCATCCAGTTTCTGCGCATCCGGCACAACGCGGGGGTCCGCCGTATATACGCCTTCCACATCTGTATAAATTTCGCAGATATCCGCATTCAGCGCGGCAGCCAGCGCGACCGCCGAAGTATCCGAGCCGCCCCGTCCAAGCGTTGTCAGATCGCCCAACTGGTTCACGCCCTGAAAGCCGGTCACAAGCACAACATTGCTCCGTTCCAGCTCATTTTCAATGCGCTCCGTATGAATGGTACGGATTCTGGCGTTGCTGTAAGTATTCGTTGTTTCGATGCCCACCTGCACGGCGTTCAGCGAAATGGCGCGCCCGCCCAAAGCATTGATCGCCATTGCCATCAGTGCAACAGACTGCTGTTCTCCCGTAGCCAGAAGCATATCCATCTCTCTGCGGCTTGCTTTCGGGTTGATCTCTTTTGCTTTTGCAATCAGACCGTCTGTTGTTTTGCCCTGTGCGGAAAGCACAACAACAACACTGTTGCCTTCCGCCTTTGTTTTCATGATGCGTCGGGCTACATTGAATACTCTCTCCGCGTCCGCGACGGAACTCCCGCCGTATTTCTGCACAATCAACATTCTTTTCTTCCTCCTGTTATTCCGTCTTTACCTTCGCGCCCTCCAGATCAGGCTCAAGCAGTGTTAATTCCCAATTATTCGGGAGCGTGCGCAAATATGCAGACATTTTTCTTTGGAATACCTCCGCCCCGTCCCTTCTGACCATAGCCATCAGCGTGGAGCCCGCGCCGCTCAGATAGCAGGCGATCGCGCCAAAGCCGTCCGCGGCTTCAAAAATTTCCTCCATGCCGGGAATCAGGGTTTTCCGGTAAGGCTGGTGGATTCTGTCCTCCATCGCCATCGCAAGATTTTCGTAATTCCCTGTCAGTATGGAGGCAACCAGCAACGCCCCGCGGGATACATTATACACAACATCTCCGCGCGAATAGCTTGCAGGCAGCACGCCCCGCGCCTTCTCCGTAGAAACAGGGAAATCAGGTACCATTATAGCAAAAAGCAGGTCGTCCGGCAACTCCAAACGGACATGCCGCATGATTTTTTCATCCTGCGCGCCAACGACCATGCTGCCGAATATCGCGGGATTGGAATTATCCGGATGCCCCTCCAGCTTTGCCGCCATCTGCGCAAGCTCCTCCCTGCCACAGAGGTTTCCTGCCAGTGCGTTCGCCGCCAGCAGCCCGCCCACGATGCAAGCCGCACTGCTGCCCAGCCCGCGCACCATAGGAATGTTATCTTCCTGTATCAGGCGCACGCCGGGCATGGCAAGCCCCTTCTGCTCATAAAAATAGCGCATAGTCTGATAAATCAGATTGGTTTCGTCCGTTGGTATCTCAATGGCCTGTTTCCGCCTGACGTCAATTTCCACTCCCTCCGGTATTTCCTCCACCCAAAGATGGTTATAGAGCTGCAATGCCACCCCAATGCTGTCAAAGCCGGGGCCCATATTCGCCGACGTTGCCGGCACCTGTACTGAAATCATTTTCTTCCTCCGTTCTGTATTTCTCAAAAACTTTACCTTCGCCTGACAAGGGGATACACGCTTTTTCAGCCGGAATCCGGCTGTTTTCTGTTTTGTGGCTATGCAAGGCTTTCGAGCGCGGCGTACCGAGTGGTACGCCAAGCAAGCGTAACGCGGCAGAGCCGCAAAACAGATGCTTTCAGCCGTATATACCCTTTGTCAGGCGAAGGTAGCGCAAGGTCCCCATGCTTTTTTACTCCCGCGCGATAATCTTCAAAGACTGTACGCCCTTCAGCTCCTCAACGCGGCCCATCAGCCTGCTGAAATCCCCCTGCATAGCGTTCGTTTCTATGGTGACTGTTACGTTCGCAATGCCGTTAATGGGTATGGTCTGGTTAATCGTCAGTACGTTCGCGCCTTCCGTTGCAATACCGTTGAGCACCGCCGAAAGCAGCCCCGGCGTATGGTCGAGGTTCATGGCAATCGTAACGGTCTTTCCCCGCGTATTCTCATAAAGAGGGTGAACCGCGTCTCTGTATTTGTAAAACGCGCTCCGGCTGATGCCCACCCTGTTCACTGCGTCCTGCACTGTTTTCTCCTTCTTGCTTTCCAGCAGATTTTTCACATCCATAACCTTCAGAAAAATCTCCGGCAAAACGCTTTTATCTACAATAAAAAAATTTTTATCCTCTTTCAAATGCTTCTCCTCCTGTTTTTCAGTTAAAAACATCTGTATGCAACACAAGGAATATATCACAAAATACCCCATATTGCAAGTAGAAAAACCGTATTTCAGAAAAATATACATAATAATTGAAAATCCGCGCCGCTTATAGGCATTGCCATAAGAAAATTTCATTTTTGAAGCGTCTGAAAAATCAGGATTTTTCAGAGTGACTAAAATTTTAGAAGAAATTTTCTCAGGCAACAGTCGTCAGCGTTTGACTTAAGAAACCAGGCAAAAAGAAAAATCTGTTTTCTTAAGTCAAGCCGCCTTCGTCCCCTTTTTTGCGCAGACACACGATGTTTTTCGCCGAATTTTTCCGTTTTTCTGTTTCAAAACGGCTTATTTTCTGGTAGAATAAAGCCATACTAAAACCATGCCCTTCCATACAGAGGGAATGGAACACCAGAAGGAGTTTTGATATGAAACCGGCAAAACGTGTACGTCCCCGGCATCTGCCGCTGCTTGGGATGTTTTTGAATGAATATGAGGCAATGCGGCAGAAAATGGACGCAGAGGCAATGCCTGCCCTGCTTGAAATCGCGCCTCTGATATTTGGTAAGTGGTACCATTCGGCACTGGCGGCGGAAACAATACTTTCCCCTGCCAACATCATCAGCAAGGACCTGGAAAAATCCGGCGTCTGTTCGGAATTTGCGTATGTCCTGCGGACGCATCCCAAAAAGCAGGGCGCAGAGCAATACGCGTTTTCCCTCTATGAATATTCTCTGGAAGCGCATCCGCTTGTGGAGGACATGAAAACGCTGGTCGGCTTCTGCTATCCCGACTGCCGGACAGATGAGCAGGGCTTTCTGCTGCCTCAGGCAAGGGAAGTCCTGCTGCCGCGCCTCTCCTTTTCGGATGGCTTTTATCTGGAATATCTGACGCGGCTGGCATGGCTGGAAGGGCTTCTGCTGCCCATGCCCGCCATCCACACACATAAAATGCAGCCTTCTGCGGCATGCAGGGAATTTTTTGCGCAGAGTACAGCAGAAATCATAACGCAACTGGCGGAAACAGCATGCGCGCTTGCCGCCGAGCGTTTCATGTTCTCCATGCATTTGGAGGACGGCGTGGCTACGCCCGATTTTTTCCTCTCCTGTTTGGAGACACACATGGATGTAGATAAAATTTTCATTGATTTTTACAAGCGTGTAGACGTTAATATTATGGAAATCTGGCAGACGCCGCCCGGAGAGCTTTCGGAGGATGAGCAGAATGTCATCTCCTCCTTTCTATTCACAGGCATCATGCTGGATAAATGGTTTCTGACGCCCATGAGTATGTTTTTCCGGCTGATACGTCCGCTGGCGTTTATCCCGATGCGCTTTTTTCCGCTGGTCAACCACGTTGCGGCAATGCTGCTGATGGAGCGAAACTGGGGCTCAGAGGTATTCACGCCCCCCGCCTATTATTCCCTGACCGCACTGGGAAAAGCACTGTTTGCCGCGCCGGAAGGGGCTGGTGAAAACCGTCAGGAAATGCCGGGCTCTCTGCCCTATGAACAGATTTTGGAGGCGGTAGAGCAGGAGGCAGACGTCCGGCGGCGGGAGCGTGCGGCAATGCTGAAAACCGTACCGGAAATCGTATCTATGAAGGTTTCGCTGATGCAGGATGATGAGATTTGGAAAATCATCGAAACAGGCGACAGCATCAGCCTGCACGAATTCTGCCTTGACCTCTGTGCGGCGTTCGGCATGGAGGGCGAAGAGAATTATATGCTGTCCGTACCCGACCGCAACGGTTTCCCTATGGAGTATTCTCCCGCCGGTTCAAAGCGTTCTGTCAATAAAACGGCGGGGCTTGCCCTGCGGGATCTGCCTTTGTCTGCGGGAACGCATCTGCGGCTCAGCCCATCGCCTGTCAGCGGGGCTACATTGCTGCTGGATATCCTGGCTCAGGGAGAGGGGAATCCGTTCCTCATTTATCCGAGGATTTGCAGGCAAAGCCGGAAGGTTACCGAGCAGGAACGGGAAGACGAAATGTTTTGAAGCATTGGAAAAACAGAGCGAAAACTTGCGGGGACAGGCATTTTCCCCCAAACGCTTTATCATTTTAGAAAGGAAGTATCAACATGTCACTAATGCACCAGCATGGCGGGGATCTGGATGAAATCCAGCGTCTTTACGGCATTCCCCGCGAAGAAATCATAGACTTCAGCGGAAATATCAACCCGCTGGGCTTTCCCAAAACCGCGGAAAACGCCCTTGCGGCAAACCTCCGCATCATTTCCACCTACCCCGATAAACGATACACTGCACTGCGCGAAGCCATCGGGCGGTATACCGGCGCGGCGGCGGATCATATCGTTGTCGGCAACGGCTCCACGGAGCTGATTTCCACATTCATACAGACTGTACATGCGGAACATGCCGTCATCCTTGGTCCGGCATACTCCGAATATGAGCGCGAAGTCACCCTTTCCGGCGGCAGTTTCACTTATTTCCCGCTGAAAGAAGAAGATGGGTTCCGCCTGAATCTGGACGCGCTCCTGCACGCCCTTACGCCTGAAATTGGCATTTTTATCGCCTGCAATCCGAACAATCCCACCGGCACAGCGATACGCACCAATGAAATGCGCCAAATCCTTGCACACTGCAAAAAAATCGGCGCATCTGTTATGATAGATGAAACTTACATTGAATTTTCCGATATTCTGCCGGGAATCTGCTCTATCCCTCTCGTAGAGGAGTTCGACAATCTGTTTGTTGTTCGCGGTACATCGAAGTTTTTCGCCGCCCCCGGGCTGCGTCTTGGCTATGGCGTTTCCTCCAGCCACGCTTTTTTGGAACGGCTGAAAACCAATCAGGACCCATGGAGCGTCAACAGCCTTGCCGCCTTCGCCGGAGAACTTATGTTCAGTGATACCGCCTTTCATCAGAAAACCATCGCGCTCATTTCCGGCGAGCGGAAACAGGCGTTTCGGGAACTTTCCGGCTGGAAAAATATCAAGGCGTATCCTTCCGAAGCCAATTTCATCCTTTTAAGGCTTCTGACCGAAGCTGTCAGCGCGGCAGAATTGTTTGAACAGTTGATCCGCAAAAAAATGCTGATTCGTGACGCTGCATCTTTTACATTCCTCGATGAAAGCTATCTGCGCTTCTGCATCCTTTCGCCGGAGCAGAACGCCGCGCTTCTGCGGGAATTAAAGACGCTGGTGGAGTGACAGCGCATTGAAAAATCAGCCAGTTTGGAGCGGCATAGTAAAAACTGACATTGTATTTTTCGCCTGCAACGCACATATTACACCTTGAATAAAAAAATAAAGACCTTCATAACCATCACCTGTCTTTCCCCTCCAAGCCGCATATCTGCGCGACAAAATCAGGGGGCTGGGGCATGGTGGACAGCGTCCTCAAGGTCTTTCAGTCTTTCTTTTCAGAGGTGATTCCATTGTCACATACACTCAGCCGCAGCGACCTTTGCGGCTACCTGACACTGCTGCGCAAACAGCTTGGCGGGCAGAAACTCCCCCCCGCCCCAAACGTTGTTTTTCTGAACAGCCGCGCTTTGTACTGCTACCTCGCAGACCAGTTCTGCGGGCAGGATACCATTGGCGGTATTCTGGAAAAAATCGAAACATGTATTCCGCTTGCCGTAACAAACGAGAGCTTTTCGCTTTTCCTCTCCGCCTGCCGCGAGCCGCGCGAAGAAAAAACCCGCTCCTTTCTCGAAAGCTGCAAGGCGGATTTTCTCCTTCTCGTTCACCAGACCGCAGAAAGCGAAAACGACTGGCGCGCGCTGACTGCTCTCTGCGAAGCCCTTCGCCGGAAAAATATACACTAGGCAGTGTCGTCACAAGTGTCTGCTCACGCCTTTCCGACAAAATTATGCTCGGAAATACGTATACATGACTCATGACGACACCACCCAGACCAAAATACAGCATCGAAAGGAGCCGCAATGGAAAAGCCCTATCGCAGCCTAAATGAATATTACCGCGCGCTGTTCGGCAGGAAAGCCGCTAAAATCTCTCTTGACGGCGGCTTCACCTGCCCAAACCGAGATGGTACGCTCGGAACGAACGGCTGTCTGTTTTGCAGCGCGGGCGGTTCCGGGGATTTTGCCGAAAACGCCTCTCTCTCCATACCGGAACAAATTGCCAGCGGTCGGGCGCAGACAGCCGCCAAGTGGCCAGATGCCGTTTATATTGCCTATTTTCAGGCGTTCACAAATACATACGCCCCCGTACAGCGTCTGCGGGAGGCATACGAAGCCGCCCTTTCCTGCTCAGGTGTAGAGGGGCTTTCCATCGCCACCCGGCCCGACTGCCTTCCGCCGGATGTACTCGCGCTTTTGGAGGAGCTTGCCGGACGGACAAGGCTCTGGGTCGAACTGGGTTTCCAGACCGCAAACGAAGCCACCGCGCAGTTTATCCGGCGCGGCTATCCCAACGCTGTATTCTGTGAAGCCGTCCGCGCGCTTGCTGCCCGCAATATCCCCGTTGTTGCCCATGTCATTCTGGGTCTGCCCGGCGAAGGTTTGGCAGACGCTCTGCGTACCATTGACCTGCTGAACACCCTGCCCATACAGGGCGTAAAATTGCAGCTGCTGCACGTTCTTTCCGACAGCGGGCTTGCGGAGCTCTACTATTCCGGCGCGTATATGCCGCTGTCCAAAGAAACGTACATTTCCATGCTCGCGGCATGCATTGCCCGTCTGCGGCCGGATATCGTGCTGCACCGTCTGACAGGCGATGGCAGTGCGCGCACGCTGATCGCCCCGCTTTGGAGCCTGCAAAAGCGCGATGTACTCAACAGCATACACAAATATCTGCGCGAAAACGATATTTTTCAGGGAAAAGACTGGAACGGCGCGTCCGGAAAAACTTTTTGACTCCTTCTCTCGCTTTAAGGAAAGTATTGGCGCATGGATTTGGCTGAAACAGAATGATTTTTGTAATCTTTTTAAGGAGAAATGAAGTAAATGGAAAGAGATTATTTTATCAAAACAGGCAGAATAAAGTTTTCCACCTGGAAACAGGAAGATACCGCATTGGCCGAATCTCTGTGGGGGAACCCTGATGTAACCAGGTTTATTTGTGCCAGCGGGACATTCAGCGCAAAAGATATTGCGCTCCGGTTAAAGACAGAAATAGAAAATCAAATAAAATATCATATACAATACTGGCCTGTTTTTGAATTGGCCTCTAATGAGTTTATTGGCTGCTGCGGGTTAAGGCCATACAAAAACAACCAATATGAAATAGGCTTCCACTTACGTCCTAAGTTCTGGGGGCAAGGCTATGCCATGGAAGCGGCATCTGCTGTAATAGGCTATGCATTCGATATCCTGCACGCAGAAGGATTATTTGCAGGGCATAACCCTAACAATACCGCATCACGAAAATTATTGCTAAAATTAGGTTTTTGCTATATTGGCGATAAATTCTACGAACCTACGGGTCTGTACCATCCGTCATATGCAATGCAAAAAAAGCCCAATTAAAAACACTTCGCCTGTATAAACTGAGGTGCAAAACGTATTGCCGCGCAACAGAAAATTTTTTGATGCCTTTTTCGCCATTTTATGATATGATAAAATACAACACGAAGTAAGGAGGTCGCGCCATGCCGGATTCCATCAAACAACTGGCGGAGCATAAGCTGATTATTCTGCATCTTGTGCAGAAAATGGGTATTGCCCTTTCCAACAGCGAAATCTGCCAATTTTTGCTTTCCAAAAACTATATGGATTATTTTTCCGTCCAGCAATATCTGGCGGAGCTGACGGATACCGGCTGGCTGGAAAAAAGCAGGGAGCAGAACAGCACGCGCTATACTCTGACGGACGAAGGTGAGGAAATCATCAATTATTTCATGCACCATATTCCGGAAGACGTAAAAAATGAAATCAACACATACGTTCATGACAACAGCAAGCGTATCCGCGCAGAATACGCCGTCACTGCCAACTATTTCCCTGAACTGAACGGTGATTTTCTTGTAAAATGCAGCCTTTGCGATGATTCCGGCGCGGTGCTTATGGAAATCTGCGTTTCAGTAGTGTCGAAAGAGCAGGCGCAGCAGATCTGCCGGAACTGGCGCAAGCAGGTCAACCGCTATTACCGCTCTATACTGACCTCACTTGCGGCGGAGGACGTGGAAGAACCGAAGGCAGAAGAACCGGAGGTAACAGAAGAAAAGCCGCAGAATTCTGTCCCGAACCCTGCCAGTCTCGACAGTATCTAGGCAGTGTCGTCACAAGTGTCTGTACCCGTCTTTCCGGCAAAATAATGCTCGAAAATACGTATACTCATGACGACACTACCTAAGGAAATGCCGGATTTGTCTGCATTCTGCCGTCAGACGAAGGAAATTTTGCAGGAATGCAGCCGCTTCGCTTATAACTGTGAATATTTCAGAAAAATTTACCAATGTATGGTGAGGCTGGGGAAGTCTGTGCTTCAAAAGCCGCTGGCCCTGTCCTCACAAAGCTTTACAGTTTCCCCTGGAGGTGATCGCATTGCAGTCCATTTCCATCGCGGTCTGTGATGATGAACCCTATATGTCAGAGTATCTTGCGGAACAGGCTTCCGCTTTTTTTGCATGTGAAAACCTCCCCGCCCGCGTCTTTCTTTTTCCTGACGGCAATTCCCTTCTGTCCAGCGCGGAAGCCCTGCGGGCAGACGTTCTCTTTCTGGATATCCAAATGCCCCAGCCGGATGGTCTGGAAACGGCAAAGGAGCTGCGCCGCCGCGGATTCAGCGGATTCCTTATTTTCGTAACCATACTGCGCGAAACTGTTTTTGAAGCATTTGAAGTGCAGGCATTTGATTACCTTGTGAAACCCCTCGCTCCCAATGCTTTCCGCCGCACCATGCGCCGCCTGCTTTCCGCCCTTCGGAAACAGCAGGAAAGCCGTCTGCTTGTGCAGAAGGGCAGCGCGCAGCATATCATTTCCTTTGCGGATATCTGTTTCTGCGAGGTCATCGACCGAAAGGTCTATCTGCATCTGAAGGATTCCACCGTACTGGATTATTATGAAAAAATGGAAACGCTGGAACAGCAGTTGGACGGGCGTTTTTTCAAATGTCACCGCAGCTATCTCGTAAATCTGGACTGCCTGAAAAGCTGTCAAAACGGGCGCGCATATCTGGCAAACGGCGAAAGTATCCCTGTTTCGCGTCTGCGCGGCAGGCAGTTTTCCGCCGCCATACTGCGGCACATGGAGCAAGGGAGGTTTGAAGAATGACACTTTGTTTTTCCATGCTTTATCCATGCCTTTCCGGCCTTGGGGAGGTTCTGGCACAATGGCTGTTTTTTGGCAGACTGTTGGGAAAAAACAGGACTTCTCTGCGGGTATTGCCCCTGTTCCTGCTCTCCTGCCTTGGAATTTTTCTGCCCCTGCCCATTTTCTGCAAATTTCTCCTGCTCGCCGCTCTCCTGTTCCTGTATGGCGTGGTTTTCTGCGGCAAACCCGCCGGATATTCCATATTTGCCGCCCTGCTCGCAGTAGAGCTTACGCAGATCTGCTATGGCATTTTTCAGCCCATACTGCCCTTTTTTGCGTTCCTGCTCTGCCGCGCCCATCCAAACCCTGGCGGAACGCTTTGCATGCTGGCAGGCGATTTTCTTTCCCTCGGGCTGGCGTTTTTCTGCGGCAGAGCCATACTGCGGCAGTCCGCTCGTTGGAGCGCGGCGAAAGGCGTCCCCCTTCTTCCGGCGGCTGTCCCACTCCTTCTGGTGCTCCTTGTCAGTGGCTGGATCGCCCATTCCTTTTATGGCAATACCGTCACTTTTGACCCCGCGAATCCCATGCCATCCCTGCTCCATCTGCCGATGCTTCTGGTGCAGATGATCAGCATGTTAAGCGTATTCTGTATCCTGCATACCCGTCAGAGCGTATCCGCCCTGATGGCACAGAACTTTTTCCATATGCGGTATACTGCCGAAACACAGGCTCGATGGTGCCGTACAAAAGCCCTTCGCCATGATATGAAAAACCATCTCGCGGTTGTTCGTGGGCTTCTGGAAAAGGGGGACGGCACGTCAGCCGCCGCTTACCTTGCCGCGCTGGATGCTGCTGCCGCAGAAATTTCCGCTCCGTTCCAGACAAACCGCCCCGCGTGCGATGTTCTCCTTGCAGAAAAAGCCGCCGTTGCGGAAAGCCTCGGCATTGCATTCCACAGCACTTTGCAAATCCCCGCTTCCTGCTCTGTGGAAGATATGGATTTCTGCACCCTTCTTGCCAACGCGCTGGATAACGCGATAAATGCCTGCAAAAGCCTGCCGCCGGATACCGAACGGTTTATCCGCATTTCCAGCCAATTGCAGGGAGATTTTCTGCTGATTACAGTTGAAAACAGTTTTAACGGCAGCCTGCATATCCGCTCTGGAACTGGGCTGTTCAATATCCGGCAGACCACAAAAAAATACGGCGGTACGGCAGAAATCCGCACGGCGGGCGGCGTGTTCCGCCTGCACATGCTTCTCTCCATTTCACAGCATTCCTCTCACATTTCGCGTCATTTCCATTGAAACGCGCAGTGTCCGGCGGTAAAATCAGGGAAACGCAAAGGAGGGATTCCCATGAGCATACAGAACATACAGAACCAGCCTGTCGGCACACCGGAACGTGTAAAACCACAGGAGCATGTACAATCGCAGGAACGCGTACAATCGCCGGAGAGCGTGCAATCGCCGCTATCCCCCGCCAGTCTGCCGGAAAGCACTCCCGCCCCCCGCTATGACGAATATGTTCCAGAGGAAAAAACGGAACGCCAGTCTATCGGGCTTTACCGCATAGAACCGGATGAGGACGGCAGCCCCCGCGCCGTTTTTGACGCACTGGAGGATGAACCGAAAACGGAACGCTGTACCGCCGATACCGGCAGGGTCGACCGCGAAATCGAAATGCTGAGGGAAGAAAGGAAACGGCTGGAACAGCAGCTGCGCGCCGCCAATGACTCTGATCCACAGAAGGCGGCAGAGCTTCAGCAAAAACTGGCAGCTTTGGAAAGCGAGCTGGCGCAAAAGGACAATGATGCGTACCGCCGTCAGCATACTGTTTTTTCATAAAGCATGAATTGTTTCCGGAATAAAAAAGGATTGCGAAAACCTCACAGAGCGAATTTTTCCGCTGCACAAGGTTTCCTCAATCCTTTTCTGCTTTGTGTGGATGCCCCTTTATCCCCTTTCCAAAATCCCTTTCAGATACCTCCCCGTATACGATTCCTTCACCTTGCAAATTTCCTCCGGCGTTCCTGCCGCAACCAGCGTGCCGCCCTTGTCGCCGCCTTCGGGTCCAAGGTCAATGATATAATCCGCCGTTTTAATCACGTCCAGATTATGTTCAATGACTACAACCGTATTGCCGCCCTCGGCCAGCCGCTGCAAAATATGCACCAGCTTATGCACATCGGCAGTATGCAGGCCCGTTGTCGGCTCATCCAGAATATACATTGTCCGTCCGGTACTTTTGCGGCTGAGTTCCGTTGCCAGCTTCACACGCTGCGCCTCACCGCCCGACAGCGTCGTAGAAGACTGCCCCAGCTGCACATAGGAAAGCCCCACATCATAAAGTGTCTGCAATTTGGACTTAATGCGCGGGATATTCTCAAAGAAAACGAGTGCCTCCTCTACCGTCATTTCCAGCACATCTGAAATCGTCTTGCCCTTATATTTGACCTCCAGCGTTTCACGGTTATACCGCTTACCGCCGCAGACCTCACAGGGCACATAAATATCCGGCAGGAAATGCATTTCAATCTTGATAATGCCATCGCCTGTGCAGGCTTCGCACCGTCCGCCCTTCACATTGAAGCTGAACCGTCCCTTTTGATAGCCGCGCATTTTTGCCTCTGTTGTCTGCGCAAAAACATCACGAATCATATCAAACAGTCCCGTATACGTTGCGGGATTGCTTCGCGGCGTGCGCCCAATGGGCGACTGGTCTATGTTAATAACCTTATCCAGCTTTTCCAGCCCCAGCATTTCCGTATGCGCACCGGGACGCAGCTTTGCCCTGTTCAAATCCCGCGCCAGCCGTTTATACAGGATTTCATTCACAAGGGAGCTTTTACCCGATCCACTCACGCCTGTTACACAGGTAAAAATGCCCAGCGGTATCTCCACATCAATATTTTTCAGGTTATTTTCCGCCGCTCCCTTTATCGTCAGCAGATTTTCATGATTGAACGCCCGCCGCTCCCTGGGAATCTCAATTTTTTTCCTTCCGCTCAGATAGTCCCCCGTCACAGAGCGTTCACATGCCATGATATCCGCCACACTGCCGGCACAGACCACCTCGCCGCCATCGCGTCCTGCACCAGGGCCTATATCCACCACAAAATCTGCCGCCAGCATGGTGTCCTCGTCATGCTCTACAACAATCAGCGAATTACCGATATCCCGCAGATGCCTGAGCGTTGCCAGCAGCTTGTCATTGTCGCGCTGGTGCAGCCCTATGCTGGGCTCGTCCAGAATATAGACCACGCCGACAAGTCCGGAGCCAATCTGCGTTGCCAGCCGAATCCGCTGCGCCTCCCCGCCGGAAAGGGTGCCGGCTGTCCGCGAAAGCGTCAGGTAATCCAGCCCAACGTCCATCAGGAAGCCCACCCTTGCATGCAGCTCCTTCAATATCCGCTCTGCAATCATTTTCTCCTGTCCGGATAGCTTCAGCTCCGCAAAAAACCGCTGTATCTCCGCAACGGAAAGCTCCGTAACCTCGGAAATATTTCTGCCGCCCACCGTTATCGCCAGCACCTCAGGGCGCAGTCGTTTGCCATGGCAGTCGGGACATTCGATGTTCGTCATATATTCCTCGTATTCCCCGCGCATGGTTTCGGAGGTTTCGTTGTACCGCCGCTGCAAGTTGTTGAGTATCCCCTCAAACGCATAATCATAGCTGCCAGTACCGCGGTAATTCGTGTAGGTAATACGCAGTTTTTCGCCGCCTGTGCCATAAAAAATAATCTTCTTCACGTTCTCCGGCAGCTCTCGGAACGGCGTTTCCAGAGAAAAGCCGTATTTTTCCGCCAGCGCGTCAAACAGCACGCGGCTCATGCTGCCCTTTGCCGCGATAGAATTATACCCAGGCGCGACAATCGCCCCTTTCATAATACTCAGGGAATCATTCGGCACGATTAAATGCTCGTCAAATTTCATCTGCATCCCCAGCCCTGTACACGTCGGGCACGCGCCGCTGGGGTTGTTGAACGAAAACACACGCGGCTCAATCTCCATCAGGTCAATGCCACAGTCCGGGCAGGAAAAATTCTGGCTGAACATCAGTTCATCTTCGCCCTGGTTCAAATCCACGAGCAAAAGCCCGCCGGAAAGCGCGGTCACTGTTTCGATGGATTCCGTCAGGCGTTTCTGTATGCCCTCCCGCACTACTAGCCTGTCAACCACGATTTCGATGTTATGCTTTTTATTCTTTTCCAGCGCGATTGTCTCAGAAAGGTCATAGAGTATTCCGTCCGCGCGGACACGAACATAGCCGCTTTTTTTGGCGTCCTCCAGCAGTTTGACATGCTCGCCCTTTCGCCCGCGCACAACCGGTGCCAAAAGCTGCAATTTCGTGCGCTCCGGCAGCTCCATGATACGGTCGACAATCTGGTCAATGGTCTGCCTGCGGATCTCCTTACCGCATTTCGGGCAGTGCGGGATGCCGATACGGGCAAACAGCAGGCGTAGATAATCATAAATTTCTGTCACTGTGCCGACTGTGGAACGCGGGTTATGGCTTGTCGTTTTCTGGTCAATGGAAATCGCCGGGGAAAGCCCCTCGATGAGATCAACGTCGGGCTTTTCCATCTGCCCCAGGAACTGTCTTGCATAGGAGGACAGGGATTCTACATACCGCCGCTGGCCCTCCGCGTAAATCGTATCGAAAGCAAGGGAGCTTTTGCCTGAACCGCTCACTCCTGTAAATACTACCATCTGGTTGCGGGGTATCGTCAGGTCTACATTCTGCAAATTATGCTCTCTCGCGCCTTTTATTACAATTTCGTCTTTCATGGCTCCTCCTTCAAAAAGATTCAAACCCTAAAACCCTGGGACTCTGTCCCAAACTCTGCAAGGGATTTCATCCCCTGACCCTTCTGCAACCGCACAAATGTGCGGCTGGAAGCTATGTTTATTATTTTTCAAAACCCTCAAATCTATTTTCATGTACTTTGTGTATAAGGATTGTTTCTGATAACTGTTTTTCCCTGCAAACTGGGGCTTATCGTAACCAATCCAGTTCCTTTGCATCAGGAAACGGCCTTTTCCAGCCTGCTTCATTCCCTTGTGCCTGAAGCAGCCGCCTGTCATTTTTCAGGCACAGCCCCGGTATCGGGCTTCAAAATAACCCGTAAGCCTGCCCCTCCCCCGCAAAACGCAGTTTTGCGGCAAATGGGGTCTGGGGCATGATGTTCCAGCGGGACAGAGCCCCGCGGTCCTGGGGTCTGGGGCAGAACCCCAGGGCCTTCCGTCTTTACTCCAAAGCCAGCTTTTTCAGCTCCAGTATCTTGTCGCGCAGTTCCGCCGCGCGCTCAAACTGCAATTCCAGAGCCGCCTGCTTCATTTCCTTGTCCAGCTTCGCTGTCAGCTTTTTCAGTTCTTCCACGCTCATGGATTCAGGGTCCTTCTCCAGCCCGAACCGCTGTTTTTCCGTTGCGGCCTTGCTGATCTGTATAATGTCATGCACCTTTTTCTGTATCGTCTGCGGCGTAATGCCATGCTCCTTATTGTACGCCTCCTGTATCGCGCGGCGGCGGTTTGTCTCCCGTATCGCCCTGTCCATGCTCTCCGTCATCACATCGGCATACATAATGACACGCCCTTCGGCGTTTCTTGCCGCCCGCCCTACCGTCTGTATCAGCGATGTTTCCGAGCGCAGAAAGCCCTCCTTATCCGCGTCCAGTATTGCCACAAGGCTGACCTCCGGAATATCCAGGCCCTCCCGCAGGAGGTTGATGCCGACAAGCACGTCAAAAACGTCCATACGCAGGTCGCGGATAATTTCCAGCCGTTCCAGCGTATCAATATCCGAATGGAGATACCGCACACGCACGCCAGCCTCCCGCATGTAATCCGTCAGCCGTTCCGCCATTTTCTTCGTCAGCGTTGTTACAAGCACCTTGTGCCCCGCCTCTGTCGTTTTCCGCACCTCCGTAAGCAGGTCGTCAATCTGCCCTTGTATCGGGCGGACGGATATTTCCGGATCAAGCAGTCCCGTCGGGCGGATAATTTGTTCCGCTGTCTGCTCAGAGTGCTCCTTTTCATAGACGGAAGGCGTCGCGGAAACAAACAGCAACTGGTGTATCTTGCTCTCGAACTCCGCAAATTTCAGCGGGCGGTTATCCAGCGCGGAGGGCAGACGAAAGCCATAATCCACAAGTGTCGTTTTTCGGGAACGGTCGCCCTCGTACATGCCGCGTATCTGCGGTATGGAAACATGCGATTCGTCCGCAATGATCAGGAAATCATCAGGGAAGAAGTCAATCAGCGTAAAAGGCGTGCTGCCTTCCTCCCGCAGGGAAAGATGCCGGGAATAGTTCTCAATCCCCGTACAGAAGCCCATTTCCTTCAGCATTTCCAAATCGTAATTCGTCCGCTGGGCAAGCCTCTGCGCCTCCAGCAGCTTATCCTCCCGCCGAAGCTCTGCCAGCCGCAGATGCAGTTCATCCTCAATCCGCTGTATCGCAACCTTCATTTTTTCCGGCGCAGTCACATAATGTGATGCCGGAAATATGGAAATATGGTTCAGTGTGCCAATGATTTCGCCCGTCAGCACATCAATCTCCGTTATCCTGTCCACCTCATCGCCGAAAAATTCCACGCGCACCGCATGCTCAGAGGAACCGATGGGGAAAATTTCCACCACGTCCCCGCGCACACGAAACGTCCCGCGTTCAAAATTCATGTCGTTCCTGTCATACTGCATTTCGATCAGGCTGCGCAGCACTTCATCGCGGTCTTTTTCCATACCGGGGCGCAGGGAAAGCATCATACCATAGTATTCCTCCGGGTCGCCCAAGCCATAGATACAGGAAACGCTGGCAACAACGATTACATCCTCCCGCTCCACGAGCGCGGCTGTTGCAGAGTGGCGCAGCTTATCAATCTCATCATTTACAGAGGAATCCTTTTCGATATACGTGTCCGTACTGGGGACATATGCCTCCGGCTGGTAATAATCGTAATAGGATACAAAGTATTCCACAGCGTTATGCGGGAAAAATTCTTTCAGCTCATTATAAAGCTGCGCCGCGAGCGTCTTGTTATGCGCAATGACAAGTGTTGGCTTTTGCAGCCGCTCGATGATATTCGCCATAGTAAAGGTTTTGCCGGAACCCGTCACACCTAAAAGCGTCTGAAATTTTTTATTGTCCTGAAACCCCCGCGCCAGCTTGTCCACAGCCTCCGGCTGGTCGCCTGTCGGCTGATAAGGGCTGACAACCTGAAATTTCGGCATATGCTCACCTCCAAATGAGAACTTTTGTTCCCTATTATAGCACAGACACATTGCTTTGTCATTATCTTTTTGAAAAAGAATCGCCATCTGTCAGATATATCCGAAATCTATTTCCTGCACTTTGCCCAAATCACGAAGCCCGCCAGCATGGACGCAAATGACGCACTGGCGGCCTGCGCTGTCAGCAGGGCAAGCAGCTCACTTCCATACGTTGGCAGTAAATTCGCGGCTGCCCAAAGCACAACCGTAAGGGCCGCAAATGCAGCCGTAACAAGGTACGCTCTTTTTCTGCTGCGGCAGACCAAACGGACCGTAAATCCCGCGGCCGCTGGGAAAATAAAAACATATGTATACGCAGCCAAAGCCTGACCCATGTATTCATCTCCTATGCAAATACTGTTTTGTTTTATCATTTTACCATAAAACTCATTCTTCCTCCACCCGTTCCCGAAACAGCCGGACGTTTTTCGTTCCTGATTTGTCTGTGAAACGCAGGCATATTCCCCCCACATTGTTGGAAAATCAACGAAATCAGCGTTTTTTGTCCATTCTTAGAAAAACGCCATTGTAATTCTTACAGATTTCTTAGTTTTTTATGAAAGATGACGCAACGCCCTTGAAAATATGGAAATTTTCCGCTAAAATCTAAGAAAGTCGGCTGTGTATTTCGGCGGCAAGGAGGAATATTATGAAAAAAATCAACATACGGCGGATGCTAGGAGCGGCACTTGCAGGGGCCTTTGCCCTGTCAGGCTGCGGCGGAACGGCTGGCAGCACAGATATCGCGGGTGTGCATACAATGACTGCGGAGGAATATGTGCAGGCTGCGGCAAACGCTCTGGAAAACGCGGAGAGTTTTGAGGCGAATTTTACAGCTGAAATTTCCATGGACGGCAGCGGCACAGTTTCCACAAACGCAAAAGTTGCCATGCAGCGGGAGCCTTTGCAGGCGCGGGTAGATATTCAGCATGATTTTGGCGATGCATCTCAGACGTCGAATATTTATCTGGAAGAAAAAAACGAAACGGTCAACCTTTATATGAACTACGATAAGCAATGGACGGAAATGACGCTTTCCCCTGAGGACGCCATGAATCATATCCGTATCTATGATACCGCAGATAACATGGTTTCCCTGCTTTCTGCCGCGAAGGACTGGCAGATGGAGGATGCCGAAGGCAATATTGTGACGGTTACGGCAGAGATTCCTTCGGAGAAGGTTTATGCTGTGGAGGAAAACGGAAAATATTTCCAGCTTGCGGGGATGTCCGGTCTTTCAGAAACGTATTATCAGAATATCGGCGCACTTACGGCAGAATTTCGTTTCGACTGGAAAACAGGACAGCCCATATCTTATAAAATCGACTTTGCCAAAGCATTGGAAAGCGTGACAAACAACGTACTGGAAGAGCTGAACGGCGGCGTGATGGATAAAGGCGTGACCGTGGAAAAATATCTGATTTCCTCGGAAATCACACAGCTGGACGATGTGGAGAGCATTGAGATTCCCGAAGCTGTAAAGAGCGATGCCATCAATTACGAAAAAGAAATCTCCCTTCTGGAAAACAGCGGCAAACCATAATACTATTTTCATCCGAAAAAGGAAACCATACCATGACAAAAGAAGAATTTCTGAAACGAATAAAGGAAGATAGGGAATGGGCCCCCGGCTGGGAAGCGATTGAACAGGAGTTTGCAAGGCTTTACCCGCATCAGGAACCAAAGCATTATGCTACTCTGCTCACCGCAAGGGCAATGCTGGGCGGCAACGAATTTTTAGATGGGTATTCTGTTTATCAGTCGCCAAAGGATTATCTGCATATCGTGACATTTGGTATGACAGAGCTCTATGCGGAAGCAGACGCTTTTGGCGGAGAGTGGAACAAATGGGGCTATGAAATGACGTTCAAGCTGAAGGAACAGGATGCGGAACACTGCCTTTGGGCAATGGATATGTTATCAAATCTGGCACGGTACACCTATACGACAAATCGTTTTTTTGAGCCATATCAATATATCGCGGGAAACGGAAAATCCCTGCATATCGAAGAGGATTCCGCAATCACCGCCCTGCTCGCAGTGCCGGATACAGAAGCACAGACACTGAATACCCTATACGGAAAAACCGAATTTATACAGCTTGTAGGAATTACGGAACGGGAATTGGAGGCAGTCAAAAGCGGCGCATGTGACGCGCGCACTCTGTGCAGCCTGATGCAGGCGCATAATCCGGACCTTGTAACAGATATGCGCAGAACAAAGTCATATTTATAAATGTTGAAACTATCGGCCGCATCTGCGGCCGCTTTTCTTATGTCGTGTCGTCATGAGTCATGTATACGCATTTCCGAGCATAATTTTGTCGGATTTCAGGCAAAAATTTGCCGGAAAGGCGTGTGCAGACACTTGTGACGACACTGCCTGGAGCCTGTTTCGCATCCTGAGAAATACCGAATCCGTCTGCATTCTGCCGCCAGCCAAAGGAATTTTTCCGCAGAAATGCAGTTGCTTTGCTCCCGCTCGATTTGCTTGTAACTTTGCGTTTTTCAAGAAAAATTACCGGAATATAGTAGTAAAAGACCAGAGAAACCAGCGTTTCAAAAAATGCTGAACAGGCTCTTATGCTGCTTTAGTCTGTTTGATTTAGGCTTTCAGCATTATCAGCCGAAAACCTAAACCCTATCCACTTCCAACGGCTGCACCGTACCACCCTGTTTTTATCCTTCTGTCAGAAACCCTTTCTCCTCAAAAAACGCTGCCAGCTCCGCCTTTTCCGCCGTAACTTTCCCCTGCACAGCATCGGGCTTACCGCCGCCCTTGCAGTCAAACAGCGCACGCATTTCCTCCGTCAGCTCCCGCGCATCTTTTTCCTTACTCAACAGCACAAAAGCAAATGCCTCCTCACCTTCTTTTTTCGTGAACACAGCGGCGCGTTTCCCCGCCTGTTTCAGCAGTGTATCTGCGAAATGCGTCAAATCCCTGCTGTTCAGCCCATCGGTAAAAAACGCTGCATTTTCCGTTCCATCGGGCAACTGTGCCGCCTTTTCCGTAAAATACGTCCATTTCAGTTGATTAAACGCCTGTATCAGGCTGTTTTTCTCCGCCAGCAGGTTTTCAACTGCTTTCCCTGCCTGTACCGCCGGCACAGAAAGCTGCTGCCCTGCCTCCTCCGCCGCATCGGCTTTTTTGCGGTAATCCTCCAGCGCGCGTTTTCCGCAAACAACCTCCAAACGCGTCCCGCCCTTATAATTCTGCATACCGATAATTTTGATCTGTCCAATTTCCCCTGCAAGCCGCACATGCGTACCACAACAGGCGCAGCAGTCATACTCCCCAGCCCGCACAATGCGCACCTGCCCATCCAGTTCTTTTTTACTGCGGTAGTCCATTGCCGCAAGTTCTTCTTTAGAAGGATAGCGCGTTTCAAAGGGAGTGTTCCGCCAGATTGCCTCGTTTGCCTTTTCTTCCAGCCCCGCAATATCCTCCTGTGGTATTTTAGCATTAAAATCAATCGTAACCGTTTCTTTGCCCATATGAAAACCTACGTTGTCGCAGTTGTATCTGCCGCAGATGATACCCGAAAGGATATGCTCCCCGGAATGGTTCTGCATCAGGTCGAACCTGCGTTCCCAATCCAGACTGCCTTCCACTTCCGTCCCCACTTCCAGAGGCCTGTCCGTTGTATGCAGTATTACGCCGTTCTTCTCGTGTACGTCCAGCACTGCCGCGCCGCCCAGCGTCCCATAGTCGGCGGGCTGTCCGCCGCCCTCCGGATAAAAATATGTTCTGTCCAGCGTAACAAGAAAATGTCCTTTTTCCGCCTGGCAGTCCAGCACCTTTGCATGAAACGCTGTTTCATATGCATCCTGATAATATAATTTTTCTGTCATTGCTTCGTCCTCCATTTTCTTTTTCTCGTAACAGTATATCATAAAAAGCAACGAAAGACAGGAAAATTTTCCCCTGTGGAAATCAAAAAAGCGGGCTTCTTAAAACCCGCTTTCGTTAGTTTTATATTTCTGCTTTCTGTCCGCCTTCGTTGGGTGTATCCCTGTCTTTTTTCAGCATTTTTACACCAATGTAAATCACGCCGATGCCAACCAGCAGACGGGGGATGATACGCTCCGCCGCATCAAATGCTCTCCAGATGAAGTCCGGCAGGTACCAAAGCAATCCGTGGAACAGCCCCTGAAACAGAACATAGATGCCAAAGATAATCAGCACAGATGCAAACATTCGTTTATTCTTCTCCGTAAATTTCCAGTTCCTGTCTGTTTCAATGTAGTCCTCCCAGAGGAATTTATCCTCAATGCGGCAAAATTCTTCGTCCGGCATTACCCGAAGGTTATGCACATGGAAAAAACTGTAAAACCAGATGACCGGCTCTAAGAACCAAAGCAGCTCCAGATGTGCCCAGGCACTGATAACACCCAGCCCCCAAAACATCACCATCAGGCTGATGCCCTGCTTATAAAAGCCCATGTACATCTCCCCCGCACCGGGGCAAAGCGAAAATACAAATGTCCAAAATCCGTTTTTTCTGTTTGTCATAGTAAAACCCTCCGTTTCAAATTTTATATATCATTTCCTTCGTATCCCTGACTATACTATATCAGGCGGATTTTAGGTTTTCTTTCAGCGTTTCTTAAGTTTTTATAAATTTTCCTCTGAACATTGATTTTCCTTGATTTTCTGGGATTCCTTCTATATACAGTCAATGTCGAAATAAGCAAAACTTAGCTTATTATCGTATAAATTAGAGTGTAAATGGTGTAAATTTGGTGTAAATCAAATCGCCCTCTAACCCTTATTTAAACTGGAGAAGATAATACTCTTTTCATTCCACACATGGCTATTTCCCCAGATATGTGAGTATAAATATTCAATGTCATACTCACATCTGCATGTCCCATAATATATTGCAACGATTTTAAATCTATTCCCCTTTCAATCATTCTTGTACAAAATGTATGCCCTTACGGTATAATAAGGGCAAATCGGATAACCCCTTATTACCAAGGTTGCTCAAGTGTTGAAAAGCGCGCATAAGGCACTATGTAGGTGAAAATGAGAGTGCCAGGTTCTGGCTGTCCATTACAAACGGCTTGAAAAACCGTGGCGTGGAAGACATCCTGATTGCCTGTGTAGATGGGCTGTCCGGTTTTCCGCAGGCGATAGAGGCTGT
>CAJTQX010000031.1 GCA_910578425.1 uncultured Anaerotignum sp.
CAAATTTTGTCGGCTTTTTCGTTAAAAATTCCTGCCGTACCGCCTGCCTGGCGGCTCTGCCGCGCCATATTGTACGCCTGCGAATTTTTGCTTGAAATCCAACAAAATTATGCTCGAAAATACGTATACATAACTCATGACGACACTGCCTGAGAAAGGGACGAGAGATGGAAACCATTGCGGAAATACGGGAAAAACTGCAAAATTGTCCGGCTTCGGAATTGCAGGAATGGCTGCGGGAATATGAACAGGACAGCCGGAAGGGCGTGCAGAAACTGCTGGATGGGTTTTGGCGCAAACAGGCGGCACAGTTGAAGGAGCAACAAAGGCTCGATGCACTGCTTTCTTATGAACGGCAATGCTATGCCGAGGGGTATGAGCTGGTTGCCGGAATTGACGAGGTCGGCAGGGGGCCTCTGGCGGGGCCTGTTGTTGCAGCGGCAGTCATTCTGCCGAAGGAATGCCGGATAGAGGGCGTGAACGATTCTAAAAAACTGACGCCCAAAAAGCGCGAGGAACTGTATGGCGTGATACTGGAAAAAGCCGTTGCATACGGTGTGGGCGTCGTATCGCCAGAACGGATTGACGAAATCAATATTTTACGGGCAACGTTTGAGGCGATGCGTCAGGCACTGGCGCAGCTTTCCCCTGCCGCGGAATATATTCTTGCCGACGCGGTAACGATACCCGGCATTGACACACCGCAGAAGGGCATTGTCAAAGGCGATGCAAAAAGTCTTTCCATCGGTGCGGCCAGCATTGTGGCAAAGGTACACCGTGACCGCATGATGGTGCAGTATGACGAAATTTACCCCGGCTATGGCTTTGCCGCGAATAAAGGTTATGGCTCTGCGGAGCATATCGCTGTGATACGTGAAAAAGGAATCTGCGCGATACACCGCCGGAGCTTTGTGAAAAATTTCCTGCCGGGACAGGGGGAAAACACCGCTGAGAAAGGCGGCAGGGGAGAAGTGCTTGCGGCGCGGCAGATGGAACGGATGGGTTATGAAATTTTAGAGCGGAATTACCGCAGACAGGATGGGGAAATTGATATCATTGCGCGGAAGGACGGCTATACTGTTTTTACGGAGGTAAAATACAGGAAGAACAGCAAAAACGGCTTTCCATCGGAGGCAGTGGACTGGCGGAAACAGCAGAACATCATCCGCACTGCGAAGGCATACGTTGCGGAAAAAGGGCTGGAAGGCGGGGAATACCGCTTCGATGTGGCAGAAATTTTAACAGGGGACGGGAAAACGTATTTCCGTTATACGGAGGATGCGTTCCGTCTGCCTTAATCATAAGTGAGGAGATGGACTTTGAGAATCGAAAAACAGGGAAATCTGGAAGTTATCGTATTTGAAAATCTGGAGCGGAGCGGCATGGTGCGGCATTGTTTTACAACGCGGCATGGCGGCGTAAGCACAGGCGTCTGGGCGTCCATGAACATGGGGCTTTCCCGCGGAGAGGACTCGGAAACGGTGCGGGAGAATTATCGTATTCTTGGCAACGCGCTGGGCTTTTCTACAGAGAATTTTGTTACTTCCCAGCAGACACATACCACAAACGTGAAACGCGTAACGGCGGCGGACGCAGGGCAGGGTGTTTGGAAGGAACGCTGTTATGCCAACGTGGACGGGCTGATTACGGACGAGAAGGGAATCCCGCTGGTCATATTCGGGGCGGACTGTGTACCGGTGTTCCTTCTGGACAGACGGCGTAAGGCTATTGGCATGGCACACTGCGGCTGGAAGGGAACCGGTGAACGCATGGCAGAGATAACTCTGAAAGCGATGATGCAGGCGTTTGGAACGGAACCAAAGGACGTTGCGGCGGCGGTTGGTCCTTCCATTGGGAAATGCTGCTTTCAGGTGGACGCGCCTGTGGTGGAGCTGTTTGAAAAAAATATTCCGTTTGCGCGGGAAATTATTTTTGACGACCCTTCGGAGGAAGGAAAGTATAAAATTGATCTTTGGGAAACCAACCGCAGGCTTTTGGCGGATATGGGCGTGGAGGATATTGAGGTGGCCGGGCTTTGTACAATGTGCGATCAGGAACGGTTCTATTCTCATAGAGGCATGGGAGAGAAACGCGGCGTGATGGCGGGCGTGATGGAGCTATTGGGAAGGTAGACTGGGATTTTGACGGGGGTGCAGCGATGAAAAGGTTCAAATGTCTGGACAGGTACCAAAAGGGGATTTTGCTGTTTCTGGCAGCTATGGTCATTGTGTTTACGATTGCCTATCCTGTGGTCATTGCGCGGGAGGGCTTTGCATACAGGAACGCCATACTTATCCCGCATCAGGAAAACGGCAATACAGTATATTCCGGCAAAATCAAGGGGGAGCAGGCTGTTTTTACGGTATACGCGGATAATACGGTGGAGTTCCAATATGGCGGCAAAGTCTATGGCCCCTATACTGCCAGAGAGGATTCGTCCGCTGTCACAGAGGCGATTAAGGCTGAATTGGGTGGAGAACGCGTCGCGGGTATAGAGTTTTGTAAGGATGGGGAAATCATCTTCCGCGGGGGCGTAGTAAAACGTGGGGATTACCGCAGGCTGTATAACGAGGACGGAAGTGCAGATACGGGCTGGATAGATGATTTTTGGGCAATACCGGACAATGCGGTTGAAATCAAAAGAGACGGGAAGGTTATCGACCCGATGGAGCCTGGCATTTTGACCGTACTTGATTTGATGGCTGGTCCGGAGTTGGCGCATAAAGGCGAATGGGTCACATGGTTCGGCGGCGTATTCATCTGCATTCTTACGGCGGTATCCATATTGTTTGCGGACGAGCTGTTCCGCTGGGATCTGTCTTTCCGTATCAGCAATCCCAAGCAGGCGGAGCCGTCTGAATGGGAAATGATGTCGCGCTATATTGGCTGGGTTGTGCTGTCAGTTGCGGCAATGGCATTTTTTATTGAAGGGCTTCGATGACGCGACTTCCGGCGCAATTTCTGCTGTTGTGTGCAAACTGGAAATTGTGGTATACTGAATATAATAACGAAAATTTTATTTGTCAAGTAATTTAAGAATACTTTGAATCCCCGCAAAACGCAGTTTTGCGGCAATCCGGGGTCAAGGGGGAAGTTCCCCCTTGCGGGAGTTTGAGGGTGGAACCCTCAAGGTTTTCATTATGGAGGTATCAAATGAGCAAACCAATCGTAGCGGTAGTGGGCCGCCCGAACGTAGGAAAATCCACACTGTTCAACCGCCTGGCGGGGGAACGTATTTCCATCGTGCAGGATACGCCGGGCGTGACCCGCGACAGGATTTATGCCGATGCCGAATGGCTGAACCATAAATTTACGCTGATAGATACGGGCGGTATGGAGATCGGCTCGGAGGAAATCATACAGCGGCAGATATTGCAGCAGGCGGAAATCGCTATTGAAACGGCGGACGTGATACTGTTCGTGACGGATGTAAAAACAGGCGTGACGGACGATGACCGTCAGGTTGCGAACCTGCTGCGGCGGACGAAAAAGCCTGTCGTGCTGGCGGTCAATAAGGTGGACAGCGTAAAGCGCGACACGATGGATATTTATGAATTTTATGAGCTGGGCATTGGCGACCCTCTGCCCGTTTCCGCCGGTCAGGCTTTGGGTCTGGGCGATATGCTGGATGAAATGGTGAAGCATTTCCCTGAAAACGCGGGAACTGACGAAGACGATGATGCGATCAAGGTCGCCATCATCGGCAAGCCGAACGTTGGGAAATCTTCCCTGATCAATAAGATATTGGGTGAGGACAGGCTGATCGTCAGCAATATTCCCGGCACAACGCGCGACGCGGTAGACAGCCCGATTACGATTGACGGACAGAAATATATTTTTATTGATACGGCGGGAATGCGCCGCAAAAGCAAAATTAAAGAGGAAATTGAGCGGTTCAGCATTATCCGCGCCGTTGCGGCGGTGGAACGGTGCGATGTTGCGGTGCTTCTGATTGACGCGAACGAGGGTGTGACAGACCAGGATACGAAGATTGCGGGGATTGCCCACGAACGCGGACGCGCGGCTCTGATCGCTGTGAACAAATGGGATTCCATTGAAAAAGACGACAAAACCATGAACCGCTATCTGAAAGATATTGCCAACGAACTGGCATACATGGCTTACGCGCCGAGGGTGTTCATTTCCGCACAGACAGGGCAGAGGATTGACCGTATGCTGGAACTGATACAGACGGTACACCAGAACCACGCGCTGCGCATCAGCACAGGCGTTCTGAACGAAGTGCTGATTGAAGCTACGGCAATGCAGCAGCCTCCGGCGGACAAGGGGCGGCAGCTCCGGCTGTACTATATGACGCAGGTTTCTGTGAAGCCGCCAACGTTTGTGATATTTGTGAATGAACGCGGACTGTTCCATTTCTCCTATCGCAGGTATATCGAAAACCAGCTGCGGGAGGCATTTGGTTTTGTCGGCACGCCGATTCATTTTATTGTACGCGAAAAAGGGGATAAGGATTAAAATGTTCCGGATAGTATGTTTGGTGATTGGATATATGGTCGGCTGCATTGAAACGGCGTATTTTGTCAGCAAGGCATGGAAAACAGACCTTCGCAGTCAGGGCAGCGGCAACCTTGGCACAACGAACGCCCTGCGTGTGCTTGGTGTGAAGGCGGGAGCGGCAACGTTTGCGGGGGATATTCTGAAATCCGTTCTGGCGTTTGCGGCGGGTATGCTCCTGTTCCCGGAGGCGGGCGCGCTGGCGGGCATGTATGGCAGCATTGGCGCGATACTGGGGCATGATTTCCCGTTTTACCTGCATTTTAAGGGCGGAAAAGGCATTGCGGCAAGCATTGGCATGGTGCTGGGCCTGAGCTTTGCTGTTTCGCCCCTGCTGGCGTTGGTTTCGTTTGGCGTCGGGATTGCCGGCGTAGCGGCAAGCCATACGATTTCTGCCGGTTCTCTGCTGTTTGCGTTTTCTATTCCTGTTGCCGCGTATTTTCTGCGGTTCCCTGTAGAAATGACTGCTTTGGCGGCGGCGTTATGTGTGCTGGCGTTTTGGAAGCACCGCGCCAACATTGGCAGACTGCTGGCAGGAAATGAAAACCGTTTCAGTATCCGGAAAAAATGAGGAGGTCACAGCGGTATGAAAAAAGTCACAGTGATTGGCTCTGGAAGCTGGGGTACGGCGTTAGCCGTTATGCTGGCGGAGCATGGGCATGAGGTAACGATTTGGTCAAGAAGGCAGGAGGCTGTCGAGGAACTTTTGGAGCGGCGGACGAATGAAAAATATCTGCCCGGCGTAAAGATTCCGGCAGAAATCGGCGCGACAACAGACCGCGCGGAGGCTGTTGCTGCTGCGGAAATCGTTATACTGGCTGTACCATCGCGCGCGGTGCGCCAGACGGCAAAGGATTTTGCGCCATATTTTAAGAAAGAGCAGATTTTAGTAAATGTGGCAAAAGGGTTAGAAGAAGGCAGCCTGCTGCGGCTTTCCGAGGTCATACGGGAATGCGTGCCGGAGTGCGAGGTTTGTGTGCTTTCCGGACCGAGTCACGCAGAAGAAGTTGCAAGGAATCTCCCTTCCGCATGTCTGATTGCGGCGGAGAAGGAAGAAACGGCAAAACTGGTGCAGAGGGAATTTATGAATCCGCGCTTTCGGCTGTATACCAATACGGATATGATCGGTGTGGAGATAGGAGCAGCCCTGAAGAACATTATGGCTCTGGCGGCGGGCATGTCCGACGGGCTGGGTTTTGGCGATAATACGAAAGCGGCACTGATGACGCGCGGTATGGCTGAGATGCAGCGGCTGGGTATGGCGATGGGCGGAAAGGCCGAAACATTTTCGGGGCTTTCCGGCATCGGTGATTTGATTGTGACCTGTACAAGTATGCATTCGCGAAACAGACGCGCGGGTATCCTGCTGGGGCAGGGAAAGAGCCTCGCGGAGACGCTGGATACGGTGCAGATGGTGGTTGAGGGTGTGAATACAGTGCAGGCGGCGTGCCGCATGGCGGAGAAATACGGCGTTTCCATGCCGATTACAGAGGCGATTAACGCGGTGCTGTTTCATGGGAAGAATGTGGAGGACGCTGTACTGGAACTGATGACGCGGGACGGCAAGGCGGAGTGATAAAGAGAAGAAGCGGAGAAAAGCGTTTGCCAAAGGAGGAGAGAGTACATGAACATCAGTAAGGTCTGGGCGGTATATTTCAGCCCGACAGGCGGTACGGAAAAAGCAGTACGGACAATTGCGGAAGAAACGGCGGCGGGGCTTGGCGTGCCGCTGGAAATATACGATTTTACACTGCCGCAAAACAGGGAAAATGAGCTTGCGTTTGCCGAAGGGGATTTCGTGGTATTTGGGACGCCTGTCATTGCGGGGCGGGTACCAAACGTACTGCTCCCTTATCTGAAAGAAAAGATAAACGGCGGCGGCGCGTTTGCCGCGCCTGTGGTTTCCTTTGGCAACCGGAATTTTGATGATGCGCTGATAGAATTGCGCAACATACTGGAGGACGATGGTTTCCGCACAGCGGCTGGCGGCGCGTTTATCAGTGAACATTCTTTCTCACGCACACTGGGCGCGGGAAGGCCGGATGCGGCGGATTTGGAAAAAATGCGTGCATTTGGCAGAGGGATTGCGGAAAAACTGCAAAGCGGCTGGACATATGCAGAACCGATAACGGTAAGAGGGGAAACGCCGATCCGCCCGTATTTTACCCCGCGGGACAGGCATAACGCCCCGATTGACATTCGCAAGGTGAAGCCGAAAACAAGTGACGCCTGCTGTGGGTGCGGGCTTTGTGCGGAGGTCTGTCCAATGGGCTCTATCAGCAGAGAGAATCCGGCGGAGTTTACCGGAATCTGTATCAAATGCTGTGCCTGTGTGAAAAAATGCCCGACGGGAGCAAAGTTTTACGACGACCCGGGGTATGTTTACCATAAAGAAGAACTGGAAGAACTTTATGAACGGCGCGCAGAGCCGGAAACATTCCTGTAATACAGAAGAAAAGAGGGAATGAAATGGGAAGACTGGGTGTTTTGTATGCGCTGACGGAGGCAGAACTCCAAAAACTGCTGGACTGCCCGCAGGAAGAACGGTATGACTATATGCTGGAAGAAATTGAGGAAACTCTGCTGGGTACGCCGCGCGGCTGTGAGGTAGATAAAGCCTGGGAAGGCCTGCAGTTCTGCTTTTGCGGCGGCAAATGGGACGAAACGAATGCAGTTCCGGCAAATATTGTTTTCGCGGGGGAATTTCTGGTTGAAACAGAGGACGAAATAATGACGCTGAAAAGGCCTGAGGCGGTAAAGAATATTACGGCGTATCTGCGGGAACATGATTTGGAGGCTGTCATTCGAGAAAATTTCCAAAAGATAGACGAGGATGCGTTTTGGTTTCCGAAAACGGAGGATGTTCTTGAGCATATCCTGGGTTGGAGCAAAGGGCTTCTGCCGTTTTATGAGAACGCCTTGAAAGAGGGCTGCTCTGTCATTTTTACAGTAGATTTGTAAAATATTTATCATTGATACAACGAAATAAAAACGCCTGTTTTCTTCTGAGTGGAGGAAAGCGGGCGTTTTGCTTTGCCAGAATTATTTTTTTGATGTACGTTCTATTTCCATGCGGTAAAACTCTATTTTACTGTCCAGCTTTTCCATATTTTCCTGTAGCTGCCTGATTTGTATACAAAGGGCATTTCTGTGTGCAGAAAGCAGTTCCATTCGATCCGGCAGGGTGGACTCTCCTGCTGCCCGCAGCTTTGCATAGCATTGTATTTTTTTGATGGGCATGCCTGTATCCTTCAGCCGTTTGATAAACATAACCCAAGAAAGGTCTTTTTCCGAATAACGGCGGCGGTTGCTGGAATTGCGCCCTGGGGTAAGCAGTCCTTCGTGTTCATAATAGCGCAAGGTGTGTATTCCCAAGTTTGTCAGTTTTGAAAATTCGCCAATGGTATATTCCAAAAAAATCACATCCCGTCCTCTTGACATAGAGTTACCTCTATATTGTACGCTTGCATTATATCAAGAAAAGGGAGGATTTGCAAATGATTCATCAAAAAGAAGGCTACACCGTAATTACGGGGGCAAGCTCGGGCATCGGTTACGAAGCGGCAAAGGCGTTTGCGGGACGGGGGAGTCACTTGATTCTGACCGCCCGCAGAAAAGACAGGCTGGAGGCTTTGAGGCAGGAAATTTTGGCACTGCATCCAACGCTTGACATTATGGTCAAAACGGCAGATTTATCTGTGCCGGAAAATGCATTCCGGCTGTATGAGGAGGTCAAGGCCTATCCACTGCGGACATGGGTTAACAATGCGGGTTTCGGAAATTATGACAGTGTAGGGAATCAGAATCTGGAAAAAATCAGACATATGCTGCATTTGAACGTGGAAGCCCTGACAATTCTTTCTTCCCTGTTTGTACGGGATTTTAAGGACATTGAGGGGACACAGCTTATCAATGTTTCTTCTGCCGGAGGGTATGCAATCGTTCCCAATGCGGTCACATATTGTGCGGCAAAGTTTTATGTCAGTGCGTTTACAGAAGGGCTGGCATGGGAACTGAAAGCGGCTCATGCAAAAATGCAGGCAAAGGTGCTGGCTCCTGCCGCTACAAAAACAGGATTTGGAAAAGCCGCGAATGACGCGGCGGAATATGACTATGATAAGCTGTTTGGTACATACCATACAAGTGCGCAGGTGGCGTCCTTTCTGCTGAAACTTTACGACAGCAGCGAAACGGTTGGGCTGGTGAACAGAGAAACTTTTTCTTTTTACCTGTGCAGCCCACAGTTCTCATACGCCGGAAACTCAGAGCATAATCAAAAAATGTAAGCGATAAACAGAACTGTTGTGTGACGGGAAACCTGCCGCATTGCAGTTCTGTTTTTCCTGTGAATCATCTAAAATTTCTTTTATTTGTTTCTAACAAAGGGCTAAAGACCACTTAATGCGCCTGGGATATACTGGGGGCAAAGAAACGGAGGTGGCAGAATTTGGAAGAGAAATGGAGGAAGGAACTGAAATATACCCTGACGAAAGCGGAAAGCGTGATGATGGCGCGCAGGCTGTCTGCGTTCATGAAGCGGGACATCCATACAGGCGGGCGGAAGGAATATTTCATCCGCTCCCTGTATTTCGACAATCCGGACGACAAAGTCCTGAAAGAAAAGCTTTCCGGCGTTGCGGTGCGGGATAAGTTCCGCATACGATATTATGATTTTGACGCGCGGCTGATACGTTTGGAAAAAAAGAGCAAGAGATATTCTCTGGGACACAAATACCAGTGCCCTCTGGAGCCGGAAGAAGTGGAAAAAATCATCAGCGGAAAGCTGGACTGGATGGCGGAGGACGCGAGGACACTTGTGCGGGAGCTCTGGCTGAAAATGAAGCTGGAACTTTATCGGCCGGTCGTGCTGGTGGATTATATGCGGGAACCCTTTACATTCGCGCCGGGGAATGTGCGCGTGACATTTGACAGGGAAATCCGTTCCGACAAAAGTGTGCGGAATTTTTTCCGGAAGGACGCGCCGACAATTCCTGTTTTAGATGGCGGCAGATGCATCATGGAAGTGAAATATGACGACTTCCTGCCGGATGTTGTCAGCCGGACAATATTGACGGCAAAAAACCGCGAGCAGGCGTTTTCTAAATTTGCGGCGTGCAGAATCAACGGATAATTAGAAGGTTTTAGAGAGGATGATGCAGTATGACATTTCAGGATATTTTCAAAAGCGGTTTTCTGGACAGTTTCCAGAGTTTTTCTTTGACAGATATTGTACTTTCCCTGGCTTCGGCGTTTTTTATCGGACTTTTTATATTCTATGTTTACCAGAAAACATACAGCGGCGTACTGTACAGCCGGAGCTTTAACGTTTCCCTTGTGGCAATACTGCTTGTGACAACGCTTGTGATCTGCGGTGTGACGAGCAACGTTGTGCTTTCGCTGGGTATGGTCGGCGCGCTTTCCATTGTGCGGTTCCGTACCGCTGTAAAAGATCCGATGGATTTGGTATTCCTGTTCTGGGCAATCGCGGAGGGCATACTTTGCGGTGCGGCGTTGCTGCCGCTGGCCCTGCTGGGCTGTCCGGTCATTGGTATATTCCTGCTGGTATTTGCGAACCGCCAGCAGAGGGATAACCCATATCTGATTATCATTCGGCTTGAAGATATGGAGCTTGAGGGAGAAATCGCGGCGTTTCTGCGAAAAGAGGTGAAAAAGATGCTTCTGAAATCCAAAACGGTAACAGGCGGCGCGGGAACAGAACTGATTTATGAGATTCGTCCGGCGGACAGCGACAGCCGTTTTGTCAATACGATCAGCAAAATGGAAGGCGTTGAATCTGCTGTTATGGTTAGCTATGACGGCAATTATGCGGCCTGAGAAAAGGGTGATACTATGGGAAAACTGCGTGAATACAGGGCGGTGGTGCTATCAGGGTTTGCGGTAACGGCAGTTCTGGCGGTTGTGTATTTCTGGGCATGGAAGGCGGAAGAAACGGACAGCCGTTTTACTTACGCAGAGCACCTCTTTCGAGAGGGTGCTGTGAGTGAAATTGACATACAGATTGCGGAGGAGGACTGGCAGGATATACTGGAAAATCCGCTTGCGGAGGAATACCATCGCGCCAATGTGGTGATTAACGGCGAAACGGTAAGAAACGCAGCAATACGCACAAAGGGCAATACCAGCCTGACATTTGTAGCATCGTCCGATTCCGACCGTTACAGTTTTAAGCTGGATTTTGATTATTATGAGGATAATGGGAATTATTACGGGTTGAAAAAGCTGAATCTGAATAACAATTACAGTGACAGCAGCAGTATGCGGGAATATCTTTCTTACAAAATACTGGATGCAATGGGCGTGCCTGTGCCGGGCTGCGGTTACACGCATATTACAGTAAATGGCGAAGAATGGGGATTGTATCTGGCTGTTGAGGCTGTAGACGAAGTGTTTTTGGAAACGCGTTTTTCTGATGCGTCCGGGGACCTTTATAAACCGGAAGGGATGGGCGGCACAGGAGCCGATCTTGTTTACCGCGGGGAGGATATTTCCCTTTATACGGGCCTGAACCCGAAAACAAATGAAAACGGCGATGGGAGTGCAGTTCTCGCGCTGATGCGCGCGCTGGAAAGTGGGGAAGGCTTAGAGGAAACGCTTGACGTGGACGAGGCTTTGCGGTATCTGGCAGTGAATACGGCTTTAGCGAATTTCGACAGCTATCTGGGCGGTACAACGCACAACTATTACCTGTATGAGCAGGATGGGGTATTTTCCATACTGCCCTGGGATTACAATCTTTCTTTTGGCGGCTTCGGCGGCGGAAAGGTGGATATTTATAACCCTGTGAGCGGCATGGGCGGGCCGGACGGCGAAAGATTTCCGGCGGAACAGGGCGGGAACAACGCGCCGGAGGAAATTGCAGCGGAACAGACTGAGATTCCCGCAGCAGAGCCTGCCGCTCCGCCGGATATGGGCGGCGAGCGGAGAGGTATGGGGATGCCAACGGAACGGGATGCCCCCCTGCCGGAGATGGGAATATCCTTTGACAGTAACAGGCGGCGCATGGAACCGCCGGAGGGTATGCCTGCTTTTGGCGGAACCGGAGAAAAGCCTTTGGTGACGACGCTTTTGGAAAACGAAGAATATCTTGAGACGTACGAGGGATATCTGCGGGAACTGGCGGAGATTTATCTCAGCCGTGAATATCTGACGGCGCAGATAACAGAAATATATGATTTGATTGCACCGTATGTGAAGCAGGACGCAACCGCATTTTATGCCTTTGAGGAATTTGAACGCGCCTGCTCGACAGACCCGAAGGATGAATATTCTCTGGTATATTTCGGCGTGAATATGGCGGAAAGCATACTGAACCAACTGGCGGGCGGCGAGCCGACATTTGATACCGGCAGTCTGAAAGGCGGCGGCTTCGGCGGCGGGAAAGGCGGCGGATTCCGGCAGGGAGAACGGCCGGAAGGAGAAAACGGCGTCCCAGCGTTTGGCGGCGGTGAGAACCGCCCTGATGGCAGGGGCGGAAAAACCGCGCCGCCGGATATGAAGGGCACGAAGCAGACGGATTTTCGGGAATATCTGCCGAAGTTGGCACTCTGTGGCGGTGTTTTTGCGGCAGGGCTGGTGTTTGCGCTGGTGTTCCGGCGGAAAAAGTGGCTGAAAGAGCCTGAAAAACGGGAATCATGAAACAATTTTGGCAGTTTGACGCATATCCCTGCTTGAAAGTATTTTTAGATTTTTACGAATCTTTTCAGAATGCGGAGAATATCCGGACAGCTTTTCTCAGTATCCTGCCAATAGAAAGAATCCACATAAAAACGGCGGGCTGGTATTTGCTGTAGGGCATGCCAATAGATATTCTGTGGGCGTAGAGTGCTCTGATTTGGCGTATGAGGACCCGCGTGTGAAATATCAGATACGCGAAAATGGTACAAGGAAAGGAATATTGCGCGGCGGAGCAATTACTGCACATGCCAGAACGCAGAAAAAATATTCTTGGGATATACAATATTTTGGAGGGATATGTATATCTGGCGGCAAATGACAGTAAGGCTTTGGATGATTTTGCAGACAGGTTTTTGATTACGGATAAAGCGGCAAAAAGATGAAAGCGGAAAGAAGCAGGAAGGGCAGTCTGTCAGGGACTGCCCTCTTTGCAGGGAAAAACCTACCGCTTTCTCCGATACCTCAAATATCCATTCTCATACCATGCCTCTATTCGTCCGATTTCCTCCAGATACTGCACAAAGGGCGTTATCATAACGCAGATATCCGAAAAATCAAATCTTGTCCGAATATGGATATGCATGTCCATGATTACGGCGGCGGCAATATCGTCAAAGCTCATGCCGTCCTGTACACATGCTTCGACAGCTTCTGCGCGTTTGATGTAATGGGCAATATTCTGTTCCGCGATTTCCCGCAGATCGTCTAATACACCTTTATGCGAAAGGATGTAACGGTCGCACCGAAGCTCTGCCAGCTTTCTTTTTGTGCGGAAATCAACTGCGATATTTTCGGCATAGGGCAGCTTGGAGTGGCGGAGTACCTGTTCGGTCATAATCGCGTCGCCAATCATTGCAGTATTATCTTCTGTGATTATGGCAATGTGCGAGCGGCTGTGTCCAGGCGTATGCAGGATACCGAATTTTCTGCCGCAGATATCAAGTTCCGTTTCGCCTTCCGGAATATAATCTGTTGGCAGTGCTTCCATGCGCGCAAGCAGGGGGCGCATTTCCTGAAACGCCATGCGTGACCACATAAACCGGAGATTATCAATGTCCTTGCTGGTATAAGCCTCGGAGCCGTACATATAGATCCGGCAGCCGTACTTTTCACGCAGGGCTCTGTTGTTGCCGGTATGGTCCCAATGCCCATGCGTTGCGATGACTGCTTTTACGTTCAGCCGTTCCGCGGCTAATGTATTTAATATAAATTCGGATTCGTCCGGCTGGAACGCGCTGCCGGAGTCCAGCAGCACAACGTCCCGTTCATTCAAGCGGTAAACCCCAATCATTGTCGTTTTTGTATCAATACACCACGTATTCCCTTTTACACAGAAAAAATGTCCCAATGTTTCCTCCTCCTTGTTTGCCTTCGACTGACAGAAGAAGATACTTCCGTCAATCCGAAGAAACGATTCCAATATATAGAATCATACAGTTTTTTTTCATATTTTCAAGCTGTTTTTGCAAAAAGCTGTCACCGGCATATTGTTTTTGTGTACAGAATGATGAGAATGATGCAGGGAAATGTTCTGTTTTTGACACATGGAAAAATGTTTGCGAAAAAAAGACAAAAAGTGTTGACAAGCGGCGGTTTCGTGTTAAAATTTTAATATCACATTTGAAACAGGACTTTCTAAAAGATGGAGGAATTATAATGGAACAGATCGTCAGAAAAATCGCGCTGCTTGGCATGGGTACAGTTGGCAGCGGCGTATATCAGATCATTGAACAGCAGAAAGAAGAAATGCCGGACAAGATTGGCGCAGAGCTTGAAATTGCAAAAGTTTTGGTGCGGAATAAGGCGAAATATGCGGACAGGATACCGGCGGAAAAGCTGACGGATGACTGGCAGACCATTCTCGCGGACGAAAGCATTGATATTGTGGTGGAAGTGATGGGCGGTATCGAGCCTGCATTTACATATATCCGCGAAGCGTTGGCGAGGGGTAAGCATGTTGTAACAGCGAATAAGGACCTGATGGCAACGCATGGGCACGTGCTGCTGGAGGAGGCAAAGGCGCATGGCTGCGACCTGCTGTTTGAAGCCGCAGTTGCTGGCGGTATCCCTATTATTCGGCCTCTGAAGCAGTGCCTTGCCGGCAATCATATCACTGAAGTCATGGGCATTATCAATGGTACAACGAATTTCATTCTGACGAAAATGACAGAGGAAGGTATGGAGTTTTCCGACGCGCTGGCACTGGCAACAGAGCTGGGCTATGCCGAGGCTGACCCTACAGCGGATATAGAAGGACATGATGCGGGGCGCAAGCTGGCGATACTGGCGTCCATCGCGTTCCATACGCCGGTGACATTCCAGGACGTCTATACCGAGGGTATTTCCCAAATCACATCGAAGGATATTCGCTACGCGCATGAGTTGGGCTGTGAAATCAAGCTGCTGGGCATTGCGAAGCAGGCGGAGGACGGCATCGAGGTGCGTGTGCATCCGACAATGATCCCCCAGAATCACCCGCTTGCGAAAATCAATGATTCGTTCAATGCTGTTTTTGTGCATGGTGATGCTGTAGATGATGCAATGTTCTATGGACGCGGGGCAGGCTCCCTGCCGACAGGCAGCGCGATTGTGGGCGATATTATGGACGTGGCGCGGAATATGCTTTATCACTGCAATGGGCGGATTGGTTGCAGCTGCTACAAGAATATTCCCATCAGGGATATGAAGGAAACAAAAAGCAGTTATTATATTCGTATGATGCTGGAGGACCGCGCGGGTACGCTGGCGGCTCTGGCGGGGCTGTTCGGCAGCAATAATGTCAGCATTTCCAAGCTGCTGCAAAAAGCGAAGCATGGCGATACGGCAGAAGTGGTTATTGTGACATACGATGTTGCAGAGAGTAAATTTATGGATTCCATGACTGTGATTCGGAGCATGTCAATGGTGAAGGAAATTTCTTCTATCATTCGCGTATACCAGCCGGAAGAATAATGAAAAGAGAGGCTTTTGGAACCGTCTGTAAAAAATGACAGATTTACTTCCCAAAGGGATTGTTTTTCTTTTCCAGATATGGTATACTGCACTGTAATTTGAGCATGGTATTGATGCGCGCGTCCCTTTTTAACCATGCGGGGGCAGCGCGATACCAATACATTTTTATGAAGCTATGATACATCCCCGTGTGCATAGCTTCTTTTTGTTTCCGTTTTCCGCAGAGCCTCTCCTGCTGTTTATCATTGGAAAAGGGCTTAGGCAGTGTCGTCACAGGTGTATGCACACGCCTTTTCGACAAAAGTATGCTCGAAAATATGTATACATGACTTATGACGATACTGCATGGGAAAAAGCCATGATGAAAAAGCGTCCAGACTGAAACAGTATCAGGAGCAGCAAACCGAGAAGGGCAATTAAAATGCCGTCTCCCCTTGTATACGGCAGACTTTCCGCTTTCATTGCCCTGCGCGCGCCGATTAAAAAATCCAGACTTTCAAGGAGGAATAACAGTGGCAAAGTGAAGAACAAAATCAGCAGGAACGGGCGCATGTGGTCAGACAGCCTGCCGAACCATGCCAAAATACAAAAAATGAAAAGCAAATACCAGTCGAAATAAAAAAGTATCCCCCAAATACACATTTTTCTGTGGTTTTCAGGGGAGACCCGATAATATTTTTCAGGAAGGTCTTTTGGTTGTGTGCGCCCCCAGTGAAACGTTTCGTCACTGATCAGGAATTTTTGAAGGCGGATACTTTGGACGGGCAGATAAAATTTTTTAGTCAGCCGAAAAGGAAACCACGCCGAAAAAAACCGGCCGCATACAAAGCCCAGAAAAGGTACGCCGATGCTGACACAGAATACCATTAAAATTTTTTCTGTCAAATTCAAAGTTGTGCCTAAACGCAAGAGATGCATGTTCTGTTTTTCCCCTTTCATTTGCTGTGCCATCCGTTTCTTTCCATAATAAGCGGTTTTGTCGCTGAGGTAAAGTATTTTTCAATTTTTGTGCGGTTAAAGGTTTGTCAGCAGAAGCATAGCGAGATATATTCCCATCGGCAGGAATATCAGAATATTGTTTGCAACCTCCCCCCGATTTATGGAACCGTTTGCTCCGGCTGACCCCGCAAGAGGAACAACGTTCAGCTTTGCCGCAGGCATTTGCAGGGCCGAAAGGGAAATCTGCATCTTGAATAGTATAATCTATGTGAGCATGGCAAAGTAAACGGCAAAAAGGAATAGAGTAAAACTGCGTTGGGTTTTCATAAAAAACAGCTCCTTTCTTTTTTCCAGCTTAACAGTGTTTTTTTAAGAAAAAAGAAAGAAGCGTGTTAAGATTTCTTTATTTTATGGAGATTATCTTTGAAAAATCAGATTTATTGCAGTAGTGTTTTTGTGATTGCCTCTCCGGCGAATACAGCGGCTGTTCCAACGGCCATACTCAGTACGGCATAGGCGATTGCAGTTTTGACGTTTCCGCTTTTCAGGAGATTTTCCGTTTCCAGTGCAAAAGAGGAAAATGTCGTAAAGCCGCCGCAGATCCCGACTTTGCAGAACAAAACCAGTCTGGGACCGGGCGGGCTGTTTTTCAGTGCAAGCGCGGCAATCAGACCAATTGCAAAAGAGCCGATAATATTGATAAAAAAAGTTTTTATTGGAAACGGACAGCTTTCGCTGACCGGAATCAGTCCGATCAGATAGCGGCAGACCGCGCCGATAAATCCACCGATGCCAACAACGATACATTCTGTCATACTGTTTCCTCCTTCCGATTTTGTTGTTCTGTACCGGCGGAATGCTGCCGGATATGTTTCAGCTTTGTAATATTCCGCTCGAAAAATTTTTGCAGACAATTCCGCGTATCCTCTGGCAGGGTTATCCCTGCGGCTTCGGCAGCTTTTTCGGCGGTCTGGCTGATGGTCAGTGTATCGGTGTGGATTTTATGTTCTGTGATCTCCTCCTGAAAAGCCCGGATGCATCTGTCAATCTGGCAGGCTGCCCACGAGTTCCGCCTTTCCAGCCTTGAAGCAATCCGTTTCAGGAGCGTTTCCTTTTCCGCGTACAGAATCACATGCGTCACATCATATTTTTCAGAAAGTCTGCCGATGATCTCATCATAATATTTTCTGCTTGTAATGGTCATGGGGACGATAATGGTGCCGGAATAATTTTTTGCGATATAATCCAGCATTTCAAAATTGAAGGTGCGCCACATGGGATAATCCTGAAAATCTTCGGTACGGGCAGAATCAGGGACATTTTCGCGGATAAAATATCCAATGTTCTCCGGATCATACACGAAGGAATCCGGCAGTCTGTGATGCAGTTCATATGCGGTTTGTGTTTTTCCGGAGCCGAACGCGCCGTTTATCCAAAGTATCATATCATCACCTGAAACATGTGTTTTATGGTTAAAGCTCTGTTTATTTTAGCATGGTATGCTGCTTTGCGGCAAGGCTTTGGGGCGAAAAGCGCGTTGATTCTTTCGTTTCTGCGGCTTGACGGAAACATGCGGAAATGCTATACTCAAAAAAATTACGGATACTACGCAATATTTTCCAAAGGAACAGAGGGAAAAACAATGATACGGAATATTTTGGAATACCTGGAACAGACAGCGGCGCGTCTGCCGGAAAAAACGGCGTTTTCCGCGGGAGAGGACAGGATTTCTTTTGCGGAGCTGGAAACGGCGGCAAAAAAAATCGGGTCGTATTTACTGCGGTTCGGCGGGCGGAATCAGCCCATTGCGGTGCTGACGGAAAAAACACCGGTTTCGGTAGCGGCGTTTCTGGGATGTGTATACAGCGGAAATTTTTATACTCCCATTGATGCGGCGATGCCAAAGGAACGCGCGCTTTCTATACTGCGGACGCTTTCGCCGCAGGCTGTGCTGATAGATGAAAAAAGCCGCAAGCGCGCCGAAGCATTGGGCTACGAGGGGGATATGACTGCGTTGGAGGATATTCTGACAGGCGGGATTGACGAGGACGTGCTGGCGGATATCCGCCGCCGTTCCATTGATACCGACCCGCTTTACGCTCTGTTTACCTCCGGCTCCACAGGCGTGCCGAAGGGCGTTGTCATCAGTCACCAGTCTGTCATTAACCTGACGGAATGGTACACCGAGGCGTTTGACATTACGGAAAAGGAAATCATTGGCAATCAGGCTCCGTTTTACTTCGATTCTTCCGTAAAGGATATTTACGCCGTATTGAAAACAGGCGCGCGGATGGAGATTATCCCTAAAATGCTGTTTTCCTTCCCTGTGAAGCTGCTGGAATATCTGGAGGAAAAGCAGATCAATTATATTGACTGGGTGCCTTCCGCACTCTGCATTGTGGCAGATACGGGCGCGCTGGAAGGCAGAAAACCGCAGTATCTGAAAAAAATCATGTTCTGCGGAGAGGCAATGCCGACAAAGCAGTATCTTGTCTGGCGGGAGAAATACCCTGACGCGTTATTTGCCAATATCTATGGCCCGACGGAAACGACGGTAGACTGTACCTATTATATCATTGACCGCGAAATCGCGCCGGACGAGCCGATTCCCATTGGGTATGGCTGTCGGAATACAGATATTTTTATATTGAATGGCGACAGACTGGCGGCAGAAGGAGAAAGCGGGGAACTTTGTGTAAGGGGACGGTGCCTCGCGCTGGGTTATTACAATAACCCTGAAAAAACAGCGGAAGCATTTATTCAGAATCCGCTGAATCCCCATTATCCGGAAAAAATTTATAAAACGGGAGATATCGCAAAATATAATGGGCGGGGGGAAATCGTGTTCCTTGCCCGGAAGGATTCCCAAATCAAGCATATGGGACACCGTATTGAGCTGGGTGAAATCGAAACGGCAGTCAATTCGATTGATTTTGTACAGAGCGGCGTGTGCCTGTATGATGAAAAAACGCAGAGGATTGTGCTGTTTTACTGCGGGAATGGCACGCAGGCAGATATCCTGAAACGCCTGCGGGACAAAGTGCCAAAATACATGTTCCCGAATGTGATGCGGCAAATGGAAAAATTACCCATGACTTTGAATGGAAAGATAGACAGACTGGCGTTGAAGGAGTATTATGATAGAGATAACGGAAAATAAAACAGACGGAAAGGCTCTGGCGGAAGAAATCGCCGGATATCTTTCTGAAAAGAGGCGGACGAACTGTTTTCTGCGGCCGGAGGAATGGGACGGCATAATGGAGCGTGGAAAGGTTTTCCGGACAGAATTTTCCGGCGGGCTGTACTTGCTTGCGGAAAAGGAACGGCAGTTTGATTTGTTCTATTTTCTGGAACAGGACGCGGTGCCTGTATCTTTGCCGGAGTTGCAGAAGCCAGTTATTCTGGAGCAGGTTTCGGCGGAACGGACTGGCGCGTCACCTGCGCCTGAAGAATGGAAAACTGTTGGTTTCCGGCGGTATCTGCAACGAAAACGTCTGTTTTTGGCGGCGAAAAACGCTGGGAAGGAAAGCAGGGAAATCACTTTCTGCAAAGAAAACGAGCAGGAGCGGATACAGACGCTTCTGGCGGAGAGCTTTGAGCCGTATACTTCGGAGCTGCCGGATGCGGAAACGCTTGCGGCAGACTTGCGGGAGAAACGCGTGATTGCCGCAAGGAAAGACGGAAGTTTGCTGGGTTTTCTGCGCTTTGGGCGGGAGAAAAAGATTTCTGTACTGCGGCAGATTGCCGTACTGCCCGCCGCAAGAGGCGGAGGCATTGGCGATGGGCTGGTGCGGGACTGGCTTGCCCTGGAGCGGGAAGATGTGGCAAAATTCCAGCTTTGGGTGCGGGAGGACAATCCGCCTGCGCTGAGGATGTATGAAAAGCTGGGGTTCCTGCCGGACGGCAGGATTGCTCCGGTGATGATAAAAGAAAATTAAGACCTTGGGGTTCTGCCCCACCTCCCCGCTGAGGCATCATGCCCCAGACTCTGATTTTCTGCCGCATAGAATGCGGCGGCAGATGGGTCAAGGGCCGGAAGCTCTTGCAGGGTTCGGGACAGCGTCCCGAGGTTTTGTGGGGAGGTGGGGCAGTGCCCTACGGTCTTGCAATGTCATTTATGAAAGGAGAAATGGAACATGGACACAGAAGCATTGATGAAGATTTTGGCGGAACTGAGACCAGACGTAGATTTTGAGGAGAATAAGGAATTGGTAGACAGCGGTGAGCTGGATTCCTTCGATATTGTTTCTCTGGTAGGCGAACTTTGCGATGCTTACGATATCGAAATTGGCGCGGACGATATTGTGCCGGAGAACTTTAATTCCGTTGAGGCCATCTGCGCGTTGATTACAAGATTGCAGGAGGACTGATTAGGAAGGACAGGAGCGGATCATGGCATTTACATCATTCCGGTTTGTTGTTTTTTTGGCGGTTTCTGCCGCGCTCTATTTTTTGACGCCAAAGCGTTGCCGATGGGTAACGCTTTTTGTCGTGAATTACGTTTTTTATTTTTTAGCCGGAGGACGGTATTTTGTATACCTTCTGGCAACAACGCTGACAACTTACCTGGCGGCGGTGAAGCTGGGGGATATGGCGGCGAAAAACAAGGCGGCTTTTGCGGAGGCGAAGGCGGGGCTGGATAAGGAAGGCAAAAAGGCATGGAAAGCCGCTTTTACGCGGAGAAAACGGTTTGTCCTTGTGCCGACGCTTCTGCTCAACTTTGGCATACTTTCCGTATTGAAATATTCCGGCTTTGTCTGCAATAATCTGAACGCGCTGTTTGCGCGGCTGGGCGTGGGCGGGGAACTGCCGGTGTTCCGTTTCCTTCTGCCGCTGGGCATTTCATTTTATACATTCCAGTCCATGGGCTACCTGATTGACGTTTACCGGGAAAAAGTGGAGCCGGAACGGAACCTGGCAAAGCTGGCGTTGTTCATATCGTTTTTTCCGCAGATCGTACAGGGGCCGATTGGGCGTTTCAATACGCTTGCGGAGCAGTTGTTCCGCCCGAATGAATTTTCCTATACGCGGGTGAAATTCGGCGTGCAGCTTATGCTTTGGGGTGCGTTCAAAAAAATGGTTATCGCCGACAGGGTGGCGGTAATGGTGGATAATATTTTCGGTTTTCCGGAAACGCTGGGCGGCTGTTATGTTGCGGTGGCCGCACTGGGGTACTGTTTGCAGATTTACGGCGATTTTTCCGGCGGTATTGATATCGCGGCGGGCGCGGCGCAGATTTTCGGAGTGACGCTGGACAAAAACTTTGAGAGGCCTTATCTGGCGACGAGCATTCCTGATTTCTGGCGCAGATGGCATATCACGCTGGGCGCGTGGTTCAGGGATTATGTGTTTTACCCGCTGTCACTCTCGAAATTTTTCCAGAAGCTGGGCAAGGCTGGGCGGAAAGTTTTGGGAAATTATATCGGAAAGCTGCTGCCTGTGCTGATCCCGCAGTTTATCATATTTTTCCTCATTGGCATCTGGCATGGCGCGGAATGGAAATATATCGCTTTCGGCGTGTATAACGGCACGCTGATTGTGCTGGGAATATTGTTTGAACAGCCGCTGAAAAATCTGGCGAAACGGCTGGGTATCCGTATGGAGTGTTTCAGCTGGCGGGTGTTTCAGGTGCTGCGGACGCTGGTGCTGGTGGCTTTGGGCAAGATCATCACGCGCGCGCCGGGCGTAAGCGCATCTGTTTATATGATTCGCTCTATGGTGGAAAACTGGGATACGAATATATTCTGGGAGGGCGGCATGCTGAAGCTGGGGCTGGATGAAAAAGACCTTTGGATATTGTTCCTTTCCTGCTGTGTGCTGCTGACGGTGAGCCTTTTGCAGGAGTGCGGCGTGAAAATTCGGGAAACGCTGGCGAAGCAGAACCTTTATTTCCGCTGGGCGGTGTATCTGGGCGCGGTGTTCTCGCTGGTGCTGTTTGGTGTTTACGGCTTGAACTATGATGCCTCCGACTTTATTTACAGGGGGTTCTGACGATGGGATGGAAAAAAGGGATTGGTATTATGTTAAGATGTGTAGCTTTTGTGTTGGTATTTTCCATGTTTTTTTCGCATACGACAAATCTGCTCATGCGGCATGACGATGAATCCAATGAAATCCATGCTTTTTATGGCGAGCCAGAGGACAGCATAGACGTGCTGTATATCGGCAGCAGTCCGCTTTTGCGCGGCGTTTCGCCGATGGTGATGTGGAAGGAATACGGCTTTACGGGTTATGTGCGCGCTTCGGCATTGCAGGCTCCTGCTGTCAGCTATGGGCTTTTAGCGGAATCTCTGCGGAAACAGTCGCCCGAGGTTGTTGTTTTGCTGTGCGATAATATTTTTCTGGAATATGATTATACGGAACGGGAGGGCGATCTGCGCCGCGGGCTGGACGGCATGAAAATGTCCCTCTATAAACTGGATATTATACGGGAGGTAACGGAGGCAGATGAAAGGCAGTCCGCACTTTCGTATGTTTTCCCGCTGATGCGCTACCATGAACGCTGGAAAGAAATTGACCTGGCAGAGGATAAGCCTGAGCCGCTTTTAGAACATTCCTTCCAGAAGGGAAATGTTTTTCTTGGTTATAACGCGGGGCTGGATTATCCGGAGGGCTTTATGCAGCCGACGGGACAGGCTGCCCCTGCCTTCAATGCGGACGCGCAGGCGTATATTGAAAAATCCATTTCGCTTTGCCGGGAAAAGGATATTCCGGTGGTTTTGCTGCATTTGCCCAAAATGGCATGGAGCCTTGAGGAAAGTATGGCTGTGGAGCAGTTTGCGGCGGATAACGGTGTAGTCTATCTGGATTTGGACAGAGAGGAAAACCGGACACAGCTGGGCATTGTGCCGCAGGAGGATTACTACGATCAGGGGCATATGAATCTGCGGGGCAGCGTCAAGGTTTCGCGCTGGCTGGGGAAATGGCTGGACGAAAGGTATGCCCTGCCTGACCACAGGAATGATCCGACGTATGCCGAAATCTGGAACGCAGACTGGGCGGAATATGCCAAAAAAGCTGGATTGGAGGAATAGCATGAAATGCAGACGGATAATATGCGGGAATGTAAACTGCTATCTGCTCAGCCAGAACGGGCGCGGCGTACTGGTAGATGCCGCCGGACGAGGATTTGAGGAAAAAATCAGGCGGGAATGTAAAAAGGCAGGCGTGAAAATAGAACTGATTTTTCTGACACATGGGCATGTCGACCATATTTATAACGCCGCCGCACTTGCGGCAGGCTGGGGCGTGCCCATTGCCATGAGTGAGAAAGATACTGAACTGATTGTAAATCAGTTTTCACAGCGGATGCAGGCGAGGGGGCTGAAGGGCAGGGCTTTGTGTTTTGCCTCAAGGCAGTTGATGGAGCGGACGGAAATTCCGTATTTTACGCCGGATATTCTGCTGAAAGAGGGGGACAGTTTGCGGGAATTTGGGCTGGATGCGCATATTTTGCAGATGTCGGGGCATACAGCAGGGTCGATTGGGCTGGATGTGGCGGGACGGTGGCTATTTGTGGGCGATGCAATGATGAACCTGTTTCGCCCTGAGTCGCCCTGCCTTTTTGCAGACAGGGCAGAAGCGGAAAGAAGCGCAGAAAAGATTTGCGCGCTGGGGCAGCGGACACTGTATTTTGGGCATGGAAAACCGTTATAAAGGTTTGGAGAGTTTTGTATACCGTTTTGCAGCATCATTGTTTCGTGACGCCCGTTAGGGCGTTTTTTGTATGGAAGATACTCTTTTTGGCGTATGCAAATTTTTTGCGCTCTGTACAGACTGCATCTCGACATAAAATAAACGTTATGTTATAATATTGGCGGAAAAAATTGGAAGGAAATATATGGCAGATTCTTCTGCTGCTCTGTTCAAAAACAGAACAGAGAAAATTTTTTTGTCATTATATTCCCTTCGTTTCCACTAATGGTAAAATTATCTTATGCGGGAGGATTCGACAGGCTCTGAGGGCTGGCGTGAAGATAAACCATTTCGCCGCTTTGGGGGAGGTCGGAGCAGAGTTTTCCTGAAAATTTATTTTGCTGCGGGGGTATGTTTATGAAATTCTTATTAAACAAAAAACTTACGACACGAATCGGCCTGATTACAACTGCAATCACATTGGGCGGCATGCTGTTCCTGTGGATTATTGTGTCTGCGAACGCGACTTCCATGGTGAAAAATAATATTACCAATCAGATGACGGATGCTGTGGAATCAAGGGCAGCCATCATTGACGAATATGTTAGTGCCGCGGAGGAATATATGTCTGCCTTTGCCCTGGGCAGCGAGGTACGGGAACTGCTCATGAATCCCAATGACCCTGCGCTTTTGGAACGGGCGCAGAAATATACGGAGGACTTTGCGGCCGTTAAGGGTGTTTTTGAAGGGCTGTATATTGCGACTCCTTCGACCTATGTTCTGACGCATACCTCCCAAGGGGCAATCGGTATCACAACGCGGACGGGAGATTCGCTGAATACATTCCAGAATACGATTTTGGCTACACACGAACTGACAAATCTGGGAATTATGAAATCTCCGGGAACTGGCAGCATGATCCTTTCCATGTACTGCCCGATTTTTGACGGACAGAACTGTATCGGCTATGTAGGGGCGGGCGTTTATGCAAGTCACCTGATGGATGCTCTGCTGAATCTGGACATCAAGGGTCTGCCAGACAGCGAATATGTATTTTTGAACGCGGAAACCGGCGTATATCTTTACCACGAAGACGAATCCCTCCTGAATACGGAAACGACTGACAGCGGGTATCGGGAAATCCTTCAGCAGATACAGGCGAACGGCAGCACAGAGGCGGCTACATATTCCTATGAGGACGAAAACGGTAAGGAGCAGTTAGTTGTATATAAATTTCTGAAAGACCGCGGCTGGGTGTTCATGGTGCGGGACAGTGCGACAGAGGTTTATGCGTCTGTCGGAACTGTGCGGATTGTTGTTGGCGCGCTGTGTGCGGCTGTGGCTGCCGCGATTATACTGATTACTCTCCTGATTCTGCACAGGGAGGGGAAGGAACTGATGGTTGTGGAACGCGCCATTGGGCATCTGGGCGATCTGAACCTTTCTGCGGATGAAGAGCTGGAGGATTTTTATGGCAGGGGGGATGAAATCGGCATGATTGCGCAGACGACCCACCATGTCTGCGGCTGTCTGCAAAAGACCATTGATGATGTGGGACGTATTCTGGGAGAGATCGCAAACGGCAATTTGACGGTCAATGTTACGGAAAATGAAGCGTATTATATCGGTGATTTTAAGATACTTTCGGAAAGCCTGAAATCTATCCATGCAAACCTTGTGCGCGTTATCCGCGATATTTCTACTGTTGCAAAACAGGTTGATATCAGTGCGGATCAGGTCTCTACAGGCGCGCAGGCTCTTTCTCAGGGCACTGTGGAGCAGGCGGCGTCTATTGACGGGCTGGTATCGAATATTACGGCAATCACTTCGCAGATACAGGACAGCACTGTACGCTGCGGCAGTGCAACGGAACTGGTTGATAAGGTGACCTGCTATGCTGCTGAGGCAGACACAAAAATGGAGCAGCTGATGGCAACAACGAAAAATATTGACCGTTCATCTGCACAGATAGTGACGATTACGAAAACGATGGAGGATATCGCTTTCCAGACGAAACTTTTGGCACTGAATGCTTCCACAGAAGCGGCGCGCGCGGGTGTTGCCGGAAAGGGCTTTTCCGTTGTGGCAGAGGAAGTACGCAGTCTTGCAGCAAAATCCTCCGAGGCGGCAAAAGACGCAAGCAGCCTGATTGCACATTCTGTTGAGGATGTAAGAACAGGTACGGAGTCCACAAATCTTGCGGTTTCCGCTATGAAAGTTATTGATGACTGCATACAGTCGATTAAAGCGTTGATGGACGAAATTGCCGCCGCAAGCGTGGAGCAGTCGGAGATGATTGTTCAGGTGGAAAATGGTATCAGGGAAATTTCCAGAGTCGTGCAGACAAATTCTGTTGCGGCGGAGGACAGCGCGTCAGTTTCAAAGGAGTTGTCCGGACAGGCGCGGACGCTGAACAGCCTGATCAGCAGATTCCGTATCAGCTGATTTGCCGCCGCATGGAATACAATAAGAATAAGTGACCTGTGCTGCCATAGGCGGCGCGGGTCATTTTCGGTAAAACAGATAATTTGTGCAAAGCGGCGGCACTTGCAGCTGTGTTCTCCAATGGCGCAAAGGAAATCAGAATTTCCCAAAAAAAGCGGAAAAAACCCTGTTTTTGTGAAAAAAACCCCCTTTTTTCATGAATTTGTGGAGAGAAATACATAAATTTTGTTGCCAAACTGGGAAAATATGCTATAATACAAACAAGCGTTCACAAATTCGTAATATACGTTCAAACAAATGAAACACTCTTTGGAAACCAGTTTGAATGTGGTTGCGGAAGCGGAAAGGATTGATACGATGAAGCGTTTTTCGAGCTTTGTCATCGCGGGGCTGATCAGCCTGGCAATGACCCTCCCTGCGTTTGGCGCGGTGGAAACCAACGCGGACGAATGGGCGGTACAATCTATCGAAATCGCATATGAGGCGGGATTTTTACCGGAAGAGAGCTTGCAGAAAGCGAAAAGCCAGATTACCCGGCGGGAGTTTGGCAAAATGGCGGTTGATTTTCTGGAAACGGTTACGGGACAGCGTCCGCAGGCTACACAGGAAAGCCCCTTTGGCGACTGTACGGATGCGGATATTACAGCGGCGTATGAAGCGGGTATTATCGGCGGGATTGAGAAAGGTGTTTTTGGACCGGACCGCGTACTGACCAGAGAGCAGATGGCAATTATGATTGCCAGAACGCTGAAGGTCTGCGATATTGACCTGACAGCGGAAACAAAGCTGAACCCATTTACCGATACAAAGGAATTGTGGGATTCTTCAAATCTGTATATCAATCAGCTTTATGGCGCGAATATCATTTCGGGCTATGATGACGGCACATTCCAGCCATTCCAGAAGCTGACGACACAGGAGGCTGTGATAGCGTTTGTGCGTGCGTACCGCTATGCACAGGAGCATATTACGCCTTTTGTTCCGGAGGAGCCGCCGATGCAGTCGGTAACAGATTTTGAAGACTCTGAATGGCCAGAGGATGAGGAGCCGCAGGAGCCGGCGCAGACAGAACGCCCTGATGAGGAAGAAATGCGCAGGGTTTCTATAGGCAAAAAGAAAATTGAACTTGGCTGGAGCCCCGAGGACTTAAAAAAGGAATGGGGCGAGCCGGACAGGATAGACGAAACAGTTTACAATCTGGACAGATATGTTTATTTGAACAGTTATAAGAATTTATTTTTTGTGACGTTTGAGAAAGGGAAAATAGTGGAAATCTTCATTCCCGGCAAGGATTTTACGTATCTGGAAATGGATGGTGACGGAACTTCCGCAGACATTCCGTATATGGATTATATCAGCGCGGTGGAGCACAGCGGCGTGATCAAAAGCGATGAGACAGAAACCAGAATACCGCTGGACTATGCAGGGAATATTTCCGGCATATTATTGCAGACAACGGATTTCGTGCAGGATAAAAACCCTATGAGCGTGCTTCATCTTTCCCTGCGGGAGGATTTGGAAGCGGAATTTTTGGATTTGATACAATATGGAAGAAGGTCGAAAGGGCTCCCTCTGCTTTCTCCGGATGAAAAAATGGGACTGGGCGCGCGGGCGCACTGTGATGACATGGTGCAGAATCATTACTTTGCGTATAACAGTCAGGACGGAAGAACGCCGTTTGCGAGAATTGCGGAAAGCGGACGTGTGTTCAGTACGGCTACGGAGGTGATTGCACAGCAGCGCGGCGATATTGTGAATATTTATCAGGAATGGATACGGACATCTTCGCGTATCAATGGATTGATGGATAAGACCATGCAGGAGATTGGCGTGGGCGTTGCAGGCGCGTCAAAAGAACTGTATGTGACGGTAGACCTCTGCGGCAGGTCGAGAGATTGAGCATTTTAAGAAAAACAGCTTGCCCCCAACATTGCTTGGGGGTTTTGCTTTTTGAAAAAAAGGAGGGACGGACATGAGAATTTATGAAACAGGGGTAGGAGAAGAACGAAGGACAGAGGAGCTGACGGAGGTCTGGGAGCGTTCTGTGAAGGCGACACATTCTTTTTTGCCGGATATGGCGCGGGAGGAACTTAAAAAGATTGTGCCAGGGCTTTTGGCAGAGGTACCGCATCTGGCAGTTGCGGAGGATGACAGGGGAGCTCTGGCAGGCTTTATGGGAATAGATGGACAGGAGCTGGAAATGCTGTTCCTTGCCCCGGAAGTGCGCGGACAGGGACTGGGACGGCAGTTGTTGGAATACGGCATACAGACATTTGGAGTTTCTCAGCTTGGGGTGAATGAACAGAATCCGCAGGCAAGGGGCTTTTATGAACACATGGGCTTTGCTGTATGCGGGCGGACGGAAACAGACGGCATGGGAAACCCGTTTCCGATACTGCGTATGGAGCGGCGGAACTGAGACAGGACATTGCCGTTGGCGTGTGACTGAAGAAAACGGTCAGGCGTTTCTTCAATCAAACTGCTTTTCATGCAGGCAGTTTGTTGTATTCTGTGCGAAAATCGTTTATACTGTTTTTACAACAGAATGCGGCCGATGCGGGGGAATGGAAAGACAATGCCGGAGGGAACCATTTAGTATGGAGGTGCGGAAACGATGAATATGCTCAGAAAAGAAGAAAGCTACACAGTTGATGATATTTATGCTTTGCCGGACGGGGAACGGGCGGAATTGATTGATGGACAGATTTTTTATATGTCACCGCCAGGCCGGACACATCAGAAAATAAGTATGTTACTTTCAAACGAAATTGTAAGCCATGTCAGGCGCAGTAAAGGAAAATGTGAGGTTTATGCTGCGCCGTTTGCTGTTTTCTTAAACAGGGACAGCAAAAATTACGTGGAACCGGATATTTGTGTTGTATGTGACACGGAAAAGCTGGACGAGAAGGGCTGTCATGGCGCGCCGGACTGGGTGATAGAGATTGTTTCGCCGAGCAGCAGGATGATGGACTACTATACAAAGCTGTTCAAGTATCGTGATGCCGGCGTGCGGGAATATTGGATTGCGGACCCCGCAAAAAAGCGGGTAACAGTATACAGCTTTGAGCAGGGGAGCATGATGGAATATCTTTTTGCAGACGAAATTCCGGTTGGCATATATGAGGGGTTTTCCATTAAAATGGAGCAGGAATGAGGAAATGATCCGTTTCGGCATGTTGAACTGTGTGGAAAGGCTTGCGGCGGGAAGGATTCTCATGTTATAGTAAAAGCATCCGGAATTAGGAAAAAGGAGACTGCTGAGAAAATTTCTTCTGAAACTTGAAGTTATTCTGAAATTATGATGGTTCAGAGGTTTCAAAAATGAAATTTTCTTATGGCAACGCCCAAAACGAGCGGCTCCCCATTTGAAAAAGGAGATGGAGAAGGAATGGAAAAAGCAAAGGTTTATTTTACGGATTTTCATACGGTTGCCTTTGGCGATGGTCTGCCTGCAAAACTGAAAAAGCTGATGCGCGCGGCAGGGATTGACGCCATTGATATGGACGGGAAATTTGTTGCGATTAAGATGCATTTCGGGGAGATGGGCAACATCAGTTATCTGCGCCCGAATTACGCCAGAGCGGTGGTGGATCTTGTGAAGGAGCTGGGCGGAAAGCCTTTCCTTACGGACTGCAACACGATGTATCCCGGCAGCAGGAAAAACGCGCTGGAACATTTGGAATGTGCGTGGCAGAACGGGTTTACGCCTCTGACGGTAGGCTGCCCGATTCTGATTGGTGATGGCCTGAAGGGTACTGACGATGTTGCGGTGCCTGTTGCGGGCGGGGAATATGTCAAAGAGGCGTTGATTGGACGTGCTGTGATGGATGCGGACGTATTTCTCAGCCTGACCCATTTCAAGGGTCATGAAATGACAGGTTTTGGCGGTGCAATCAAAAATATCGGCATGGGCTGCGGTTCCAGAGCCGGAAAGACCGACCAGCACAGCAACGGCAAGCCCAGCATTAAAGAAAAGAAATGCCGCGGCTGCAAAAAATGCCAGCAGGAGTGCGCAAACGGCGGGCTTGTTTTCAACGAGGAGACGCGTAAAATGCACGTCAATCAGGAGAACTGCGTAGGTTGTGGACGTTGCCTTGGCGCATGCAACTTTGACGCGATTTCGTTTGATAATGACGCGGCGATTGAACTGCTGAACCGCCGCATGGCAGAATATACAAAGGCTGTTGTGGACGGACGCCCGAATTTCCACGTTTCATTGATTGTGGACGTTTCGCCGAACTGTGATTGTCATGGAGAGAATGACGTGCCGATTCTGCCGAATATTGGTATGTTTGCATCGTTTGACCCGCTTGCGCTGGATCAGGCATGTGTAGATGCCTGCATGAAGGCGGAGCCTATGCCCGGCAGCCAGCTTGCACAGAACATTGCGCGGGAAGGCTTTGTAGACCATCACGACCATTTCCGCAATTCCAGACCGGAATCCGAATGGAGAAGCTGTCTGGAGCATGCGGAAAAGATCGGGCTTGGTACACGCAGCTATGAGCTTGTTGTTGTAAAATAAAATTTGATTGGGAATGTTGTGAAACATTTTCCTGACAGTTGAGGGATCTGAAGCAGGAACATATTGAAACGGATAAAAACACAGAAGCGGGAAATGCTCTTGCCTCTGTGTTTTTGTTATTTATCTGCCAAAATTTTAAGGTCATATGCGTTGTTGATTTCCGTACACAGAAAAACTCTGCCCAGCGTACCGAGAACTCTATAGTCATACAGGGAGTGATGACAGTTTTATTTGAAATTTATAGTTTTTTCTGCTTTTTTTCATTTGCGCTGGCAGGCAAAAAAACTTGAATTTACGGGCTTTTCTGCGGTATTTTCTGCCAGAGAAAAACATTTTATGAAAAATTTGAAAAAAGTGCTTGACAATATGATATGTCTTTGCTAAAATAAATTCTGCGTTATGGAAATGCCTGAACCTTGAAAACAGAATAGCGTATAAGAACACACAACCCATAGTCAATTCAACCGGCGGAAGCCGGAAAAAGACAAG
>CAJTQX010000032.1 GCA_910578425.1 uncultured Anaerotignum sp.
AAAGGGATGTGTGCGCGGAAACAACGATTGCCGTTGTCGCACAAACCTTGCCCAGTTCCTCAACCGCCATTGCGTAGGTCAGATAATCGCCGCCCGCGCCGCCGTATTTCTTGGGGAAGGGGATTCCCAAAAAGCCGAAACGCGCCAGCTTTTCCACTGTTTCCACAGGGAAGCGTTCTTCTTCATCCAGCTCCTCCGCCAGAGGCTTTACTTCTGTTTCAGCGAACTTTCTGTAAAGCTCTCTCAGCAGTACCTGCTCCTTTGAATATCCAAATTCCATAAACCTGTTCCTCCTTCAAAATCTTTTTCAACGTCAAAACCTTGAGGGCTTTGCCCTCAAACTCCCACAAGGGGGTAACCCCCTTGACCCTATTTCCCGCCGCGTATCCACGCGTCGGCAGATGGGCTATGGGATAACATCCCTTGCAGGAGTATCGGGACAGTGCCCCTATATTCCTTATCTTTTGCCTATGGCTCTCCGGACTCCATCCCTGTCCCCCGCCGCATATCTATGCGGCGGCAGAAGGGTCAGGGGACAACGTCCCTTGCAGGGGTATGGGGACAGCGTCCCTTGCAGGGGTATGGGGACAGCGTCCCCATGCTCTTTATCTTTTTCCTAACTCCTGCCGGAACAGCGGCTCATAAACCAGCTTCGGCCCTTTGCGCACACTTTCCATCAGCGAGATTTTTCGCACCTCGACCGTCATTGGCTGTACCACAACCGCTTTCTGCACGTCCGCAAAGCTCCTCTGCGGCTCCACCTCGCGCCCCAGCGTAATATGCGGGCTCAGCCCTTTTTTCTCCCGCGCAAACCCCTGTTGTTCCAACGCTTTTTCCAACGTGGAAAACAGCCTTTGCAACGGCTGGCTTTTCTCCAGCCCTGCCCAGAGTATCCCTCTGCTGCCGCGTGGGAAAAAACCAACCTGCCCCAGCGTCAGCCGAAACGGCCTGTTCCGCAGTGCCGCTTCATACATCGCATCCTGCAAATATTCCAAATCGCTTTCTTCAACCTCGCCCAGGAAATGCAGCGTCAAATGCAGGTTATCCACAGGTGTAAAATTCCCCCTGCGGCAAAGCCCCTGCGCCTCTGTCTGCACCGATTGCAGATATTCCCGCACGTCCCGCTCCAATTCTATCGCAATAAACGTCCGCATCAGCGTTTCACCAGGGTCAGAGCCTTTTCTACAACATGCTCCACTGTAAAACCAAATTCCTTAAACAGCTCGCCAGCCGGAGCAGAAGCCCCAAAGCCGTTCATACAGATGATATCGCCGTCCAAACCGACATATTTGTGCCAGCCGAAATCAGCCGCCGCCTCAACCGCCAGCCTTGCGCGGACATTCTTCGGCATTACGCTCTCTTTATACGCCGCGTCCTGTTCCTCAAACAGCTCCCAGCAGGGCATACTGATCACGCGTGCCTTTACGCCTTTTTCTGCCAGCGCATCATACGCCTTGTAAATCAGTTCCGTTTCAGAGCCGCTTGCCATCAGCAGAATATCCGGCGTACCCTCACAGTCGCGGAGGATATATGCTCCCTTCAGCGCGCCCTTGTCTGTGCCTTCCAGCGCGGGCAGGTTCTGGCGGGACAAAATCAATCCCGTTGGCGTGTTTTCGCTTGTCAGTGCGGTATACCAGCCTGCTGCCGTTTCCCTTGTGTCGCAGGGGCGGAATACCCTGTAATTCGGCAGGCTGCGCAGCATTGCCAGCTGTTCAATGGGCTGGTGGGTCGGACCATCTTCGCCCACGCCGATGCTGTCATGCGTCAGGATACTGATGACGGGCAGCCCCATCAAAGCCTGCATACGCAGACCAGCTTTCATATAATCCGCGAATACAAAGAATCCCGCGATATACGGACGCACGCCGCCATGCACCGCCATGCCGTTTGCCATTGCCGTCATGGCAAATTCGCGGATACCGAAATGCAGGTTGGAGCCCGCAGGGTCTTCCTTGCTGTAATATGCCCGTTCCTTCATTACGGATTTATTGGAGGGCGCAAGGTCGGCAGAGCCGCCGAACAGATTCGGAACGGCCTTTGCCGCTTTCTGCAATACCTTTTCGGAAGTCGCGCGCGTTGCAATATTTCCTTCGTCCTTCCAGAATTCCTCATCATCCAGCAAAGCTGCCGCAGGGTTTCCATGATACCAAAGGTCATACTCTTTCGCAAGCTCAGGATATTTCCCGTTATACGCCTCAAACAGTGCGTTCCATTCCGCTTCTGCCTTTTCGCCCGCCGCAATGACCTCAGCCATATGCGCCTTTACCTCATCCGGCACAAAGAACGCCTCCGTATGCTCCCAGCCAAGGTTTTGTTTTGCCAGCTTGATTTCTTCCTCGCCCAGAGGCTCGCCATGCGCGGACGCCTTGCCCTGCTTGTTGGGCGCGCCATAACCAATCTGCGTATCAATCTGAATCAGGGAAGGCTTGTCTGTTTTCTTTGCCGCCGCAATCGCTGCCGCAATGGCGTCAGGGTCGTTGCCGTCCGTAACCTCCGCAACGTCCCAGCCATAAGCCTCAAAGCGTTTCATCACATTCTCTGTGAACGCAACGTCTGTGCTTCCCTCAATGGTGATATGGTTGCAGTCATAAAGCAGAATCAGCTTGGAAAGCCCCATTGTTCCCGCAAGGGACGCCGCCTCAGACGCAACGCCTTCCTGCAAACAGCCATCGCCGCAAAGCACATATGTGTAGTGGTCTACTACTTTATACTCCGGCGTATTGAATTTCGCCGCCAGGTGGCTTTCTGCCAAAGCCATGCCAACCGCGTTGGCAATTCCCTGCCCCAAAGGGCCCGTTGTTGTTTCAATGCCCGCCGTATGTTTATATTCGGGGTGGCCGGGCGTCAGGGATTTATGCTGGCGGAAATTCTGCAAATCCTCAATTTTCAGACCATATCCAAATACATGCAGCAGAGAATACAGCAGCGCGGAACCATGCCCCGCAGAAAGAACAAATCTGTCCCTGTTATCCCAGTTCGGATTTTTCGGATTTGCTTTCATTTCCTTTGCCCAAAGCGCGTAAGCCGCCGGAGCCGCGCCAAGCGGCAGGCCGGGATGCCCGCTGTTTGCCTTCTGGATTGCCTCCGCAGAAAGGAAACGAAGGGTATTGATGGTAAGCATATCAATTTTATTCATGTTTTTACCTCCGGAATGGTTTACTTCTTAGGTACGCTTTCCCAGTCTTTCAGGAATTTCTCAATGCCGATATCTGTCAGAGGATGTTTCGCCATCTGAATCAATACATTGTAAGGAATCGTCGCAATATCGCAGCCTGCCCTTGCCGCGTCGATCACATGCAGGGGGTTGCGGATAGAAGCCGCGATGATTTCCGTTTCGATGCCGTGAATGCCAAAAATATCCACAATTTCCTCAATCAGGTTCATTCCGACAGAACCAACATCGTCCACCCTGCCAAGGAAGGGGCTGACATATGTCGCACCCGCGCGCGCCGCCATCAGAGCCTGTGTCGCGGAGAAAATCAGCGTCACATTCGTGTGAATGCCCTCTGCGGAAAGAATCTTAACCGCTTTCAGGCCTTCCAGCGTCATAGGGATTTTGATAACGATATTTTTGTGAATCTTCACCAGTTCTCTGGCTTCTTTCACCATGCCCTCATGCTCCAGGCTGATAACCTCCGCGCTGATCGGCCCGTCCACGATGGTGGTGATCTCCTTCACCACTTCTTCAAAGTTTCTGCCTTCCTTTGCGATGAGAGAAGGGTTTGTCGTAACCCCGCAGATCACACCAAGGTCATTTGCCTCGCGGATCTGGTCAACATTTGCTGTGTCAATAAACATTTTCATAGTGCTTTCTCCTTCTTTCCTCTATACTTCTGTCCGGTTGCCTGTCCCGCGCGGAAACCCCTGCGGAATGAAGCCGCGCCGCCGGAAACGCCGGTAAAAAACGTCTCCCCGCCGCTGTACTTCCCTGCCTTTTATTTTAAGCTAAAGCAGGGGTAAAAGCAATGCCTTTCTGATTTTTTTGTACTGTAAAAAAAACGGCGTTCGCGCTTTTTCCTGTCAATAGAACCTGTTTCGCATCTTTTGGAACGGCGGCTTTCCCAGCCTTTTACTGTCAGACAAATTCGGCATTCCCCAAGATACGAAACAGGTACTTATTCTATGGTGAGCTTCTGCTCATTCAAATCTGCTCCCTCAACGGCTTTCCTGACGATATATCTTCCCGTTTTGGCGTCCAGCGTCCCCTTCTGCACAAGGTAAGTATATTTTGCGCCGTCGCCGTCCTCCGCTTTGAAGAAAAATGCAATGTCGCAGCCCTCCTCCAGCAAAATCGGTTCCTGTATCCTGCCGTAATATTTCGGATTTTGGCGCGGTATTGCCTCAGGGTCGATTGCAGCGCGTTCCATCGGCACAGTCTGGACCGTTTTCCCATCTTTCTGTATCTCCAGCATGCAATCCTGCAAAGCTGCCTCCTTATACGGGAAATCTGCTTCTACCTCCATCGTCCCCATCAAGGTATCCTCTCCGTCCTCTATATCATGGGAAAACTCTTTCCACCGCCCTGCAAATTCCGGCATTGTCATGCTTTCTGTGACTTCCATTTCACCCAGTGTCTGCCGCTTTTCGCTGTTGCCCATTCTCAGGCTTACATTCGCATAAACCCACCTGCACATCGGCAGCTCCGCTTCCGCCCGCAAAACCCCGTTTTCGTCAAATACGCCGGGAACTTCAAACTCCTCTATGGAATCCCTGCAAACATAAAACGTTCCCTCCATGCCATCAGTATATTCCTTCGGGTAAGCAGACAATGACAGACGCATCGTCCCCGTTTTGTGGTTCACGCCAATGACCTGCATACTGTGTGAAATCAGAATGTACTCCCTTCTTTGCTCCATCTCTTCCGCCACATTGTATACATAATCCATTGTTTCCCCTGCCAGCCTGCTCATTGTCAGCTCCGTTTCGGTCGCCCTCCTCTCGAGCCGCACCACCGCGTCCCACAGCCTGCGTTCCGCCGCATTGTTTACCACAACCGCCAAAGACAGCACGGCAAGCAGCACCAGCACCATGCAACTGTAAAATTCCAGACGTGTCACAGTTCCCCCTGTATTGCGTTCCTTCTTTTTCTTCTCCTCCATACCGCTCCCCCTTATTCAATCGTCAGCCGGCTGTTGCCCTCTTGCTCGGGATATCCGAATTCTATGGTCTTCGGACCTTTCTCTTCTATGTCCTTCGGACCTTCCTCTGTCATTACCCATTCCTGCACAAGATATCTATACACCGCGCCGCTGTCGTCCTGCATCCGGAATACAAGAGAAATACGCTGTCCGTGTTTCACCCTGACAGCCCTGCCCTCTTTTTCGTCCCAGTAACGCCATTCCTCACCCCCGCCGTACATTGCTTTTTTCAGGGGCACCGTTCCAACTTTCCTGCCGTCTGTCTGTATCTCCAATTCCCCGTCGCCCGGCAAAAACCCGGAGCGGCGCAGGTGGTCGGAGCAATATACACTTACCTCTATGCCATTTGCAGTAAAATTCGCCCCTTCCTTGTCATATTCTCGCATGGAAAATCCAGAAAACCCATCAAACTATGGTGTAATCTCTTCCTCCACGTTGTTCAAATCGTTCAGAACCTGTATTTTTGTCGTACCATTTTCCTTCAAAATCGCCGTTGCGGAAACCTTCCCGCAAATCGGCAGTTCCGTTTCTGCCCGCAGAATCCTGTTTTCGTCAAACAATCCCTGTAAGACGATACGCTCCCCATCATCACAGGTAACATAAAACGCCCCTTCCATGCCGTTCCGGTACTCCTTCGGCGTAGCCTGAATTGCCAGCCGGAATGTGCCCGCCTTCCTGTTTATGCCTGCAATTTCCATTCCAGGATTCCAAAACGGGCTGTCCCGCTCCTCTCTGATTTTGTCGGGAACCGCCTCAATTTCGTGGTTAACGTCATTCCATAGGGCGTCAATCTCGTGCGTGACGCCCCGTTTCACATCGTATATTCCCCTGTTCATATCCTGATTTATCTGCCCGCTTCGCCAAAGTATCAGCGAAGCAAGCACCATAAAACAGATGTAAAACTCTATTCGCGTCACATAGCCGCCCGTTCTGCGAAAATCCTCCCGCTCCTGTTCCTTTTTCTCCTGTTCATCCATCTCGTCCTCCCCTTTCTGAAACCATAAGAACCTTATGCAATCGTCAGCCGTCCGTTCTTCAGAAGCTCCATGCCCCAGCCTTCTGGCTGTCTCCCCTCAAGCCCGTCCTTCGTCACAGTATACTGTTCCGCAAGGTATCTGTAAGTCGCGCCATCATTATCCGTAATTTTGAAAAGAACAGAAAGCGTCTGACCCTCTTTCAGTTCAAATTTTTCCGTCTGTTCTGTCTGAAAATTCCATTCCCGCCTTCCAAGAAGTTCTTTTTCTGCCCGCATCGTCTGAACTGTTTTCCCGTCAACCTGCAGTTCTGCCTCTCCTTCGCCAAACGAAAGGTCTTTTGCGCCCTCCGCAGATACATCTATGGAAATCACGCCATCACGCAGCAGCCAGTCCTTTTTCGGCATAAGGCTGAAGCTTCGCAATCCTCCGGAAAATTCAGGGACAAGCCCGTAATCCATCTGCGCATTGATTTTCCCAAAATCCTGTACTTTTTCCTCTCCGTCACTCTTCAAAGCAGCCGAAACAGACACTGTTTCACAAAACGGCAGTTCCAGCTCCGCCTGTAGCCTCCTGCCCTCTCCAAATGCGGCAGGTACGGCAACCGGCTCTCCGGAATCACAGGAAACAAAAAATGTCACCCCCATACCTTCATGGTATTCCTTTGGCGTTGCTCCCAGTTGCAGCAGGAAAGTCTGTGCTTTCCTGTCCACTTCTGTAATAAACAGCCTCCTGTCTGAAAACATGCTTTCATTTTCCAGCATAATCTTGTCGGGGATCGTCATGATTTCGCGGTTGATATCCTCCCAACTATTTTCAATCGTGCCTATGATTTCTTTCTTATCAAAAATCATTTTGAATTCCATTCTCCGTTGAATACTCCAATTCGTTGTAACTATCAACGCAATAAGCACCATAAAGCAGGCATAGAACTCCAAACGTGTCACATTGCCGCCCGTTCTGCGGGAATCCTCCTGTTTCCTCTCCTTCTCGTCCATCTCGTCCTCCCCTTTCTGAAAACCTCAAACACCCACAGTCAGGTCGAGGGCATGATGCCCTCGCAGGGGGTTTGGGGAACAGAGTCCCCCAATTCTCCCTCTCACATCAGCCAGCCCTTCACAACGTCCTTGATTTCCCCCTTTTCGCAGACGTTCCTGTGCCGGATCTCCCGCTGTTCCAGCCCGCGTATCGGCTGCGGCACAGCCACGCCCGCCGCCTTTTCCAGCTCAGCCATCAGCGCGAATGCGTCCCCCTCGGCATATTTCGCGTCCAGAGCCGTCATAACATCCTTTGTAAACTTGTACGGGCTTGCTGTGGATACAATCACCATCGGGCGCGTATCTCCGCTTTCCGCCTGATATTTTCTGTATGCCGCATACGCCACCGCTGTATGCGTATCCATCACATAGCCTGTCCCCTCGTAAAACGCGCGGATGGCTTCGGCGGTTTCCTGCTCCGTTGCAAATTCCCCGCTCATGCGTTTTTCCGTAATTTCCGCTGTATATGTACCGTTTTTGGCAAGGCTCTCCATCTCCGCCCCTGTCTTTTCCTGTCCGCCCATGTGGCAGAGCAAACGCTCCAGATTGCTGGAAATAAGGATATCCATAGACGGCGAAATCGTCACATGGAACGCTCTGTTCCTGTCATACGTGCCTGTGCGGAAGAAATCATACAACACCTTGTTGTCGTTGGACGCGCAGACAAAATGCCCGACAGGCAGCCCCATCTTCATCGCGTACCAGCCCGCAAGGATATCCCCGAAATTCCCCGTAGGCACAGTGAAATTGAGTTCCTCTCCCAGTTTGATTTCTCCCATCTCCGCCGCCCGCAGGTACGCCCAGAAATAGTAAACAATCTGCGGTACAAGCCGCCCGATATTGATAGAATTTGCAGAGGAAAAACAGTATCCCTTCGCATCCAGTTCCGCCGCCAGAGCCTTATCCGTAAATATGCTTTTCACCGCGCTCTGTGCATCGTCAAAATTCCCTTTGATGCCCACAACGCAGGTATTTTCCCCCTCCTGCGTCGTCATTTGCAGTTTCTGCACAGGGCTCACGCCGTCTTCTGGGAAAAATATCATGATGCGCGTGCCTTCCACGCCCGCAAAGCCTTCCAGGGCCGCTTTGCCCGTATCGCCGGAAGTCGCAGTCAATATTACAATTTCTTTTTCCAAGCCCTGTTTTTTTGCTGCCGTTTTCATCAGATAGGGCAGTATGGACAACGCCATATCCTTAAACGCCAGTGTCCTGCCATGGAACAGTTCCAAAAACAATGCGTCGCCCTTTTTCACCACAGGCACAATTTCCGGCGTGTCAAATTTTTCGTCATATGCTCCAGTGATGCAGGCTTTCAACTCATCGTCCGTAAAATCCAGATAAAGACGAAGCACCTCAAACGCCAACTGTCTGTAATCCAGTTTTGCCAGTTCCTCCAGCGTTTTCCCCATTTCAGGGATTTCCTCCGGAATATAAAGCCCTCCATCCGGGCAGATGCCCCGCAGTATCGCCTCCGAAGCCGCCGCGCGAATCTTTGCGTCTCTTGTACCGATGTATGTCAATGCCATCTTTTTCTCCCTCTTTCTGTTTGTCATTATCGTGTAGTTGCCATATTGTATACACTTCATTGTAAGGAATCTTTGCAAAATTGTCAATCACAATTATACATTTGTCTTTTATAAAAAGACAAATGCATTATTCCCATTTCCAACTGATTGGATATTTATTTTTCAGCCGCCCTTTCTGCGCTTTCGCCCAGCCCAGCGGGAACCCGTCCACGCAGACCAGCGTCCAGCCGTCCGGCGTATCAGATTCCACCGTTTCCCCCTTCAGATACCGCAGTACACGCCCATCTTCCAGCAGGAAATCTGCCGTTTGCCGCACTTCCTCTTTTTTCAGCCCCATCGCAAACGCCTGTGACGGCTCAAAACGTCCCTTTTTCAGCGTCCCCAAAAACCAGCCTGACCGCAGCACCCGCAGACCGCCCGTTTCCGGCGTTTCCTCCGGCAGAAGGTACAGACCGTCGCCATAGCGTTTATATGTCCCTTCCGGTTTTTCCCAAAGCGTTTCCGCCGCAAAATCCGCAAATGGCTCCATTTCCTTCTCCCAGCCGCCCTGCTCCTGCCGAAGTTCCTGCCCTTCCTGTGTACCTGTTTTTTCGAGCAAGGCAAGGAAATGCCCTTCCCCACGAATTTTATGCGGGTAGAGTCTTGCGCAGTCCGTCAATGGCGGCAGCCCCGCCGAAAAGCCATGCCCTTTCGGTATGGGGCGCGTCCGAAATTCCGAATGCTTTCGCAAAAACGCCGTAATGCTTTCCTCATTTTCCTCCGGCGAAAATGTGCAGGTAGAATAAAGCAGAAGACCGCCGGGGCGCAGCAGTCCCGCACATGCCTCCAATATCTCCGCCTGTTCTTTCCGGCAGAAGTCCAGCATTTCGTCATTCCAGCTTTTCACCATTTCCGGCTCCTTGCGAAACATCCCTTCCCCGGAACAGGGCGCGTCCACAAGTATTTTGTCAAAAAATCCGGAGAATTTCTCCGCCAGACGTTCCGGCCGTTCGCTCAATACGACCGCGTTTCGGATTCCGGCAAGCTCAACATTTTTCAGCAGTGTTTTTGCACGTCCCGCGCTGACGTCATTGGCAAATAACATTCCCGTCCCGCCCAGTTTTGCGGCAAGCTGCGTTGTTTTCCCCCCGGGTGCGGCGCAGAGGTCCAGCACGCGGTCCCCTGCCGAAACAGGCAGCACCGCCGCCGGTGCCATCGCGCTCGGCTCCTGCAAATAATACAGTCCCGCATGGTAATAGGGATGCTTCGCAGGCCGTTCCCGCCCATCATAATAAAACCCTTCCGCGCACCATGACACAGGGGCAAGCCCAAAAAGCCCCTTTCCCGCAAGCGTTTCCGCCGAAATTTTCAGCGTATCCGCGCGCAGCCCGAAAAAGCGTTCCTGCTCCAGAGAATCCAGATACGCCCCGTATTCCGCCCCCAAAAGGCTTTGCATCCGCTTTGTATATTCCAAAGGCAAATTCATATATATTCTTTCCTTTCTGTTTTTTCTCATGATACTTCATCATACCCAAGAAAACGCCGCATTGCAAGGACAAACGCTTTTTCCGATGTTCATTTTTTTGGCGAATCTCTCCTTTACAAATCCTCCGTTCTTCGATACTATAAATGAAGTTGCAAGAACACAAAAACAGGCTTGAAAGGAGCATCTTTATGGGAAAAGCGGTCTGGAAACCAGGCACCGTATTATATCCTGTGCCCGCAGTTATGGTTTCCTGCGGCACAATGGAGGAAAAGAACATCATCACTGTAGCATGGACAGGGACTGTCAACTCCGACCCTGCCATGACATATATCTCCGTCCGCCCCGGGCGTCATTCTTACGGGCTGATTGAAAAAACCGGGGAATTTGTCATCAACCTCGTAACGGAACAACTGGTTTATGCCTGCGACTGGTGCGGCGTGAAAAGCGGGCGCGATGTGGATAAATTTCAGGAAATGCGGCTGACTGCACAGAAGGGCGAAAAAGTCAGCGCGCCCATTATTTGTGAAAGCCCCGTTAATATCGAGTGCCGCGTCACACAGAAAATCCCTCTCGGCACACACTGCATGTTCCTTGCCGAAGTCGTTTCCGTCAGCGTCAGCGAAGAATATCTCGACAGCACCGGAAAATTTCATCTTGACGCAGCAAAACCAATCTGCTATTCCCACGGAACGTATTACGGTCTGGGTAAAAAGCTGGGAACATTCGGCTATTCTGTCAAAAAGCAAACGCCGAAAAATCCGCCCCGCCGTCGAAAAAAGCCGAATACCGCCCGCAGATAAGGCGGCCTGGCTTAAGAAAACATATTGTTTTTGATTGGCTTCTTAAGTCAAACGCCGACGGCTGTTGCCTGAGAAAATCTCTTCCGAAATCGAAGCTGCTCTGAAAAATCTTGATGATTCAGGTATTCCATAAAATGAAATTTTCCTATGGCAACGCCGATTAAAGCAATATGCCGAATTTCAACGCACATACGGCGTTACTTTGAATACAATATATTGTCCAAAGAAATCGCGCAGCGTTTTCTTAAAATTCTTTTACAAATGAAATTGCAATACTCGTACACTCTGTGTATAATCAAATTTAGGAGATATTTGAAAAGGGAAACCAACGCCGATGGCACTGGCGAAAGAAATTTTTACCGAAAGAGCAAAACATCTGCCAACGCTTTCTTCCAGCAAATTTCCTGCTGCAATGCCCCAAATTGGCGATTTCAGATATCCCTTTTGGAAACAGGTTATAGTAAAAACCTATGGGAGATTTCGATTTGACTGTGTCAAAGGAGGATTTTGCATGGATACCCAATTTGTATGGCAGGATGAATTTAATATTGGCGTAGAAATCATCGACAAAGAACACCAGCGGCTTTTCAAAATCATCAACAAACTATTCACATTGAAAGAAGATGAAAAAAACAGTCAATGGGCATGCCAGGAAGGAATTAAATTTTTCAAAGGACATACGATGAAGCATTTTGCGGACGAAGAAGCCTACATGACGTCTATCGGCTACGCCAAACTGGAGCAGCACCAGAACATTCACAAGGGCTTCCGCGAAAACACCCTTCCCGCGCTTGAGCAGGAACTGGTAATGACAAATTATTCCCCAGATGCTGTCGATCATTTTCTCGGCGTCTGCGCCGGCTGGCTGATCGGCCACACACTGACAGAGGACCTTTCCATTACAGGCAAGGCTGTCACAAAATGGGAAAACCTTTTGCCCGGCGAGGAACTTGCCGCTTTGAAAAAAGTTATCATCGAACTGCTATTTGACATGTTCCATCTGGAATCTCAAATGATCAGTGACGCTTACAGTGGGGAACGCTTTGGCAAAGGCGTATATTACCATCTGGTTTACGGGGAACCGCAGGATGAAAAACGGCAGGAAATTATTCTGGTATTTGAAGAAAAACTGTTAATCAATACCGTAGGGAAAATCATCGGCTTGCAGACAAGCAATCTGGATTCCATGCTGATTCATGCCGCAAGGTATACGGCGCGGCAATTTGTTGAGCGCGTCATGGCACATTTTCCGACCGAGGAATCCTATTCTCTGATTGAAGAAAAACTGCTTTCCTATGAAGAATTTCAGCGGCTGTTTGAGCGCAACACCATGCAGGCAAGTCTCCTTTTTAACACAGGAGCGGGATATTTCTCCTACTGTGCCATCGCGCCGCACATTCCGGAAAGTGATATTGGCACAACCATAGAGGAAGAAAACGCTCTGAACGAGGTCGAAAAGTATCTTTCCAGACGGAAGGAAGAAGAAGCCAGCTCCAAACGGAAAATACTCGTTGTAGATGATTCCATGACGATCCGGCAAAGCATGAAAACACTGCTTTCGGAGGATTATGAGGTTTCTGTAGCGGAATCCGGCATTGCCGCAATCCGGACAATTACCCTGAACAAGCCGGATCTTGTACTTCTGGATTATGAAATGCCCGTCTGCGATGGCAGGCAGACGCTGGAAATGCTGCGTTCCGAGGAGGCCTTTGCCGATCTGCCCGTCATCTTCCTGACCGGCAGGAGCGATCCGGACAGCGTTAAAAAGGTAATGTCCCTGAAACCTGCCGGATATTTATTAAAATATCTGAAACAGGCGGATATCAAGCAGAAAATAGACGCATTTTTCCAGCAGGAAAACATGTAAACCTCTCTGGTAAGTTTATTTCCAAAGCTATATAACATAATATGCCCCAGAGCGGGACAGCCATTCCGCTCCGGGGCATTTTTTGCCTGTTTTTACATTATCATATCAATCAGCGGGCAGAGCGCGATCGGCAGGAAGATTGCCGGAAGGAAATTCAGCACCTTCAGCTTTGTAATTCCCAATACATTCAAGCCCAGCGCGAATATCATCAGCGAACCGGAGCAGACCATCTCCGCAATCACTGCATCTGTCAAAAATGGGGAAATTATCTGTGCCAGAAGCACAATACCGCCCTGGAACAGGAAAAGCAGCCCCGCTGAAAGCATTACGCCAATTCCCAGTGTCGAAGCAAACACCATCGACCCAATCAAATCCAGCACAGCCTTCGTAAACAGCGTTTCATAATCTCCGGAAAGCCCTGCCTGAAGGGAACCAACAATTGCCATCGCGCCCACACAGAGCACAAGCGAACCTGTCACAAAGCCTTCCGCCAGAGAAACCTTTTCCCCGCCCTTCTGAAAACGGGCCTCTACAGACTGCGCGAAGCCGTTCAGCCTTTTGTCAAAATCCAGCCCTTCCCCAATAACCGCACCAATCGCCATAGAAAGGATCAGTACAAGCGTATTTTCCCCTTTCATCGAGCCGCTCCAGCCAATATACAGTGTACAAAGCGCGACGCCTTTCATCAGCGTATCTGTAATGCGTTCGGGTATCCCCTTTTTCAGCAAAAGTCCCAGCGCGCTCCCAACTACCACAGCCAGCGTATTTACAATTACCGCAATCATGTTTTTTCCTCCTGCCTTTTTCTTTTGTCCCTGTATAAAAACAACAGCCTCCGCTTTCCGCGCCGCCATAGGAAAATATGCCTTCCTCTGACAACCGCCTTCTGGGACGCTGCCGTTTTGTTTTATCTGTTCTGTTATGAAATTCCGTTCCGTTACAGAACCTTATTCAAAAAGTCCTGCGTTCTTTTGTTCTGCGGGTTGCCAAAAACTTCCTCCGGCGTCCCCTGCTCCACAATATAGCCGCCGTCCATAAATATGACTCGGTGCGCCACTTCCCTTGCGAAGCCCATTTCATGCGTTACAACAATCATCGTCATTCCCTGCGCCGCTAGCCGCTTCATAACCTCCAAAACCTCACCGACCATCTCAGGGTCAAGAGCGGAAGTCGGCTCGTCAAACAGCATAATGTCCGGACGCATTGCCAGCGCGCGCGCGATTGCTACACGCTGCTGCTGCCCGCCGGAAAGGTTTGAGGGATATTCCTCCGCCTTTTCCGCCAGGCCAACCATAGCCAGCAGTTCTTCGGCAGTTTTTTTTGCCTCATCCTTCGTCATTTTTTTCCTGTCCACAGGGGCCAGCATAATGTTCTCCAAAACATTCAGATGCGGGAACAGGTTAAACTGCTGGAACACCATGCCGATGTTCTCACGAATCTTGTTGATATCGCAGTTTTTGTCTGTCAAATCATAATCGTCAACAATCACAGTGCCTGCTGTCGTTTCTTCCAGTTGATTCAGGCAGCGCAGAAATGTGGATTTGCCGGAACCGGAAGGACCAATCAGGCAGACAACCTCCCCTTCCCTGACCTCCAGATCAATTCCCTTCAAAACCTCAAGGCTGCCGAAATTTTTTTTCAGTTGTTCTGTTTTCACTTTAATCAATTTGACAGCCTCCTTTCGATGATTTTGAAGATCTTCGTCAGAACCATTACGACAACGTAATACATTACCGCAATGACCGCATATGTTTCAAAGCTGCGGAAATTCCGAGATACGATCATCATACTCTGTTTCATCAGTTCCATACAGCCAATCGCGGAAAGGATGGAAGTATCCTTCAGCGTAATGATGAACTGGTTCAGCACAGAGGGAATCACAATCCGTATTGCCTGCGGCAGAATAACCTTGCGCATCGCTACGCCATAAGGCAGGCCAAGGCTTCTTGCAGCCTCCATCTGGCCTTTGTTTACCGCCGCAATGCCGCTCCTGAAAATTTCAGAAAGGTACGCGCCCGCGTTCAGGCAGAGTACAAGGACTGCCGCCTTAAAAATAGAAATCCGGAAATCCAACGCTGCCGTCAGCCCGAAATAGATGAAGAAGGACTGTACCATCAGCGGCGTACCGCGGATGATGCTCAGATAAACACCGGAAATCCAGTTCAGCGGCTTCACTTTTGAAATGCTGAACATACAGGACGCCATACCTACCACAACTGCCAAAGCCAGGGAAACAACTGTCATTTGAAGCGTTACCTTCAGCCCCAGCAGAAGCTGGGGCATAATGCTCGCTACATACTCAAAATAGTTACTCATAAGGCACTGCTCCTTCGAGGATTACTCCTGGATATATGTATCCAGAATCTCCTGATATTTGCCGTTTTCTTTCAGGTTAGCAAGACCTGCGTTGAACATCTCCAGCAGCTCAGCGTTTTTCTCTTTGCCTACTGCAAAGCCATAGGAGCTGCCCTGTTCTTTTTCTGTTACCATCTTCAGTGCAACATTCTGTGTAATGCCGTAGCCCAGAACGGGGTAATCCTCAAAGCATGCCGCGCTGTTGCCAACCGTTACGTCCATGTACATCGCGCTGGAATCATCGAATACAACTGTTTCAAAACCATACTGGTCTTTGATGGAATCCGCGAAAGACGCGCCTTCCGTACCAATCTTAACTGCAACCTTTTTGCCGGCAAGGTCTTCATAGCTCTTGATTTCTTCGTTATCCGCCGCAATACCCATTACAACGCCGCTGTCAAAGTAAGGCTCGGAGAAATCAAATTTCTGCTTTCTTTCGTCTGTAATGCTCATGCCCGCGATAACGCCGTCAGCCTGACCAGCCTCCAGTGCCTGCACAGCCGCATTGAAGCCAAGGGACTGCAGTTCGTACTCAAAGCCCTGATCTTCCGCAATTGCTGCCAGCAGGTCGATGTCGATGCCAACATATTCGCCGGATTCGTTCTGGAATTCAAAAGGCGCGAATGTTGTGTCTGTTGCAATAATGTAGGTCTTAGCAGCATCACCGCCGCCTTCGTTGCTGTCCGCCGCAGGCGCGTCGCTGCCGCCGCAGGCCGCAAGGCTCAGTGTCATAGTCAGCGCGAGCGTTGCCGCCGCAAATTTTTTCAGTAAACTCATTTCAAAATTCCTCCCTTAAAATAAAAAATATCTTTCCCTATATCCTTATCAAATATGGCAGTTCAAAACCGAAAACCCCGGGGACACTGTCCCCGGCACTCCTGCAAGGGGCAAGCCCCCTGACCCTCCTGCACCGCACTCTGTACAGTAAAAATATCGTTTGGAGTCAGGCCCTTTTCAAAGGGTTTGCGGAGTTTGGAGGCCGCGCCTCCAGGGTCTTACCATTCTTTCCGCTCATATCAATAGGCTGTCATATCATTCCACCAGTGAACTGCTGCCCAGCCGGTCCGCTCCCGCCGCCAAAAAATCCTCTGCATCTTCCACGCTGCGTATTCCTCCGGCAGCCTTTATTTTCTTGCCCTCCGGCAGATGTTTCCGGAACAGCCGTATATCCTCCAGCGTTGCGCCGCCTCCGGCAAAGCCCGTACTGGTTTTGATAAAATCCGCTTTCGAGCGTCCCACCACGCCGCAGAGCGCGATTTTCTCCTCATCTGTCAGCAGGCACGTTTCTATAATGACTTTCAGCAGCTTTCCGCCGCAGGCTTCTTTTACACAGTCGATTTCCGTCAGGATATCCTCAAAACGGCCTTCCTTTGCCCAGCCAACATGTATCACCATGTCAATCTCATCGGCCCCGTTTTTTACAGCCTCCGCAGCTTCAAACACTTTGGTTCCCGTTGTCTGATAGCCGTTTGGAAACCCGATTACCGTACAGACAGGCAGTCTGCCCTGCAAATACTCCGCCGCCTGTGCAACAAACGCAGGCGGGATACAGACAGAAGCCGTTCCATTTTCCAGCCCTTTCCGACAGGTTTCGCGAATCTCCTCCCATGTTGCCGTCTGCTTCAAAAGCGTATGATCTACAAACCGCAGGATCTCCTGTTTCTCCAAGCCGCATCATCCTCTCATCAGACATCTTTAGCATTATAGCACAAACGCCTTTTTTCAACAATGCCGTTTTTTCAATCAATTCCAGAACTTTTTTCTATAAATCAGCCTTTTTCATGAATTTTTTTAATATTATAAAATTCTGCTATAGATACAAAAAGCCGAAAAGCCCATAAATACAAGGAAAGCAGGTCTTTTGCAGCCTTTTGCATATTCATTTTCATTCATAATAAAAAAATTCTATATTCTGCATAAAAATTGCACAAAAAAGACCCGCTACGGCCTGAAAACCGTAACGGGAATCTTTTTTATGCAAATGTATCCTGCATTTAGAGAGTTCTCTCTTTCATTTTGAGGCTTATTCCTCAACAGGTTCCTCTGCGGGAGCCTCCACAGGTGCATCCGCCTGTCTCTTGGAAAGGCTGATCTTCTTCTGCTCGGAATTTACTTCCAGAACCTTCACATTGATGATTTCGCCAACCTTCAGTTCATCTTCAGGCTTCACAACGTGTTTGTTCGCGATCTGGGAAATATGAACCAGACCATCTACGCCGGGCTCCAGCTCTACGAACGCGCCAAAAGGCACCATACGCACAACCTTGCCTTCCACAATGGAACCAACTGCGTATTTATCCACAGCCAGCTTCCAGGGGTTCATGTTCGCATCTTTCAGGGAAAGGCTGATTTTGCCTTTTTCCTTGTCAACATCCAGAACGAAAACTTCTACCGCCTGTCCTTCTTTCAGAACCTCTCTGGGGTTGGAAATTCTGCCCCAGCTCATTTCGGAAATATGAATCAGACCATCTACACCGCCCAGATCCACAAACGCGCCGAAATCTGTCAGCCTGCTTACCGTACCGGTGATCTTGGAGCCTGCTTCGATTGTTTCAAACAACGCTGCACGCTTCGCTGCAATCTCCTGTTCCACAAGAGCCTTTCTTCCGCCGATAATGCGGCGTTTTACCCTGTCCATCTCAATGATGTTGAATTCCAGATCCTGACCCTTGAACACACTCAGGTCTTCGATAAATCTATTGGAAACCTGGGAAGACGGAATAAATACTCTCACGCCGTTCACCATTGCGATCAGGCCGCCCTTTACAACGTCTGTGACAGTGCCTGTCACAACCGTTTTATCGTTAAAGGCTGCTTCAATTTCCTCCATGCCCTTCTGTTCTTCGATACGCTTTCTGGACAGGAGTACATTGCCGTCGCCATCGTTCACGCGAACAACGAATACCTCGATCTCATCGCCAGGCTGAACTGTCTTGCTGGGAACTACTGTGACATCTCTGCTGAACTCGCCTCTGGGGATGATACCATCAGATTTGAAGCCCAGGTTTACGGAAACCTCCTCGTTTACAACCTGGATTACGGTGCCTTTTACAACATCGCCCGTATGCAGGGTTACGAGGGATTCTTCCAACATCTGTTCAAATGTCGCTTCCTCACTTCCTCCTAAATTTTGTACTGCATTGTCAAATGCTTCGCTCATAGTAACAACTACCTCCTTAATTATTGCAGGCGGCGTAGACGCACCTGCAGTTATTCCTATTCTATCACCGTTTGTAAAAAGATTCAACAACAAATCGCAATTTGTTTCAATATGAAAGGTATTCCTGCAATTTTTTGCACATATTTCCACCAGTTTTTGTGTATTTGAACTATTTTTGTCGCCAATCACAATCATTTTGTCCACATTTTTGGATAAAATGACGGCCTCAGCCTGCCGTTTTTCCGTCGCGGAACAGATTGTCTGATACACTTTTGGACAGATTGCGCGTTTTTCCAGAATTTTCAGCATTTCATCCAGCCTGCTCTGCCGGAACGTTGTCTGTACCACAAGGGCGTAATCCGTCCCGTTGGAAAGCTCCGCTGTTTCCGCCTCCTGCGGACTGCCGAGAATCACCGCGCTGTCCCCGCACCAGCCATTGATGCCGATGACCTCCGGATGTTTTTTGTCCCCTACTATGATAATCGCTTTGCCCCGTTCCCATTCCTCACGCACAATATTATGTATCTTCTGTACGAAGGGACATGTGCCGTCCACAAGCTCCGCGCCTCTTTCCCGCAGTTGTTCATATACTGCCCGCCCAACGCCGTGCGAACGGATCACAACCGTACCTTCCTCTATTTCTTCCGGACTTTCGATAATACGCAGCCCCTTTTTCTCCAAATCGCCCGTTACTTCTTTATTATGTATCAGCGGCCCATAGCTGTAAAGCGGCTTTTCCTGCCCCTTTGCCAGTTCCGCATATGCCATGTCTATCGCCCGCTTCACGCCAAAGCAGAACCCCGCCGATTCCGCTACCTGTATCCTGCTCATTCCTTCACCTTCATCTCGTTGACCTTCGCCATAATCTTTCCGGTCATTTCTTCCAGCTTTTCTGTCGTCACGCGGATATCGCGGTATTCCTCCAGCCACATCGGTTCCCCAAAGCAGACTGTGATTTTCCCCCGGAATTTGTATTTCCCGCTGATGGCAATGGGAATCACCGGAGCGTTGCCTTTCAGCGCGAACATCGCAACGCCTGCTTTCGCAGCTTTCTCCTCGCCTTCCTTCACACGCGTCCCCTCTGCAAAAATCCCCAGCATTTCGCCCTCTTTCAATGTTTTTACCGCTGTTTTGAAGGATTTCATATCCATCGCCGCCTCTCTGTCTACCGGAAAGGCTTTCAGCGCATATAGTAATTTCGCAAGCAGCTTGTTCTGGAATAATTCCTTTTTTGCAATAAAACGCGGCAGCCTGTCCAGAAATGCCGCCATAGTCAGCGGGTCATAGTTGCTGATATGGTTGCAGCAAAGCACCGCCGCGCCTTCCTTTGGCACGTTCTCCCTGCCGATGAACTCCATCCTGAACATGATTTTATAATAAATCCGAACCAGCGTCCGCACAAAATAATAAAACCACATCGACCTCACCTCACCTTTTTCACTTCCGCCAAAATCGCCTGCACAACTTCCTCCGCACTCATGCCTGTGGAATCCAGCAATATCGCGTCCTTCGCCATACGAAGGGGACTGTGCTCGCGGGATTTGTCCGCCTCGTCGCGCTGGCGTATTTTTTCCATTACCGCCGAAAGTTCCTCTGTTTTTCCCTGCTCACGCAGCTCGCCCTGCCGCCGTCTTGCCCGTTCTTCCACGCCCGCGTCCAGATAAATTTTCAGCTCCGCGTCAGGCAGCACAACTGTGCCAATATCCCGCCCGTCCATCACAACGGGATATTCCCGCGCCAGTTCCTGCTGTATTTCTACCAGCCGTTCCCGCACCTTCTGGAACGCGGCAACCTCTGACGCGCCCTTTCCGATTTCCGGCGTGCGGATTTCCGCTGTCACGTCTTTTTCATCTAAAAAAATACGCTGGCCGCCCTGTCCCGGCTCAATCCGCATGTCGATTCCATTCAGGACAGACAACGCCTCCGCTTCCTCTGCTGTGGCAACGCCCGCTTTCATGCACGCCAGCGCGACCGTCCGGTACATTGCCCCCGTATCCACATAAACCATCCCCAGCCGCTTGGCAACCTCCTTCGCCGCTGTGCTTTTCCCTGAACCCGCAGGCCCGTCTATCGCTATGGCAAACCGTTCCATTTCTGTTCTCCTCCTCATCCCTCTCCACAGATACAGTCCCCTGCGGCATAGCCTGTAGAAAACGCGATCTGCAAATTAAAGCCACCCGTATATCCGTCCACGTCCAAAACTTCGCCCGCGAAATGCAGGTTTTTCACAAATTTGCTTTCCATCGTAGAGGGGTCGATTTCGTCCACGCAGACCCCGCCGCAGGTAATGACGGCCTCCGGATAGCCCATCGTCCCCGTCACAGTCAGTGGCAAAGCCTTCAACAGTCCGCAGAGCCGTTTTCGTTCCTCTTTCGTCACATTGTTGATTTTTTTCGTCGGATCAATCTCGGAAAGCTCCACCATAACAGGTATCAGCTTTTTCGGCAGCAAATCTTCCAGCGCGTTTGCAAAATCCCGATTGGCATATTTTCCAAAATCGCGCAGAAGCCTTGCGTCCAGCTTTTTTTCGTCCATTGCCGGCTTTAAGTCGATCAAAAGGCGGCAGCGTTCTTCCCCCGATGCCAGCAGGTGCCTGCTCGCGCTCAGTATCACGGGGCCGGAAACGCCGTAATGCGTAAACAGCATTTCGCCAAACTCCTCATATATCTTTTTGCCCCTGGCATCCACCAGCCTGACAGAAACGTTCCGCAGGCTCAGTCCCATCAGACGGGCGCACCAATCCTCCGCCGTTTTCAGCGGCACAAGGGAGGGCTTCTGCTTTATGACCGTATGCCCTGCCGCCTTTGCGAAACGATATCCATCTCCGGTAGAGCCCGTTGCAGGATAAGAAAGCCCGCCCGTTGCAACAATCACGCCATCTGCAAGCTCCTCCCGCCCGTTTTTCAGCCGCACGCCGACGGCCCTGCCGTTTTCCGTCAATATGCTTTCTACAGGGCTTTCCAAATGCAGCCGCACGCCGCCTTTTTTCAGGTATTTCTCCAGCGCGAGCACAACGTCCAGCGAACGGTCGGAAACCGGAAATACACGTCGTCCGCGCTCCACCTTCAGCGGCAGCCCCAGCTCTTCAAAAAAAGTCTGCAAACCGCCGCTGTCCAACCGGTAAAACGCACTGTATAAGAAATACGGGTTGCCCGGAATATTTTCCAACAGGGTTTCCACATCGCAGTCGTTCGTCACATTGCAGCGACCCTTGCCTGTGATCAGCAGTTTTTTTCCCAATCTGTTATTTTTTTCGTATAAATGCACTTCATGTCCATGCTCCGCCGCGCGCCCCGCTGCCATAAGCCCTGCCGCACCGCCGCCGACTACGAGTATTTTCTTCTTTCTGCCCATATCATTCTCCCGCTCCAAAAAGCTCCGCCAGCTCCAAATGCGCCTTATCATTCAGCGTCATCAGGAGCCGCCGCCCGTCCTCCGCAATATCCAGCATAGTGATGGAGGTATTTGTCATCCATGTCTTACGGTAAAAATGAATATCCATGCCGAGCAGGGCAACCAGCAGCACCCGCAGAAGGCCGCCATGCGAAACAATCGCCACATTCTGCCCCTTATGCTTCCGCTCCAACGCCTCAAACCCCGGTACGGTACGCCGAATCACATTCTGGAAGGAGCCTTCCCCCGGCATAGGATAAGAAAACGGGTCATCGAAAAAATCCGTATATGCCTTCCCATATTTTTCGGAAAGCTGGGCAATGGTAAAGCCCTCCCATTCCCCGAAATTGATTTCCTTGAAATGCTCGTCCACAATGGGCGTAAGCCCCTTCGCCTTTGCCAGCGGCTCTGCCGTTGCAATGGCGCGCTTCAGCGGGGAAACATACACCGCATCCAGCGGCATATGCCGGAACCGCAGTCCCAGAAGCCTTGCCTGCTCCCTTCCCGCGTCATTCAGTTCTATGTCTGTCCAGCCCTGGTACCGCCCGCCTTTGTTCCAGTCTGTTTCCCCGTGGCGTATCAGGTAAAATCTGGTTTTCTTCTCCATAAATCCGTTCCTTCCCTGTTTCCGTTTTTTCCTATTATACGTTATCCCGTCCGGCGTTGCAAGGATAGCATCCCTAAAATCCTCTCTGTCTGTTTAATATCTTCCATACATCTCGCTCAAATGGTACAGCTTCACCCCAGGGCAGTTGATATAAAGATCATTTTCCCTGCCATTATTATATTTTGCAATACTGTATTCCTCATATTCATAGTCCAAACTGCCGCCATCCCGATATGCGTCCCAATGTATCCGGCCTTCCTCCGCATCCTGATGCGCTTTATGCAGAATACCCTCTGATGTGATTTTTCCGCTTGCCAACGCCTGCTCCAATGGCATCGCCTTCCCGTCGACTACTGCTGTAACCTCGGAAAGCCCATAATAATATATATCGTATGGAATCATTTCCTCCGACCACCAGGGCTTTTCCTCTCCCCTGCCGATCAGCCGCCGTTCCTTTTTTTCAGAAGGCTCTGCAAAAAGCGTAAATTTCCTGTATCCCTCCGTAGAAATATCATCCGCGGTAATCTCTGCCGTTTTCGCCAGATTTTCAGGCACAGTATAATAAACAACGACCTTCTGCCCCGTCCCAACCGCAAAGCCTTCCTCTGCCGCAGGGTACGCTACTGCAAACCGTTCCGCTATGCCGCGTTCTGCCTCCTCCTCATCCGGAATGACAATCAGCCCCGCCTCCGTTTCCTCCAATACTGTTCCCAAAAAACTTTGTGCAGAGCCATGCGCCAAAATATCGGCGTCCTCCCCGCCCACAGCTCCTGTATATCCCGCCAGTACCAAAACAAATGGCAGTATAAAATTCATTTCCTGCTCCTCCTTTTTATCTTATCTCGTAGCAACAATACAATATTGCGTGCTTTCAAAACATTGCTCCTCCATTTCCTGCAAAACCTCCTGCGGAAGCCCTTCCCTGCAATATTCCAAACCACCGGAACAGGGTGCGTCCGCCAGCCGTTTCAGCTTCTCCGGCGTCAGCGCGTCCGCCGCAATCCGTTCCCTCCGAATCCGCGGCCGTCCGCAGCTTTCCCCAAGCCATAAACTCCAGATTTCCAGTTCTTCCGCCCGTTCCAGGTGCTTTTGGATATACGCAATGATATTCCGCGCGCGTCCCTCGGAATATCTGCCCCAGCTGATTTCCGCGCGATATTTCTTTTCCGTTTGAACCTCCCAAATATCATCGGGCAGCTTCAAAATGGAATAATCATTGTCAAACCCGTCCGCGCCGTTTTCCTCCCTCTGCCATTCGGCAAATGGGTCTTTCTCCTGCCAAAGTATCGTGCCGGGCTTGTCCCTGTCTATGGCACTGCTGTCCAGCCAGTCCGGCAGATGTATCCCTGCCGCCGCAGCTTCCTGCACAGTCAGCAACCGCGGCTGGTAATGCGCGTTTTCAATCTCCTCCAGCGGGCTGTCCGATGCAAGGTACATCAAATGACTCATGTCTGCCTCCCTTCTGTGTTATGGACGTTGCCATATGAAAAATTCGATTTTTGAAATGCCTGAGAAATCAGGATTTTTCAGAACAATTTCAATCTTAAAAAGAAAACTATTTTTTAAGCCAGACTGCTTTTACAGCGGGCGTTCCCTGTCCGCTTTCCTCCGCGCTTCGTCCTCCGCCTCCTGCTGTTCCTTGTTCTCTTTCCGTTTTTTCAGCGTATTCAGTACAGCTTCGCCTACATCAACCGCAGTTTCCACAACATCAAACATATCGTCAAGCATGGTATCCCTCCTTACAGACTTTTCAAATATTTCACTTCCGCCGCTGTCAGATGGCGGAATTTCCCTTTCGGCAATTCACCCAGCCGCAGCTCCCCCGTTGCCACACGCTTTAGCTGTGCTACGGGGTGCCGGATTGCCTCGCACATCTTGCGCACCTGCCTGTTGCGTCCCTCATGTATGGTGATTTCCGCCGTACAGATGCGGTCGCCTTTTTCCAATATCCGTATCTTTGCAGGCTTCGTCTGTCTGCCGTCCACAATCACGCCGCGCCGGAATTTTTGCAGTGCGCCATCGTCCGGCGTACCATAGAGCCTCGCAATATATGTCTTTTCCACGTCATGCTTCGGATGAGTCAGCTTATACGTCAGCTCCCCGTCATTCGTCAAAAGCAGCAGGCCGGAGGTTTCATAATCCAGCCGTCCTACCGGAAAAATCCGCTCCTCCACACCCTTCACCAAATCCAGCACAGCCGGGCGTCCAAACTGTTCCTTTGCCGTTGTCACATATCCTTCCGGTTTATGCAGCATGATATAAACGAGCTTTTCCCTCTGTCTGTCAATTTTTTTCCCTGCATAAACAACCTCGTCCTTCTGCGGGTCAATCTTCGTTCCCAGCTCCGTAACCGTCTTTCCGTTTACCTGCACCTTTCCTGCCGCAATCAGCTCCTCCGCCTTGCGCCGGGACGCGACGCCCGCCTCTGCCAAAAATTTCTGCAATCGTTCTTCCATCTGCCGCAACTCTCCTTTTCGGTATTCCAAATGAAAACCTGTACCCATAAACAAAAAAGCCCACCTGTTTCAGGGGCTTTTCCTCTGCGGATAACAGGACTTGAACCTGCACGGGTCGCCCCACTGGAACCTAAATCCAGCGCGTCTGCCAGTTTCGCCATATCCGCATAATCTAACCATATTTTAGTGCCCTCCCTGCAAAAAGTCAATCCTTTTAAGGGGAAAAGCAAATTTCCAAATAAAAAACGGGAAAACCTGAGCATACAGTGTTTTCCCTGCTTGTCCGAACCAGGAGGGATTCGAACCCCCGACCCACGGCTTAGAAGGCCGTTGCTCTATCCAGCTGAGCTACTGATTCGCAACAAAAAAGCGGGTGATGAGAATCGAACTCACGTGTTCAGCTTGGAAGGCTGACGTTCTACCATTGAACTACACCCGCAGAAAACGAACCAGGAGGGATTCGAACCCCCGACCCACGGCTTAGAAGGCCGTTGCTCTATCCAGCTGAGCTACTGATTCAGAAACCGAATACGAATGATATTATGCCATATCCGGTTAAATTTGTCAACACTTTTTTGTCAATCTGCCGCAGAAATTTGCAGGATTTTTTTGCCGCTCCATTGCGGGCTATTCCGCGCCTTTTTCCCAATGCAGGTCTTCTTTCGAAAGCTCAATTTCCGGCAATTAAGGGTGTTTTTTCACTGTAATCTACCTGTATCGGAGAATCCATATAAAAATAGATGTAATCACCGTCTGTCCAGCGGTAGCGGAAGGCTTCCTGTTCCAGCTTTTGGAACCATTCCGGCGGCTGTTCCCTGTCTACCCTTCCGCAGTAAACATGCCTCAATACACTGCCGTTTTGCCAGCCGTCCGGGTGGTTTCGATAATGCTCCTGAAAAACCACCTGCCCGCCTTCATACGGTACCTTCTGCGCATTCGGGAACTCCTTCCATAAATCCCGCAGACGGTAAGCATTCGTACGGCTGAACCATATCTTTTCTGCGTCGTTTACCTCCTCCCTGCAGTAAGACACATATCTGTTCCAAAGCAGGAACTGTCCTTTGCGAAGGCTTATCATGCCTGTCTTTTTCCCGTCATGGCTCTGGTACAGAAAAACCTTGCAATCTTCCACCCCATAAAAAGTATCACGGCAGCTTTCCTCCCAGAGTATCCGCTTCCCCAGAACACCCCCGCGCAGCAGCATATACTGCTCCGGCAGTGCGATTCTGACAAAAACATAAACGCATATCAAAGTAAAAAGAATGTCCTTTGCACGTTCCCATCTCTTTTTCATGCCTTCCTCCTCTCAGCTTTTGGGACCATTCCAACGGCCTCCTGTGTTTTCCACCTTAATAAGAAATGGATTTTAACGCCCAAAAAACTTCTCCGACTTAAATTTTTCCAATAGATCCGCGTTTTTTACAGAATACTGTATCCCCCATTCCGGCTTGCTTTTCTGTTTCGCAGCATAATCACGGCTGACCAGTGCCGCATTCGGCGTTTTCCATGCTTCCGCCGGAATAACAAAAATCTCCGGTTCCTTTCCTTCCTCAAATCGCAGAAAGCAGACAAGGTGATACTTGTCTAAAACGATCTTGCTTTTGGGAATATACGCGTACCTGCTCCGGAAAACGCTCTTGACCTGCACCTCAAAAAGCTCCCCAGTCGCGGAGTTCCTGGCAATAAAATCCACACCATGGTCATCCACCTCTGGCGCATAGACCTCAAAGCCATATGATAAAAATTCCAACTTTGCATAATACTCCGCAATCTTCCCCAGCTGCAAATGGCTCATTCCCCATTTCAAATCCGGCATATGGTATCCCCTTTCTCGATATCTCCCTTACCTCTCCCTCCTACGAAACGTTTCCCCGTCCCAATACTCCATAACTGCCCCTTCCATTCTGCCGTTCTCAATCGTCAGTATCCCAAAAGTCGGCGGCCTTCCGTCACGAGGCATGGAAATGCTGCCGGGGTTGAACAGCGCGACCCGCCCCCGCCCGTCCCAAAGCGGCACATGCGTATGCCCGAACAGAACCACATCCGCGCCCTGTTCCTCCGCCCAATAGGCAATAGAATCCGGATTCCAGTGTACGCGCTGCTTATGTCCATGTGTCAGCAGTATTGCCTTTCCGCCTGCCCGCACCATTTTTTTCTGAGGCGCAGCAGTATAAAAATCATTGTTTCCCTGCACGATATGGAACGGCAATGCCGGGAACTCCTTTTGCAGCTCCTCCGCGTCGGAATCATGATCGCCCAAATGGCAGACCATATCCATCCGCCCGCCGATGCGCCTCAGCACGTTTCGCGCGTTATCCAGCCATCCATGACTGTCGCTGAATACCAGCAGCTTCATAGGGCGTCACAGCTCCTTCCGCAGCAGTTCCTTCATCTTCCGCAGAGCCTTCCCCCTGTGGCTGATGGCGTTCTTCTCCTCCGGGGAAAGCTCCGCCATATATTTTCCCTTTTCCGGCACATAGAAAATCGGGTCATAGCCAAAGCCGTTTTCCCCCTTCGCCTCCCAGCCTATGATGCCTTCTACCGCATCATAGCTGACAAGCCGCCGTCCGTCCGGAAATGCCGCCGCAATGCAGCTTACAAAACGCGCCGTCCTTTTTTCCTCCGGCACCTCTTTCAGTTTTTCAAAAATTGCGCGGAAACGTTCCGGATAAGGTGTTTCCTCCCCCATAAAACGCGCGGAATATACGCCAGGAGCCTTCCCCATCGCGTCAATCTCCAGCCCCGAATCATCGGAAAGCGTAATCTTTCCGCTGATTTCCATGATCTCCACAGCTTTTTTCATGGCATTTTCTTCAAACGTTGTGCCGTCCTCCACAACCTCCACCGTAATGCCGGCGTCCTCCATAGATACAACATTCACGTCCATATCCGCCAGTATCGCATTGATTTCCCTGATCTTCCCTTTGTTTTTCGTTGCAAAAAGTATCGTTGTCCGTTCCATAATTCCTCCTGTTATGCCGCCTTATTTCAATTCCATTGCTTCTATAATGCCGTCAGCAATCGCCCTTGCCACTTTATCCTGATATGCCGAATCGGAAATTTTCAGCGCGTCGCCTGCGTTGCTCAGAAAAACTGTTTCGATAATAACCGTTGGCACTGTTGTTCCGTTCAATATCAGCAGGTCGTCTCTCAGCTTTATTCCGCGGCTGTTGTTGCCCGTTGCCGAAATGATGTGGTTCAGCAGGATTTCCGCCAAACGCTTGCTGGTCAGCCTGCCGTCGCCCGCATGTACCTGATACAGCGTTTCCGTACCATTCGGCAGGGGATTTCCAGCCGCAGCATTCATATGGATGGAAACCATCATATGCGCAATATCATTTGCCGTTTTCGCCCGCGTATTGTTTTCCGGATAAACGTCACTGTCCCTCGTCAGATAAACCTTAATATCGCTGTTTCGCAGTTCCCTGTCGACCTTTTGCAGCAGCGTCAGTGTCAGATTTTTCTCCACAAGCCCGTTGCCGCTCGTTCCCGGGTCCTTCCCGCCATGCCCCGCATCCAGCAGGAGCACATTGTCATAAACATCTCTGGGATTTTTCAGCCGTATCGCGTATCTGTCGCCTTCGTCCTCAACTTCATATACATTGATTCTGTTCTGGTTAAAGCGGAACACCGTATCCCCGCCGACATTAGATACCTGTATGGTATTCAGAATGTCCCCGCCGATGCGGTATGTACCATAGCCGTAAACATCTTCAAAATCGCCCGGCAAACGCACAAGGGCGTATCCGTCCAGATAATGATCCTCTATTTCCACATCGTCAGTATCAAATTTTTCTTCTTTGTCCAGATAAAGCGTTTCATCATCGCTGTCATAAATCATATGGTCCAGCGTAGAGCGGCGGATTTCCAGCTTCAGGTCATATTCTCCTTCCTGAAAGCTGTATTCCGTCAAATCGCCGACCTCGAAAACAATCCGGAGCGTGCTTTCCGTAAATTGTCCAACCCGTCCATCCATGACATAATTCAGCTCGTCTACGTCTATCGTTTCGTCAATATCAGATTCCACATTCGGCAAATCTACCACAATACGGTTGGGTCTGGAAAGCGTAAATACATTCGCGCCAAGCGCGCCATCAGCGGAAATGGTGATATAATCCACATCATTCCGGCTCCTTACGGAAACATCCTCCACTGTTACCTTATCAAACGTAATAAACAGCTGTGTCTTGTCACTGCTCTGGGTAATCTCATAACGTTTTTTCGCCGTCAGGTCAAACACCACCCGCACATATGCCACGCCGTCCTCGTTATGCGGCGCGGTGCGTATTGCCGAAACGATACCACTGTTTGTCTCGGTGATTTTTTCAGACAGGCCGCTTTTCGCGTTGTAAAAATCCAGTACGATTTTCTTATCATCTACATATGTCTCTTCCCAGCCCGTAATCGGGCCGTTTGCCTGTATCGCAAATACCTGTCCCGCGTTTTCCCGCGCTGGCACGGAAATTTTATTCAGCGTAACTGTCGCGCCCGAAGGCACTGCTGGCACACCAGGCGTGTCAGGCACTACAGGATTTTCCGGTTCAGAAGGCTGCTCCAGCGTTTCTCCTGCCGTAGCAATGGAAACCGTGCGGGACGGATCGTCCCATGTAATTTCCAGCTCCAGAGCCTTCGCCAGCGCGCGCACAGGCAGCATGGTCCTGTCATTGACCACCGTTGCAGGCACATCCATTGTAAATTCCTTACCGTTTTGATAACCGGTTTTGCTGTCCATGCCAAAAACGATCGTGTATTCGTCATTGACTACATACGCCTGTCTGGCTTCCTCATTCCATGTCACCTCACACCCCAGCTCTTGCGCAATCAAACGCATGGGCAACATGGTGCGCCCCTCAATAATAACTGCCGGCATATCCTTCGGCACAAGCTCCTTGCCGTCAATCTCAATCCTGACTTCCTCCGCCTTGTACGCGTGATTTTTCCCGTTATAAAACAAATTCATGCTGACCGTCTGTGCATACGCCGTAGCCGAGCCGAGCAGCCCTAACGTAAGCGAGGTCAGCAGAAGCCTTTTCCATCTGATTTTCATGGGTTCCTCCTATGTGATATATTCAGGCCTTACACATTCGGTACATATGGCATGCCTGTTTTCCTATGTAACAGTATATCAAATTTTGACGGAATGAAAAGAGGATTGTCACCTTTGCAAGAGAATTTTAATATTTTTGTAATAAATTTCAATATAAAGACAGGGCCGTTTTCTACCGGAAACAGCAAAAAAGGACGAATCAAAAGCTGCCGCTTTTCAAACGTCCTTTTCACTCCTAGGGTAGCAGGATTCGAACCTGCGAATGACGGAATCAGAATCCGTTGCCTTACCGCTTGGCGATACCCCATTATAGCAATAACAAAATAGCGGAGGAGGGATTTGAACCCCCGACACTGCGGGTATGAACCGCATGCTCTCGCCAACTGAGCTACTCCGCCAAATTCCGTGTGATACTTTTCAAAAAAATGGAAGTTACAGGGCTCGAACCTGTGACCCTCTGCTTGTAAGGCAGATGCTCTCCCAGCTGAGCTAAACTTCCATAAAACGACTCAGATGGGGCTCGAACCCACGACCTCCGGCGTGACAGGCCGGCGCTCTAACCAACTGAGCTACTGAGCCATATGAAAATGGCTTACCCATATTTAAATGGCTTAAAAAATATGACAGGGGCAGAAGGACTCGAACCCTCGACATTTGGTTTTGGAGACCAACGTTCTACCGACTGAACTATACCCCTATATACGGTCTCCCAAAATTCGGAAGACACCCTCAAAACTGAACACAAGAAGCCTTTCGTCAATCCAGCAACTGCGCAACGCTCCGCGTTGTCGCTCGCAGTTGGCTCCGCCAACTGCTTTATTGGTCAAGCCCTCGGTCTATTAGTATTGGTCAGCTCAACATGTTGCCATGCTTAC